>JAZQQJ010000051.1:0-21067 GCA_045629005.1 Lachnospiraceae bacterium
GACCAGAGATTTGCTTACAGCTTCCTTCAGATTCCACCTCACGATAGACACCCTTGCTGTTCAGCTATACACTTCCCACTATCTGGGCGTGTTCGGGACTTGCACCCGTTAGAGCGCGCCCATGGCGCGCAAACTAAAAAACTCTGAGACAGTATCTGCCTCAGAGAGTTACTAAATAGTAATTAATGTAAATGTGAAAGAAGGGTTTACGAATCATTTGACCGCCAAAGGGGCAATCCTTTTGACAAAAGAACCGTCCCTACTTAAAATATTCAACGCCTGATTCGAATACCTTCATGTCCTGTTCACCGAAGATATTCTTTGCAACACCGCTGCCGATACGTTCAGAGTGAGCCATCTTGCCAAGTACTCTGCCGGATGCATCGGTGATACCTTCGATAGCCATGTAGGAAAGGTTGGGGTTGAAGGCTTCATCGTAGGATGCGTTGCCGTCAATGTCAACGTACTGAGTAGCAACCTGTCCGTTCTCAATAAGCTTCTTAAGCCACTCGCCTGTAGCTACGAAACGGCCTTCGCCGTGTGATGCGGGAATTGTATATACTCCGCCGAGTGTGGCATTCTTCAGCCAAGGGGACTTGTTTGAAACAACCTTCGTATAAACGGACTTGGAAATATGACGTCCGATGGCATTTCTTGTAAGCGTAGGTGAATCCGGAAGCTGATCGCAGATTTCGCCGTAAGGAGCAAGTCCGAGCTTGATTACAGCCTGGAAGCCGTTGCAAATGCCGAGTACAAGGCCGTCGCGCTGCTTAAGGAGATCGTTTACAGCGTTTGTAAGCTTAACGTTTCTGAATGCGGATGCAATGAACTTTGCCGATCCGTCAGGTTCATCACCTGCGGAGAAACCGCCCGGGAACATTACAATCTGTGAGTTCTTAATCGCAGCCTCAAAAGCGTCAACACTCTCTCTTATATCCTGCTCATTTCTGTTTCTGAATACAACCGTCTCAACATCTGCACCTGCTTTTTCAAAAGCACGGAGAACATCGTATTCACAGTTTGTTCCGGGGAATACGGGAACAAATACGTGAGGCTTTGCGACCTTATTCTTTGCAACGAGAATCTTCTTTGCATCATAAAGCGGAACTGAAGGATTGGCTATGCCTGCCTTTTCAAGAGCCTTTTCAGCACCGATTGTCTTTGTGGGGAATACCCCCTCGAGAGTACCCTGCCATGCATCGAACAAATCCTTAAGCTGAACGCTTCCGGATGCTCCGCAGCGGATTTCGGGCTGTGCAATAACTTCACCCACAACCTCAGCAAATATGCCGCTTGCAAGTATTTCATCAACAGCCGAAGGCTTAACCTCAGCAAGAATTGCACCATGATTGGCTGTGAAGAGTTCGTTTACGAAGGAAGGTGTAATGACAGCACCGAGCATGTTACCGAAAGCAGCTTTTGCGATTACATCAGCGGCACCTGTGCCTGTTACTGCATTTGCAGACTTGATGATGCCCTTCTCATTAAGGCTTCTGATGTATGCCATGGACTTCTTGAACTCTTCGTAATTAGGAAGGCCGTAGTCCTTTTCTCCGTTTTTGTCATCGGGAAGCATACGGAAAAGAACAAGCATATTTCCTGCTTTCTTGAATTCGTTTGAAACGATGTTCTTTTCTTTGTCAACGCATACTGCGAAGGAGCAGAGCGTAGGCGGAACATCGATTTCATTGAAGGAACCGGACATGGAGTCCTTTCCTCCGATTGAAGGAAGTCCGAGGCTTACCTGTGCCTCATATGCGCCGAGAAGTGCTGCAAGAGGCTTGCCCCAACGTGTAGCATCATCTCTGAGCTTTTCAAAAAACTCCTGGAATGTGAAACGAATCTTTGTATAGTCACCACCTGCAGCAACAATCTTTGCAACAGAGTCAATTACTGCATAAACAGCACCATGATAAGGGCTCCAGCTTGTAAGATAAGGATCCATGCCATAGCTCATCATTGTTACTGTATCACACTTTCCGCGAAGTACAGGAAGCTTTGCAACCATCGTCTGGACAGGTGTATTCTCATACTTGCCACCGAAGGGCATAAGCACAGTTGCCGCGCCGATGGAGGAGTCAAACATCTCCGAAAGCCCCTTCTTCGAACAGGAATTAAGGTCTGCCATATGGTTCTTCCATGTGTCGGCAAGATTATTTCCATCAAACTTCTTTGTTGAATATGCTTTGTAGCTGTATGTATCGTAAATGCCCTTTTCCTCGGAAGGCATAGTAACAACAGCCGATGCCTCCTGATGTGCTCCGTTTGTATCGAGGAACGCGCGGGAAATGTTAACGATTTCCTTTCCTCTCCACTTAAGAACAAGTCTCTTTTCTTCTGTAACTGTAGCGACACAAACTGCTTCAAGGTTTTCGGAAGCAGCATATTCAAGCATCTTGTCTGCATCCTTCTTGTCTACGACAATTGCCATTCTTTCCTGAGACTCGGAAATTGCAAGCTCTGTGCCGTCAAGACCTGCATATTTCTTAGGTACAAGGTCAAGGTCGACAACAAGACCGTCAGCAAGCTCTCCGATGGCAACGGAAACACCGCCTGCACCGAAGTCGTTACACTTCTTAATAAGCTTTGTAACTTCAGGACGTCTGAAAAGTCTTTGAAGCTTTCTTTCTGTAGGCGCATTACCCTTCTGTACTTCTGCACCGCATGTGTTGATGGACTCAGCATTATGTGCCTTGGAAGAACCTGTTGCACCGCCGCAGCCGTCACGACCGGTACGTCCGCCCATAAGAATGATAACATCACCGGGATCGGAGGTTTCACGGATAACGTTTGAACGCTTTGCGGCACCCATTACAGCACCGATTTCAAGACGTTTTGCAACGTAGTTCGGATGATATATTTCGTCAACAAGGCCTGTAGCAAGGCCAATCTGGTTACCATAGGATGAATAGCCTGCAGCAGCACCTGTAACAAGCTTTCTCTGAGGAAGCTTGCCTGAAAGAGTATCCTTAACGGGAAGTGTAGGGTCTGCAGCACCTGTAACACGCATAGCCTGATATACATAACCTCTGCCCGAAAGAGGATCGCGGATTGCACCGCCAAGGCATGTAGCGGCACCACCAAAAGGCTCAATTTCAGTAGGGTGGTTGTGGGTTTCATTCTTAAAGAATACAAGCCACTCTTCTGTTACGCCGTCAACTTCAACAGGCACAACAATGGAGCATGCATTGATTTCGTCGGAAACCTCCATGTCATCAAGCTTGCCTGCTGCCTTAAGCTCTCTCGCTCCAAAGGTTGCGATGTCCATAAGGGAAACGTACTTGTCGGGGCGGTTTGCATAAAGAACGGAACGTGCCTTAAGGTATTTATTGTATGTATCTTCGATAGGCTTTTTGTAGAAGCCTTCCTCGAATTTAACGTTTGTAAGCTCTGTTAAGAAAGTTGTGTGACGGCAGTGATCGGACCAGTATGTATCGAGCACACGAATTTCCGTCATTGTAGGATTGCGCTTCTCATCGTTTGTAAAGTAATTTCTGATGTGAAGGAAATCCTTGAAGGTCATGGCAAGATTCAGGGAATCATATAATGCCTTGAAATCTGCCTCGGGCATTGTATTGAAACCGTCAAGCACCTTAACATCGTCAGGTACGCTGTACTCAAGGCTTAATGTCTCGGGAACTGCCTCTCCCGCAATTCTTGAATCAACGGGATTGATGCAGTGCTTCTGAATGCGTGCAAGCTCGTCAGAGGAAATCTTTCCTGAAAGAACATATGTTGTTGCGCTGAGGATAACAGGCTCTTCCTTTTCGTTCAGAAGCTTTACGCACTGAACTGCAGAGTCTGCTCTCTGGTCGAACTGTCCCGGAAGGAACTCAACAGAAAACACAGTATCATCGGCATTGTGAGGGAAATCATTTTCAAAAAGAATGTCTACGGGAGGCTCTGAAAATACTGTTGTTGTAGCAGCCTTGTATGTCTTCTCGGATATGTTTTCAACATCATAACGGATGAGAATACGTACATTCTCAACACTGTCAATATCAAGGTATTCCTTTATCTCGTTCTTCAGCTCGGCAGCCTTAACTGCGAACTCAGCCTTCTTCTCGGCATATACTCTTCTGACCATTTCCGTGCTCCTTTGCGGTCTTTATTGTGTTAATTATTTAACACATGTATTTATCTAAAATTTGCTTTTATTATTGCACAAGAAGTGATATAATGAAAATTAATATATGTGAAGGCTTCTATTAAATAAGCTTATCAGTCGGGGGTAATTGAATATGATGGATGTTAACTATGAATTGTACAAAGTTTTCTACCATGTAGCCAAAAGTCTGAGCTTTTCGGATGCAGCCGCAGATCTGTTCATTTCGCAGTCGGCGGTCAGCCAGTCCGTTAAAGTTCTTGAGCGTCGTCTCGGCCAGACTCTTTTCTTAAGGAGCACCAAGAAGGTTTCCCTCACAAAGGAAGGCGAGCTTCTCTTCAAGCACATCGAGCCGGCCATCACTCTCATTTCAAAGGCTGAAAATCAGCTCCAGTCCGCTCGTGACACAGGCGAAGTCAGCTTCCGTATTGCTGCAAGCGATACAATCTGCCGCTACTTCCTTGTTCCCTACTTAAACGAATTCCATAAAAAATACCCTGACATTCACATCAAGGTAATTAACGCCTCCTCATCAGGCTGCGCAGCGCTCCTCGATGAGAATCAGGCGGATCTCATTGTTACAAACTTCCCCAATCCCACACTCAGCAATACAATGAAAACAGTTCCTGTTTCCACCTTTAATGATGTCTTCCTTGCAAGCAGGGACGCATATGATTTCGAAGACAAAAAGGTTTCCTTGAGAAAGCTTTCCACCTACCCCATCCTCATGCTGGACAAGACTTCCACAACAAGTATTTTCCTCCACGAGATGTTTCAGAAAGCCTCCATCGACCTTGTTCCGGGCGTAGAGCTTACCAGCAACGACCTTCTCATAGACCTTGCAGAAATAGGCCTTGGCATTGCCTTTGTTCCCGATTTCTGTGTAAAGGGCCGTTCCAATCCGAATCTTTATGTCATTAAAACAACAGAAAAGATTCCGCCTCGTAAGATTATCGCAGCTTACGATGACACACTTCCCCTCTCAGAGCCCGCAAAGTACTTCCTTGAGCTCATCAGAGAAAAGGAAAACGTTCCTGCAGAAGAATAAATTTTGTCCACTAGGGACGGGGTGTGGTGTATGTCCACTAGGGACGGGGTGTGGTGGACATAATGTGCTCGGATGTCCACCACACCCCGTCCCTAGTGGACATACACCACACCCCGTCCCTAGTGGACATCAAGCTTCTCCGTCGTCTATATTCAGGCTTTTTCTGTATTCTGCAGGGCTCTTTCCGACATATTTTCTGAACTTCTTGTGGAAGTAGTCCACGTTTTTATAACCAACCTTTTCTGAGACCTCGTAAACCTTAAGGTCCTTTTCCTTCAGAAGGTCCAGAGCCTTGTTAACACGAACTTCGTCAACATACGTATTAAAGCTGGAACCTGTTGTTTTTGTGAACACTTTTCCAAGATAACTCGGATTATATCCGAAAAGCGCCGCAATCATTTCCAGCTTCAGGTTTGAATGATAGTTATGGTCAATGTAGTAAAGAATATCATCCATAACAGAATCGCGGGTAGAATTACCGGTTGAACTCATTATCATTTCAAACGTCTGTGACAGGCATACGATTATCTCGTAAAGATAGTTGCGCGTACCGATAAAGCCGATTATTTCGGTATTTGACTTAAAAGGTATGCTGACAAGAGGGTATGTATGGGTTATCGAATCCTTAATCTGAAGGTAGAGGTCCGTCATAAAAATCTTCACATCGGAAATCTCTGCCTTAACATGGAAAAGATATTCCTCCAGTTCATAAAGCACTTCCGCCACCTTACGTCTGTTAAACGCCTGAAGATACCCTGTAAGGCACTTACTGTAGCTGTCTACCAGCTTCTTATCGAATTCAGTAAGCTGATTCTGAACAGTCGGAAGATCATTATAGCCGAACAGGTGCTGCCCCTCTGTGCAGAAGAATCTCCTGAGGATAAGCTTTCTGGCCTGATCGAAGCTTCTTGAAAGCTCCATAATGGAGTCAACTTCCTGTCCATATGCAATAAACAGCGTATCGAGCGGGCTTCCCTTTTCAGGCTCTTCATCATAATGAGCAATAAAGCGCTTCATCTTTTCAATAGCAAGACTGCCCTTTAAAAGAAGGTATTCTTCATTTCTGTAATCAAAATGCTCGAAGAGTTCATCACCCTTGTTTGCTGCCTGAAAAAGGTCCGCAAACTGGTATGGAACAGACGCTTCGTTCTTATCAAAGCTTTCATAGGCAACAACCTGGTACTTGTTGGCCTGAAGCCCCAGTGCGCTCATATCAAGCGAAAAAACGTCCTCCTTTTCCAACACCAGGTCAAGGATGATTTCCTTTTTCGACTTTGCTCTCAGGACTTCATTGTGAACCTCTGCAGAACGTTCTTCACGAATCTTTTCGGTAATTTCTTTTACGGTTTTAATAAGCTCATCTTCGTCAATCGGCTTTGTAAGATAGTAGTTTACATCGTACTTCATTGCCTCACGGGCATATTCGAAGTTCGAAAAACCGGAAAGAATTATAAATTTGCCTGTGTAACCGCCTTCTCTTGCAGTCCGGATGACCTCCAGCCCGCTCATGCCGGGCATTCTGATGTCCATCATGGCGATGTCGGGCCTTTTTTCGAGGATATCTCTTATTGCCTCATCACCGTTTTTTCCCTCTCCACAAAGCTCATATCCGAGGCTTTTCCAGTCAACAATGCACTTCAGACCGTCACGTATTATTTTTTCATCATCTGCGATGTAAAAAGTATCCATCCGCACCTCTGTTTAGTCTGTTTCAACCTTAATTACAACAGGATTCTTTGTATTTATTTCAGGGCCGTAAACAATCATACCGTTTTCTGTGTAGTCATACTTCACTTCACCGTATCCGAGAACAGACACCTTCGTAACAATTCCCTGGAAACCAAGAGAGTTAAAGTCGCTCTTTCCGAGAGACTTGATGCAAAGCTTTCCGTCCGAAGGATAATTCAGTGAAAATGCATAAACTGCGCCGTTTCCGCATGTAAAGCGGAAGTCATCGTGTTTGTACTCTTTGTCCTTAATGTCGGAGAACTTACCTTCTTCCTCAATGGTTGAGCCTTCCGCAGAAGTCTTCCACGGCTTCGTATCGTACACTGCTTCACTGTTTGTACGCATCCATTCTCCGATTTCATGGAGAATTTTTTTGTCCTCGTCGGGAATGGTGCCGTCACTCTTAGGACCGATGTTCAGAAGGAGATTGCCGTTCTTTGAAATAACATCTACAAAATAAGCAAGTATTTCATCGGACTTTTTGTAGTCAAGTCCGTCAATATAGCACCATGAATTATATGCAATAGCTGTGTCCGTCTGCCAGTTGTAAGCCTGTGTGGAACCGAATTTGCCACGTTCAACATCCGGTATGCCCGAACCGAAAGGAACAGGATCGTGCTTGTAAACTATGGCAACATCAATGCCCCATTCTGCAGCACGGTTGTAATAGTATGCCATAAGCTTTTTTATATGCTCTTTGTAGCTCTGATGCATTATCCACCAGTCAAAGTAAAGAAGCTTCGGCTGATACTTATCTATAAGCTCACAGCAACGGAGAAGCCAATCGTCAAGGAATTCCTTTGAAGAATATGGCTCGGAAAATACGTTGCCCTGATCGGGCTGTGTTGCGACGGAAGGCCAGTAAAAATCTCCGCGCTTGAATTCACCGTTTATGTCGCTCTCAAACTCCCGTCCGCAACCCATAAACCAGTAATGCTCGGCTCTATGGGAAGATGTAGTGAATACAAGGCCCTGCTTTTCTGCTGCAGCCTTAAGTTCGCCGACAACATCTCTCTTCGGGCCCATTTCTTTAGCATTCCAATGGGAAAGCTCACTCTCGTACATCTGAAAACCGTCATGATGCTCGGCAACGGGCATAATGTACCTTGCGCCTGCATCCTTAAAGGTGTCAATCCATTCATCCGCATTGAACTTCTCAGCCTTAAACATAGGAATAAAATCCTTGTAGCCGAAATCCTTCTGCGAACCATAGGTTTCTATATGATGCTTATATTCGCGGGAATCCTTGATGTACATGCTTCTTGAGTACCATTCATTTGCAAAAGCAGGCACCGAAAAAATACCCCAGTGAATAAAAATACCGAATTTCAAATCCGGAAACCACTTGGGACAGCGCCATTTTGTAAGGCTTGACCACTCTGCACTGTATGGTCCTTTCGCTATGACGTCATCAACTTCCTGTAAACGTTTTTCGTAATCCATACCTATCCTCCCAAACTGCAATCTTTTCCGCATCGCAGGAAATCATTGCAACATATAAGTCATAAAGGGTGGCATCACTTTCGTGGTACCACCCTTTAGATTAACACACTTTACCTTTCTATGGAATAGTGATTATATCAGTCTTTTTTCTTCTTTTTGAGAAGGAAGAATACTACTGCACCGGCAATGACAACAACTGCAACAATGATGCCAATAATAAGTCCGGTATTTGAACCATCTTCTGTATTATCTGAAGGAGCAGTTGTAACTACAGGTGCCTCTGTAGGAGCTGTTGTTACCGTAGGCTGTGTTTCAACCACTTCAGGTGCCTGTGTAGGCTCAACCTTTTCAGGCTCCGGTGTAGGCTCGGGAGTAGCAATAACTTCCGGAACATCTGTTGTAATTACATTGCCGCCTGTAGGGCTGTCCTTTCCAAGGCCTGCAATTGTAAATGTAACTTCGATGGACTCCTGCGGAATCGGAACGGAATCAAGAGCGTTCGGATTCTTCTTGTTGTATGTATTGATGAACTGGATGCATGCGTATGCACCGTTTACTTCAGGATGATTCTTTGTCTTAACTTCGTCAGCGCCTGTAATAAGAGCATCAATGCTAACCTTCTTGCCATCAACCTTAATTGTAGCGTCTGTAATTGTTACGCCACCAAGTTCGATGCAGGAATAAGGAATAGTTGTGGAAACATAAAGCATGTTCCACTTTGTTGAGCCGTGAAGACCTGCTTCAGCGCCTTCAATCTTTACTGTGTATGTGCCGTTACCGTCAATAACAGCATCTGTAATTGTACCGCCAAGGTTCTTTTCTTCCTCTGTAGCGCCATCATTCCATGTAACATGTGTGAAGTAATCGTTAACGCCATCGTTAAGGCCAAGAAGACCGTTTGATTCGTTTGACCAGTCATCACGGAATACCCATGTGTCAGGGCACTGGAATACAAGATAGCCTGCATAATCACCAAGAAGAAGTGCCTCATCAAATGCTGCAACAACTGCTTCTGTGATTTCGATTGTGTTGAATGTAATATCGTACTCTACTTTTGAGTAACCTGCAGGGCATGTAATATACTTTGCGCCCCACTCGTTTGTACCACCTGCAAGACGAATGCAATGGTCGCTGTCCCAGTCGCCTGTTCCTTCTGTCCACCATGCATCACCCTGTGTAAGGTCAGGTGTAACTTCAACGCCGTCAAACTTGATGGAATTGATTGTAAAATCGATGTTTGAGATGGTCTTAACGTCCTTCTCGGAATTTGTATTAAGCATGTAAGGAGCAAGATACCATGTGTAAACAACAGGGTTCTTGAAAGTAAGGCTGATGTGAGCTGTATCACCGGATCTTACAAATGCTGTTTCAGCGGTAATGTTCTCATTGTAGCCTGTAACGTAGCTGTTAGCCCAGTCACCGCTTTCAACGTCGCCGCCGATGGCAAGACCTACTTCATAAAGGTCTGTTGAAACCATTGTCTGAACTTCCTTGCCGGGAATTGTAACGGAATTAAGCTTGATTGTGTACTCATATGTCTTGAAATCAGCGGGCTGTGTGATGTAATTTGTACCCCACTCGTTGCAGCCGCCTGCAAGACGTACGCAGTCTGTCTTATCGAAGTCACCTGTTGTCTCTGCCCAGTACTTGTCGCCAAGGGAAAGATCGGCAGTAACTTCCTTACCATCTACCTTAATTGAAATAAGTTCAAAATCAACGACAGCTTCCTCTGCATGTCCGGGAACGATAAGGCAGGGAGCAGCAT
Organism: Lachnospiraceae bacterium; assembly: GCA_045629005.1. Classification (GTDB taxonomy): domain Bacteria; phylum Bacillota; class Clostridia; order Lachnospirales; family Lachnospiraceae; genus RGIG3528. Next base: position 10,090 of record JAZQQJ010000051.1, read on the forward strand.
ACCATGTCTTGTTTGAACCACCTTCAATGTTTACACCGATTGTAACTGTATCGCCGGGCTTAGCCTGAGCTGTTGTACCCTTAATAAGATCATTGTCAACGCCTGTGTAGCCAAGCGACCAGTCTTCGTTGCCGCCGTAAGCGAGGAACATATCGAAAGGTCCTTCAAGTGCTTCGGGAGCTGATGAACCTGCTGCCTTGAACTCAATACCGTTGAGCTTGATTGTATATTCGTATGTTTTGAAATTTTCAGGCTGTGCAATATAGTTTGTTGCCCACTCGTTGCAGCCGCCTGCAAGACGAACGCAGTCTTCTGCTGCATAGTCGCCTGTTCCCTCTGTCCAGTACGCATCGCCTGCTGTAAGGTCGGGAGTTACTTCCTTACCATCTACCTTGATGGATACGATTTCATAATCAATCTTAGCGTCTGCAGCCTTGCCGGGAATGATAAGGCAAGGAGCGGCAAACCATGTTTTATCGGAGCCGGCTTCGATTTCTACACCAATTGTTGCAGTACCGCCGATAGCGATATCTGCTGACGTTCCTTTAACTGTTTCGGTATTTGATGATGCGCCGTCGCCATAGTACTGGTGCTCCCAGTTTGAGCCGCCGCCGTATGCAAGAAACAGCTTGTAGGTATCCTCAGCCTTAACTTCTTTTGCAGGCATAAAACCTACAAGGCTGAGAAGCATTACGAATGCTGAAAGTAATGCTGTAAGCTTTCTGAAATTTCTTTTCATAGTGTCTTCTCCTCATTTTCTTTTTTGAGTGTCCGGCATTGTCGGACTGTCCCGTGAAGAAGTTTAACCCCATTTTGAAAATATAAATATTATATAAATTAGTGTTTTTATAAATCGTTTTTTGGAGGCACTAAGAAAATTAAAAAGGCCCCACCATCGTCAAGCGATAATGAGACCTTCTTTTGATCCGTTCATACACGGATTTTATCGTATTGTACTATAACCTGTCATTGTTTTTCAACTGTTTTGCAAGAGAAACATTAAGATTTCCGTTCTTTGTACGGATTTCGTCGATGAATTTCTTCTCATCTGCTTCACCGTTCATAACAACGTGATAAGTGAGTTCATAAAGAGTACCCATATTTGTAGTCTTAACTTTCTCAAGGCTGTACTTCTGTGTGTACTTTCCGAAGATGTCCGTAAACGTGTTTGAGTAGTTCATATCCTCGGGAATAACAATCTTAAGCTCCTGTTCGTTTGTAGCGAAGATTACCTCGGCAAGCTTGGATACAATTACTATGATTACAGCAAGCACAATTGTTCCGAAGAATGCAATTGTGAGGAAGCTGAGGCCTGCTGCAAGTCCTGCTGCCATTGCAAGGAAAACGAAGGAAATATCCTTTGCTGTGCCCTGCTCACTTCTGAAACGAACAAGTGTGAATACACCGCCGATGGAAAGTGCACGTGCAATATTGCTGCCTACAAGTGTAATGACAAGTGCCACAATTGCAGGAAGAATGATAAGTGTGATGAAGAAGCTTACAGAAGCTTCGGCCTTTTTCGTAGTGAATGCATATGCTGCTGCAATAACAATGCCAAGAACCATGGCAAAAATCATGCATATAAGTGTCTCTTTTGTTGTTATCGAATAGTCATTGTAGACCCCGAATAATTCTTCAAACATTTTGTTTCTCCTTAAGGTAATTCGTGTACTCAGTACCGTATTTTGAAAACGTGCCTTTGTATATGTGCATTTCGGAAAGAATTTTCGTCATCCACAAAGGCATTGCCCTGTCAATCTTGACTTCCATAATCCAGGTGTTTTCATCAATGAGCTTATCACCGTAAACACCATAGTGAAGGCCAAGGTCGTATCGACGGGTCGTAATGTTTCTGTCAAAGGTAACACGGAAATCCTTGTCGTCCTTTGCAAACATGGCACATCTGTCATATGACAGGAAAAGAGCAGGGATAAGGCCCATCCTTTTCTGCATTTCGTCAAGCTCACGCATAACCTGCGCGTTCATGTACGGGTGAAGCTCCGGAAACTTTCCGGTTTCGAAGTAGTTGTACGCATCAACAAGCCTTATTTTGGTGCGGCGTTTGTTAACAAGTCCTTTGTACTTCTTCTTGATTTCAAGGAAAACCTTGTCCTCGGGAGCAACCGTACCATAGCTTCTGAGTCGCATTTTTTCCTTATAGACCGGAGACTCCAGCGAACGCCTTATAAGCTCGTTATTCGGAGTGTCGTAGTAGATGTTGCAGATGGTGTAGAATTCACCGTTCTTGCTGTAAGCATCCGACTCCATGTACTCCGAAAGCCGTTCACGAAGCATATGATATTGTCTGTCATCGATAATGAATTTCAGTTCATATCGATTGAATACCTCAATAGCCATAAACCCTTATACCCTTTTGCACTTTTATTGCAGGGATTACTATACACATAAATTGTGTGCATTGTATGTACTATTTATGTACAAGTTGCGAACCCACAACATTATATCAGCACTCCCTTACAAAGTCTGCATAAAAAAAGCGCGAAATAGTACTGCAATTATCAAATCTTGCCAAACAGGTTACTATTTATATCAACTCCATAACCGCCTTGCTGACGACATCACAAACCCTCTTGTCGAAAGGCTGAGGCATAATGCAGTCCTCGCTAAGTTCATCATCGGAAACAAGAGAAGCAATTGCATTTGCGGCCGCAAGCTTCATTTCCTCTGTAATCTGTTTTGCTCTACCCTCAAGTGCCCCCTTAAAGATGCCCGGGAAGGCAATAACATTATTAACCTGATTCGGGAAGTCGGAACGGCCTGTACCGATAACACGTGCACCGGCTGCCTTTGCAACATCGGGCATAATTTCCGGAACAGGGTTTGCCATTGCAAAAATAATGGCATCCTTGTTCATCTTCTTTACCATTTCTGCGGTAACAATATTCGGAGCAGAAACACCCACAAAAATATCCGCACCGACAAGTGCATCCACAAGGCTTCCTTCCTTCTCGTCAAGGTTTGTCACCTCAACCATTTCCTTCTGGGCCCAGTTGATGCCTTCGGTCTTCTTTGAAAGCATACCTACCTTGTCGCAAAGAGTGAGCTTTTTGAAGCCGTAACGAAGTAAAAGCTTTGCAATGGCAATGCCCGCAGAGCCCGCACCATTAATTACGACATAACAGTCTTCCTTCTTTTTTCCGACAACCTTTAAGGCATTTATAATGCCTGCAAGCACAACAATTGCTGTACCGTGCTGATCATCATGGAAAACGGGAATCGGTAAAAGTTCTTTAAGTCTTCTTTCAATTTCAAAGCATCTTGGAGCAGAAATATCCTCAAGATTAATACCGCCAAACGCAGGTGCTATATTTACAACAGTCCTTATGATTTCTTCTGTGTCCTGTGTATCAAGACAAATCGGAAATGCATTAACACCACCAAACTCCTTGAAAAGGATGCTCTTTCCTTCCATAACAGGCATTGCGGCTGCGGCACCGATATTGCCGAGTCCGAGAACAGCCGAACCATCTGAAACAACAGCTATTGTGTTTGATTTGATGGTATATTTATATACTGCTTCAGGATCGTTGTGAATCACTTTGCAAGGCTCGGCTACACCTGGCGTATAAAGAAGTGCGAGATCCTCTCTCGTTCCTACGCTTGCCTTACTTTCCGTCGTCAGTTTTCCGCGCAGCTCCTCGTGAAGCTGCAGAGCCCGTTCTGCATTAGTCATGACCTATTCCTCTTTTTCATTAGATTTTGTGCCGGTGAGAAGACGTGAAATAAGATATTCGTATACGTCTGTGTTCGCCTGTCTCCAGCGGTTACATACAGTTTCCGCCTCTTCCTCGCTTGTAACAAGGAGATTAATCCTTACAAGCTCGCTTCCCCTCTCAACGACCTTAAGGTCGACTACATATTCGCCTGCATTTATGCCCGTTTCCGCATAGCCCGCGGTAGACGCCGCGAGGTCACGCAGATGGTGCTGTTCCTTTGAAAGGAACTCATCGATATCATCACGAAGCTGAACCGAAATGTCCTTATAGAAGTATGAAAGGACCTCGCTTCCTTCAGTGGTGATTTTATATTGGTGTGAATTGCTCTGACCGATTATTTCTATGTATGTATCCTCAACAAGATCGTCAAGCGCCTGAACTATTTCAAGATAGCTCGCAAGCTGCTTTTCGAGAATTATTCTTGTAAGCTCCGCATTGCTTATGGGGAGTTCAACTCTGTCAAGAATGTACAGAATAATCAGCTTAATAAACATTAAGGCATCGGAATCCATTATTTACCCTCTGATAACGCGTATTTTAAAACCTGCTTCATGTCAGAAACCGGAATAATCTCCATACCCTGCGTAATCTCTTCGGAAATCTCATCAAGGTCGGGCCTGTTCTCCTCAGGAACAAGCACAAGCTTCATTCCTGCCTTATTTGCGGCAAGAAGCTTTTCCTTGAGGCCACCTATAGGCATAACACGTCCGCGTAGCGACACTTCCCCTGTCATAGCAATATCGGGACGTACCGGAATGCCTGAAAGAGCCGAATACAGCGCAGTGGTCATCGTTATACCGGCTGAAGGACCGTCCTTCGGGGTTGCACCCTCAGGAACATGAACATGAATATCATGTTTTTCGAAGAAATCAGCATCAAGCTTGAACTTTGTCGAAACGGAACGGACATAAGAAAGGGCAATACGTGCCGACTCTTTCATTACATCCCCGAGACTTCCGGTAAGGATAAGCTCACCCTTTCCGGGCATGGTGTTCACTTCAATCTGAAGTGTATCACCGCCAACCTCAGTCCACGCAAGACCTCTGACAATGCCTATCTCAGCCTTTGTGTTAGCCTTCAGCTCATGATATTTCTGTTTACCGAGATAGTCCTTAAGGTTTTTCTCGGTAATTTTAATTGCTGTTTCCTTGAACTCTGAAGCATCCTTTCCTGATGCCTCAAAGCTTTGTTTTTCTTCAAGGAGCTTTCGTGCAGCCTTTCTGCAAAGCTCGCCGAATCGGCGTTCAAGGTTTCTGACGCCTGCTTCACGTGTATAGCCTGAAATCATAAGGCGCATTGCACCTTCGGAAATCTTAAAATTACTCTTCTTGAGACCATTTTTCTCAAGCTGCTTCGGGTAAAGGAAATCCTTTGCAATGTGAAGCTTTTCATTTTCCGTATAGCTGTTGACTTCAATAACTTCCATACGGTCGAGAAGCGGTCTCGGAATGGTCTTTGTGGAGTTTGCGGTACAAATGAAAAGCACTTCTGAAAGATCAACCGGGATTTCTACATAATGGTCCGCAAAATGTCTGTTCTGCTCGGGATCAAGTACCTCAAGAAGTGCTGAGGATGTGTCTCCCTTATAGTCTGAGCTGACTTTATCAATCTCGTCAAGAAGCATAAGAGGATTCTTTGTACCGGCCTCCTTAAGCCCTGTAATGATTCTTCCGGGCATTGCTCCGATGTATGTCTTTCTGTGTCCGCGAATTTCAGCTTCGTCCCGAACGCCTCCGAGACAGATGCGGACATACTTTTTATCAAGTGCGGAAGCAACAGAACGTGCGATACTCGTCTTACCTGTTCCGGGCGGTCCTACAAGGCATATGATGGGTGACTGTCCTTTTGAATTAAGCACTCTGACGGAAAGGAATTCCAAAATACGTTCCTTTACCTTTTCAAGACCGTAGTGGTCTCTGTCAAGCGTTTCTTTTGCATTGGAAACAGACAGATTGTCGCGTGTCATCTTGTCCCAGGGAAGAGAAAGCAGTGTTTCAATGTATGTTCTCGAAACAACCGACTCCGCCTGGCTTCCGGCAACGCTCTTATATCTGTCGATTTCTTTTTTGATTTTTTCTCTGACTGTTTCGGAGCAGGTAAGCCCTTCGAGGGTTTCCATAAATTCATCCGCATCATCGAGCACGTTTTTCTCGCCCAGTTCTTCGCGGATAACCTTCATCTGCTCGCGCATAATGTAGTCCTTCTGGTTTTTGTCCACGCGTTCACGGACTTTTCCCTGAAGGTCTTTCTTTATTCTAAGTACTTCAATTTCATTTGTAATGGTGATTGCAATTGTCTCAAAGCGGTCCTTAATATCCATGGCTTCAAGAATCTTCTGCTTTGCAGGAGTAGCCATAGGAACCGAAATGGCAATCTGATTGATGAGCGTATCGAGAGAATCACATGTCATCAGCTGCTTTGCAAGCTCTTTGGCAATCTTTTCGTTAGCCTGGAAATAGTCCTCAAGAATATCTTTGAGACTTCTGATCATAGCACGCTGCTCAGAAATAGGCAGCATGTCTGCATTTGTTTCATAAGGAAGTCCTACTCTTGCTTCAAGATATGGAACAGTCTGTGTAAAGTTAAGGAGATGACCCCTGCGACTTCCCTGAGCAAGAACACGGACAATATTGCCCGGCATTTTAATCATCTGCTTTACGGATGAAATTGTGCCAATTTCGTACATATCATCAATGCTGAAGGAACTGCCGGGGGCGCCGTCCTTCTGTGCAACAATAAGCACAGAACGACCTTCCTTCATTGCTGCATTAATTGCTCCGACCGACTCATCCTGATGAAGGTCAAAATGTACAAGCATTCCAGGGAGCATAACAAGACCTTTTATGGCAACGACAGGCATCACCATTGCAGGCTCGGTTTTCATTGCTTCCAGGTTATTTATTTCGGATTCTTCAACAAAATCTTCCTCATTACCGGGGACAGAAATGTTAATTTCTTTTACTTCCTTCTTCATCATTCTACTCCATTAGAACTTAGAACAAGCTAAAGTGTACGACCAATCTTCTGCTTAGTTCTTTGCGAATTCCGTAAGTCTCAGCTCTTTGTTTCTCTCAAGGACCGTCCTTATGCTCCATTCATGTGTGAATATAAGAAGCGGTCTGTCCTTAAGGTCAAGGACACGTTTCGTGTCTGATGTAAGGTTCAATGCAGAAACATCAATATCGGTATTTTCAATCCAGCGGATGTACTCATAAGGGAGAGCATCCATACGAATCTCAACACCATACTCAGACTCAAGTCTGAATTTAAGTACGTCAAACTGAAGAACGCCTACAACGCCGACAATGATTTCCTCCATGCCGGTATTGAATTCTTTGAAAATCTGAATGGCGCCTTCCTGAGCAATCTGATTTACGCCCTTAAGGAACTGCTTACGCTTCATTGTGTCAACCTGACGTATTTTGGCGAAATGTTCGGGTGCGAATGTCGGAATGCCTTCATAAGCAAACTTTTTGCTTGTTTCACAAATCGTATCACCGATTGAGAAGATACCCGGGTCAAATACACCAATGATATCGCCCGCATAAGCTTCATCAACAATTTTTCTGGAATCAGCCATCATCTGCTGAGGCTGTGTAAGTCTTATCTTTTTATCTCCCTGTACGTGGAAGTATTCCTCTCCTGCCGTGAACTTTCCTGAACATATACGCATGAAGGCAATACGGTCACGATGCGCCTTGTTCATGTTGGCCTGGATCTTAAATACAAATGCCGAAAAAGCGTCATCGGTCGGCTCAATAATGCCTGCGTCGGACTTTCTCGGAAGAGGGCTCTGTGTCATCTTAAGGAAATGCTCAAGGAAAGTTTCGACACCGAAGTTTGTGAGAGCAGAACCGAAAAATACAGGAGTAAGCTCACCTGCCTGAACAGCATCAAGATTGAATTCATCTCCCGCTCCGCCAAGAAGCTCAAGCTCATCATTTAATATGCGGTGGTTCTCCCTGCCGATAAGCTCGTCTATGCCTTCATCGTCAATGCTTAATGTCTCGGTCTTTATTTCTGTCTGACCTGAATTTGCGGCAAAGAAACGTGTGATTTCCCTTGTGTTTCTGTCGTATACGCCCTTAAAGTTCTTTCCGGAACCGATGGGCCAGTTAATAGGACATGTGTGGATGCCGAGAACGTTCTCGATTTCGTCAAGAAGCTCAAACGTATCACGTGCATCTCTGTCCAGCTTGTTTATGAAAGTGAAAATAGGGATATGTCGCATAACGCAAACCTTAAAAAGCTTGATTGTCTGCGCCTCAACGCCCTTTGACCCATCGATGACCATGACTGCCGAATCCGCTGCCATAAGTGTACGATATGTATCCTCGGAGAAGTCCTGATGTCCGGGGGTATCAAGAATGTTGATGCAATAGCCGTCGTATTCGAACTGCATAACTGAGGAAGTTACGGAAATACCACGTTCCTTCTCGATTTCCATCCAGTCGGAAACCGCGTGTCTGGCTGTCTTTCTTGCCTTAACGGAACCTGCAAGATTAATGGCCCCTCCGTAAAGAAGAAGCTTTTCCGTAAGTGTTGTTTTACCTGCATCGGGGTGGGATATGATTGCAAACGTTCTTCGTTTGTTGATTTCATTTGCGTACTGCATTGTTTTTCTCCTGAAAATGACATATAAAGACCGCCCATGCGTATGGCATAGGCGGTCAAATTTTACATTAAAAAGGATTATTTGTCAATCATGCTTCATGAGGCTAAAGTGCTTCAGGCCGTTAATTTAAAGGCTGATCTAACTTCGAAAATTCATTCGATTGATCACGAAAAAAGACCGCGTTTTTCCTCATTAAGATTATTAATGAAAAATTATAATTCTTCTGTATCTACTATGTATTTTTACCGACATCAAAATTTCCCTTATTTAACATTAAATGTTTAAATTGTTATGTATTAAAAATTCAATAATCAATTCATCTCCGGAAATTAATTCGATAATAATTGTTCCAGTCATACCATCGTATTCTACGCAGGACTAGACAACGTAACTTCCCTTTCCCCATGGTTCCTTGTGATTATAGGAAAACGAAAGTACCTTTTCAATGGTAAATGTACATTCTTTTAGCATAGGATCAACACATATTAACGTAATTTCAGAACTCATATTATCAATCTATATTTCATTGATTTTAAAGTCCGCCAAAGCAGATTTTTCGAATTCATATAACTCTCTCATTATTTTGCCTTTCATTAATAAATCTTATCACCTGAAAAAAGGTGCGTATTTCCATTTGCTCCTGGTATTCTTTTAAATCGATTGCACGCTGCAGATGTTTTCCAGTAAAGATTTTCTTACACTATTATCTTTAATAAAAAGAGTGTACACAGATACATAATCTGCGTACACTAAACAGTTGTCTGCTGTATATATCTGGCATCATCTGTAATTTTAAATATAGATTATTTTCCCATACGAATCAACTCTTTGAATATTTTCTCTACAAGTGGTAGGTATTAATACTATACAGTCATGTGAAAGCAAAAAATTAACTGTAGCAGATATCTGTTCACTTAGGTGATTTATATCATATGAGTTTAGCCATGGATAACAGAATAATCTTTTTCCATTTGCAAAGCCTATTGCTGCAGACATTTTCCAACGTTCACCGCTGGTATACCTGATATTACGCCTTATCCTTTCGCTTGAAAGGTTAAAGCCATCCTGGATGTAACGCGAATCCAAATTGCATTTTCCTTTCTTAATGCCATTTTCTATCTGATTTATTATAGACCTACTTGATAACCTCGGTTTAATATGAAAAATATCTCCTAATTTATTGCTGTATAAATCATTCCCGATATACCAACTTATATCAATTAAAAATTCTATTGATGTTTTTTGATTATCAATATATATTTCTCCATGATAGTAGTCAATATTACCAGTCAGACCGCAACTTAACGCTGCTCCACCGTTTCCAAGTTCTCCTATAAATCCATATAAGCATCCTGGTTTTAATTCAAAATTTCTGATTTCAACACTATCTTTAGACTTACCGTGATGGAACAAATCACAACTACCATAAGCAGAAAATTTATCGATTATTATTTTTTCCAAAATTCCCACCACCTTTTAACTGTTTTAAAGCCAACTTCAACAACGTCAGATATAGATATAGGACCAGGCCTATCACTCACTCTTGCAATGTCCTGCAATATTTCACTCACAGTAATGTCTCGCGAAAAAGAAGCACTCGTTGTAAATTCAATAACAGTGTCTAAAAACCTTGCTCCTGATTCAATTCAATAATAACGGACCACCTGTATAGGTGGCCCAATTTAGTAAATAAAATTTAAAATTTATACCAATTTAAAGTCATTGTGCCATTCTATATTGATACAGATGTTTTCCAGTAAAGATTTTCCAACATTCGCTGTAACTAGTCTAACCTGAAACAAATGTGCCTACTTTTCCAACCAATACATATTGTCACATTTATCATAACCATCTAATAAAGTTAGTGCTTCATTTTTTATATCGTCTAATATTAAATCCAACCTTTCCGGCAACAACGACTCAACATCCTCTATCTCACAGCCTAATTCAATAATATGTATTATGCTTTTATTATAACCCTCACTTTCTAACATTGAGCACACACGTGGCAGAAACAAGAAAGCCTCAGCCTCATCAATTGACACTTTTCGTTCCTTAATTGCATCTAAACACCCAACGATTGATAATATAATCATTTTTTCTTGTATTTTCTTGTTATCACTGATTTTCATATTCATCAATCTCCATTTAATAAGTATTACTCCAGTATTATTTTACTTTTACATCAAAAACTTTTCCTGACTCGCTTTGAAAATAATGGATTGATAATTTATTTCCCATTGAATCATATCCATCTTTATACACTTTATACCACTTTCCTGATTCAACCTGTCTTAATTGATCATATAGATCGCCGTTATTTATATTTACTTTCGTGTTCATTTTTCACTGGTTCAAAATCATTTGGATAGTTTGGAGATTCTTTTATAGAATTATAAACATTCTTTAATTCATTCGAAGAATTTCCACCCTTACCAGCCCCACTATTTTCAGCCCATTTTTCGTTGGCCTTATCCTGGAGCTTCTCGGAAATGTCTTTATTTCTCTCAGCTGCTGAACTGTTTCCGCCTGAAGCGGCCCAGCTGACCAATGCAAGTACTAATTCTCCCGTAACAACAATCGCACCGGTAACAGCAGTTCCACCTTCCACTACAACACCCGCGGG
>JAZQQJ010000052.1:0-23527 GCA_045629005.1 Lachnospiraceae bacterium
CGCCCAGACTGGAGCCATTTTCCAGACTACCACGGACAGCGAAACCATTGCATATCTCATTGCCAGAGAGCGTTTGAATACACCTAATGTCGAAACTGCTGTTAAAAACGTAATGCAGAAGCTTGTCGGTGCATATTCACTCGTTGTTGAGAGCCCCAGAAAGCTTATCGGTGTTCGTGATCCTTGGGGATTCAGACCGCTTTGCATCGGACGCAGGGACAACACTTTCATTATCACTTCCGAGTCGGCTGCTCTTGATGCCGTTGATGCAAAGCTAATCAGAGACATTGAGCCCGGCGAAATCGTTACCATCGACAAGGAAGGTCACATCTTCTCAGACAAGATGGATACAAAGATTAAGCCTGCACATTGCATTTTCGAATACATTTATTTTGCAAGACCGGACAGCGTCATTGACAATGTCTCCGTATACAATTCACGTATTATGGCAGGTCGGATACTTGCACAGCAGCATCCTGTTAAGGCAGACCTTGTAACAGGTGTTCCTGACTCGGGAAATGTTGCAGCAATGGGCTTTGCACTTGAATCAAACATCCCTTATGGCATGGCATTCGTTAAAAACAGCTATGTAGGCCGTACGTTTATCAAGCCTAAGCAGTCACTTCGTGAATCAAGTGTCCGCATTAAGCTGAATGTTATGGCAGACGCGGTTAAGGGCAAGAGAGTTGTCATGGTTGATGACTCCATCGTCCGTGGAACAACATCCGCACACATTGTTAAAATGCTTAAGGACGCAGGGGCTGCAGAAGTTCATGTACGTATTTCTTCGCCGCCGTTCCTTTTCCCTTGTTACTACGGAACTGACGTATCCAACACAGACCAGCTCATTGCATGCACTCATTCGCTTGAAGAAATCCGTGAGGCAATCGGCGCCGATTCACTTGGTTTCCTTGACGGTGACAGGCTTAATGAACTTATGGACGGCAGCTGTGAATACTGCCAGGCATGCTTCACAGGAGATTATCCTACGGACAGAAAATAGCATAAATATTGGAAAGACGTTGCAGCAAGCAACATAATGAAAAACGGGCACATGTCGTGCCCGTTTTTTGGTGGTGCGAATAGCAATAGAAGCCAATACACTCGATAAAGAGATTATTAACGCTTATATTGCAATCTTGTTTCCGAAAATCATATTTTTTATTTTTCGGAAATACGCTGTTTTGTGCATTTTTTCTGCAATGATTCAGGAACTTTGGGTTCATATGTTCCGTGGATGCTTGCTGAATTTGCAGCCCAAGCACCATACTTGGATAAGATTTTAGCAATAAGCTTCCAATACATGAGCATTCCTCCTTTTTTTTGAATTATACATTTGTCAGGGAATACAATAATAAAAATGCCTGAATTGTTTGCGAATCGCCACGAATAAATAGTTATACTTAGATGATGAGGATAATATTACCCTTAATAATGGAAAGATATTCACTTTAGCTTTTGGCTCGTATTGCAGTAATGTAAAATATGAAGTAGACTATTGTTAAGAACATTTTTCGCGAGGGTAAAGTATGCAGTTAAGAATAGCAATTTGTGATGATGAAGAGATTTATCGGGCAACATTATATGACTATATTGAAAGATGGGAAAAAGAAACCGGAAGGAAAAATAGTGTTATTAAGCAAACGTACAAATCCGGAGAGGACTTGCTTTTTGACTTGGAAGGAGGAGCAATTTTCAACCTTCTTTTTTTGGATATAGAAATTCCAAAAGAGCAAAATGGATTATTAACTGCTAAAGAAATTTATCAAAAGGATCCATATACAACGATAGTATTCGTTACCAATTATTCCGAATATGCATGTTCAGGTTATGAAGTAAATGCATTGAGATATATTCTTAAACCAATTACTTATAACAGCATCGTTGATTGCTTGGACATTACATGGCACAAACTTGAGATGATAGCAGATGAATCAGTCATTATCCAGGATGGAGGCAGAGTAATATCAATCCCGATTCGAAGCTTGGTCTATGCAGAGTCCTTTGGGCACACTATGCATATTATCTTGTCGGAAGGCAATGAATATAACATTCGTGTAAGTCTATCAGAATTTATAAAGCAATATCCGTCAAACATTGTTGTTCAGTGTCATCGAAGTTATGTTGTTAGCTTGAGATACATTAGAAAAATTACTCGCAAAGAAATAACACTGTTAGATAATACAGTAATTCCACTTGGACAAAAATATGAAAAACAGCTGTATTCGGCGTTTATGCGATATCATCAAGGATAAAGGGAGGGAAACATGATTAATGCATTTGAAGTGGTTATTAATTTTTATCAAGGCGCACTAATCATATATTTTTGCGATAAATTTTTTGTGGGCAGGCGCAATTGGACTCTGGCTGTATTATGCACAGTTCTGGCGGGTGTTTTTTTATCGGTACACCAGATTTTTGCTTTGCCAATACCTGACACATTCGTTTTTTTGATTGGTTATCTGTACCTTTTTTTTACAAAACGTAGCAACATTGGAGGGAGAATATTTTGCTGTGTACTGATTGCAGCAATATGGATTGTGTGCGCAACTGCATTCAATGCAATTATACAGTATATTCTGAAAGCCGATATAAACGTTCTATTTGAAAATGAGAAATCAAGAATATTGTACCTTATAACCATAAATGCGTTAATAACGGTATTGATTTTTGCAATTTGTAGTCTGTTTAGAAAAAGGCAAACCTTACGAATTCCGGTAAGCTTTTCACTGCTGTTTATAACGCTTCTTTCCGCTGAATGGCTGACTACAGAATTCTTATTTTCATACGTTACACATAATGATGCTGTAAATTCTCTTTTTGTTTATAGTATTATTTTATTATTTTGCATTATTGTTCTGTCTGTCGTATTGTATGAGGGCTTTTGCAAGGTTTTAAATCGAGCACTATTTGCTGAAAATGCAGCAAGAATGCTTGAAGATTCTCAAAAACATCAAGGGGAAATTAAAAATATGTATAGGGCCATGTTAAAAAATCAGCATGATTTCAAACACCGAATTGCAACAGTAGAAGCAGTTTTAAAAATGAATGGAGAGTTGTCATCAGAAAAAATAAGCGAGCTGTTGTCAGAAGAAAAATATGTGAAGAATCTGTTCTTGACAGGGAATGAATCAATGGATGCGCTATTAACGGCAAAGAGAGAAACAGCGCTTTCATATGGAATTACTTTTCGTTACCAACCATATCCGCTTACAAGACTTCCTATTGATGAAATATCCTTTTGCGTGTTGATTAGTAATCTGTTGGACAATGCAATTCAAGAATTAGCATATACTGATGTTAATCAGACAGAACGTTACATTGATCTTAAATTGTCAAAAAGTATGGATATGTTTTGTATTTCATGTATAAATCCGATGAACACTGAAAGGAAAGATGTTTCTTCATCAGCCTTGATTTTTAAACAGTATAATGGACACGGATATGGATTGGAGAGTATTAGCCAGATGATAGAGAAAAGACAAGGAATAATGCAGATTTATTCGCAGGACTATATGTTTAGGGTGGACATAATGCTTCCAATGGAGGACAACGATTGTTATGGCGACTGAAATAGTTGTAAAGAGGGTAATGACTTTTCTTGAAAGAAAAGTAAATATAGATGAGGAGGAAAAGGAAAAAATAGAATATGGCCTTGGAGCACTATTATATACAGTTCTGAGCACTGTGTTGTTATTGTTGTTGGGAGCTTGTAGTGGTTCTTTTTTTTCAACGGTTATTATAATAGTTATTTTCTATATTAATCAGACGGTAGGAGGAGGATATCATGCCAAAACGCATATTCGTTGCTTTATAACGATGGTAATTGGCATTACTATTTCTTTATATATTGTATTCTTTTACCTGATCGAAATAATGCTGTGAGAAACTTTTCGTGACATATTTTGTATGTTTTACGCCAAAACCGGACATAATGCATTAATTTGGTAAAATATAGAACATCCTGTTTGAATGCTTTTGTTTTTTTAGTCCCGGGAGACGATAGTAGCCCATTTTGATTAATCAGAAACTTTTGCCTGGGAACATTTGAGTTACATTTTACTTTTGGAAGGAGGTGAGTCCGATGGTCTGATATAATAAATTGGTGGTGAAAAATACATACGACAGGACAGCTGCAGTTGCATATGCGGTTGCGCATGCTACTGAAGTTCCAGAATTCTCAGCAGAAAATAATAATGGGAGTGACTGCGCTAATTTTGTGTCAAAATGTCTACATGCGGGTGGGATTCCTATAGATGTAGCAGGAGAATGGTATCCTAAAGCAGCAAATGCCGCGTATGCGGGCGTCAATTGGATGAGAACAGGATATTATGGTAATGGTGGTATTATTCCATATATGACAGGTAAAGACTATTTTTCATATGTATCTACAGCAACACCGCAAATCGGAAGAATTCTCTATTGGAACAATAGCAGCCATGTTGCCTTGATTACATATGCTGATCAATATGGAACAGTAAAGTATACTCAGCATTCCGATGCAACACAGACAGTAGTATATTATTTATATACTCCCAACATAGCAAGCGGAACAACTATATATGTAAGCAATTTGTTGTGGAATTAACCGAGGAAACATGAAGAAAAAAGGAATAACAATAGCATTATGTAGTCTGGTAGTCATGGTTGGAGTGGCTTTTACGCTGTTTTTTTTGGAGAGAAATGACAGGTTGAAGCTTCAGAAAGAACTGAAAGAAATTAGTAATCAAATAGAAGAAATCATAGAACCGCAGCCTGAAAAACGGGAAGTCTGGAATGCAGAGGATGAAAAATATCAATTTATTTTTTCTCCGCTGGACGAACGTGACTACAAAGACATTATGCAAAATATGTATCTGTCAAAAGCAGAAACGGTTGCATATAAGGCGCCTTATGAAAACGAGACATTCGAATGCGAAATTCCGATTCCAAGCTATGAGTTTTTATTTCCTATTGGCGCGGTTGAAAGTTACAACAAAGCTACGCAATCATATGAAACGTGGATTATGGTGGCTTGGGGCGGAGCAACCGGTGCACTGTATGATACAGTTGGCTGGATAAATCAGGAACAGCCGATGAAGCTTTCTGAAACGTCAAAAATGATAACCCTGTTTGATAAAGAAGCTGCAGATGAAGATGTTAATATCGTTTTACGGAAATGTGCGGAAAAAGTTGAGGCGATTGTCAAAGAAACGTTTTCTCCAAGAGCGGAAATCGGTTATTTCGCTCATATATTTGAGACGGATGAAGACAGTGTGCAGCCTGCCTATGTGATGAATGTTAAATGTACACTTACCGCTGCGCGGGCGCCTGAAGACGATCCTCTCATCGTAGGAATGTATCGCGCTTTGGAAATGTACTCCGAAGAAGAACAAAGAAAGGCCGCACAGAAGATAATTGACGGCTTCATTGCCGAAATTAATCCTCTTGGGAAACGTTCGCAGTGGGCTATTCAAGTGAAGGCGATTCCGGATGAGTACGGTGAGATAAAACTAATGCATATATATTACGAAAACGGTGAAAAAAAGGAACAACCGCTTGAAGATTATTTGGTTAAGGAAGATAGCAACCGGAGGATTCAGCTGGGGATAGACACTTTAACTGAATATATGCAAAAACAACATTAACTTTAGACCAATGTTTTTGTATAATAAATGTTTTTCCTTCTCGTTACCTTATATGTACATATTTTCAAGGACTCTTGAAGCATACGTGAGTCGCTTGGTATCCGGGACGGTGGTTCGCCCCAAAGGCCCATTAGGTGGTATCTATATAATAAAAAAGCTTAAAAAGACCTCACTTCTTAGCGCTGAAGTGAGGTTTTTTTGCATATAGATACCACATAGAGCCTGCTTTTAACAATGTTATTTGTATGACATCGCATTACGACAGATGCGCTTTCTCTTGACTAAAAAGCATATACGATGTTTAATATATAAAATCAGCAAGGCTCCCCACCGGAAAAAGATGAGGTATTTATGAAATATAGTGTTTTAAGGACAAATATATATAGAGTACTCCGAGTAACAATTCTTTTTGCACTCATGATTTTTATGACAGGCTGTTCAAAGGAAAACACAACGATAGTTTCTGCTGACACGGTGATGAGTGCGGAGGACGGGAATGCATTGTTCATACTTGAAAGAGAAGTGCAGGACTTTGAATGCCCCGTGAGAGATGGTGCCCCTTACATCCCGCTTTCACTTGCGCAGGATATTTTCAACAGTGGTTTCTATTGGGACGAAGCGGAGCAGGTTATGTCCTACGTGATTCCGGGGACCATAATGAGAGTTTACCCGGATCTTCCTTATTACTATTCAAACGATGGCGTCAAAGGAACAGACGTTCCGGCACTCATTATTGAAAAAGGAACATGCTATGTTTCCACGGAGTTTGTTTCTATGTATTCCGGTGTAAGGTTCGCCTTTTTCGAAGAACCCGCACGTATCGTAACAAACTACAAGCAGAATGAATTTCTGGAATACTCCGTTATCGGTTCCGAAGGTTATCTTCACACGGAGCCGAATGTTGAAAGTCAGGCGCTCAGATTACTGGCTGAAAACGACAAACTTTTCTACATTTCCGGCACCGGAAAAGGTGGAAAGGAATTTGTTAAAGTTATGACCGAAGACGGTATTTTCGGTTATGTCCAGCTTAAGCATCTTGGTGAATCATACTACAATTCACTAAGTCCTACTAAAGTAGAATATCCCGAAGACAATTCCTGCATGTACGACGGAAAAATCAAACTTGGATGGCATCAGATTTCGTCTGCGGCGGGAAATGATACATACGCAACTGCCGTTGCGAAAGCGGATGGAATGAACGTTATTTCTCCTACATGGTACAGACTGGCAGCTGAAGATGGAACCATTGACTCGATAGGTGATCCGGAATATGTTAATAAAGCACACGGGGATGGACTTCAGGTTTGGCCGCTTGTTGATAACTTTGCCGACGGTGTCAGCTCGCTAAAACCGCTCTCTTCCACGAAAACGCGCGAAGTGATTATTAAAAACCTTATTGATGAAACGCTGCGTCTGGGAGCAGACGGAATTAATATTGATTTTGAGGCCCTTTCAAAAGAGACAGGAGTACATTTTGTTGAGTTTCTTAAGGAACTTAGCGTAAAGTGCCACGAAAAAGGACTTACTCTTTCCGTGGACGATTATGTTCCTTCTGCATACAGGGCTTATTATGATTTGGAAACTCAGGGAAAGTTTGTTGATTATGTTATTCTTATGGCCTATGATGAACATTATGCCGGCAGTCAGGAGGCAGGTTCGGTTTCATCAATAAGCTACGTTACGAACGCCATTTCGGACTGCCTGAAAATGGTGAAAAAAGAGCATATCATCGTTGCGCTTCCTTTCTACACCAGAATATGGATGGAAGATTCCAAAGGCGTTACAAGTGAAGCACGTTCCATGAACGGTGCGGCAAGCTTTATAGAAGAAAACAATCTGAAAACCAAATGGGATAACGAAACTGCGCAAAACTACGCAGAATGCATCATTTCCGGTACCACTTACAAGGTATGGCTGGAGGATAACCAGTCTCTTTCGCACAAGCTTCAGGCAATACTGAACAATGACCTGGGTGGTGCTGCTTTCTGGCGTCTCGGACAGGAAGCGGATGGAATTTGGGAATTAATCAATACATACATTCAATGATTTTTGCAAACAGTTCAGGAGAAAGTTGTTCTTGAATTTTGTTGTTGCACATATGGAAAGGAAGTCTTTTAATTGAGCGAAGAAGAAATTCAAATTGAAACAAAGCTTATTAAACCGGACAGAAAGAATCTGAAGGACTCCGACTTTACTGAAGCAGGAGAAATACTTCGGGCAGGCGGTCTCGTTGCTTTTCCGACCGAAACGGTATACGGTCTCGGAGGCAATGCGCTTGACCCTTCCGCATCACGTAAAATATACAAGGCTAAAGGACGCCCTTCGGACAATCCCCTGATTGTGCACATTTCGAAACCTGAGGACATATGCGAACTTGCAGAGGACATTCCCGATATGGCCTGGAAGCTGGCAGACAAGTTTTGGCCCGGCCCGATGACGATGATTCTTAAAAAGAAGGACATTGTTCCGAAGGAGACGACAGGTGGATTGGATACTGTGGCAATTCGCCTTCCTTCCGATGAAATCGCCAGGACGCTCATAAGGACTTCAGGTGTATTTGTTGCAGCACCTTCAGCCAATGCATCCGGAAGACCTTCGCCCACGGAAGCTGAGCACGTTGTAAACGATCTCTTCGGCCGTATTGATATGATAATTGACGGTGGTTCCTGCGATATCGGCCTTGAATCTTCCATAATCGATCTTTCGGGAGACGAGCCGATGATTCTGCGTCCGGGCTTCATCACAAAAGAGGACTTTGAAAAAGTTGTCAATGATGTTGAGTATGATAAGGCCGTAATTTCCAAGCGGATGGATAAAAACATTGTGGCAAAGGCACCGGGCATGAAGTACAGACATTATGCGCCCAAGGGGAACATAACAATCGTTGAGGGCGAACGTGAGAAAGTAATCGAGGCCATCAACAGGAAGGTTGCCGAAAGCGAAAATGCCGGAGTAAAGACGGCAGTGCTTACGTCGCTTGAAAATGAGGCTTTATACAAATGTGCACGCCTTTATAATCTTGGTATGAGAAGCGACGGCCTTGAGATTGCCCAGAACCTTTTCGCTGTACTTCGAAGCCTTGACGAGGACGGCGTGGAAGTGATATATTCGGAAAGTTATGACGAGCTGAAGCTTTCGGAAGCCATTATGAACAGGCTTCGTAAGGCTGCAGGCTATAACATTGTTAATGCGGAGGATTTATTATGATAGCACTTGGTTGTGATCACGGTGGTTTTGAACTTATGCAGGAAGTTAAGAAGCACTTGCAGGAGAGAGGACTTGAGTTTAAGGATTTCGGTACAGATTCCACAAAGTCTGTTGATTATCCTGATTTTGCAAAGAAGGTTGCCAAGTCAATTCTTTCCGGAGAATGTGAAAAGGGCTTACTTATTTGCGGTACAGGAATAGGCATTTCCATTACTGCAAACCGATTCAAGGGAATACGCTGCGCATGCTGCCATGACTGCTTCTCAGCAGAGGCAACACGTCTCCACAACGATGCAAACATTCTTGCAATGGGTGGAAGAGTAATCGGCGCAGGTCATGCTCTCAAGGTTATCGATACATTCCTTGACACACCGTTCTCCAACGATGAAAGACACATCAGAAGAATCAGAAAGATTGATGAAGACTAATGAACAGTTTTAAGAAGGGATTAACTGACGGTCTTCCTATAGGATTGGGATACTTGGCAGTATCCTTTTCTTTTGGTATTCTTGCCGTTAAAAGCGGGCTTAATATTTGGCAGGCAACATTCATCTCGATGATGAATCTTACAAGTGCCGGACAGTTTGCGGGTTTGACCATCATGACCTGTTCGGGTACTGTTATCGAAATGATATTGTCTCAATTTGTCATTAACCTTCGATATTCGCTAATGTCTATATCAATGTCCCAGCATATAGATGAAACGATAACTTTCCCGAAAAAGCTTTTCTTCGGGGCTTTTCATACGGATGAAATATATGCTGTAGGAATAGGAAATACGGGTAAGCTTGGAAAGAAATATTTCCTTGGGCTTATAATTATGCCTTACATAGGCTGGACACTCGGAACATTTTTAGGAGGAGTATGTGGCGAAATATTGCCGCAAATCCTTGTGAGTGCGTTAGGAGTGGCTCTGTACGGAATGTTTATTGCCATATTTGTTCCGCCTATGAAGCATTCCTATAAAATAACAATAGTTGTCGCGATAGCTGTGCTATTGTCCGTTTGCTTTGCATATATTCCTATTTTTAAAGGAATTTCTGCGGGATTATCCATAATTATCTGCGCTGTGGTTGCTGCTGCCGTAGGTGCATGGCTTTTTCCAAAGGATGATGAGAAGGAGGCGGAATAATGGACTGGCTGGTGTTCTTTAAATATCTTATTCCGATGGCGGTTGTTACATATCTTGTAAGAGTTGTCCCGTACATTCTTATGAAAAAGGAAGTTAAGAACCGATTCTTCAGATCGTTTCTTTCGTATGTTCCGTATGCTGTGCTTGCCGCAATGACTTTCCCGTCCATTCTTTCGGCAACGGAAAATGTATACAGTGCCATTTTGGGACTTGTGGTTGGTGTTGTGGTGGCCTTTTTCGAAAAGGGGCTCCTCATAGTGGCACTTTCATCCTGCGGTGCTGTGCTTTTGGTTGAATTGTTGATTAAAGTCATAAACCCCGTCGCCTAGGTTCATTATGCAATGAGCCATAGAGACGGGGTTGTGTTATTAGCCGTGGAGGGTTATGCCATGAGTCTGCGAACAGGGCGTGAATCACTGTGCCGCGATTTTTGCCGCGAGGTCTTCCAGGTATTCCCAACGTTCCATTTTGTTCAGGAGCTCATCTTCGAGCTCTTTTTTTGTTTCTGTAAGTTCCATAAGCCGACCGTAATTGCTTGAGTTTTCCGCCATAAGTTCTTCGGCTTCGGCAATTTTTGTTTCCAGCTTTGAAATGTCGTCCTCGATTGTCTCGTATTCTTTCTGCTCTTTAAATGAGAATTTAAGCTTCTTTGGAGATTCTTTCCATGTCTGAATGCTTGATGAAGCGGAGTTCTTTGCATTGTCGTGCTTCTCGTTTACACTGCCGGCCAGCCCGCCGGATTTCTCAAGAAAATCTGTGTAACCGCCTTCATACTGTTTTATAATGCCGCCTTCCTCAAAAGCAAAGATTCTGCGGGCAATACGGTCAAGGAAATATCTGTCATGGGATACTGCGACAACGATGCCATCATAATGATCGAGGAAATCTTCAAGGATTGTTAAAGTCTGTATATCAAGGTCATTTGTAGGCTCATCCAGAAACAGTACATTTGTTGCTGTCATCAGAAGCCTTAAAAGATAAAGACGTCTCTTTTCGCCGCCGGAAAGCCTTCCGATAAGTGCGAGATGCATGTTTGAGGGGAAAAGAAAACGCTCAAGCATCTGCGAAGCGGTGATGGTGCCTTCGGACGTGTGTACTATTTCCGCACCTTCGCGGACATAATCGATAACCTTTATGTTATCGTCCATCCATTCGTTTTCCTGAGAAAAGTAGCCGATGGAAATGGTCTGGCCGATTGTTATGGAGCCGCTGTCAGGGGGAACAACGCCGTTAATCATCTTTAAAAGAGTGGATTTTCCGCAGCCGTTTGAGCCGACGATTCCAATACGGTCATGCTTCAGAAATATATAGGAAAAATCTTTGATGAGAGTGCGGTTGCCATAGGACTTGCTTATGTGGCCAAGCTCAATGGTTGTATTTCCCATTCTTGAAGTCAGGCTTTTTCCGATTTGACCGGATAAATCTTTGAACCCTGCCTCAATGTCACGATTTGGCGGGGCGACGTCCTTAAGATTCTCATATCTTTCAATATGTGCCTTTTGCTTTGTGGAACGGGCACGCGCGCCACGCATCATCCACTGTATTTCTACACGGAGTATTGACCGGCGCTTTCTTTCAGCGGCATCTTCATATGCTTTTCTTTGTTCCTTTAATGCAAGATATCCGAGATAGTTGTCATCGTAGCTGTAAAGCTTGCCATGCTCAAGTTCAACAATTCTGCTGACTACGCTGTCCAGGAAATAACGGTCGTGCGTAATCATTATGATTGCGCCGTTAAACGAAACCAACGTCTTTTCAAGCCATTCTGCCATGGAAGAATCCAAATGGTTTGTAGGCTCATCAAGAATCATAATATCTGATTCCGAAAGGAAGGTCCGCACAAGCGCAACCCTTTTTCGCTGACCACCGGACAATTCCGTTACGTTCTGCGACATATCGGGAATAGCAAGAATGTTGAGCATTTTCTTTGCTTCGGGTTCTTTTGCTATTCTGTCCTCGGGAGGGCACTCCGAAAGTGCTGCTTCGAGAACACTGTGACCTGCATCAAAGGAAGGTGTCTGCGGAAGAAAGCCGATTTTCAGATTGCGTCCCTTCGTAACAGTGCCCTCGTCAGGCTCCAAAAGACCTGCCAGAATCTTTAAAAGCGTTGACTTTCCTGTGCCGTTAACGCCTATAATCCCGACCTTTTCGCCTTCATTTAAGGCGAAAGAAGCATCGTCAAGAAGCTTCTTTTCTGTATATGAATGAGAAATGTGTTCTGCTGTTAAGAGATTCATAAAACCACCTAAATTGTTTCCGTAACTTATATAATGGACCAGGGGGTTATTCCCCCCTGGTCCGGTTTTGGTCCACTAAGGTATTACATATTCTGCTGACGTGAAGTCTGCACCGCTTTTGTAGCGGGCGTAAAGTGTGGCAAGATAGTCATGAGCGGTGTGGAGTGCAAAGTTAAGCTGTTCCTCGGTAATCATTCCGGCGCGGAAGATGTCGGCGCATTCGTCGAGATCTGCAACTTCGATGAGGCCGTTAGGATTGACGATGATGTCTACAAGGAGGTCTGTGTAGACGATGATTTTCTCATCTTCATGTTCGGAGAGGTTGGCGATGAATTCGCCGGCCTTATTTTTCATTTCACAGCCCGGGAGGCAGTTCAGGCCTTCGACGCCCTGTTCAATGACAATGTCGCAGTACCAGTGAATGAAATTGCCTTCTTTGTCGTAAATACGGCTTATTTTTAAACCCTTTTTGCGGTAGTACGTTGATTTACCCGCACTGAAATCGTCGCGAGGCTTCAGTGGCTTCCAACAGGTGACAATCTTCTCATCGTCGATGTGAAGAATGTCATCGTCCTTGAGCCAGGTAAGCTCGTGGGGCAAGAAACGTTTTCTGAACAAGGCAATTTTCTCTGACATGGTGACCTCCCTTATTTTCGCCAGGTGTTGGGGTGGAACAAAAGCAACATAGGTATTATTTCAAGCCTTCCGGCAAGCATATCGATAACCATTACTATTTTGGAAACAGGAGAGAAGATTCCGAAGCTTCCGCCGACGCATACCTTGCCGAAGCCTACGCCGATGTTGTTGTAGGTAGCAAGAATGCCTGAAAATGTTGTCGTAAAGTCAAAGCCGTCAAGGGAGACAATAAGACAGCTGACTGCAAATATGAGCGAATAGGTGATAAAGAGGGTGTTGCAGGATTTGAGAACGTCCTGCGGCACAGCTTTTTTATCAACACGTATTGTGTAAACCTGATTGGGATGAATCTGCTGGCGGACTTCACGGCCAACCTGCTTAACCATAAGCATAATACGGGAGACCTTGAAACCACCGCCTGTGGAGCCTGCACATCCGCCTACAAACATAAGAAGCATGAGGATGATGTGTGTGAAAACGGGCCACTGACCGAAATCGACGATGGAATAGCCTGTTGTTGTCATAACGGATGCACATGAGAAGCATGTCCCGAGAATGTTTTCGCTGAAACCGAAACCTTTACAGTAAAGGCAGATGAGAATAAGAATTACCGCGCCGCCCCATATGCCTATGTACCAGCGGATTTCTTCTATGCTGAAAGCTGCTTTGATTTTGCCTGTAAATAACAGGAAGTAGAACGAGAAGTTCACACCAAATAAAAGCATGAATATGGTGGTGACTGTCTGGGTGTAGTGCGACATACCTGCCGGACCGGCATTGGTTACAGCAAAACCGCCTGTTCCTGCCGTTCCGAGAGTGTGACATATATTCTCGAAAAGAGGAAGTTCAGGGTCGAAGAGAAGCAATACAAACTGCAAAATGGTTAATCCAATGTATAAACCGTAGAGAATCAACGATGTGAACTGGATTTTGGGAACGAGCTTACTGACAGTAGGTCCCGGGCTTTCTGCTTTCATAATGGAAAGAGGTGAACCACCTGCCATAGGCATGATGGCCATAATAAAAACAAGCACGCCCATGCCGCCGATCCAGTGCGTGAAGCTGCGGAAGAAAATGGTGGCATGAGAAACAGGGTCAAGGTCGAAAAGAATGCTTGCGCCTGTCGTGGAATAGCCTGATGCTGCTTCGAAGAGCGCATCAACGTAAAATGGAATATCGCCTGTAAGGCACATCGGAAGTGCACTTATAAGACTCATGATAATCCAGCTGAGAGCGGTAACCACAAAACCTTCTTTTCCGTAAAAGCCCCGCTTGCTGGCGGGAAGCTTTTTGAGAATGAAGGAAACGGACAGATAGAACAGAACACAGCCTGCCGTAACTGCAAGATAAATCAGGCTGACTCTGTATTCTTTATATATAATTCCTACGAGAGCGGGTAACAGGAGAAAGAGACCTGTCAGCCCGACAACGTAATTAAGTACTTTTGAAATGCCTCGAAAATTCATAGTATCATCCTTTACTCTGCAAGAATTCCTGAAATATCCTGAAGACCGACATTTGTTGTAACCACAATTACTGTGTCTCCGAGCTTTAATGTATCCTTACCTGAAGGAGTGATAATCTTGCGTCCGCGGACGATGGCGCAAATGAGAAGATTCGGCTTAATTTTTAATGTTGAAAGAGGCTTGTCGAGAACAGCACTTTCATTGCGGATTGAGAACTCCAGTGCCTCAACTTTATTGTCCATGAGCTTGTAAAGAGCTTCAACGTTGGAACCCTTTGAATTCATCATGCCTCGTACAAACTGAAGGATGTACTCTGCAGTAAGCCTTCTGGGAGTGATGATGGAACCGATGGGAAGTGTTGTAATGATTTCGTCGTGGTCAAGCTTGTGAACGCGTGTAATAAGCTTACATTCGGGAGCTGCCTTGCTTGCATAAAGAGAGAGGAAGCAGTTCTCGGAGTCTGCAGTGGTGAGCGCGACAAAGGCATCCATATCTGCAAGACCGTTTTCAAGGAGAACTTCGTGATTTGATGCATCGGCATTAATGATGTCGCACTTCGGAAGAGTCTCTGCGAGATATTCGCAACGGTCGAAGTCTGTTTCGATGATTTTAACCTTAACACCTGATTCACAGAGAGAATCGGCAAGATACTCCGCAGTCGTTCCGCCGCCGACAATCATAACGTCCCTGATTGCGGAAACGGTATAATCGGAAACGGTTTTGTAGAATTTCGGAATCATCTGTTTTGGGATGATTACGGAAATTGAATCACCCGATGAAAGAACAGCATTACCATTGGGGATAGTAACATTTCCTTCATGAACGAGAATGCAGATGAGGACTTTACGGTCGAACATCTTTGAAACGTCCATAACCTTCATACCGTTAAGAGGAGAGCTTTCAGCAATAACAACGCGGAGAAGATCGACTCTTCCTCTTGCGAAGGAGTCGATTTCGAGCGCTGCGGGGATACTGATGAGCTGATGAATCTCACGTGCGGCGGCAAGCTCGGGGTTAATAATCATGGACATGCCGAGAGCCTGCTTAAAATAGTTTCTCTCGGGAAGGTATTCGGGCTTACGTATGCGTGCAATTGTCTGGCACTTTGGATTGGCTTTTTTAGCCATCATGCAGCTGACCATGTTGATTTCATCATAGCCTGTAACTGCGATGAGGAGCTCGGTAATCTTTATGCCTGCCTCCATAAGACAGGAGTACGTGGTGCCGTTGCCTATAACAACCTGCGTGTCAAGGTTTGCAAGGGCGGGCTGGAGCTTCTCTTCATCTGTATCTATAACTGTAATGTTGTGTCCTTCTTTTGAAAGGTGGTCGGCAAGAATATAACCTACGCGACCGCATCCAACAATAATAACATCCATATTATTTCCTTTCATGAGTGTGGAAATTTTAAGCTATTTTATCACTTCTCGGTATTTTTGTCACGCATATAGCGCATACGAATGTTTTGAACGTCACTGAATTGAAACGATGAAAAGTGATACATTTATTGACAACGATATGAGCGAATTGAGTACCGCTTTGTCTCGGCATGGTAAAAAGCGAAAATGAGCTCCGTGAATATTTTTCTGATATTTATTCATAAATGCTCTTAAAGGAGCATTAAATATAGCAATTATCCACGTTTGAATGAATAAAAATTCGTAGTTATAAAAAGGCATTCCGGAATAACCGGAGAGCCTTTTTTTTCTTCGCAAATCCAAAAAAGTACCGACATCGCTCAAAAGCTTGTAAATTGTGAAAATTGCGGGGAAAATTAGTATAAAAAAACAATAAAACCCCTTTCCCTTTTATTTCATATCTGTTAGAGTATCATCATCATGCGGAAAAATTCAGTTGGGAAAACGTTTACATTGATTTTACAGATCGGTTTAACGATGATGGTGTCCATATTTTTATGTGTTTATGCAGGAGTATGGCTTAACAATAAATTTGACACTGTCTGGTTTGTACCGGTTTTTCTCGTACTCGGAATAGGCGGGGGCATCAAATCCGCGTGGAATCTTGTTAAAGGCTACACAAAAAAGGATAAAAGCACCGAAGCCGAAACGAACGATTACATCGAAAGACTCAAGGCTGAGGGAAAGAAAAACAGGGAAGCGAATAAAGAAGCAACCCCTTCCGGAATGAATAAATGAAAGAAGCATTAAAAGATAAAGGAAAACGCACGCTTGCCGATCTCATAATCGGAATTGTTCTGATAGATCTTCTTGCGCTTGTCGGTAATATATTCTGCAAAAACAAACTTGCATACTCACTTGGGCTTTTGCTCGGATGCATCGTTGCAATATTCATGTGCGTCCACATGTATGTCACGCTTGAAAAGGCAATGCTTTGTGATAACAAAAAGGCAAAGACAAAAACAAAGCTTGCCGCATTCCTCAGGATGATAGTGATGGTAGCTGCTCTGGCAGCGGGAGCACTTCTTCCTCGGTATGTTTCCATCATCAGCGTGATGATAGGAATTCTTGCCTTGAAGGTATCGGCGCTTATGCAGCCGTTAACCGATAAATTCGTTTTAAAAATTTTATGCAAAGGAGAGTGATAAAGTGGGACTTGGGAACGTCTTACGAACACTGCCTGTTCTGGCCTCTACCGGAGGTGAAGAAGAGCTTCATCTTGGTGTCGACGGGCTGATAAAGTTTACGGTGTTCGGACAGGAAGCCTGGATTACCACCTCTCATGTCAGCATACTTATAGTAGTTGTTGTAATCTGTATATTCGCGTTGATTGCAAACCGCGCTATCAGAAAAGCTGATCCAAATGAGGTCCCGGGGCCGTTCCTCTCAATCATCGAGCTTGCTGTGGAAGCAGTCGAAAATCTGACTACTTCGAACATGGGAGCAAAAAATGGACCAAAGTTCACGAATTACATCGGAACACTGTTCCTGTATCTGATCTTTGCCAATCTTTGCGGATTGTTCGGACTCAGACCACCGACGGCCGATTACGGAATGCCTCTCGGACTTGCACTCATTACATTCGTGATTATTCACTATAATGGTTTCAAGTACGAAAAGGGAATGCATATCGGAAAGCTTTTCCAGCCGGTTGTACTTACGCCGATTAATATCATCGGTGAAGTTGCAACACCTATGTCCATGTCTTTACGTCTGTTCGGTAACGTTATGTCCGGTACCGTAATGCTTGGACTGTTGTATGGCTTATTGCCGCGTCTCTTACTCTGGTTCATATGGCCTGTGTTCGGAGCACTTCATGGATACTTCGATGTATTCTCGGGGCTCATCCAGTCATATGTATTCTGTATGCTGACGATGGTATTCACAGCATCATGTTTCGGAGATGAAGGGTAAAACCCGGTAAAATTCAGTTTTAAAAACAATTAACGGAGGAAAATAAATTATGAGTAACATCACAGACAGAGGATTAATCTTAGCATGTTCCGCAATCGGTGCAGGTATCGCAATGATTCCCGGTATCGGACCCGGCGTAGGCCAGGGTATTGCAGCAGGTCTTGGCGCATCAGCAGTAGGACGTAACCCCGGCGCAAAGGGCGACATCATGTCCACAATGCTTCTTGGTCAGGCCGTAGCAGAGACAACAGGTCTTTACGGTTTCGCAACAGCTATTATTCTTATGTTTGCCAACCCGCTTATCGGCAAGCTTTGATTCACGACTTTACCTAAGCAAGGAGGCCGAATTTAATGAACCAATTTATAATATTGGATAGCGGTCTGTCTAATAAGATATTCTCTCTTGATTTTCAGCTCGGAGTCGACGCTGTTGTTCAGATGCTTGCGGTTGGTTTCCTGTTCTTCTTCCTTTCACTTGTTCTCTGGAATCCTGCAAAGGAGCTCATCCAAAAGAGAAGAGACAAGATTAAGAACGAAATGGAAACGGCACAGGCAGACATGGATAAGGCTCTTACCATGAAGGCTGAATACGAGGAAAAGCTCGCAAACGCTGACAAGGACGTCGATGCAATCCTTTCCGAGGGCAGAAAGAAAGCCCTTGCACGTGAGGAACAGGTTGTTGCCGAAGCTAACGAAGAAGCTAAGCGCATCCGTGAGCGTGCAGAAAAGGAAATCGAGCTCGAGAAGAGTAAAGCGCGTGATGATGTTAAGCAGGAAATGATTTCCGTAGCCGGTGCCATTGCAGGGAAGTTTGTGGCAGCGGAGCTTGACAAAAATGCACAGGCAAAGCTTATAGACGACGCACTTAACGAAATAGGTGAGGATACATGGCAAAATTAATCAGTAAAACATACGGAGATGCCTTGTTTGATCTCGGAGTTGAGTCAGGGAAGCTTGATTCTTTCTTTGAACAGGTCGACATGTTATCAAAACTGTTTGCCGATAATCCTGACCTCATCACATTGCTCACGCATCCGAAGATTACAGGAGAGGAAAAGCTCTCAGTCATCGAAAACACCTTTAAGGGAAATATTGATGACGAAATTCTCGGATTCCTTTCACTCATTGTTGAGAAGGACAGAGCAAAAGACATTACGGGTATATTCGGGTATTTCCGCCAAAGAGTATACGAATACAAGAAAATCGGTATTGTCTATGTCACATCGGCACAGGCAATTGACGAAAACCAAAAGAAAAAGATAGAAAACAAACTGTTATCCACAACCGGATACAAGTCTCTGGAAGTAAGCTACGATGTTGATGAAAAGCTCATCGGCGGCATGACAATAAGAATCGGAGACAGGGTCGTTGACTCCAGCATTAAAAACAAGCTTGAGAAGATGACCGGTGAGCTGAGAAAAGTCAGCCTCGCCAAATAGAAACTTACAGGAAGGAAGGTGCTTATATCTTGAATTTAAGACCTGAAGAAATAAGTTCGGTAATTAAAGAGCAAATCAAAAATTACTCTGCCAAGCTTGAAGTCTCCGATGTCGGCACTGTTATTCAGGTAGCAGATGGTATCGCACGTATCCACGGACTGGAAAAGGCCATGCAGGGCGAACTTCTCGAGTTCCCCGGTGAAGTTTACGGCATGATTCTTAACCTCGAAGAGGACAACGTCGGTGCAGTTCTTCTCGGTGATTCAAAGAGCATTTCCGAAGGCGATACCGTAAAGACAACAGGACGAGTTGTTGAGGTTCCCGTCGGCGACGCAATGCTCGGAAGAGTAGTAAATGCTCTCGGACAGCCTATCGATGGCAAGGGTCCCATCGAAACAGACAAGTTCAGACAGATTGAGCGTGTAGCATCGGGTGTTATTTCCAGAAAATCCGTTGACACACCTCTTCAGACAGGTATCAAAGCCATCGACTCCATGATCCCTATCGGACGTGGCCAGCGTGAGCTTATCATCGGTGACCGTCAGACAGGTAAGACGGCCATAGCAATCGATACAATCATCAATCAGAAGGGACAGGGTGTTAAATGTATCTACGTTGCCATCGGTCAGAAGGCATCAACAGTTGCAGCACTCGTTTCAACTCTTGAAGAATACGGCGCAATGGACTACACAACAGTTGTTGCAGCTACAGCTTCAGAGCTTGCTCCCCTTCAGTACATCGCTCCTTACAGCGGATGTGCAATCGGTGAGGAATGGATGGAAGCAGGACAGGATGTTCTCGTAGTATACGATGACCTTTCCAAGCATGCCGCAGCTTACCGTACACTTTCACTGCTCCTTAAGAGAGCACCCGGTCGTGAAGCTTATCCCGGCGACGTATTCTATCTGCACTCAAGACTCCTTGAGAGAGCCGCAAGACTTTCCGATGAGTTCGGAGGCGGTTCACTTACCGCACTTCCCATCATTGAGACGCAGGCAGGCGACGTATCTGCTTACATTCCCACAAACGTAATTTCCATTACGGACGGTCAGATTTATCTTGAAACAGAAATGTTCAACTCAGGTTTCCGTCCGGCTGTAAACGCAGGTCTCTCAGTATCACGAGTAGGCGGTGCCGCACAGATTAAGGCAATGAAGAAGATTTCCGGTCCTATCCGTATTGAGCTTGCTCAGTACAGAGAGCTTGCATCCTTTGCACAGTTCGGTTCAGATCTTGATGCCGATACAAAGGAAAAGCTTGCACAGGGCGCAAGAATCAAAGAGATTCTCAAGCAGCCTCAGTACAAGCCTATGCCGGTTGAATACCAGGTTATCATCATATACGCTGCTACAAAGAAATATCTCCTCGATGTTGAGGTTGATAAGGTTCAGCAGTTTGAAAAGGAGCTTTTCGAGTTCATCGATACAAAGTATCCCGAGATTCCTCAGGCTATCAAGGCTGAAAAGGTAATTTCAGATGAAACGGAACCCAAGCTCCAGAAGGCAATCGAAGAATTTAAAGCACAGTTCAAGTAGAGGTGATCGATTATGGCTTCAATGAGAGACATAAAAAGACGTAAGTCGAGCATTCAGAGTACCGGTCAGATCACCAAAGCAATGAAGCTTGTCTCTACTGTAAAGCTGCAGAAGTCCAAAAACAGGGCCGAACAGACGAAACCGTACTTCAAACATATGTACGAAGCAATTCTTGCAATGCTTAAGAAGTCCGGCAACATCGACCATCCTTATCTCAAGGGTGACCCTGATAAGAAAAAAGGCGTCATAGTCATTACCTCCAACAGAGGTCTTGCCGGAGGCTATAACTCAAACATAGTTAAGCTTGTGATGGGAAGCGAACTGAAGAAGGAAGACTGCGTGATTTACGCAGTCGGACGAAAGGGCAAGGAAGCTCTTGAAAGACGTGGCTATGAAATCGCCGAGGACTACTCCGAAGTAATGGGAGGTCCGGAATTCCCGGATGCCATTGCAATAGGCAGAAGAGTTCTCCAGGATTTCGCGGACGGTAAAATAGGTGAGATTTATCTCGCTTATACCGAATTCAGAAACACTGTTTCGCACATTCCTACATGGTCAAAGCTTCTCCCGTTTGTACCGGGCGAAACCGAAGACGAAGAGGAAGAATCGAACGTGGACAAGCTCACGCTTATGAACTATGAGCCTGAAGCTGATGAGGCAATCGGAATGATTATTCCGAAGTACATAAACTCCCTCATTTACGGTGGGCTTATGCAGGCGTTTGCAAGTGAAAACGGCGCCAGAATGCAGGCAATGGATTCAGCTACAAACAATGCGAACGAGATGATATCCGATCTTACACTGAAGTTTAACCGTGCCCGTCAGGGTGCAATTACCCAGGAGATCACGGAAATTGTCGGCGGCGCAAATGCGATAAACTAAAAACTGCTTAAACATGGCCCCATCCGAAAAACCGGTTTTTCGGATGGAACGAGGCGAACCAATCTCGGCCAATAGGCCTCGATAAGGTTCTTTCGTTTCTACAGGCTTTTGAAATACGTGTCCTTGCAAGTGTCCTTGCAGCCACGTATTATCAAAATCCTTTGGACCATAATAAATTATAAGGAGTCTATAATGACTAAAATTGGTAAAATAACCCAGATCATAGGTGCAGTTTTGGACATTAAGTTCTCCAAGAACGGCCTTCCGGAAATCAACGAAGCCATTCGTATTAAGAATGGCGAGAAGATGCTCACGGTTGAGGTTGCTCAGCATCTTGGAGATGACACTGTAAGATGTATCGCCATGGGACCTACAGACGGACTTGTACGAGGCATGGAAGCCGAAGCTACAGGCGCACCTATTTCAGTTCCCGTTGGTGAAAATACACTCGGCAGAATGTTCAACGTACTCGGTGAACCTATTGATGAGAAGCCGGCGCCCGAAGGCGTTCAGTACTATCCCATCCACAGAAAAGCACCTGCTTTTGAAGAACAGTCCACAAAGGCTGAAATGCTTGAAACCGGTATTAAGGTCGTTGACCTTCTTTGCCCTTACCAGAAGGGTGGTAAGATTGGTCTTTTCGGCGGTGCCGGCGTAGGTAAGACAGTTCTTATTCAGGAGCTTATTACAAATATTGCGACAGAGCATAACGGCTACTCCGTATTCACGGGCGTAGGTGAGCGTACAAGAGAGGGTAATGACCTCTACTACGAAATGAAAGAATCGGGCGTTCTGGAGAAGACCACCATGGTTTTCGGTCAGATGAACGAGCCGCCCGGAGCAAGAATGAGAGTTGGTCTTACAGGACTTACAATGGCTGAGTACTTCCGTGATAAGTCAGGTAAGGACGTTCTCCTCTTCATCGACAACATTTTCCGTTTCACTCAGGCAGGTTCTGAGGTTTCGGCCCTCCTTGGCCGTATGCCTTCAGCCGTAGGTTATCAGCCCACACTGCAGACAGAGATGGGTGCTCTTCAGGAGCGTATCACCTCTACAAGAAACGGTTCCATCACATCCGTACAGGCCGTTTACGTTCCTGCGGATGACTATACAGACCCCGCTCCCGCAACAACATTCGCACACCTGGATGCAACAACAGCTCTTTCACGTTCCATCGTTGAGCTCGGTATTTATCCCGCTGTTGACCCTCTTGAGTCTACATCGAGAATACTCGATCCTCGTATCGTTGGTGAAGAGCATTACCGCGTTGCACGTGGCGTTCAGGAAATTCTTCAGCGTTACAAAGAGCTGCAGGATATCATCGCCATTCTTGGTATGGACGAGCTTTCAGAAGAAGAGAAGCTTCTTGTTGCACGTGCAAGACGTGTACAGAGATTCCTTTCACAGCCGTTCCACGTTGCAGAGCAGTTCACAGGTCTTGAAGGACGTTACGTTCCCATCTCCGAGACAATCAGAGGTTTCTCCGAGATTCTCGAAGGCAAGTACGATGACATTCCCGAAAGCTATTTCCTTAATGCAGGCAGCATAGACGATGTAATTGCACGCACGAAGAAATAAGGAGGATTGCCATGGCAGACGAAAGCAGACTCCTTAAGCTTGAGATTGTGTGCCCCGACAGAGTATTTTTTGAGGGGGAGTCGGATATGGTTGAAATGAAGACTACCGAAGGTGAAATCGGTGTTTACAAGAACCACATTCCAATGACTTCCATCCTTCTTCCGGGTATCCTTACCATCCATAACGGTTCGGAAATCAAGAAAGCAGCTCTCCATGATGGTTTCGTAGAAATCTTTAAGGACCGCATTGTTATTCTTGCCGAATCTGCAGAATGGCCCGATGAAATCGATGTTGAACGTGCACAGAAGGCAAAGGAACGTGCCGAGAAGCGTCTCACAAGCGGAGACGAACATATCGATACCGCACGTGCCGAGCTTGCACTGAGAAGGGCGCTTATACGTCTCGAAGCATCACATCTCAAATAAAAATAATGTCCTGTAGGGACGGGGTGTGGTG
>JAZQQJ010000053.1:0-2966 GCA_045629005.1 Lachnospiraceae bacterium
ATTAATAAAATAGTCTTCTATCTGAAGGTACTGCTGCACGTCACCCGCAATAAGCTTAATGTATTTCCGAGTGTCCGCATAATGGGTAACCCCGTCAACTTCCACCTCATCAAGCACAAGCATGGCATATCTTGTAAGTCCGTATTTATCCTTAATTTCCGAAATACGCTTTACAAGACCTTCTCCATCTTCTTTTATCAGGAAATATCTTGCCTGTGCACAAATAAGCCACTGCGTGCAGTTATGCGACAGGAAGCCCATTTTCACAAGCTCATCGACATATTGTATATTCAGCGAATACCCCTCATCCACCCTGTCATCAATATTCATAAGTTCCTGAATTTTCTGGGCGCAACGTCCGGGATTTATTCCTTTTTCTTCAATTTCACGGTCAAGCAGAGTCAGATTTCGAATACTCTTTTTCTTCTTGTCTTCAGGGTCAAGATACAGGTACCCCATATGATTTGTATAACTTTGGAACTGCTTTCCGGGAGTGTGCACTTCATTAAAATTCTCATGCACTCTTCCGACAAAACATGTATCCAGCCTTCTCCGGATCATTCTTCCGGCAATTGCTTTCGCGCTTTCACCATTCTTAAGATAATCCTTCGTAAAATAGAAACCGGAATTGTACTTATGTCTGTCTTCACCGTTAAAGAACTCTATGAATTCCGTGACATTTTCAAACCATTCATCATCGTCCTGATACATAAACCATTCGCCCGAGGAACGATTTAGGAGCTCATTTCGGGCCGCAGAAAAATCATCACACCACTCAAAACGATAAATCTTGTCTGTATACTTTTTGCACACTTCAATTGAACCATCGGTCTTTTCAGGTCCGACAGTATCAAGAATAATAAGCTCCGATGGTACCGCTTCAAGAAGAGGTTTCAAACCTTCCATACACTTTTCGATGTATTGAATGTGGTTGGAAACAAGCATTCCGATGGAAAGAACCACGTCGCTTTTAATATAGCCGTCTTTGTAAGTCTGTATGCTCATGCTTCAACTCCTGTCCAGCACTTCAATACCTGTGCCATATCCGGGCGAAGCTTTGCAGCCTCGACAAGAAGATACTTCTTTTGTTTTCCGCTAAGAATAAACTGCACAAGAATATCGTTGTATTGGCACTCTCCCGGAAGCCATTTTATACGGTCGCCTTCAAAAGATTCGGGCTTGTACAGCAGTTCGTAAAACTTTCTTTCCGCTATGACGCATTCTTCAAGCAGTTCGGAGATCACCGCTCCCTGCGCACCGTTTTTGACTGCTTTTTTTATTTCCGCCTCCGACATGGCATACAACATAAAGTTATATTCCACACCTGTTCCTCTTGAAAAGAAATCGAGTGTTTCGCTTAAGCTTTCATCTTCAAAACAGCTCTGTGTTTCTGAAATCATCTTTAGTATTTCCGCCGTAAACTCGTCAAGAGGCAGTTTATTCAATTTTTCCGTTAATTCAGACATATGCCACCTTTAAAAGCATTATTATAATATTTAGATTGACAGACACCATTTTCCGGAATTTATCCATTAATAATATCCAAAAAAATCCCCGGGCGTAAACCCGGGGGAGTGTATTTTTTATCAGCCCTGAAGGAGTGAAAGAACACCCTGAGTTGACTGGTTTGCCTGTGCGAGCATTGACTGGCCTGCCTGCTGGAGAATGTTGTTCTTTGAGAACTGAACCATTTCCTCAGCCATATCAACGTCACGAATTGTAGATTCGGCACTCTGAAGATTCTCTGCTGTATTGTCAAGGTTTGCAATTGTATGCTCAAGTCTGTTCTGAACAGCACCGAGAAGTGCTCTCTGCTTGGAAACCTTTGCAATAGCATCATCGATGTTGCCGATGGACTGTGATGCACCCTTCTGTGTGGAAACATCAACCTTACCGTCATTTACGCCAAGTGCCTGAGCGGACATATCATCAATGGAGAAGCTCATTGTCTGGCCTTCGTTTGCACCAACCTGAAGAACAAGGCCTGCGCCGCCTGATGCTACGCTGTAGCCGGGCTGTCCGAGATATGCATCATCGTCGCCAAGACCTGCGCCGTCTTCAAGCTGAACCTTAGCTGTTGTAAAGTTTGTTGTTACGAACAACGTTGCAGGCTCATCGGGATCTGCACTAATGAGTGTAACGTCAAGAGCAACGCCCTGCTCTGCAATAATTGATTCGATGTCGGCTTCGGTATATTCCGTACCGGGCTTTAAGTGAAGTGTGTAAACAGCGGGATTGGGATCTGTAATCTTTCCTTCTGCGTCGTATGTGGGAGGTGTTGTAAGTTCAAACTCTTCCTGTCCTTCTGTTGCGTCGAAGGAAATGATGATTCCGAAATTCATATCCTGACCATACTTCTTTGCTTCGAAGCTGATCTGATTGCATCCTACGTAACCGCTGGAAGTAATTGTGAAAACATCGGATGCTGCGCGCACGCCGGCCTCTGTAGCTGTTCCGGTTGTATCGCTGGTTGCTGTATATGAACCGTATGTAAGATGAAGTGTTACATTTGCGGGTGTATTTGTTGCAGAGCTGTCTTCCTGACGAGCTTCTTTAATGAGCTTGTCAATCTCAACCTGCGTATATGTTAAGTTTGCAGCAAGGTTAAGAGTAAGTGTCTTTCCGTCATTACTCCAGATTGCGGATTCTGCGCCTGCAACTGCGGATGTATTTGTAGCAATCTTTACTCCATTAACGTCGGATGTTACAAAGCCCTTAAGGTCTGAATCGTAAATACCGAACTTGGGGCCTGCTGTGCCTACGTTTGATGATGCTGCGGAAAGGGAGCCATCAAGGAGAGGCATTGTATTAAATTCTGTATCGGAAGCTATTCTGTCAAGCTCTTCCTGTAACTGTTCAATTTCATCCTGGAGGTTGCCACGGTCATCGTTTGTCTCTGTACCGTTGGCTGCCTGTACTGCCAGTTCTCTCATTCTCTGAAGAATGGAATGTGATTCGTTTAATGC
>JAZQQJ010000054.1:0-35082 GCA_045629005.1 Lachnospiraceae bacterium
AATTATTGCGTTCCCGGTACCTGAGGTTGGACCTGTGTTTAAAGAGCTTTTCGACGAGACCATCAAGCTTAACACACTGGATTATGTTTTGTATCGTGATGTGCAGCAGAAGATAATTGATACATTAGATACGGCTGATTACTGTGAAATCAAGGGATGTGGCGACAATCGCACGGACTTGAAGGTCAATTTATGGAAATTGAAAAATCCTGCAAAGGAAACCATTTTTGAAAATTGTGTTGCAGATGTTAACATCCCCGTAGGCGAGGTATTTACTTCTCCTGTTTTGGAGGGGACCAATGGAACCTTACATGTGACAAAGGTATATTTGAACGGATTGGAATATCGTAACCTGGAGATTACCTTCAAAGAGGGTATGATTGATACTTATACCTGTTCCAACTTTGAGAAGGAAGATGAGAACGTGAAGTTTGTAAGCGAGAACATTTTGTTCCGTCAAAAAACACTTCCCATCGGAGAATTTGCAATCGGTACCAATACCACTGCTTTCTGTATGGCAAGACGGTTGGGAGTGGAAGCCAAACTTCCAATTTTGATTGCAGAAAAGACCGGACCGCACTTTGCTGTAGGAGATACATGTTATTCCTACGCAGAGGACCACAAGGTTTACAACCCTGACGGAAAAGAAATCGTGGCACGTGAAAATGAGTTCTCCGCATTACGAGAAACCGAGCCTGAAAAGGCATATTTCACTTGTCACACGGACATTACCATTCCCTACGATGAAATCGGCGAGATATCCGCTGTAAAAGCAGACGGCAGCAAAACCGCAATCATTAAAAACGGAAGATTCGTACTTAAAGGTACGGAAGTGTTAAACATTCCTCTTGATAAATAGTCTATACGGGCTTAAGGGAAAAGACCATATTACTTATTAAGGAGAAATGAGATGGCATACGGTAAGGTAGGTATTGTAATGGGAAGTGATTCAGACTTCCCGGTAATGAAAAAGGCAGCGGAAATGCTGGAGAAATTCGGCATTGAATATGAGATGACAGTTATTTCAGCTCACAGAATGCCCGACATTTTCTTTGACTATGCGAAAAGTGCAAAGGATAAGGGCTTCAAGGTGATAATAGCCGGCGCAGGCGGTGCAGCTCATCTTCCGGGCATGTGCGCAGCAATATTCCCGCTCCCTGTTATAGGTATTCCGATTAAGTCGGCAGCTCTTTCAGGCATGGATTCACTTTATTCCATTGTCCAGATGCCTTCCGGAATTCCGGTTGCCACGGTTGCTATTGACGGTGGTGCAAATGCAGGCATTCTTGCAGCAAAGATACTTGCAACAGGTAATGACGAACTTTTGGCCAAGCTTGAAGCTTACAAAGAGGAGCTTAAAGCAGGCGTGGAAGTAAAGAAAGAAAAAATGGAAAGATTAGGTTTAGGTTATGAAAGATAAGTTCAAAGGTATTTTGAAACTGGTAATCAGTATTGCTTGTATTGCATTTCTTGCATTTTCGGCACTTGTCGGTTTTGGCTCGGAAAAGAAGCTTTCGGCAGGAAAGATTAAGCAGGGACTTGACCTTGCCGGTGGTGTAAGTATTACTTACCAGACGGTAAAGGACGAGCCCACGGACTCGGAAATGTCTGATGTAAAGCGTAAACTTCAGCTTCGTGCGGATATCTATTCCACAGAAGCAGCAGTATATCAGGAAGGCACAAATCGTGTAACCGTTGAAATCCCCGGTGTAACGGATGCAGAGGCCATTCTTGAGGATCTTGGTAATCCCGGTGCATTGTATTTCATCTATGGCGATGGCAACATCACATACGATGAGACTCAGGACAGCTACTACTCACTTTCAAGAACAATTGCAGAAATCGAAGCTGACGGCGGAGTTGTTCTTACAGGTGCCGATGTTATTGATTCCCAGGCTACAAAGCAGCAGCTTTCACAGACAAGCCCTGTTGAAAATGTAGTTGAACTTTATTTCAGCGAAGAAGGTACAACAAAGTTTGCTGAAGCAACAGCAAAGTGCGTTGGAAAGCAGATTGCAATTGTATATGACAATAATGTAATTTCAGCACCGAGAGTTAATTCTGTAATCAATCAGGGTCAGTGTATCATTACAGGACAGAAGACTTTCGAAGAAGCAGAAGAGCTCGCAGCTGTTATCCGTATCGGTGCCCTTCCCATTGAACTTCATGAGATTCGTTCAACTGTTGTAGGTGCACAGCTTGGCGCCGAAGCACTTGAGAAAGCATTGTTTGCAGGCTTAATCGGATTTATCGTACTTATTCTCTTCATGTGCATATACTACCGTGTACCCGGTGTTTCTGCATCGATAGCTCTCATTATTTACATGGGACTTATGATTCTTGCTCTTAATGCCTTTGATGTTACTCTTACACTTCAGGGTATTGCAGGTATTATCCTTTCTGTAGGTATGGCGGTTGATGCAAACGTAATCATCTTCCAGCGTATAAGAGAAGAACTTGCAAAGGGCATGACGGTAAGAAGCTCAATAAAGAACGGCTTCCACAAAGCTCTTTCCGCAATTATTGATGGTAACGTTACAACACTTATCGCAGCCGTTGTTCTTTATGCAGTTGGTTCAGGAAGCATCAAGGGCTTCGCTACGACTCTTGGTATCGGTATTGTTATCTCAATGTTAACGGCATTGTTCGTTACAAAGTTCGTGCTTCAGGCATTCTATCAGGTTGGCTTTGATACAGAAAAGTTCTATGGCATTCAGAAGGAAAGAAAGGTTATCAACTTTATCAAGTTCGGTCCCAAGGCTGCCATCATTTCCGGATCGCTCATCCTCATCGGAATCATTGCTATGGTTATTTTCGGTGTTAAGGACGGAAAGGCTCTGAATTACGGCCTCGATTTCTCCGGCGGTACTTCATTCTCTGTTACATTCCCCGACGAATATACAGACGAGCTTAACAAGCCCCTTGAGCAGATTGTTTCCGATACTCTTCATAAGACAGGTGAAATCGTAAACGTTAAGGGCGAAAACACATACATCATTAAGACAGAAGAACTTACACAGGATGACAGAGCTGCTCTTACAAACGCACTTGTTGAGAAGTACCATGTTGATGAAAAGCTCATCACTGTTGAAAACATCAGCGGACGTGTTAGTAAGGAAATGAGAGGCGATGCAATTAAAGCCGTTATCATTGCAACGGTCTGCATGCTCATTTACATTTGGATCCGCTTCAAGAACATTAACTTTGCAACATCATCTGTTCTTGCACTCGTTCATGACGTACTTGTTGTTACAGCACTTTATGCGGTTGCACGTATTTCCGTTGGCAACAACTTCATCGCATGTATGCTTACGATAGTCGGTTACTCCATTAACGCTACAATCGTTATCTTTGACCGTGTTCGTGAGAATCTTGCCGAAATGCTTAAGAAGGATACGCTTGAGGACATCGTAAACAGATCTGTTACGGAGACACTTTCACGTTCAATTAACACATCACTTACAACGTTCATTATGGTTCTTATGCTTGTAATATTTGGTGTTGAAACTGTTCGTGAATTCGCGATTCCTCTTATGGCAGGTATCGTTGTAGGTGCTTATTCATCAGTATGTCTGACAGGCTTCATCTGGTACTTTATGGAAAGCAGGATTAACACTCATAAAGATGAGGATGAAGAAGCTTAAAGTAGTCTTTCTATTGTGGCGATTGTTGGAAAAAATAAGTCAATTTTAAACACAATTTTTTGTTGACAATTGATTTTTACAGAGGTATAATACTGCTTGCGTTTGGAAAAAACGGTCCCAAGCGTAAGCAAAATCGGGGTGTGGCTCAGCTTGGCTAGAGTGCCTGATTTGGGATCAGGAGGTCGCAAGTTCGAATCTTGTCACCCCGAGTAAATTCCATAATTGCCTATGCGGGTGTAGTTCAATGGTAGAACACCAGCCTTCCAAGCTGGACACGTGGGTTCGATTCCCATCACCCGCTTTTTCCTTAGCAAAGCTTTCTAAGGAGCATATTCACTTATGTGATATGTGTCAGTAGCTCAGTTGGATAGAGCAACGGCCTTCTAAGCCGTGGGTCGGGGGTTCGAATCCCTTCTGGCACATTCGTCTTGTTTTAAGACGTATAATGGTGGGTATAGCGCAGTTGGCTAGCGCGCCAGATTGTGGCTCTGGAGGCCCAGGGTTCGAGTCCCTGTACCCACCCGTTTTTTTAGATAAGGGCTTAGGATTTGATTATTGGGCCATCGCCAAGCGGTAAGGCACAGCACTTTGACTGCTGCAGACGCTGGTTCGAATCCAGCTGGCCCAGCTAAGAAAACAAATGTTTTCAAGAAAGGGCTACTAGCTCAGGCGGTAGAGCACTTGACTTTTAATCAAGGTGTCGCGGGTTCGAGTCCCGCGTGGCTCATTAAGTCATTAGACTTACGGAAGTGTAAAAGTAATCCTCGGGCAGGTTAACGAAAGAGAGCCGTACATTGGTGAGAGTACGACCGAAGCTCATTGATGAACGTTCGACATTTCATGTAATAACTTAAAATTTCAGAGAGCGGATAGCATTTATCTTTCCGAACGTGGGTGGTACCGCGGGGAAACTCGTCCCATACGAATCAGGGAATTCGTGTGCAGGATGGGTATTTTTTTATTTCAAAACGCCCCAAATGCCGGTCATACGAATCCCGAAATCTTAAAGGAGGCAGACATGCAGGATTTAAACGAACTCAAAACAGTCATCGAGCAAATCAAGCAGGAAATCGAAGAAGGCATTAAAAATGTCAATGATTCTAAGGCCGTTTACGATTTCAAGAAGTCATTCCTTGACCCGAAGGCAGGTAAAATCAGCAGTCTCATGAAGAACATGAAAGACATTCCCGCTGAGGCCAGAGCAGACTTCGGTAAAGGTGTCAACGAGCTCAAGAATTGGGCAAACGAGCATTTTGATGAGCTTGATGCAAAACTTAAGGCTCTTGAAGCAAAGGCACGCTACGAGAAAGAGAAAATCGACATTACGATGCCGGCAAAGAAGATTGTAGCAGGCAACCTTCACCCCGTAACACAGGTAAGAAACCAGATTATCGATATTTTTGCATCCATGGGCTTTGAAGTTGTTGATACCCATGAAATTGAAAATGATTACTATAACTTTGAAGCTTTGAACATTCCGAAGGACCATCCCGCACGCGATATGCAGGATACTTTCTACCTTTCTCCGGAGTTCCTTCTTTCCACACAGACAAGTGCGGCTCAGATTCGTACAATGGAAAAGAAGCAGCCTCCCATCAAGATGCTTGCGGCTCCCGGTAAGGTATTCCGTTCCGATGATGATGCTACACATTCACCTATGTTCCATCAGATTGAAGGACTTGTTGTTGACAAGAACATCACTCTTTGCGACTTAAAGGGAATGCTTGAGCTTCTCGTTCAGAGAATTTTTGGCGCAAACACAACAACACGTTTCCGTCCTTCTTATTTCCCGTTCACAGAACCTTCCGTTGAAGTTGACGTAAGCTTCTTCGAATGCGGTGGCAAGGGCTGCAGACTTTGTAAGGGCACAGGCTGGATTGAAGTCCTTGGCGCAGGCATTGTAAACCGTAAGGTACTTGAGAACTGTAACATTGACCCGGATGTTTATTCAGGTCTTGCGTTCGGTATCGGTATTGAGCGTCTTGCAATGCTTAAGTACGGCATCAACAACATTAAGATGCTTTACGAATCGGATTTACGCGTTCTTGAACAGATTAATGACAAATAGGAGGTGAGAATATGTTAGTACCGCTTAGTTGGTTAAAGGATTATGTTGATATAGACGTTACTCCCGACGAGCTTGAAAAGAAGCTTTTCTCC
This sequence comes from Lachnospiraceae bacterium, assembly GCA_045629005.1. Classification (GTDB taxonomy): domain Bacteria; phylum Bacillota; class Clostridia; order Lachnospirales; family Lachnospiraceae; genus RGIG3528. Next base: position 5,805 of record JAZQQJ010000054.1, read on the forward strand.
AGCGGCTTTGAAGTTGAAGAGAAGTATGAAGTCGGTAAGGACATTTCAGGCGTTGTCGTAGGTCTCGTAACAGAGTGCGAGCCCATTCCCGAGACACATCTCCATGTTTGCAAGGTTGATCTTGGTGAAGGTGAGCCCGTTCAGATTTGCTGCGGCGCAGATAACGTATGCACGGGAAAGAAGTTCCCCGTTGCCAAGGTTGGCGCACAGGTTTATGCAACAGCAAAGGACCATGTTACAATCGAAGGCGTTATGAAAATCGGTAAAGGAAAGCTCAGAGGCTATGATTCCTTTGGTATGCTCTGCTCAGGCACTGAGCTTGGCGTAAAGGAGGATATGTACCCCGGTGCAGGCTATAACGGACTGCTTGTTCTCCCCGATGAAGCTCCTGTAGGCGCTGATGTTAAGCCTATTCTCGGACTTGACGACTGGATTTTTGACATTTCGATTACCGCAAACCGCCCTGATTGCCAGAGCATTTTCGGTATTGCAAGAGAAGTTTCCGCAATACTTGAAAAGCCTTTAAAGGAGCCTGCTCTTGACTATACGGAGATTGCATCTTCAAAGAAGCTTTCCGTTAAGGACGAAGCTACGGACCTTTGCCCGAGATACATCGGTCACTACGTTTCGGATGTTAAGATTGCCGATTCACCCGCTTGGATGAAGAGAAGACTTTCCCTTGTCGGCATTAACTCCATTTCAAATATCGTTGATATTACAAACTACATTCTTATCGAGCTCGGACAGCCTATGCATGCATTTGATGAGGCTTTCCTCGGTGATGAAATTGTTGTCAGAAGAGCACATGATAAAGAAAAGATTGTTACACTTGATGAGAAGGAATTCGAGCTTAGCGAGAACAACCTCGTAATCTGCGACAGCACAAAGCCTGTTGCACTTGCAGGCATTATGGGCGGACTCAATTCCGAAATCCGTGAGACAACAACAGGTGTTGTATTCGAAGCAGCTAAGTTTGCAAGAGACAACATTCGTAAGTCTTCACGTGCACTTGGACAGATTTCCGATTCTTCACTCCGCTTCAGCAAGGGCGTTGACGAGTATACAACAGTTATGGCTATGAAGCGTGCGCTTCACCTCGTAGAGGAACTTGGCTGCGGCAAGGTTACTGCTGTTTCTGCAGAAGCAGGCCTTAACAATTCGCTTGATCCTGTTAAGTACACAACAACAATAAGCAAAGTAAACGGAGTACTCGGTATCGATATTCCGAAGGCCGATATAGAAAGAATTTTAAAGAATCTCTATTTCGAGCCTGTAGTTAACGGAGACGAGCTTACAATAAGCATTCCTGCGTTCCGTGAGGATATGGAAAGCTATCCTGACATTGCTGAGGAAGTTATCCGTATGTACGGTTTCGACCATGTCGTTCCTACATTCCTCGAGACTGCAAAGGTTACTGCCGGCGGCATGAACAACAAGCAGAAGGCTGAGCAGAAGCTTAAAAAGATTCTTTGCGAAACAGGCTGCTACGAAGGCATCCATTATTCCTTCATAGCACCCGGTGACTTTGATATGATTGGTCTTCCAGAGGATGCTCCCGAAAGAAAGGCCATTAAGATTATCAACCCTATCAACGAAGATCTCTCCATCATGCGTACAACACTTGTTCCTCAGATGATTTACGCTATGGCCCGCAACCAGAAGAGAGGCCGTTTCGAGGGAAGAGTTTTCGAGCTTGGTAACGTTCTTATTCCTAACGAACTTCCTCTTACATCATATCCTGATGAGAGAATGACTCTTGCTATCGGTGCATTCGGTGACAATGAGGACTTCTATTCAATCAAGGGTATTGTTGAGAAGGTGGCTGAGGCTCTTTGCATTAAGTTCAGCTATGAGCCTGTTGAGAAGCCGTTCCTTCATCCTTATCAGAGCGCAAAGGTTATTTGCGACGGCGTTGAAGTAGGTTTCCTCGGTAAGGTTACATACGAAATCATGAAAGCCAACGATATGCGTGCAGCAGGCTTTGTTGCACAGCTTGATATGAAGCTCCTTGAGAAGTATTACGACAATATGCCGAAGTTCACACCTCTTCCGAAGTTTGCCGTTGAGTCACGTGACCTCGCACTTGTTATGGAAAAGAGTGTTACATGCGGCCAGGTTGAGGATATCATCAGAAAGTCATGCCAGTTCGTAACAGAAGTAAATCTCTTCGATGTTTACGAAGGCGTTCAGATCGGACTTACAAAGAAGTCCATGGCTTTCACTGTTGTGTTCACTCCCAAGGACGAGGAGTTCACCTCCGAAGTTATTGACGGTTACGTTCACAAGATTCTCAAGAACCTTAAGAAAGAGCTTGATATTGATTTGAGAAGCTGAGAACCTTAGGGAATAGGTTAATTTCAATATGAGAAGCTGAGTCACTTTGTGAAATATTTACCATTTGTGATGAATAAAGGGCAAGAAAGAATAAGACAAGAGTATGCACATTTGTGTATACTCTTGTTGTTTTTATGCGAATGGCGAGGCAAATTGCATGGCCTTCTTTAGCGGGCATATAGATGTATACCACGCAAGATGGCAGATAATACCACCATTTGCTAAGCATACAAATGAAATGGTAATTGAGGTGAAAGATGAAGTTAAGTAATTACATCGAGACTGACAAAAAGTTTTATAAGGACCTTGTTAAAATTGCGGTTCCTGTTGCTCTTCAGAGCCTTATTACCACAGGCGTAAACCTTGTTGATAACATTATGCTCGGAAAGCTTGGCGAAACTGCCATGAACTCGGCATATTTTGCAAATCAGTTCATCATGCTTTTTACCTTCCTTTGTATGGGTATAAGCATGGGCTCCTCGGTAATGACATCCAGATTTTATGGCGCAAGGGATATCACATCGCTTAAAAAAGTAATTTCCATTGCTCTTAAGTTTTCGCTTATTCTTGCAGCCATTTTCACGTTGATGACGGTATTCGGGTCACGACTTATAATGTCGTTATACACTCCGGAGCAGGATGTCATTGAAGGCGGCGTAAGTTACCTTCTCTGGTCGACGGTTACATTCCTTCTTATGGCGCTTTCGACGGTCCTTACCAATATAATGCGTTCCATAGATATGACGATAACACCTATCATTGCATCTGCACTTAGCTTCGGCATCAATATTTTCGCAAACTATTGTTTTATTTTCGGTCATTGCGGAGCACCTGAAATGGGCATTGCGGGTGCGGCTGTAGGTACAGTCATTGCGCGTATAGTCGAGACATGTGTAATCTTGTTTGTCTTCCTGTTTAAGAACAAAGTCGTTAAATTTAGAATGTCCGACCTCCTTCAGAGTTCCAGAGACATTATCGGCGAATTCTTTAAGATAGCTTTCCCTGTTCTTTTGAGTGACGGTCTTCTCGGAATTGGAGAAAACGTTCTGGCTTCCATTATGGGGCACATCAGTGAAGAGTTTGTTTCTGCAAACTCCATCACAATGGTTGTACAGCGTGCAAGCACAATCATCATTACAGGCATTGCATTCTCCGGTTGTTTCCTTACGGGCAGGACCCTTGGTGAGGGCAGGCGAAAGGATGCTGAAAGACAGGGCTGGACAATGTTCCTGCTCGGCGCTGCGATAGGTCTTGTTGCCGCCGCCATTATCGAGATTATTTCAGCTCCCATAATCGAGTCTTACAACATTACCGATGAAACAAAAGAAATTGCCTATAAGCTTATGGATGCACTTGCACTCATAATTGTGTTCCGATCCACCAACTCCATTCTTACAAAGGGTGTTCTTCGAGGAGGCGGCGACACGAGGTTCCTCGTTATTGCCGATATGAGCACCAAATGGCTTCTTGGCATCCCGCTCGGATATCTCGCGGGCATCGTATGGCACCTTCCTATGTTCTGGATTTTCATATTCCTTCATATGGATGAAATCGTAAAGGCTATATGGTGTGCCTTCCGTTTGAAGTCCGATAAATGGATTAAGAAAATATGAGCTTTCATTCTCTCGGAATACAGATTTTGAGTGGCTTCCTCAAAACCGTGGGACCTTGCCCGGCTTTCCCCAAAACGAGGAACCACGACCGACTTTCCACCTAATAATGCGGGACCTCGTCGCTAGCGTACACCATGGCACTGATTGCATATATTGTAATCAGTGCCTTTTTATTGACAATCATTTTAGGCAAGACGCGGAGAAAAATGGCGTTTGTACCTAAACGGCGCCGCGGATTAGGTATAAATGGTCGAAATTCAAACTCTGTACCTAACGCTACATCTCGCGTGATTCGCCCGCTCGAGTCAGTTTGCTATTCGCTCATATTTGGGACTTTATTTTTTTTTAATATGTGGTATAATTTATTTTAGGCGAATTTTGCGTTGATGAGGACGCATTGGAAAAGGCCACTCGGGTCTTGCCTGTAGGGGAAAGGAAAAGGTGCAATCTTGTATAACAAAGGTGATTTGCTTCAGTACGGAAATAACGGAGTATGTAAAATAGAAGATATAACCTGGGGAATGGCAGGAGGCTACGACAAGGGTACACAGTACTATCTTATGGTGCCCGTAAGCAACACTCACAACACCATCTACCTTCCGGTTAATAATGATAAAGCAAAGGTTCGTCCTATCCTCTCTAAAGGAGAAATTGACGAGATTTTGGCTAAAATTGATGACATGAAGGAGTACATCATTGTCAATGAAAAGCAATGTGAAGCTGTCTATAAGGAAGCAATCTATTCGCTTGACTGCTGTCATTGGTTTGAGCTTTTAAAAACACTTTGTATGAGAAAGACGTCAAGAGCACTTCAGGGAAAGAAAGTGACATCCACGGACGAGCGCTACTTTAAGAGCGTATCGCAAAGGCTTCAGGAGGAGCTGACACTTTCTCTCGGAGAAGAAAAGGCGATTGAAGAAATTAACAAGGCAATCGAGAATTTTGAGAACAGCGTAATACTTTAGAGTAATACATTGAATGGATTAGGTAAGGAAACAGAGTGCGTGAAATTTTTTCTGTAAATAGAAATTCCTAAGACAACAGACGCAGTAGGCATTGATGATTCAGCAATGCTTGCTGCGTTATTAATATTCATTCAGGAAAAACTAATTGTTGGAGGCAAGATGAAAACAAAACATATAAAAACCATTGAGTGGGGCCTGCTCTTTTAGATGAAGCGATAAACGTGCTCTTTACTTGTGCAGAACAATGCCGTAATGCGGGTCTATTTAAGAAAATTACTTGAGGAATGCAAAGTTTTGTGAATATAATGTGTATTTAGTGGATTTTTAAACCTCGATGTGTTATCCTTCTTGGAAAACTTATCGAGGTATTTTAATGAAATTCAGAGACAAATTTGCAAGATTCATGTATGGAAGATATGGCTATTCTGCCGGGTTTGACGGTTTTTCAAAATTCCTTATGTGGACCGCTGTCATAGTACTTTTGGCATCAGGCTTTATAACAAAGGCTTCTGCTACGGCAGGAACAGTTACATACATCGTTTCCATTCTTATTCTTGTTTATTCCTACTTTAGGTTCTTTTCGAAGAATCTTACAGCAAGAACGAAAGAGAATTACAAGTATTATCAGATACTCAATAAAATAAAAGGTGTTTTCAAGAAAGACCCTTATAACCTTTATTTCAAATGCCCGGGCTGCAAGAAAAAGGTTAGAGTGCCCAGAAATAAAGGAAAGATAGAAATTACCTGCAGAAACTGCAACACTTTGTTCACAAGATATACAGGAAAAAGAAAATAATGTTCGGTTATATTACCGTTAATGAGAATGAACTGAAGATAAAGGATTTTAGAAAGTATCGTGAGTACTACTGTGGGCTTTGTCATGCTCTCGGGAAAAGAATTCCGGGTGCCGGCAGGGTTACACTTACTTACGATATGACTTTTCTTGTTTTGCTTCTTGACGGCTTATATGATATAGAGACGAAGAAATGCATGAAGAGATGCGTGCCGCATCCTTTAAAGAGCCATTCCGTGCTTATGAACGATGCTACGGAGTATGCTGCGGATATGAACCTTATCCTCAGCTACTACAATCTTAGTGATAAATGGTATGATTCCAAAAATGCGGCTGCACTGGCCGGTTCAAAGGTGATTAAAAGGCGTGTACGTAAGTTCTCCAAGGCATATCCGGCCCAAAGCGGGGCTGTAAAAGAGTACATCAGCAGGCTTCACGAAATTGAAGAGAAAAAGGATGAAAATGTTGAGGCTGCAGCAGCTGCAACGGGTGAAATGCTTGGCACGGTTTTTGAATGGCGTGATGATGTCTGGAAAAAGACGTTGTATGAACTGGGCTTTTCCCTTGGAAGGTTCGTCTATTATGCCGATGCCTTTAATGATATAGAAGAAGACAGAAAGAAAGGCACATATAATCCTTTCATTATTTACGAAAAGACACATGGTAAGGAAGAAACAAAAAGCTTTGCAAGGGAAGCCTTGACAATTACCGCGGCAGATGCAGCACGGGCTTTTGAACGTCTTCCTGTTGTTGAAAATATAGATATTCTGAGAAATATTTTGTTCTCCGGAATTTGGAGTAAGATTAAAGATGACAAATCCGTATAAGGTTCTCGGTGTATCGGAAACAGCCGATATGGACGAGATTAAAAAACAATATAGGGCACTCAGCCGTAAGTATCACCCTGATGCCAATATCAACAATCCGAACAAGGATCAGGCTGAAGAAAAGTTTAAAGAAGTTCAGGCCGCATACGAGCAGATTGTTGATGAGCGCGAGCATGGTAAGTCAGGCAGCTATGGCGGCACCGGTTATGGTGGAAGCGGAAGTGCAGGTGGAAACGGCTACGGTGGTTTTGGCGGCTTTGGCGGTTTCGGTGGCTTTGGTGATTTCGGAGGCTTCTACGGAAATGGTGGAAACACTTACGAGGACCGGGGTACAGATTATGAGCGTGCTGCGGAAAATTACATCCGCACGGGCCGCTATAAGGAGGCTTTAAACACCTTAAGCAATACTCCGACGGAAGAAAGAACCGCACACTGGTACTACGTAAGTGCCATTGCAAACTATAATCTCGGGTACACGGTTACAGCCATCGAGCATGCGAAAACAGCATGCTCAATGGAACCTTCGAATACAGAATATCAGCGCATGCTGAACACAATGCAAAGTGGCGGCAGGTGGTATTCGGGCACTTCAAGTGGCTTTGAACAGATTGATTCAACCGGCTGCCTCAAGACCTGCATGTATTGTCTTGCACTGAATCTTTGTTGCGGTGGAAGTGGAGGCTTATGCTTCTGCATTTAATGTCATTCGCATCTCGCGTGCTTCGCCCGCTTGATGGCTGTTTGCTCATAACCCGCGCAGCCGATTACATCGGCTGTATATGCGCTCACACGAGATTGCAAGCAAGCTTACATCTCGTGTGATACGCATTTACACGCCTGCTGAAGCAGGCTACGCGGGTCATTCGCTATTCACGCATGAAAAAAGAACCGATTGGGTAGATCGGTTCTTTTTTTCACAATTATCTGCCGGCAAGCAGGGGTAATTGTGTTTCTCGTTCTGCGGGAAGTAGGCAGAAGGAGAAGGTATGAAGGAGTCCTTCTTAGAGAAAGAAGGTAGAACAGGCTCTTTTCTTACGTCTGTACATCCAAAGACGAAGGCGTGCTACTCTGCGTTTAACGAACGGACGTAAGTAGAAAAGAAGGGCGACTCCAAGGAAAGCTATGACAGTGTAATAAAGGTAAATCTGGGTCGTTGAAACAGTGAGAAGGTAGCTTTCCGGAAGGAGCGAACCAATGTATAAAACGCCTGTAAGCAATGAGGCGAGAATGACAGGACGAAGGTACGAAAAGTCCATAGCATTAAGCGTATAAAGAAAACGATAAAGCTTTATTTTGGAACGAAGTGATAATTTGTTGTTAATGAAGCGTGTCATACCGAATCCTCCTTGATAAGGGTATGAACGAGAGACATCACGCTTTCACGCTGTGAAGATGTTCTTTCGTAAATTAAACCGGCGCTGTGGCCTGAAAAACTGATGGGTGCCTCGAGCTTAACGAGAGCTCCTTTTTTTATGTGTTCCTTTGCAAAAACGTCGGGAACTATAGCTACTCCGAGACCTGATAATGCAAAGTCGAGAGAAGAATCTATCGAATCTGTTTCGGTAACGAGATTAGGAGTAAGGCCGGAATGGCTGAAGCAACTGCGGATGAGTGCTCCTGTACCGCTTCCTTTTGTAGGAAGCAGAAGCCTTGTGTTTTCGATGAGAGACGGGCCGGACATGTCGGCACCATGCTCCTTTTGGGATTTTATAAAGGAAGGGCTTGCAACAAAAATGTCATTGAAGGAAGCAAGCTCCTTGTATTCAAGACGATGAACCGAAGGAAGACGTGTGATAAGGCCAAGGTCTAATTCACCGCTTTCAACGGCTTCGAGTATTTCCGAACTGGAGCAGAGACGAAGGTCGAGCTTCAGGAGGGGATATTCTTTAATGATGTCCTTAAGACGTGGCGTGAAAAGAAGCTTACAGAGGTTTGTGCTTATGCCGAGCTTTATGTTCTCAACGCCGCTTGAACTATGTGCCTTTAAGGCTCTTTCTGCCTGGGCAAGTGAGTCGAAGGCGGGACGTGTGTGCTCATAGAGAAGGGCACCTTCGTCGGTAAGGCGTACACCTCTGGAATTGCGCACAAAAAGCTTTACGGAAAGGCTGTCTTCAAGCTTTTGAAGACTTCTGCTGACCGCAGGCTGGCTTATGAGAAGCTCCCTGGCGGCAGAAGAAAGATTCCCGCTTCTTGCGACGGTGTTAAAAACCAGATATGAAGAAAGGGAAAGTGCCTCGTCCATTAGTAACCTCTATAACTTGATATTATAATATGCTGACATATTATGCAAATAGATTATAGCAAAGGCATTTTTGTTTTTCAAGAGGTTATTTATTAAAAAAGAAGAAAAGAGTTATTGACTTTAGTTTGCTAACATGTTAAAGTGTTGCAATCAAAATAGGAAAAGAGGACACAAATATGAAAAGGTTAGTGAAAAGAATTACAGCCATTCTTTTGGCGGTTGTTATGGGAGCTATGGCTCTCGGATGCGGATCGGACAAGTCAGACTCTGAATATGTAAAGGCAAATAAAAAGTTTGTGGTAGGCATTACAGACTTCGCACCCATGGATTATCAGGATGAGAACGGTAACTGGATCGGTTTTGACGCAGACTGCGCAAAGCTTTTTGCAGAAAAGGTTCTTGGCGTTGAATGTGAATTTGTTGAAATCGAGTGGGACAACAAGGTTAGCGAGCTTAACGGAAAGAGCATTGACTGCGTATGGAACGGCATGACTCTCGGCGAAGAAGTTCTCGCTGCTATGTCATGTTCAAAGGCATACTGCAATAATGCACAGACTGTTGTTGTAAAGAAAGAAAACAAGGACTTGTACAATAATATTGATGCACTTAAGTCAATTACTTTTGCTGTTGAAGCAGGTTCAGCAGGTGAAGCTGTTGTTAAGGAACTCGGTTTCAGCTACACACCTGTTCTTGCACAGGCTGATACACTCCTTGAAGTTTCTGCGGGCACAAGTGATGCAGCAGTTATCGATGCTCTTATGGCTGCAGCTATGGTTGGAGAAGGCACAGGTTATTCAAATCTTACATATACAATAGGTCTTAATTCTGAGGAATACGGTGTAGGTTTCAGACAGGGTTCCGATCTTGCAGATATGCTTAACAAGTTCTTCAAGGATTACTATAAGGACATTGAGGAAATCGCAAAAAAGTACGGTATTGAGGCCGCATTAATCAAACAGTAACAGGGGTTATTATGCAGAAGTTTCTGGAACAACTGCCAATAGTATTCAAATCGCTGAACATAGGCTTCTTGCAGACACTGAAGCTTTTTGCGGTAACACTTATAGGGGCGCTTCCGCTTGGACTTGTTATCTGTTTTGGGTCAATGTCAAAAATAAAGCCGTTAAGTGCGTTCATAAAGTTCATCATATGGATTGTAAGAGGAACGCCCTTAATGATTCAGCTTCTCATCATATACTATTTCCCGGGGCTTATTCTCGGAACATCTATATGGGGAAGCGGAGAAGCAGGCAGATTTACCGCCTCTGCGGTTGCTTTCATATTTAACTACGCATGCTATTTTTCTGAGATTTACAGAGGCGGCATACAGGCCGTTCCTGTTGGTCAGAGAGAAGCGGGACTTGTACTTGGAATGACGAAAAAGCAGATATTCGGAAAAATCACGCTTCTTCAGATGATTAAGCGCATTGTTCCGCCCATCTCCAATGAAGTCATTACTCTTGTCAAGGATACTGCACTCGCAAGAATCATTGCATTGCAGGAGATCATTTGGGCAGGACAGTCCTTCTTAAAGGGCTCGCAGGGCATTGCAGGTGAAATATGGCCGCTCTTCTTTACGGCGTTATATTATCTTTTGTTTACCGGCATTCTTACCATTTTGCTTGGCAGACTTGAGAAAAAACTGGAGTTTTTCAAATAATGGCAGTTCTTGAAGTTAAAAACATAGAAAAACATTTTGAGAATACGAAAGTACTGAATGACATTTCGTTTTCTTTGGAACGTGGCTCAGCGCTTGCGATAATCGGTTCTTCCGGCTCCGGAAAGACAACTCTTTTGCGTTGCCTTAATTTCCTTGAGAAGCCTGATAACGGCGAGATTATTGTTAATGGTGAGAGGGTTTTCGATGCCACGGAAACGGAAAAGCTTTCCGAAAAGGAGCTGCGCGAGAGAAGACTTCACTTCGGACTTGTATTTCAGAATTTCAATCTTTTCCCGCAGTATACCGCGCTTGATAACGTGTGTCTTGCGGAAGAACTGTTTGTAAAGGAAACGGAAGAGTATAAGAAGGCTCCGAAGGCCTTTAAGAAGCAAAAGCTTGCGGAGATTAAGAAACATGGCATGGACCTTTTGGAAAGAATGGGACTTGAAGACCGTGCCGGTCACTATCCTCACCAGCTTTCCGGAGGACAGCAGCAGCGAGTTGCCATTGCACGTGCACTTGCGTTAAATCCCGATATTCTTCTTTTTGACGAGCCGACATCTGCTCTCGATCCTGAGCTTACAGGCGAGGTGCTTAAGGTAATACGTTCGCTTGCGGACCAGCACACCACAATGATTATTGTTACGCATGAAATGGCCTTCGCAAGAGATGTTGCCGACACGGTAATCTTTATGGACCAGGGTGTTATCGTTGAACAGGGGCCTGCAAAGGAAGTTATTGAGAATCCTAAGATGGAAAGAACAAAACAGTTTCTTGCACATTATAATGAATAATAGATTTTTTACACTAAAAAAGCTTCGGAGTTACCGAAGCTTTTATTTTTGAATATCATTATTTTTGAGCGTAAGCGAGAAAATGATGATTGAAGTAATGTCCGTCAGCGCTTTCTGGAAGAGATGGCTCTTTTGTACTGATTTCTTTTTTGAGAAGCATAATCGACGTATTCCTGGGGAATCAGACCGTTTGTCTGCATTTGGTTCAGATTCTCAATGAATTCACCGTCATCTTCGGCATTTGCGGCAAGATCGGACAGGGTAAGGAGAACCTGGTCCTTATACTCCCCACCGGAAAGTACACCGTCTCTGTACATGAGGCGAGCAGTGTAAACTTCTCGGAAGTATGAGCCGTATGCGTCTGAATTGGTACGAGAATCGGTAAGTACAACATTTAATGAAAGAACATGCATTATATTCTTTACGGAGTTGGAGGTACACCATATGTCGGGGCCTATGCCGTAAAGATTCTTCCGGTATGTGGTACGGTGTGTGCGGGGATCTTCACCCTGAGTGTAATTCGGAAGGAGTGAAGAGTAGAGCCTTGAAATGTTGGAGTCGGTTTTAAAGTTATCATACTCCTGGGAAGGCTTACTTGCTACGCCTGCACGTACTTTCAGATCAGGAAACTCGGCAATCGGAAACTTCACCATACGAGGCTCGGATTCCAGAAGGAGAATGTAAACGTAAACCTTGTCTTTCCAGAGAAAGCCCGGACATTCGGTAATCTTTTCTTTTTTGCAGCTGTCTATGAGAAGCATAACGTGTTCCTGACGGACCTTGTACTTGTACATAACCTTTTTAAGGTATTTGTCATCGTATTGGTCAAAGGGATTTTCAGGAACGTCTCTGTCACGTGAATCCTTTTTGGCTTCTTCAGAAACTCCCTCGTCATCCTTTGCCTTTTCCTTGTCGGAGGAAACCCATTCAAGAGCACCGGGAGTATCGTCATCTTCCTCAGCTTTCTTACGTTCGCGTTCGGCACGTTTTTCGGCACGATATTTTTCACGTTTTTCACGTTCCACAACTTCTTTTGAAAAATCTGTTCCGAATATATATGCAAGATCGACAAGGAGAAGAATAATTGAAACGAAGGTGAGAGTGGAGTTAAAAGTGACGATGGAAACAACAAGAAGTGCAACAGAAACAAGCAGTCCGGCAATCATTACGGCAAGGACTGTTTTTGTTTTTGCGTCACCATGTTTGAATGTATTTATTATCTTATTATTCATAGTAATTAATTATAGCTGAAAATTGAATTATTACAATGAGGAAATGATATTGACAATGCAAGTATTATTGTATACAATTATGCACAATTGATTTTTGGGGAATATAAATACATTTATCGGAGGAATAAATCATGCTTGAAGAAGTAATGAAAAACAGAAAAGTATATGTCAATCCTCACAACAATCTTCTTACACTCGAAGAGCATATGTATGAGCTTGTAGATGTTGTAAAACCCAATGTTTTCAGAAACCTTTTCCCCTATGAAGAGATTCCGAAGATTGCGTTCAACGACCGTATTGTACCGCATTGCTTTCCTGATGAAATCTGGATTACAGATACAACGTTCAGAGACGGCCAGCAGTCGAGAGCTCCTTATACAGCAGAGCAGATTGTAACAATATATGACATGCTTCATAAACTCGGCGGTCCGAATGGTCTCATCCGTCAGAGTGAGTTCTTTGTATATAGTAAAAAGGACAGAGATGCTCTTTACAAATGTATGGAGCGTGGCTACAAGTTCCCTGAATGTACAACATGGATTCGTGCAAGCAAGAAGGACTTTGAACTTGTAAAAGAGCTTGGTATTAAGGAAACAGGTATTCTTGTATCCTGCTCCGATTACCATATTTTCTATAAGATGAAAATGACACGTGCCCAGGTTATGGAGCACTATCTTAACATAGTAAGAGAATGTCTTGAAACAGGCATTGCTCCGCGTTGCCACCTTGAGGATATTACACGTTCCGATATTTACGGTTTCGTTATTCCTTTCTGCTTCGAGCTTATGAGACTCGGTGCAGAATACGGCATACCTGTAAAGATTCGTGCCTGCGATACAATGGGCTACGGAGTAAACTTCCCCGGCGCAGTTATTCCCCGTTCCGTACAGGGTATTATCTACGGTATTATGACACACGGCGGAGTTCCTTCAGAGCTTCTTGAGTGGCATGGTCACAATGACTTCTACAAAGCAGTTTCAAACTCCACAACAGCATGGCTTTACGGCGCATCCGGCGTTAACTGCTCACTCTTCGGTATTGGTGAGAGAACAGGTAATACACCGCTTGAAGCAATGGTATTTGAGTATGCACAGCTTAAAGGTACACTCGACGGAATGGATACAACCGTTATCACTGAGCTTGCAGAATACTATACAAAGGAACTTGGTTATAAGATTCCGCCTCGTACACCTTTCGTTGGAAAAAACTTCAACGTTACACGTGCGGGCATTCACGCTGACGGACTTCTTAAGAATGAGGAGATTTACAACATCTTCGATACAGAGAAATTCCTGAATCGTCCTGTAGTCGTTTCTGTTTCAAATACATCCGGTCTCGCAGGCATTGCACACTGGATTAATACATACTTTAAGCTTAAAGGTGATGCACAGATTTCCAAGTCGCATCCCATGGTAGTCAAGATAAAAGAGTGGGTTGATGAGCAGTACGATAACGGACGTATCACTGTTATTACCGACAAGGAAATGTCTGAGCTTATTACAAAATATCAGCCTGAATACGGCATCGACCTTCCTGCAGTAACAGAATAAAACAGAAAAAATATCGGAGGATTAAAAATAATGGATTACACAGCACAAATCGAAAATGCAAAAGAACAGTTTGGCAAGCTTCTTGCAGAGCAGCTCAAGAGAGTTGAAGATATGAAGGCACAGGGTGGCTTTGTTGACTACTCAAAGCTTGACACCATCAAAATCGGTGTCTGCGGCGGTGACGGCATTGGTCCTGCAATCACAAAGCAGGCTCAGAGAATTCTTGAATATCTCCTTGAGGATGAGGTTAAAAAGGGTAAGGTAAAATTTAAGGTTATAGACGGCCTTACAATTGAAAGAAGAGTTGCGGAGAATGCTGCTATTCCTGCAGATGTTCTTGAAGAGCTTAAGGGCTGTGACGTTATTCTTAAAGGCCCCACAACCACCCCTCGTAAGGGCGATCCTTGGCCTAACGTTGAATCCGCCAATGTTGCAATGAGAAAAGCACTTGACCTTTTTGCAAATGTGCGTCCCGTACGCATCCCCGAGCAGGGCATTGACTGGACCTTCTACCGTGAAAATACAGAGGGTGCTTACGCTGTAGGCAGCAAGGGCGTTCATGTTACAGAAGACCTCGGCGTCGATTTTACTGTTGTTACATCACAGGGCTGTGAGAGAATCATCCGTGCAGCATTCGAATTTGCAAAGGCAAACGGAAAGACAAGAGTTACAGCAGTTACAAAGGCAAACATCATTAAGACTACAGACGGTAAGTTCCTTGACACATTCCGTGAGATTGCAAAGGAATATCCCGATATTACAGCTGATGACTGGTACATTGACATCATGACGGCAAAGCTCATTGACGAGAACAGACGCCGTGACTTCCAGGTTGTTGTTCTTCCCAACCTCTACGGTGACATCATCACAGATGAAGCTGCTGAGTTCCAGGGTGGTGTAGGTACGGCAGGATCTGCAAATATCGGCAAGAAATATGCTATGTTCGAAGCTATTCATGGCTCTGCACCCAGAATGGTTGCTGAAGGCAGAGATATTTACGCAGATCCTTGCAGTGTAATCCGCGCAGGCGCAATGCTTCTTGCACACATCGGCTACAAGAACGAAGCAGACCTTCTCTACAAGGCACTTGATATTTGTACAATTACCGAGAAGAAG
This sequence comes from Lachnospiraceae bacterium, assembly GCA_045629005.1. GTDB lineage: Bacteria > Bacillota > Clostridia > Lachnospirales > Lachnospiraceae > RGIG3528. The sequence goes on from JAZQQJ010000054.1 coordinate 20,931, forward strand.
TACGTTATTACAGGACGTGATACAGGCGTTACAGGCGAGAAGTTTGCTGATTACATTATGGAGACAATCGCATCACTTAAATAGTGTGCGCAGGAAAATATCCGGGGTGGATGAATGAGCAAAAAAGAAGAAAATATGGAAGTAAAGGAAGAAGGCAAGGTTTCCGGAGAAGTGACCGACAAGTATTCCTTAAGAGGTCGTGTTTTCAACAGAATCCGTGAGGACATTCTTTCAGGTAAGTATTCCGAAAACGAGGAACTTAAGGAAGTTACGATAGGCAATGAGCTTGGTGTTTCACGAACACCTGTCCGTGAGGCTTTGAGACAGCTTGAGCTTGAAGGCCTTGTAAACATTATTCCCAATAAGGGAGCATATGTTACAGGCATTTCCCAGAAGGACATTCATGACATTTACGTCATCCGTTCATATCTGGAGGGTCTTGCTGCAAACTGGGCATGTTCCTCAATGACCGATGATGAGATTGACGCACTTGAAGAAAACGTATATCTTTCCGAATTCCATGTTAAAAAAGGTCATTATGAGCAGATTGTAGAGCTGGACAGCCAGTTCCACGAGATGATTTATAAGGCATCCGGAAGTAAAATTCTGGAGCACCAGCTTTCAACATATCATCATTATGTTGAACGAATCAGAAAGGTTTCTCTCGGAATGAAGGAACGTGCAACAAAGTCAAACGAGGAGCACGCAGCCATCCTTGAGGCAATCAAAGCAAGAGATAAAAAACTGGCGGAAAAGCTTGCGCATGCGCACATCATTTCCACCATTGAAAACCTGAACAAACAGGGACTATAGGAGAATTGTTATGGCAGAATCAAAAATCATGCTCGGAAACGAGGCAATAGCCCGCGGCGCTTATGAAGCAGGTGTTAAGGTTTCCGCAGCATATCCCGGCACACCCAGCACGGAAATAAGCGAATCCATTGTTGCATACAAGGATGTACTTTATTCCGAGTGGTCACCAAATGAAAAGGTTGCAACGGAAGTTGCAATAGGCGCATCAATGTCAGGCGTCAGAAGCATGTGCTGCATGAAGCACGTTGGCGTTAACGTTGCTGCAGACCCTCTTTACACCGCATCCTACATCGGGGTTAACGGCGGAATGGTACTTGTTGCAGCAGACGATCCCGGCCTTTACAGCTCTCAGAACGAGCAGGATACAAGAATGATCGGACGTGCAGCAAATGTGCCTGTAATTGAGCCCTCCGATTCTCAGGAAGCAAAGGATTTTATGAAGATTGCTTTCGAGATTTCTGAAGAGTACGACACACCTGTTATTCTCCGTACTACAACAAGACTTTCACACTCACAGTGCAAGGTTACTCTCTGCGACAGAACAGAAGTTCCCGACAAGCCCTATGAGAGAAATATTGCAAAGAACGTTATGATGCCCGGCATGGCCAAGAAGCGTCACATTGTTGTTGAAGAAAGAATGAACCGCCTCGCAAAGGAAGGCTCAAAGCTTTCAATCAACCGCGCTGAATATAATGACCTTTCCATCGGCTTCATTACAAACGGTATTGCATACCAGTACGTTAAGGAAGCATGCCCTACGGCATCCGTTCTTAAACTGGGTTTGACAAATCCGCTTCCCGTAGATATCATCAAGGAGTTTGCAACTAAGGTTGACAAGCTTTACATTTTTGAGGAACTTGAGCCCGTTATTGAAGAGCAGGTTAAGTCCTGGGGCATCAAGTGCATCGGTAAGGAAATATTCACAAAGCAGGGCGAGTACAGCGCAAACCTTTTAAGAAAGGCTGTTCTTGGTCAGGATATGAACTTTGCCGCTCCTGCGGAAGTACCCGGACGTCCTCCCATTTTCTGTGCAGGCTGTCCTCACAGAAGCGTATATTCCGTACTCGCAAAGCTTAAGATTCATGCTGCAGGCGATATAGGCTGCTACACACTCGGCGCACAGGCACCTCTTTCTGTTGTTGATACAACAGTCTGCATGGGCGCAAGCATCTCCACACTTCATGGTATGGAGAAGGCAAAGGGTAAGGATTACATTAAGAACTGGGTTGCTGTTATCGGCGATTCAACATTCCTTCATACAGGTGTTAATTCCCTTATTAACATGGTTTACAACAAGGGAACCGGCACGGTAATGATTCTTGACAATTCCACAACAGGTATGACAGGCCATCAGGATCATGCTGCAACGGGCAAGACTCTTATGGGCGACGAAACATATGCAATCGATATTTTCAACCTCTGCAAGGCTATCGGTGTTGAGAACGTATATGAAATAAGCGCATTCGACCAGAAGGGCCTTGAGGAACTCGTTAAGCGCGAAACACAGCGTGAAGCAGTTTCCGTAATCATTACAAAGGCTCCGTGCGTACTTCTTAAGAGCAACAAGTTTACACAGAAGTGTGTTGCAGACCCTGAGAAGTGTAAGAAGTGCGGTATGTGTCAGAAGCCCGCATGTCCTGCACTCACAAGAAATGCCGATGGAACAATTTCAATCGACGAAGTAAGCTGTAACGGCTGTGGCCTCTGCATGTCACTTTGTAAGTTTGATGCCATTAAGAAAGCAGACAAGTAGGAGGGGACGAAGATGGAAACAAAGAGTATTATGATTGTCGGTGTCGGTGGACAGGGCACCCTTCTTACAAGCCGTATTCTCGGTGCAATTACTGTAGATGCAGGCTACGATGTTAAGCTTTCCGAAGTACATGGTATGGCTCAGAGAGGCGGCTCCGTTGTAACATATGTTCGTTACGGTGAGAAGGTTTATGAGCCTATCGTAGAAGAAGGACAGGCAGATGTCCTCATTGCATTTGAGGAGCTTGAGGCTCTTCGTTACGCAAACTTCCTCAAGAAGGATGGCGTTATCATCGTAAATGAAACAAAGATTAATCCTGTTACGGTAAATACGGGCGTTGCAAAGTACCCTGAGGGTATCATTGATACACTTAAGGCTTCACACAAGCTTTATTCCGTAGATGCTACAACAGAGGCTAAGAAGCTTGGCAATGCAAGAACATTCAATCTTATCGTTCTTGGCCTTGCAGCACAGCATATGGATTTCTCCGAGGAGCAGTGGCTTTCCTGCATAGAAAAGACAGTGCCGCCGAAGACAATAGAAATCAATAAGCAGGCATTCTCATTTGGATACAACCTTAAATAGAGTTACTGTTCGCGGAGGTGAACGGTAACGGTATATGGCAGGAACGGGGGCCCGGAAAGTACATTTCGGTATGTCAGCCGCAGGGCTGGGTGTGTTTTGCGGGATGTGGCAGGTGGGGAATGAAGGAGAATGGTGGTGGGAGGGCATGACTTGCTGCCTGTAGTTCTCTTTTTGCTGGTCCTCGTCGCTAACGGGCACATTGGGCTATTCGCTGCAAAACCCAGCCGCAAGGCTTAGTCTCAGAGGCGCAGGCGAGTGGCCGTTGCAAGGCCACGCTCTGCGCTTTCTTCGACTTAAGCTTGCAGCTGCCGTTCCCACGGTCCCGGTTTTGCGGTCGCTCATTTACACCATTGTGCCTGTAAGCTCCTGCGGATTCGCAAAAAAGAGAACTACAGGCAGCAGACCATGCATTATCGGTTACGTTCTCTTTTGCTTCGCGATGCCACATCACGCAGAACACACCCCATCTCTGCGTCTGCATACACAAAACGCGACTTTCCTCGCTCACTTGGGAGGAAAGTCGCGTACGGCCTTGGGGGGAGGGAAGATTGAGGGGAGGATACTATTCAAATACCCGTCTGTATACCATAGAGTCGAAGGCTGCGCTGCCGTCGAATTTTTCGTAGTGGGAGTCTTTGTAATAGGTCATGCCGAGTTTTTCCATGACGCGGCGGCTCTTGGTGTTTTCCTTGGCGAATTCGCCTTCGAGGATTTTAAGGGGACGAATGGAGCGGATGTGATCTATGATGCCTTGCATTGCTTCGGGGACGTAGCCGTGGCCCCACATGTCTTTTCTGAGGTTGTAGCCTATGCTCCACACATCTTCTTCAGGGTGGTAAACAAGGCCGCCCATTCCGATGAGTTCGCCGGTTTCTTTTATGAAGATACCGAGGTCGTAGTTGTCGGGGTTGTCGAGGTCACGGCTTGAAAGCCATGTTTTTACATCTTCTGCATTGTGGTAAAGGGGATATATAAGGTATTTGTTAACGTCTTTGTCACCGCACCACTTAAATACTTCCTGGTAATATTCCGGTGTGACTTCTTTTGCAATTAATCTTTCTGTTTCAATGGTTACTCGCATAAATTTCCTCCTTATGATTTGTTTATTTATATAAAGCATTGGGGTTTCCTACGGCTCATATGATGATGAGCGGGATTTTCATTTCCTCTTCCGTGATGCTTCCGTGCATTGATTCCCAGTAGTCTTCGTCAAAGAAAATTGAAAGGTTGTCTGTGGCGATAGCAATGTAATTGCCGAGCATCTGCCTGAAGCATTCATGGTGTTTGCCGGTGCCGAAGAGATTTTTTGAAATAGCCTCGTCTACGGTCATAAGCAAAAACTTTTCGCCGAATTCCTTTTTAAATTCGCTTTCGAAAGTTTTCTCCATACCCTTTTTTATGAAGAGGGTAAGTACACGGGGCTCCAGGGCGGGCATGCGTTCAAAGCATTCGCATATTTTGGGATAGTGCCGGATAATTGCTACTTCGTTGTCGATATGTCCGTGATCGGCTGTTACTATAAGCAGGGTATCTTCCAGCTCTTTTGACAGTCTGTTTACCATTTCTTCCAAGTGCCTTAAGGTTTCTTTAGTCTCTTTTGAGTTGCTCCCTTTTTCATGAAGTATTCCATCAGGCTGATTCCAGTAAGCGTAAATGTATTTCTTTTCAGGTTCCTTGCACAGGACCTTTACTTTTTCGCATATTTCCTCAAAGCTTTGTGGATGCGGCGGTAAGAACGGGGCAACCGCATATGCTTTCTGACCTGACTTGTTAATCTTTTGGATTATATCCTCATAGGGGGTATAAGTTCTTGCAACGTTATAATCCGCGGCGGGTTCGTCTGTCCCCTGAATTGTATTCAGGAAAACGGTAACGTTTTTGTCTATCTGGGGATAGTAGCAGTCCCATCCGAGCCAGCTGTGTTCGCACGGCTGAAGCCCTGAAAGTACTGAAGTTGTTGCCGCCGTGGTTGTTGAGAGAAAGACTGAATTGTATACGCCTGCAACGTGGGTACTGAAGAATCCGTTTTCGTCGAGAAGTTTGTCAATAATGCATTTTCCCATTCCGTCAAGCAGCATGACAACAATGTTCTTGTAGTCTTTTTCGAGGTGCTTATCGAGAAGTGGAAGAGTGTCGCCCACGGTTTCAACATTGAACTTTTTCAGTATTGAGTTTGGCAGGTTGGCTATGCAGTTTTTGTAATCGGGCCATATAAGGTTTCTTGTCATATTTGTATCCTCACTTCCTAAAAGAAAAAACCGCATATCCTATATAGGATAGCGGTTAGCGTAATATATAACAATCTGCTTTTAAAAGAAAATTGATTACTTTATGCTATAACCGCTGTCTGAATATACGTCAACAAGACCATCCGCTTTATTATTACGCATGGTATTTGACATATTATCGACTTTTGAAAGTGTGAACGCGGTCATTGTAAAATTCCTTTCGAAAAAATATTGTCGTAAGGATACTACTGATATTTCTGAATGTCAACTACATTTTTCTTTGTTTTCAAATTTTTTAGTGACATCTGGTGCTTTAAAAACTAAATTAATGCTTCTATTGTAAATTATGATATTATTGCAGGCTTGATTTCTTGATGATGTGATTTTAGGTATAAATCGATGAAAACGCTAATCTGTACCTAACGCTAGCTGATTTTTAGGCATGGAAGACATAAAAAGCTTGTTTATACCTAAAGGCTGCGTTTTTTTAGGTAAGACGCGATGAAATTGTTCGTTTGCACCTAATTTTCACTGCAGATTAGGTATAAAGGGCAGAATTCCGCTTTCTGTACCTAACGCTAGTTGATTTTTAGGCATAGAAGACAGAAAAAGCTTGTTTATACCTAAAGGCTGCGTTTTTTTAGGTAAGACGCGATGAAATTGTTCGTTTGTACCTATTGCCAGCGGGATTTTAGGTATAAGTAGCTGGAAATGCCATTATGTGCCTAATACCGGTGAGAGTTTAGGCAAGACATCGGCGAAAAATTATATCTTTCCCTGCCACCCTTTTTATTATTTTTTTTATTGTGATTTGCGTGAATATAGAGTAAAATTAACTATGTATAATTATGCCTATGATAAGGGATGATTTTTATGAAAAAAGCAAAAGGACTGCAGTCAGCGGTCATTCTCATTCTGTTATCGTTAATACTTGCTGAAATGGCCATTACGTCTAACGTAAGGGCTCAGCTTAGAATACAAGAAGAAGGCTACATGAATCATAACTGGACCATTACGGTTAATGATGATGTAACAAAGGACGTCAATATCGATGAATACAAGCTCCCGATTGTTAAAAGGGGCGATGTCATCACTCTTGACGGGCGAATGACTTACAAGCAGATTAAGAACCCTACGCTGAGGCTTTATGTGGAGTTCTGTGAGTGCCATGTTTATCTTGACGGGGAAGAAATATATACAAGCGGTCATGATAACTACGAAAAGAACAGTGTGCTTGGCTATGGGCGCGTGTTCGTGGAACTTGCGGATGATTACCAGGGAAAGCCTTTGAAGATTGTTTTTATCGTTTCGGAGAATTCAGGTGTTACACAGCTTGAAGCGCTGCTTCTTTGTGATGGAAGCACTGCTCGGCTTAATATGCTTAAGGACAGTGCAATGATATTCTTCATTGACATTTTCCTTATAGTTTTTGGTCTTGCTATAATACTTGTATCAGCAATTCTTCTTGTTTCCAATAACCGTATAAAAGAAGTGTTCTGCATAGGCTGCTTCTCACTTTGTATGGGCTTGTGGTCCATTTGTGAGCAGAACATTTTCACGCTTTTCTTTGATGTTTTCGCAATAAAGACTTATTTGGAGTACATTTCTCTTTACTTTGCCCCTATGTTTGTTTTTGCATATTTTGGAGCAAGGGTGAAAGAGCGCATGAACAGGCGCTGGAGAACGTCATACACTTCCATTACTTTGGTATATGCGTTTATATTCGTTGTTGGGATGATTTTATGCCTGTTTAAGCTTGTGCCGTTCAGTCAGCTTCTTCTTGCAATTATTGTTTTCACCATTCTCTCCGGAGCGTTCATTCTTGTTTTCTGCTTCAGGGAGCTTAGAGACGGAACGGGAGAGTATGTTGCATTTGTCACAGGCATGTGGGTGATGGCCTTCTTCACGCTGTTTGACATATGCAGATTTACGTTGATTAACTATTTCACGTTTTCCACGATACTGTTTAACGGAACGTGTTCTTTCGGTGCTTTTGTGCTTGTTATTGCGATGCTCTTTGACATTGCCAGCACAGTCTCCGAACAGATTCGTAAGCGTGGAAAGATGGAACTTTATGAGCAGCTTGCTTATAACGATTTCCTTACAGGTCTTGCAAACAGACGTCAGTGCGAGCTTATGCTCGATCAGGTTGAAGCTGAAGGCACTCCTTACGGCATAGTATCAATGGATATCAATGGACTTAAGGAAACCAATGATAAATATGGCCACGATGAGGGTGATGCTCTTCTTAAGGATTTCTCCAGCGTACTTCTTGAGGTGTTTGGAAAGATTGGCACAGTGGGCCGAATGGGCGGCGATGAATTCATAATCATCATTCGTAACGCTGATATGTATAACATTGAGCAGATGTTTATGCTGTTTGATGAAAAGGTTAAAGAAATTAATAAAAACAGGCCGAGGTACCAGATTGTGGCGGCAAGGGGTGTTTGCATGCGTCATGAGGGCAAGGCCACAATACGAGAGGCTGTTCGTGAGGCAGACCATCGTATGTACGTAAATAAAGCCGAGATAAAAGGAAATAACAGGTAATGCAAAATAAAAGGGAACGAATCAGGGGCATTCTTAAAACCCTTGATTCTGCCCGGGTCTCGGGTAATCCTACAACAGAATCACTTTATCTTGATATTCTCGTTCCGTTTGAGATTGCGGATCTTCTCGATTCCGAAAGCAAACTGAAGCGTGATTATTTTGATACCCTGAATTCGGCTGTATCCCTTTTGGACCTTCGTGATATGGAAAGTGAAACCTTTACTGAATACGCGAAGGAGTGCAAAGCATTTCTCGAAAAAAATATATATAATCCCGAAACACGTATAGTCGGAAATGGCGGTACGAATGCCACAACTACGGTAATAGGCCATATGATGAGCTGTGGAGACGGTTCTGAGGGTTCTGCTTTTGCAGAGCAGATTCATCTTATGGACAAATACCCTTGGTATAAATTTACACTTGGACAGCCTGAGGTGTACGAAGCTGCAAGAGCATCGGAGCCGGGCGCATTTGAGCGTGTTAAGGCTCGTAATATCGACGGCAGATGGGAGACAGAAGGCTCCATGTGGCGTGAGGCAGACTGCTGTTTATGTTCAGGTGAAGCCATTATAAGAAGCCTGCTCCGTGGTAAAACCTATTTCAGAAACGAATTCAATTTAAGCGATAATGATGTCCTTTGGAGTCCGGAAGTTAAAGGTTGTACGCCTTCGCTCCCGCAGATACTTAAAAAGACAAGAACAAAGTATTTCCTCACAACAGGAAGCAGGGAAGAACGTAGTCATCTGGCTGACGATACTTTTCTTTGGAGAGGTATTGACGGAACGGGTGTGCTTACGCACGTGCTTCCGGAGGAAACAATGCGTGAAAAGTCGCCCGTGAAGGCTGTTTTTGAAAACGATAAGGAGCTTACGCATAAGCTTCTTCGTGACTGTTCATTTGCTTTTATCGGTGGCGAAGAAGGACCTTATAAAGAAACACTGGAGATTTTGGAACGTCTGCAAAAAGGGCTTCCGGGTGTTCCGAACATAAAGGTTGGATACATTAAGGATTTCTTTAAAGCAGCTGAGAAAAAGACGAAGGATTCAATTGTCCCTGTCTGGAGCGGAGAACTTCCATTAAAGCAGTACAGAGGCACATATTCCGATGATGCCGGTACGAAGAAGATGCTCAGAAAGGCTGAAAATGCGCTCTCGGAATGTGAACTGTTTTCTGTTGCGGCTGTGCTTGAAGGTGTTACACAGGAATATCCTTCGGAAGAAATAAATACAGGCTACGAAAAAGTACTTAAGAATACGTACACAGACTGTGAAGAGGCGTTTTCTGCTTCTGCAGATTTAATAAACGAAAAGCTTTCGGGCATTACCGAAATGCTTGGCGGTGATATTATCCGCGCTTCCGAAGAAGGCGAGGAATGCGGAGATTATGCCGTTTCCGTAAAGAACTATGCATATATATACAACAGCACCTCTTTTACAAGAGATGATGTTGCTGAAATAAACGGGCATGTTCGCGTTTTTGATGACGAAACGGGACGCGAGCTTCAGACACAGCTGCTTTCAAACGGCAACACACTTGTGTTTGTGCATGATGTGCCGATGAAAGGGTACAAAGTACTTCGGACAGAGTATGTTTCTGCGGATACATTTATGCCTGAAACGCTTACACCTGACAAGGGTGGTTATAAGCTTCACACGCCGGTTTTTTATGTGACCTTCAATAAAGCCTTTGAACTGACCGGCATATATGACAAACCCTCAAAACGTGATATTTTGAAGGGCAAAGGCGGCAATATCCTCCGTGCCTATGAGGACAGAAATGCAGACGGCTATAAGGGAGATATAGACCCGTTCTATGCGGAAAAGAGCTGGCGCATTGACGATGTCAGGTCCGTAAAGCTTGTCGAAAACGGCCCTGTCCGCTATACTGTTGAGGTTGTACGTGCTTTTAACAACTCATACATTACCCAGCATATATCATTCTATGAAGAAACAAAGAGAATAGATTTCAGAACGGAAATTGACTGGCAGGAGCCGGATTTGATTCTGAAAACGTTCTTCCCTGTTGATGTTGTTACCGATAAAGCTGTTTACGACATACAGTTTGGTAATATCGAGCGTTTTACCCACGAGAACACACCAAGCGACCGCGGGCGTTATGAGGTGTTTGCACATAAGTGGGTGGATATAAGTGAGAATGATTATGGCACAGCACTTTTAAATGACGGAAAGTACGGCTGTTCTGTACGTGGTACGACTTGTTCGCTTACGCTTTACAATTCCATGAAAAAAACAGAAGGCAAGGTTGAGCGTCACTTCACCTATTCCCTTCTTCCTCATGAAGGTGATTTTAGGACAGGCAGAGTAAATGCCAATGCATATTTCCTGAACAATCCTCTGAAGTGCGTTATGGGAACGAAGCCTTGCGGAATGCATGAAAACGACGACAAGGAAACAATGCCTGCAAAACTTTCGGATTCATGGTTCTACGGCACTCCGGAAAATGTCGTTATTGAGACGGTAAAGCTTCAGTATTCAGGTGAGCCTGTAGTCATTTCCGAGAATCTTGAAACGTATGAGAAGCACATTAATGTCTCGGTTGTTCTCCGTCTTTACGAGAATTTCGGAAGATGCTCCGAATGCACGCTGAACAGTGCATTTCCTGTTTTCGATGCATTTGAGTGCGATATGCTTGAATACTCGCAAAAGAGGCTTGAAAAGGATGCTTCGGGCGTGAAGCTTAAGTTAAAGCCTTATGAAATAAAAACAATTAAGCTGATTATCAGCAAATAGAAAGTGGTACATTTTAATGAGTCTTGTAGATATGTCACACATCCGCAACTTCTGTATTATTGCCCATATTGACCACGGCAAATCGACACTTGCGGACAGAATTATTGAAAAAACAGGCCTTCTCACAACAAGAGAAATGCAGGAGCAGGTGCTCGACAACATGGATCTTGAGCGTGAAAGGGGCATAACGATTAAGGCACAGACAATCAGAACGGTTTATAAAGCCAAGAATGGAGAGGAGTACATCTTTAATCTCATTGATACTCCCGGACACGTTGACTTTAACTATGAGGTCTCAAGAAGTCTTGCAGCCTGCGAGGGTGCTATACTTGTAGTAGATGCCGCACAGGGCATTGAAGCACAGACGCTTGCAAATGTGTATATGGCCATTGACCATAATCTTGAAGTTTTTCCTGTCATTAATAAAATCGATCTTCCTTCGGCAGAGCCTGACAGAGTTAAGAACGAAATCGAGGATGTTATCGGAATCGAAGCAATGGATGCACCCCTCATTTCTGCGAAGAACGGCATAAACATTGAGGAAGTTCTCGAGGCCGTTGTCAATAAAGTGCCTGCACCGAAGGGCGATGCTACGGCTCCGCTTAAGGCGCTGATTTTTGACTCTGTATATGATTCCTATCGTGGAGTTATTATATTCTGCAGACTTTTTGATGGAAAAGTCAGTAAAGGTACAAGGATAAAGATGCTTGCAACCGGAGCGGAAGCTGAAGTTGTTGAAGTAGGAACGTTCGGCCCCGGCACATTCATACCTGCGGACGAACTTTCTGCAGGTATGGTAGGATACATCACCGCAAGCCTTAAGAATGTTAAGGATACGCGTGTCGGCGATACCGTTACTGAAGCGGAGAGGCCTTGTGAGGCACTTCCCGGCTATAAGAAGGTTAATCCCATGGTTTACTGCGGCTTGTATCCCGCAGACGGTGCACACTACTCAGATTTGCGTGACGCTCTCGAAAAACTTCAGCTAAACGATGCTTCACTCCAGTTTGAACCCGAGACATCCATAGCACTTGGCTTCGGCTTCAGATGTGGTTTCCTAGGACTTCTTCATCTGGAAATCATACAGGAGAGACTCGAAAGAGAATATATGCTGGACCTCGTTACGACAGCTCCCAGCGTTATCTATAAGATTTACAAGACGAATGGTGAGATGATAGAGCTCACGAATCCTACCAATATGCCCGACCCTTCGGAAGTTGAGCATATGGAGGAACCTATTGTTTCTGCCGAGATTATGGTAAGAACAGAGTTCGTCGGTGCTATTATGAAGCTTTGCCAGGAAAGACGAGGCGTTTATCTTGGCATGGAATATATGGAGCAGACAAGAGCGCTTCTTAAATATGAGTTGCCGTTAAATGAAATCATTTATGACTTCTTTGATGCTCTTAAATCACGTTCAAAGGGTTATGCATCACTTGATTATGAGATGAAGGGCTACGAGACGTCGAAGCTTTGCAAGCTTGATATTCTCATCAATCATGAGGAAGTCGATGCTCTTTCATTCATTGTTCATGCAGATGGTGCGTATGAACGTGGCAGAAAGATGTGTGAGAAGCTTAAGGAAGAAATTCCGAGACAGCTCTTTGAAGTGCCGATTCAGGCAGCCGTAGGTGGCAGAATTATTGCCAGGGAGACCATTTCCGCAGTTCGAAAGGATGTCCTTGCAAAATGCTACGGCGGTGATATTTCACGTAAGAAAAAGCTCCTTGAAAAACAAAAGGAAGGTAAGAAACGTATGCGCCAGGTAGGTAACGTTGAAGTGCCTCAGAAGGCGTTCATGGCTGTTCTTAAGCTTGATGGTGATGACTAAGCTTCCTTTGGGAATATACGTTCATATTCCCTTTTGTGTAAAAAAATGCAATTACTGTGATTTTTTATCGGCTCCCGAAGACGCAACCTGTATTCGGGAGTACGTTTTTATGCTTAAAAAGGAAATTCGCGCCTTCAGTAAGTTTTCCGGAAAGTATTCCGTAAAAACGGTATACTTCGGAGGAGGCACACCATCCTCGATAGATGAGACATTTATTTCGGAAATATTTGAAGAAATTAAGGCGGGCTTCGACCTTTCGGAGCTTATCGAGGCAACAATAGAGGTAAATCCCGGAACTGTAACCTTTGAAAAGCTGTGTTCTTATAAAAGAACAGGATTTAATCGGCTTTCCATAGGCGTTCAGTCTGCAGATAACGAAGAACTTAAAATGCTCGGACGTATTCATACCTTTGAACAGGCTGAAAAAACGGTGGAAGATGCGAGAAGGGCAGGCTTTGCAAACATATCCTGCGATATAATAAGCGCTCTTCCCGGTCAGACGCTTTCGAAGTACCAAGATAATCTTGAGAAAATCCTTCAGCTCAATCCCGAACACATATCCTCATACAGCCTGATTATCGAAGAGGGCACGAAATTCTATGAACTGTACGGCCCTGGCGGAAAACAGAAAGACAGTATCCCGGACGAAGAGACCGACAGAGCAATGTATGCATGGACAAAGAAGAGGCTGAAAGAAGCGGGATATGATCGCTATGAGATTTCAAATTATGCAAAGCCGGGGTATGAGAGCGTTCATAACTCTTCCTACTGGACAGGGACAGATTACATCGGATTCGGACTCGGAGCATCATCACTCATAAACGGAAAAAGATATTCCAATGTACAGACACATTCTGAGTATGCTGAATTTGCAGCGGATGAGATTTGCTGTGAAAGGCATAGTGAAATGCGCGTCGGTACGCGTGATAATGTATGCGATGAAATAGATGTATCAACACGTTGCAGGCGCCTTGAAGAGGTTCTGGATAAAGAAGCTCGCATGGCAGAGTTCATGATTTTGGGACTTCGCATGACAAAAGGAGTATCTGATAAAGAATTCTTCGAAAGATTTGGGGAGAAACTTACAGAGATATTTGGAACTCAAATTGAAAAACTTGTTCATGAAGGACTTCTCGAGGCTGAAGCCGGAAATATCAGACTTACCGATTTTGGACTTGATGTCAGCAATATTGTATTTGAGGAGTTTATATAAAAAAACGGACCACAGTGACTGACACAGTGGTCCTCTTTTTAGTTTGCGCGCCATGGGCGCGCTCTAACGGGTGCAAGTCCCGAACACGCCCAGATAGTGGGAAGTGTATAGCTGAACAGCAAGGGTGTCTATCGTGAGGTGGAATCTGAAGGAAGCTGTAAGCAAATCTCTGGTCCGACGGACAGAAATCACATATAAGGCTAGGCTACGAGAGATAAGTTGGCTAAAAACAACAAAGTCTAATAACTATCACATTTGTAGTAGCAGAGTAGATGTGGCAGACACATGGAGGGAAAGAGCGCGCACCTTAAGCGTGGAGATCTCACAGAGGCAAAAGCCTAGTAACAACGAACTGTGAGAAGTCAGCAGAACCCATAGTAGCGAGGAAGTCTTTGTAATGAAGATGGAGCAAAGGGGCGAACAATCAAT
>JAZQQJ010000055.1:0-16231 GCA_045629005.1 Lachnospiraceae bacterium
ATAATCATCATTTTTTCGCATTCGCTCAAAGCCAATAATATTCAGCAAAAGTCCTATGACTTCCGTTACTATTGTAACATTTGTCATAGGACTTTTGCAATCATTATTTAATATTTCTTGCGCATGCGGGTGCTTCATACAGTTTTCCATGTACAAAGAAATTGTAAGACCTGCAGCCACCCGCACAGTACTCACCCATTTCGCACGTTCTGCATTTTCCTGTTAACAGGTCCGGAGTAAATTGACGATTATATGCAAAATTGTCAGGGTTTTCCCAGATTTCCTTTAATGACTGTTTTCTGAGATTGCCCTCAATAAACTTTTCATCATACATTGACTCACAGCCGCGGACATTTCCGATACTGTCTATTCCTATTGCGGATATACCGGCAAGACAGCCTCTGAAGGACGCATATCCGCTTAAGTTTCCGCGAATTCTTCCATCCGACGGGGTGAAATAACCGATGTTGTCCGCTACACCAAGTGCAAAGGGTGCAGATGTGGCATTTTCTTCTACGAAGTGTATGACTTTACATGTATCAAACGCAAAATCTATACCGTTTTTTGCAGCATTACCCATAGGAGAGCATGCCTGGAGCTGCCACGCATAAATCGGGTACTGTTTAAGAGTTTCGTAGAGAGTGGAAAGGCACTCGGAGTTCTCACGATTTAACGTACTTATTACAGACACCGGAACCCCTGCTTTACAAAGTACTTCCACAGCTTTAATCGCGCGTTCATAGCTTCCGGTCTGTCGGTACTTATCGTGAATGTCTTTCGGACCGTCAATTGAAACAGAGACCGATTCCACCTGTGCAGTTTTAATGTCAGCTATCAGTTTATCGTTAAACACGAATCCGTTTGTTATTATATTTACGTTTATACCGTAACCTGTAAGCCTTGATACAATTGTCTTCCAGTCCGGGCGCATAAAAACTTCTCCGCCTATCATGGAAACACGTTTGCAGCCAAGTTCGAAAAGCTGGTCTGCAACGCTCAGGCATTCATCGGTAGAAAGCTCGTTTTCACGGGCTTTTCCTCCTTTGGAGCCACAGTACTTACATGAAAAGCAGCATGCGAGAGTTATCTCCCAGACACACCTTGAAAGACGGTATTCCATCAGTTCTGCTCCGATTTCTTAGGAAGATTCACACCACACTCAACACAGAATTTTGCGGTTCCGTTATTCTGAAAGCCGCATGAAGGACATGTTATGACAGTCGGAAGGCCGTTTGCCGTATTGGCAGCAAAAGAATTTGCCGCAAAGCCGGCACCTCTGCTCATTGCTTCCGGTCCTGCATAAACCATCATTGCTGCCGGCGACACCTGTTTATACCATTCAGGGTCAGGCGGTGTCACTATAGTCATTCTCGGGTCAGGCGGAGCTACCTGCGTTGCAGGATTAATAGGCGGTCCTGCATATACGCAACGCATCTGCTCCATTGCAACCTTCGGATCAAGAACTGCCCTTTCCGGATATTTTCTTTCTTTCTTTTCTTCGCTCATTTCAGTCTCCTCCCTTTCCCACTACATATCAGTCTCATTTATTTCCGTTTCTTCTATTGTTTCATCCGCAGATTCTTCCATGGATTCTTCCATAGCTGCATCCATAGCAGCTTTCATATTTTCTCTCTCCGCTGCCAGTTCAAGTTCTGCCTGGGCAATGTAGGAATCTTCAACCCTCATGATGTCCTCCAAACGAAGATTCATCCATTTTCCGTTCATCATTCGCATACTCCTTGTTAAAAGAACGGAACCGTATGCTGCAGGCAAAACCCACGGCGGAAGTATGGATTCCCATCTTTCGAACGAAAAGAAAGTAATGCAGAACACCGTTATAGCTGCCGCAAGTTTAACTATGTGTGAAATGATGTCTATTGCCGTGTAGCCTTTGACACTGTACGCCATTGCAAAAATGCTTCCCAAAATGTGCAGTGGGATTACCGCCCCCGCTGCAAAGAAGATAACCTTTAGTTTAAGAGGTTCTTCAAAAATGTATCTTGTTTTTACCATAATCAGCACATCGAGTGCTATCAGGAGAACACCTGCAATATTCCTTATAAGGCGGCGTTGCTTACGGTTAGTCGCATACTCAAACTCGTCCTCAAGCTTCTCGTATATTATCTCGTAAAACTCAACACCAAAATATAATATCACTGTAAGGACAAGTTCTATTATCTGTTTAGTTTTCATTTCGTCCTCCTAATTGATTTTAGATTTCCAAGCACTAATTTAATATTATATCACATATTGCTCAAATATTCACATATTCAGTATGCCTGAGACGATAAATCATTGCAAGGAAATCACATTTTCTCGGTAAGGCCAGCATCCTCTCACACTCATTGAAATTACCGCTGTAAACATAGTCCGGACCTTTTTCATCTATTTCTCTGTACAGTTCATCAACTATAGCCCTAATATCAATCTGTTCGGAGCCGTCATGCCTGTCAAAAATGTTATTATATTTATTCTCAAGCATTCTGAGCATAAATCCCATCGCAGTTCTCTGTTCCTTACAAAGAATATCATGTATACCTTTTGTATCGACTTTTTCATCACCGATAATTATGTATCCGACATCCGGAACAGCAAGCTTTTCCTGAAACTTTCCTTCAGGGTAGGACGTAAAACCTCTTGTAAGCATACTCCTGTTCTGTTTCCAGCTTTCTGTCCGTGGAATATCGATTTCTTTGTTGCCGCAAAGCTGTTTTGCCCTTTCTGTCACGTTTGAAATCACAAATTCATCCATCAGATAAACGCTGTCCGCAACCGAAAGATACTCTCCGCTTCCGCCTATTACAAGAATCGTCGAAACTCCGCATTCTCTGTAAAGTTCATTTACGCGTTCAGTAAATGGAGTTATAGGTTCTCTCGAAATAAGTTCCTTCATGAGATTATCGCGAATCATGAAATTTGTTGCACTTCTGTCTTCGTCTATCAAGAGGAGTTTAGCTCCGGAGTCGACGGCTTCCAGAATATTTGCCGCCTGCGAGGTTGAGCCCGATGCATAATCCGTTGAAAAATGCGTCGGATTGCCATGCGGTATCCACTTGATAAACGCGGAAATATCCATGTTTTTAATGCATCTTCCGTCCTCGGCGGATATTGTCATCGCCGAATAATCCGTAATGCACAGTTCCCTGCCGTCACCGAGAGTATGATCATATATCCCCGCAGATACAGTGTTCAGAATGGTGGACTTACCTGAATAGCCGCCTCCCGTTACCACGGTAACCCCCTTCTTTATTCCGAAACCTTTGATTCCGCAGGCCTCAATTTCGTCCCCCTCGGGTGCTTCGAAAGGAATTGCGTTCTCCATCGGTCCGCCTGTTTTCGAATCTCTGGGCAGAACACTTCCGTTTGCGATAAATGCACAATATTCACTATCCTTCAGCCATTTTCTAAGTTCTGCCTGCTTATTTGACAGCTTAATTACTTCACCGATAAGGCTTCTGTCAAATTCCGAAACATATGTATTGATTGTTTTAGGAAGAACATTGCAAAGCATCTCCGCAATTTTCTTAACCTTTTTATTAACAAGCTGGACTTGCATCCGGAAGCAGAAACACATTCGTAATTCTAAGTTCTCTGTGTTTTCATAATGCACTATTCTGCTGCTGCCCTGATTGAAATAATCCTTCTGCGGCTTCATTTCGAAATACGCCGTGTTTCTGCAAAAAATCTCGCCACCCACTTCTGTAAGGTAATACCATCCCGTTTCATCCCTCTGCTTGTTGCGGTTATATATTTCACTGTTAAGCTCATCTATATAGGGCTTAAGTTTTCGGAAGCAAAAGTCTGCCACAGAGACTGAGTACGTATCAATTCCGAGCTTTTCGGCAGGAATCGCAAAAAGCAGTGTCGGACAGTCCAAACTCGTTTTATTCGTTCTTTCTATTGTCATCGAGATATCCGAAAACCAGAATGTCGGATCTGACACAATTTCCGGAAAGTCTGACGGATTTCCGGGCGTTCCGGGTGGTACAATTGCCTTTCCTTCATACATTTCCTTAAATGTTTTTGTGTTGCTCTCCATTTGGAGAATACAGTTTTTCAATCTAATCACTTTTTTCACCTTTTTAACCCTTCATTGTTACAATTCACCATGTTGTTTAATGCTGTAAAAAGCCTGAGTATACACATGACATTACGGTTTACGTCAGCTTCAGACCGCATTTTGAATGTAATAATTACCGAATTTAAGGCAAAAAAATACTGTGACAAACAGCCACAGAAATAAAGCGGAAAGTATAATAGTAAGGCAGCTTCGGCTATTAATGATTTCCTATTCCTGAGGTAACGATATCATTATTAAGTTTGCACAGCATATTCATGCCCTTCATATCAATTACCTCCTTAAGAAATTGAATTAAAAATTTTCGTTAATTGAAACGTGCCGAAGTATAACAAATCTGCAGTAGTTTGTCAACTTCGGCACGAAAGCGGAAGGCTTTATGCTTTCTGTTCAAGTTCTTCTTCGCTTCTTGTTATGTTATTCATCCACTTGTATTTCTTGTAATGAATGAACACAACAGGCATTTTCTCAAGCTCATCAATCGTCATTGCGAAGTACACCCAGATGGGCGGAAGCTTAAGCACATATGCGGCAAGCACCATAATCGGCACAGCAACACCCCACATAAATACAGTATCAAGAATCAGACCATATCTGCTATCTCCGCCACCTCTGAAGCACCCGCAGATAAAAGCGGTATTGATGCCCTCTCCAATCATTCGGTATGTTGTCATAAAAATCATTATGCCAAGGTAGTAAATTGCTGTTTCCGTAAGCTTGTCGCTGTAGAAATTCAGAATAAGCGGCCTTACAAGAATCATGACACCGCTGCCGACAACGCCTACGGCGATTGTCAGAAGAAGCATTCTCTTTGCATATATTTTCGTTGCTGCCTTATCATTTCTTCCAAGAGTCTGGCTTATTACAATGGTTGTCGCCTGTGCGAAGCCTCTTAAGGCAATCGCTCCGATGTTTACAACCATGATGGCAACTGAATTCGCCGCAACAATGTCATTTCCCATATGACCGAGGATTATCGCAAAAACCGTTGTGGCAAGTCCCCAGATTGCATCATTTCCAACTGCGGGAATGCATATTTTCAGGTAATCCTTCATAAGGATTCCGGACTTGGCAAAAAGATATTTAATCCTGATTCTCGCTTCTTTTGCAAAATACGAGTAAATGAAGCACATCATTGCCTCGACAAATCTCGCAATAACAGTTCCGATTGCTACACCGACCACTCCAAGCTCAGGGAAGAACCAAAACCCGAAAATGAATGCGGCGTTGAAAAACACGTTCGTAGCAAGAGAAACCACACAGCTGATCATAGGGAAAACAACCTTGCCGACGCTTCTTATCGCACCGACATAAACCTGTGATATTCCGCTGAAAAGGAAGGAGAACGAAAGAATACGAAGGTACCTTACGCCTTCTTCTATGATTTCTGCACTGTCCGTAAATATGCTCATAATGGCACGTGGGAAAAGGAATCCCGGAAGGAAAAACAGTACCGAAACAATGAGCGTAATTCTCATTGACAGGCCGATAACCTTTTCCAACGTTTTGTGGTCGCCTTTGCCATAGTACTGGGCGCACAAAACCGATGTTCCCGTTGTCAGTCCGTAGAAAAAGCAGAACAGTATAAAGGAGTACTCATTAGCCAGGGAAGACGCAGACATCGCAGTCTGGCTTACATATCCGAGCATCAGGGTGTCTGCGGAATTGACAAGTGTGCTTATCAGATTCTGGACCATTATGGGAAGTGCGAGCGACAACGCCCACGCTATAAATTTTCTGTTAGATAAAACATTTTCATTTTTCATAATACTTAGTTACACCTATAATTGCTTTACCTGCTATGCATTTGCCTTCTTAATTCGTCGTGAAAGAAGGTATATTGCCACAAACATGCCCATACCCTCACCGGCTATCAAGGAGAAAATCAGTCCGTTAACTCCGAAAAGCCAGTCAAGAAGATACATAAACGGAATATAGAATACTATTTCTCTTACAACTGCATGCAGGAGTGTTCCAAAGCCGTCCCCCATTGCCTGCATGCAGAAAGAACAGCGGTAATTCATGAACTGTAAAGGCGAAGCAAGACATCTTACTCTAAGGAACATTGCCGCAAATGCAAGAGCTTCCGCTGCACCAAGTGCAGCATCCGACTTCGTGTTAATGAACACACTTGTAATCGGACCGGCAAATATTTCAAAGAGAATCATTGAAAATACGCATATAATCATTCCCCATATTGTTGCCGTCTTAATTACTTCCTTCATGCGCTTGCGATTACCGGAAGAATAATTGTAAGCGATTATCGGAAGCATTCCCTGGCATATGCCGATGTTTATTGCATTCGGAAGTCTTTCCGCCTTCATAACTATTCCGAGAGCAGCAACGGCCTCCTCGCCGTATGCAGCCATCTTGGAATTAAGGAACATGTTTGCAAGATCGAAAAGTCCTGTAAGAATTGCCGACGGAACGCCCACGGAGTATAATTCCTTGATTTCCTGCTTTGGAAGTTTCTTCGCAAAAGCAATGTTCGTGCTCAGCGAAGTCTTCTTTCCAAGACTTAAGTAAACCGTCAGCAGGTATACACAGGATACGATGTTTGAGAAAAGCGTTGCAAGTGCAGCACCGAGGACTTCCTGTCCGTCGGGAAGAATGACAAACATAAGTATCGGGTCGAGTATGATATTCAAGACACCGCCCATACTGAGTCCAAGGCTTGCCTGCTTTGAATAGCCCGCATTTCTGATGAGATGTGCCATTACGGCAGAAAGAATAATCGGTACGTCGCCAATTGCCACAACTACATAAACGTACTGTTTTGCATAGCCTATTGTAGCCTCTGTCGCACCAAGAATGTTCAAAAGAGGCTCACAGAAAATAATCATAAGAACAGTATAAAGGAGCGCAATTACAATCGCTCCGTAAAAGCTGTAAGCACTCACTCCTTTAGCCTTCTCATGCTCTCCACGTCCTGCAAGACGCGCCATAAGGCTTCCGCCACCGATTCCGAACAGATTTCCGAAAGCCACGGTCATCATATACAAAGTATATGCAACAGACACTGCGGCTATCATATATGCATTTCCTGTCCGGCCTATAAAAAAGGTATCAACAATGTTATATACAAGATTAATAAGCTGCGAAATGATTGTAGGAACAGCCATCACAGCAATAGCCTTCGGGACGGGCATGGATTCAAATAATTCGGTTTTCTCATTACTTAACATGATTCTTTACTTCCTTCAAAAAAACAGACCCGAATATCGGGATTTGCTATGAAGCATATTAACCCAATAATCAGAAATGTCAAGATACAGGTCTTTTGCTATTCGCAAAAAAACAGGGAGACCGTGCCTCCCTGTTTTGTCATTTTTTATTCACCGTAGTATGCTGTATTAAGCTCTACAACTTCAAATCCGTCCCCGTACGAATCCAGCATCTTCATGCAAAGACCGCTTTCTATATCAACCCAGTATTTTTCAGTCATAGCATTAAGTCCCTGTGCATCAAATACCCAGCAATAATGTCCTGCAACTTCTTCAACACCTACACAGTAATCCTTAAGCTGAGAGTTCTCCTTACCATAAGCGTAAAAGACATACATGAAGATATCATCGAAGCTTGCAAGCTTTGTTGCGACAAAATCGTTGTAAGAATAATTAGCGATGTCATCATCGCGCCAGCCCCATTCATCCGAGCCGAATTCAGCCCCGGTAACTTTCCCTTCATTGAAGTCATATTTTTCGGAATAGCCAACATCACCATCACCGGTAATGAATACGTTTCCGGTCTTCTTATCGAAAGCCCCGAATGTCAGTCCGTAGGAAAAAACCTTATATGTTACGGAAAAATTATCCTTTGGAAGATTAAGCTTATATCCGGCAAAATTATCAGCGCCCGCAACGCTTCCCAAATCCGCAGAGCCTCCGTCGGCATATCCGCCGTCACCCTTATACTTCTCGGTTGTGACTGTACAACAGCTTGACATTGACTCACCGTTTGTCCAATTGTCTGTAAGCTTTAACGTTTCCTTTTCATTTACGATACATCCGTCAGGTGTCATATGCCAGCCGTTCCAGTTAAACGGACATGTAATCCATGTAGCCATTGTTCCGTCAAGACCTTCGTAGCCCATAGGCCAGTAATAGTTTTTCGCAACACCGTTTTCTTCAATATAGAACGGGCAGAAGTTGTAATCAGGGTACTTCTCTTCCCAATAGCTCTGTGAGTACTGCGTCGGGTCTCCGTCAATATCTTCCATTGAAGCAGGGCCTGTTACTCCGCCGTTGTTCTCCCCTGTCAAATCTCCGAGAAGTGAAGAAAGGTCTCCGGATTCCTCAACGAGTGAGGAAACTTCCCCAAGGAGCTGGTTCAGGCTGTTTTCAAGGTCGCTTGTTCCCGGTATTTTTCCGCACGCAACAAGCGATACCATCATTATTGTGCCAAGTGCAAATGCCAATACTTTTTTCATTTCATTCCTCCACATATAAAAGCTATTTATCATTCGGGCGTTTTCCCTACGTCCCGTGTTCTCATTTTCCCTTGTATTCTATTTGATACATAAAAAAATAAAAGTGCCAATGGTCATTCCATTAAGCACTTTTTTAGATATTCCGGTTTTCATTTACGCGAGATGATGCTCCATAGCGAATCTCGTCAAATCCGCACGGCTTACACACTCAGTTTTGCTTAAAAGCAGAGAAACAAGATTCTTGACCGTACCTGCCTGAAGCCCAAGTTTATCTGCAATTTCTTTATTTGTATCGCCCTGACAGATGAGTTTTAATATTTCCTTTTCACGGTCCGAAAGCCCAACCGAATTCTGTGTATCGAGATGTGATTTAAGCTGCTTCATTGCAAGCGCATCAAAAGTATTGATCCCATTCATAATGGCTTGAAGAGAGTGATGAAGCTGGGCAGGTTCTATAACCTTAAGCAAAAAGCCGTCGCAATCTGCCTGTACAGCCTGCATAACCGTCTCCGGGTCATCAAAGGTTGTAAGCGCAACAACCTTGATTCCGGGATGCTTCTTCTTGATTATCTTTGCAGCCTCCGTTCCGCTCATTTTAGGCATCTGCATGTCGGTAAGGACAAGCTCGGGAAGCAGTTCGTCACACTTCGCAACAAGCTCTGCCCCGTCGCCTGCATCTCCGACAACCTCAAAGTCATCCCACGAATTAACAGTCATTTTAAGGCCCGCAAGCAATATTTTGTGGTCATCCGCAAGAATAATTCTTGTTTTCTCACTCATTTTTGTTCTCCCATTCCGCTTCTATTCCGAAGCCCTTCCCCTGTTCAGCGATAAAGGAAATGCTGCCACCGCTCTTCAGTATATTTTCCTCCATAACACTGAGGCCAAAGCCCTTCTCAAACTCACCATGAAAGTTTCCGTTATCATTAATGCTAAGTAAAATCCGTTCGCTGCTCATATTAATTCGAACAAACAGAGTATCCGCCATTGAATGATCTATTGTATTATGATACGCCTCACGACATATCGTGTCGATAAGGTCATAGAGATTCTTTGCAAATGCAGGTTCTTCCCCGTCCATTGTTATTTCTATCGGGAATCTGCATTCGGCTTTAAAGTTATCCATGAGTTCGGATAAGGAACCAACCTTCTTTCTAAGCCCGCCGTTCAGCGCATTTTGGCATATCTCTATCCCCTCCTTGAGGAGCTGTCTGTACTTATCGGGATCATCCTCCTTTAAGGAAAGGCACATCTGACAGATGGTATGGATTGCTGTTATTGCGTGTCCGGAGTCATCATGTATTTTCCTTGCAAGAAGAAGCTGTTCCTCGTAATCCGAAAGCTTTCTCGCCTCCTGTGCATACCCTTCAAGCCGCTCATTTACTTTCTGAGTTTCTTCAATCAATTCCGTCTGCTTTGCCATTAACGCTTTACGCTGATTATAGAGCTTCTTCGTCTCGGAAATGTCATTTAAGAGTATGGTATATCCCACAGTATTTTTGTTTCTTTTAATCGGTGTAACTCTTCGCTTAAATGTCTTTTCACCAATTGTAAATTCATCCTCGGAAATTTCCAGAACCTTCGGCATGATATGCTTAAGCTGAGTACCCTTAGTAAATACAAGCCCGGGAATATTCCTGTTTACATCAAGAATAAAGCCATAGGCATCAGTGATAATTGCTGTATCCGGGAGCTGTTCAAACAATGCTCTTTCGTCCTTCATCGCGACACCTCCTTCAGCTTTGCAACAAGCTTTCGGATAGTTGTAATGGTTTCCTGGGTTATCAGGATGTTTTCCTCAAGTGGCTCTGTATTCATAGTCTGAGACTCTGCCGCAAGTTCAAGATTTTTCCCAAGTTTGGAAAAAGACTCTAAAATCAATTCCTGCACCTTCTGCGTCATTTCCTGCTTTTCTTTTAAGTCGGGAATGCTGTAAAGAGCCTCCAGATAAGCCTCAATATTTCGTTTCTGCTCATCCAGTTTTACAAGCATCCGGTCTTGCTTTTCCAGCTGCTCATCCAAGCGTTTCTGCTGATATACAACGTCAGTAACATCAGTAAAGGTCGCTATAAACTTTCCTTCTTCCTTGGACAGGTTCGATGTTGCTCTTATACTTCTTTCTTCATATGTAAACTCAATTTCTTTTTCTTCTGTCCCGAATTTAACAATTGAATCTTTTATTACACTGTCAGGATAATACGCAGCTGCCGCATTTTTATAAAGGATTTCACCATTCTGAGGAGTATAAACAACAATAGGTGTCCTGGTCTGATTGAGGACACTTTCAATTGACTCCGTTATAACTCCCGCATAGCTTTTCTTAAACACAATCTGGTACAAACACAAAATAGAAAGTGACATTACAATCGGATTAAAATCCAATGTATCGTTTTTCATCGCTGATCTGATAATGTTTGTAACGCCCGGCAGAATCGGATACATTGAAAAAACAAGGATACGTTTAATTTTGTCATCATCATATCTGATGATATGAATAATCGAAATAATAAGCCCAGCAAACAGCATGCCGTATACCGTAAGAGTACATGGAATAAAAAGAGGACCATGTGTTTTTGCCCCCAACAAATCAAGTTCCGTGTAAAACAGATGATGCCATGGGTTTGATACTATTATTAAACAAACTGCTATTGATGCAATATATATCAGAGTTCTAAACGGCTTGTTTTCAGCAATATTGTCATGGCCTGCAATATACAGGTTCCAAAAAAGAAATGACGCGGTCGCAACTGTTGTTGATACAAGTGTAACATCAACAGCTATGGCATATGCGATATTATTTTGCCAGAACAAGTGCAGGCAAGTTTCAATAAATCTTCCGGCTATCAGCCCCCACAATCCCGCAACAACAAGAATAAACAGCCTCCATATCGGAGTGGGCTGTCTGTGCTTTATAAGCTTCACAATAAAAAGAAGATGAATCGGCAAATAAACAGCCTGCATTATAAAATTGGCCATTCTGTACCACTCAACCTGCACGTTCTCATCCTCCCTTCAGCTTATTACAGTTCCATAAAATGTTTTACAAAGATAATAAGCCTTTGTCAATGGGTTGAAAAAACAAATCCCATATTCCCTAATTGACAAAGCCATGTGCCATTAGTAAGATGATTGTATATTAATAACCGTAACATGTAAAACAGCTTTTCAAAATATTAATTAAATGGTGGTAACTATGAAAGAAAACAAAAAACGGATAAGCCACGCGTTTCTCTGGTGGCTTGTTTCCTTTATCGTTATGCTCATCGTAATGTGGTGTTCTCCGCTTGTATCGGACGATATCGAATTTAAAGCTTTGTCTTTTGATAATTTCTCCGATATTTTCAATCATTCTCTTTATTATGGTAATGGAAGACTTCTCGGGAACATCATCGTTATTTATCTTGTTAACAGCCGTTTGCTCGGGTGCCTCGTTCGCGCATTAAGCATATCGCTCATAGTCATCCTAATTCCCTCGGTTTTACACATTACGAGTCGTTATTCATATGCATTAAGTTTTCTTTTGGTGCTTGGTGTTTCTCCGGCAGTTTTCGGACAGGTTTTTTCATGGATAAGCGGTTTCAGTAATTACGTTTTTCCGGTTTTGGGTGTCCTTCTCATAATCAGGCTTATTCAGGCTCTTGAAAAAAACGAGTGTAAAACACTTCCGAGAATAGTTGGAAACATTGCAATATTTATTATCGGTTTAGCCTCTCAGTTGTTTGTTGAAAATGCGACCACAACTTTTATTCTGCTTTCATTATCACTTGTTTTAAACAGTTTTTATTCAAAACAGAAGCATTGTCTTTCAAGAATAACATGGTTTATTTCCGCTCTCCTAGGCGGTGCGTTAATGTTCATTATTCCACGCAAATTTTTCCTGGAAGGCAATCGCGCAGAAGGATATCGTGGCTTTTTCGGTGAAGGTATCAAAGAATTGCTGGCGCATCTGATATCATCAACAAGCGCAATCTCTATTTCTTTTGCAAACAGTCTTTTTCTTCTTCTTGCAATTTACTTATGTATAAGAATGCTTGTAAAGACCATAGAAGGCAAAAGCAGACTTACAAATTATCTGCGCCTCTCTTCGTTCACAGCACTTATTTACTCAGCCGCAAATTATCTGCTGCGGCAAAACAACTGGTATTGTGACAGCGATTCACTTATTAACCTGACCAAAATCATAAGCAGCATAGGTGCTATTGTATTATTGATAAATTTTGTAATTGCTGTCTTCACGATTTCCGATGCTCAACTTAAGCATACGCTTCTCCTAATCATCATATTTGCTGTTATACCTGCAGCACAGCTTCTCATTGTATATCCTGTAAGTGAAAGAGCCGTATGGATTTCCGTCATTGCGATAACTGCAGCAGTATTGAAATTTGGTGATTATTATATGTCCAAGGAAAACTCAGACTGTAAATCAGCAAATAAAGAGTCCGGGCTACTGGTAATCAATTGCATGTTTACCATTGCTCTTCTAGCAATATTTGTTAATATCAAACAATTGGATAACGTGCGTCAGACCTATATCTCGGATAAGATTGAACAGGGATGCGAAGAAATTGATATTTTTGCTATCCCTTATGAATATGCATTTTGGGATACTGCCTGGGCGTACCACGATTGGGAGACTTCACCTGACGGTAAAAAAATCACATACAATGTCATGGAAACAAGCGAATGGTTTGCAAATTACTATGAAGAAACCCATAGTAAATAAAAGAACTATATATGCTATAAAAAACAGGCTTAGGAGAAATCTCCCAAGCCTGTTATTTCTTCAAAATCAGATGATGGAAAAAGGCCACATTCATATACTCAGGAATCTTAGCTGCTCTCATTTCCAGTTGCATCATTTTATCCTGCCAGTCTTCATCCCCATGTTTTTCCTGGTTCTGTTGTAAATCCCAAAAAGTTCTTATACCAAAGGTTTCAGAAATGGTTAATTCAGACTCCCACATTAAAATATCATCATCATCGTAGTATCTGATTACGCCAAATTTGGATGCAGTAGAATTTTCTCCGTCAAGAAGTGCATTTGCCTTTTCAAAATCATCAAGCAAAACTGCCATCTGCATTACACGGCCTGCCCGATTATGCTTTACTACAGATAAAAAGCCACCTCGCTTCAAAACTCTTGCTAAAGCTTTTACAACAGTCTCTTTGTCATCAACATATTCCAGCACATTGTGACAAATGATAATGTCAAAAGTCTCATCCTTGAATTCAGTCAAAGTATTAACATCACCGACAATCTGAGTGTATTCATAATCTTTCCACGCAGTCGAAAGCATTTCCTCAGATGGCTCTATAGCTGTAACATAATTTTTCTCCGCGAAATGATTTGCTGTAATTCCTTCGCCGCTGCCAAAATCCAGAATCCTCTTTCCTTCTATGTTACCCAGCTGTTCCCATACTATTTTCTTAAATAATCTTTCCCATGCAGGAAGTTCTGTAATATTATGCATGCAATACCCTTTTTACTGTTCTTAATCCATTTAAACCGCAGGCTCCGCCCTTCTGTCTTTTTGTTATAAATAAGGTTTCATATACTCAAAAATCACCTGCAGCAACTCCGCTCTGACCTCTTCGTAATGCTCAGTGTCTCCACATCCATAACACTTAATCGATGCTTCCGGATAATAAAAATCCAATTGAAACCATTCACGATCATTGAAATCATCCGTGGATTTATCGTAACCGTTCCACTTATATACGTCATATTTGACAAGTACATCCTGAATTCCCGCCAAAAGTTCATCGATGTTTTCCGGATTGTCACAGTATCTGTAATTGCCGGCTTCAATAAAGTCCCCACTAACTGACTTAACTGTAACATCAGCCTGATTGCCTGTGGAAGTACTGTCTCTAAACAAAAAACTGTATGAATCACTTCCGGACGCACCTCGCCCCTTGTAATTAATCATTGCCATTTTCAAGGGTTGATTGTATGCACCACTCTGATAAAGCTCATCTTGCTTTTGGGACATATAATTTTCCACAACAGGTTTAAAGATTTCGATAATCCCTTTCTCAAATTCCGAATAGTGCTTAGGAAAACTATTGCTTCCGTGACTTCCGACATGCGTTCCGTCCTCAAAATCCGCATAAAGTCCGAATCCGCTTCCATCCAGCACGCCTTTAGCATTTCGATTAAAGCCGTCCCAGGAAACAACGTTACACTGTGCGCACAGTTTTGAAAGTTTTTCAATCGTTTCATCGTCAACTTCACAAATCATTTCAGAAATGCCGTCTTCCATGTTTTCATAAACAAGAATGGTTTTGTTTACATCATCATTGTCTTTGTGTATGTCATAAGTAAAGCAGGGACCATATCCATTCACGTAAAATTCAAGTTTAGTAACTTTTTTGTATTCGCCTGAACCATTCTGACTAAAATCCTCTCCTTCTATTCCAAATTCATCATCAGGTAAAGAAGGCGTTTCAACATCATTAGTTCCCTTTGTACATCCAAATGCGTTTGTAAGAAGCGTAAGTAATCCCATAATCAACATCAGTCCTTTCCATGAAGACTTTTTCCTATTCATCTGTCTCCCTCTTATTGAAAAAAAATCCCAACCTATAAATTACATTTAAATCTCACGCGATACTTTACTCATGAAGTTTGGACAAGAGACACACCGTCTCGACTTGTGAATCATTGTCCAAACTAATTTCCATATCATGTGGAATGATAGGAAGCTTGAAAGTTATGGACTTAAGCCACTGGCCATTAGGCTGCTCTCCTTCGTATATTTCCACCATCTCTATAAGATGCGTAAGAAACTCTCGTCGGTCCGCTTCTTCCATGACTGCATTCATCTTGTCAAAATAAAAAAGCGTGTCATATATATTATCGCCACATACCTTGTCTGCCATAATAGGA
Organism: Lachnospiraceae bacterium; assembly: GCA_045629005.1. Classification (GTDB taxonomy): domain Bacteria; phylum Bacillota; class Clostridia; order Lachnospirales; family Lachnospiraceae; genus RGIG3528. The sequence goes on from JAZQQJ010000055.1 coordinate 15,397, forward strand.
CGCTTCTTAGCTTTTGCTTCTACCAAGACATTTTCTGCCTCTTCGATTTTATCATAAACCCTGCTAAGCCTATTTTCCAGGTCTGTTTTTCTTCGCCCATAATGTTTATCTTCATAATCCAAATTATCAAGGTCAGCAAGAATAGCATCTTTGTTAAGATAACATTGGCGAAGGTCTTTTTCTAAAGCAGCTATTTCCTGATCAAGTGCTGTCGTGTCCACTTCCATATCTATCTTGGAACGTATAAGCCCTGCAAACTTTTTATTACTTACCAATTTACTAAGTACCTCTATAACCGCTTTATCAAGCTTATCCTCTGAGATTTGCTTCTTATAATCACATTTATATCCTCTGGTCATATTGCGATGTTTACAACCATAATAGAAATAATCATTATAGCGGGTTCCATGCACTTTTTCTGTTCTTCTGCGGCCGTAGGCAATCTTACCGCAATATACCGGATTCTGTATAATTTTTCGAATTAAAGAAGCATCAAATAAAGGATTCTTTCCATTCTGTCTGGCAATCTTATGTATTCCATGATTTTCCAAATATTTAGCTATACCTGAAACGAAATGTCAAGGACTTTTTAGTACCCCTACCATTCATTGCATGAAAAAAGCCACTGTAGATTTCTCCACAATGGCTCCAAAGTCATTTTTTATTCACTTTTGATTACCGGCAAACTCGTGCCCAAACTGGGATTTAACTATCCAAATTAGATTTTACAGTAGCAGCGTCCATCTTTTTCACTTACATATATTTCACATTTAGACACTTCCTCGTCACCTGGCAAAATGCTAATCGCATTTCTAATAATATATTTTCCTAACAA
>JAZQQJ010000056.1:0-6173 GCA_045629005.1 Lachnospiraceae bacterium
ACCAGAGATTTGCTTACAGCTTCCTTCAGATTCCACCTCACGATAGACACCCTTGCTGTTCAGCTATACACTTCCCACTATCTGGGCGTGTTCGGGACTTGCACCCGTTAGAGCGCGCCCATGGCGCGCAAACTAAAAAAATGAGACCTGAGGAAACTCAGGTCTCTCTTTCTTTACAGTACACATCCCTTTTGAAGGATGACATTCGCATACTGGCTTGTTTCGGAGGTTGCTATAACGCAGTAAGCCTTCTTTGCTTCTTCGTAAAATGCAAAGCGTTCGAGCGTGCCAATGACGCTTGTTCCTCTGGGTTCTGCTTTTGCAATCATTTCTTTGTAGGTGTCCCAGATGGAAATGTCAGCGTTGTCACCTTCGCAGCGTTCCATAAGGCTTACGGGCTTCTCGATGTACTGGTCGAGAGGGAAAACCTGAAGGATTGCTTCAAGAATTTCGGGCACACCGTGACCGTCCATACGAAGCACAATGCCGTTCTTTCCCATTGTTTCGGCAGGGAAATTGCCGTCTGCAATAACTATTGTATCGCTATGTCCCATTTCGCATAATACCTTTAAAAGCTCGGGGGAAAGCATAGGTGAAATACCTTTTAACATGTTGTGCCTCCTATAACATATTCGTAATTTCAGGTAAAGGCTTTATATCGGGGAGATTGTAGAATTTCATGGCATTCTCACCGAGGAAGGCCTTTTTTTCTTCTTTTGTAAGCTTCGCGGACTCTATTATGAACCGCACGGCCATAATATATGTTATGTCCGTCATTGTTCGTGGGTAATCACTTCCCCACATAAGCTTGTCCATTCCGCAAATGTCACGTGCTTCGAGAATTGCGTCGATTGCGGAAGGATACGGGTAGAATTCCTTATGGAAAAGCCATGTAAGCCCGCCGCTTTCTATGTAAACATTTTTATTTTTCGCAAGTTCAATCTGCTTCTGCCAGCCATCTGTGGTAACCATTCCGAAGTGACCAATGGCAATCCGGAGGTCCGGGCATTTGTCGATGAGATATTGAAGTCCCTCAACCTGCTCTGCGCCGTCCGCCATATCGATGGAAATGAATTTGCCGGCCTTCTCAACCTTTTGGAAAAGCGGAAGAAGCTTTTTAAGATCCTTGTCCGCAAGTCGTCCTGCACAGATTTTCACTCCATCCACGCCGTCAAGTGTATAGTTTTCGTTCTCTTCGTAAAGAGAGGTGATGCGAATGCGGTCCGGAAACTTTTTCTTTGCTTTTTTCAGGTATTCGTCCTGATTGCCGTCAATGTACTCCTGGGTAATAACCGCAGCCCCGACGCCGGCATAATCCATGTTTGCGATGAGTCGCTCGACATTGTTCTCACAGTCGGTCATGTACGGAGGCATCATCTGGCGTACTTCACCGCCAAAATCGCACTTACCGTTACCTATTCCGACAACCGGTTTACCGTTCACTCTTCCGTTTTCTTTTTCCCAAAGATGTACATGGGCATCAATGATTGTATATTCCAAAGAATTTACCTCTAAAATTCAATAAGAACCTTTGCAAGACTTCCATCGTTGTTTGCGAGTGCCTTGAAAGCCTCATCTGCACGGTCAATAGGGTAGATATCGCTGACCATATCAAGTACGTTAACCTTGCCGGAAGCAATAAGATCGATAACAGCCATGAAATCCTTTGCATAAGAGTTTCTGCTGCCGAAGACGTTCAGCTCCTTCTTAAGAAGAATTGAGTGAAGGAAAGTTGTTTCTTTCTTGCCGTTTCCGATGAGAATGATGTTTGCCGCAAACGCTGCACAGTCGATGCAGGAAAGGAATGTAACAGACTGTCCGCATGCCTCAACGCACACGTCAAAGCCGTTGCCGTTTGTAATCTTCATTGCTTCATCAACAATGTTTGAAGTCTTTGAATTGATAACCCCTGCTGCTCCAAAATGAAGAGCCTTCTCAAGTCTTCCGTCAAGAATGTCGGCAACATAAACCTCTGCGCCCTGTGCCTTTGCTGCAATGAGTGCAAAAAGACCGATGGGGCCTGCACCGACAACAAGTACTTTATCGCCCGGCTTTACGGGAGCTCTGTGAAGTGCATGGTAGCTGATTGTAAAAGGCTCAACAAGCGCAAGTTCCTTTGCGGAAAGGCCCTTGCCATCGTAAATACGCTCGATGGGCATTGTGATGTATTCTCTGAAAGCGCCATCGCGCTGTACACCCATTGTCTGGTTGTCCGTACAGCAGTTTACAAAGCCTCTCTGACAGGAATAGCACTTACCGCAGTTAAAGTAAGGATTGCATGTAACAATGTCGCCTGCCTTCAAGCCCTTGTCGTTCTCGGGAATGGAAATGATTTCCGCACTGAACTCGTGTCCGGGAATACGGGGATATGTTGTGAAGGGCTGGTTACCTGTATAGCTTGCAACGTCTGCGCCGCAGATGCCACCATAAAGGACCTTGAGGAGAGCTTCTCCTTCGCCTGCAACAGGCTTTTCAGTATCAACTACTGCAATTTCAAAAGGTTTTTCAATATGTACTGTCTTCATGATTACTGCTCCTGTACGTACTTTTTATTCCAAATAACGGCTGTTTTCATCGGTGCTTCTTTACTGTAAATCTTATTCTTGTATGCGCCGATGGGGTCTGCCGCAAACTCGTCTCTGTCAATTAGTTCAACAATTTCATCGTAGTGGCTCTGTGCAAGCAGCTCAATGGCCTTTTCCATGTGGTCCTGTCTGAAATTGATAGAGCCGAGGATAAGATGATTTTCAAAGCCGAAGGGCATTGTGTCGAACTCAATCTTCGGCCCGAGAGAGAAGCTGTTATAAATACCATTGCAGCCGAGAACTTTGTGTTCGAAAGCAATGCGATGCTCAACATTTGAACCGCTGACTCCGATGAACGTTGTTGCTCTGCCGCCAAGCTTTTCAATGATGGCTTTTGCGCATTCCTCCTCTGTTTCGAAGTTGTTGCGTAAGTATTCTGCCTTTGTTGTCTTTAATGCAAAAGAAACCTTAGGTGATGTCTCTTCGCTTCTCGCAACAAAGAGAACTTTTGCATTCGGATGACTTCTTAAAATGAGGTCGCCGATGAACATTCCTGTTGTTCCGAGGCCAAAGATGACCGTTCTGTCAAAGATTTCATCTTTTGCAATCTCTCGTGCCTTTGCTTCGTCACATTTGTACTTTCTCATTGCGACACGGAAATTATGTGCACTTCCGAGGTCTTCCATGCGTTCAAGCTGGAAAAGCATGCAAGCGAACGGATCCGGAAATACCATCTTTTTAGCAAAGTTAAGATCGATTTTACCGTCCTTTACGTAACCATCGGGAATGCGTAAAAGCATATCCGGGTGGAAATACTGTTTATCCGCAAAAAGGCCGTCAGCCTTGTCGCAGCCATATTCAAAGTATGTTTCGTCTTCAGCATATCTTGTGGGATCGTAGCTGTCTCCGCCACGGATGAGAACTATTGCGAAGCGGTTCTCCGAAGGCACCCAAACTATGCCTTCATGGCCGTTTATGAGTCTCTTTTCGCCTTCCGGGAACTTCGGTCCGAGAAGATCTTTACTGCCCATTCTCATGAGCTCATTATCCGTACCGCAGAAGCCTATCATTACAGGCTCACAAAGAACAGCATCCTTCAGTTCCTCACCACGAAGCCGCTGCCTTTTAATGTTTGATATCTCAACATCCCCATAAACAAGGGGTTTTTCAGCATCATTCTGAAAATATGTACCTTTTACAATCATATTTTACCTCCGGTAAAACGTTTTTCCTCTACGGCTGATTATACACCACATATGCAATATGTCTACGCATTCTTCGCTGAATTGTATTCCACTCTGTCATTTATTCTTTCCAGTTAATTCTGCTCGATTGCTTCATGCATAATCCATCTTCATGATAATAAAATGTTTCCAGCGATTCATCTGTTTTTTGGAAAAGCGAACGGCTTACGCCTTCGTCCGAAACGGATTCGATAATGATATACTGTGTGTCCGGAAGTGGATCGATGAATTCCGGAAAAAGCCCCGGCATATATTCGGTTAAAGATATCAATTCATTATTACCGTTAAACTGCAGCATTGAAATATTTGTTTCTTCATCAATAACATTTATTTTAATTTCCACCTCAGTATCATACGACGTACTGGTATTTCCTGCTGTAATTACCTTGTTTTCCGATACTTTTCGGCTAATTGACGTTACGAAACCGCTGCTGTCAATAGTAAGTCCGTCACCGCTAACCGCATACACTTCGCCTGATAATGTCTGGTAAATAGGATTAATATAAAAACTGAAGGTGTCATTACCCGAAGCAATATATATTGTGCCTTTTAAGGAAATACTTCTTGAATCATCTGATGTTGACAAATACACTTCACCGTCAGAAATACCTTCGTCTATACATGAAGATGAGTATCTGCCTTCCTCATTATTTATATCGGGTGCAAAGAAACGGATACCCTCTATCTCTTCAAAAACATAATCTTTATATACATACTCTGCGCCATCCGAATCATACTGCGTAACTTCTGTAAGTGTAGCATACAGACGTCCCTGATACTTTGCAATTTCAAATTCGCTTATTTCCCGACCGTTCAAAATCTTTTTGATGTTATCGTTGAAGTAACGTTCACTATCAAATAAATCGAGATATTCTTTTGTAATCAGGACACCAACCAGCCTGTCGGAACCGACGTTATCCGATACGTTCTCATTTTTAACATTTATCACACCCGTTGCCCCAAGAGTAAAGGCCGCTATAAGAATGCAACAAATTATTATGATTATTTTCCTAGTCTTCATCTTCTTCCTCCAAATTACCATCGAATTTGAGAATGTCACCCACATCACATTGCAGGTAGTAGCATATTTTGTTAATTGTTCCGAAACGAATGCCTTTTGCCTTGCCACTTCTAAGGATAGACAGATTTGCTTCGGTTATCCCGATTAAAGCGCACAGTTCTTTTGATGTCATATTACGCTTTTTAAGGACATCCTCCAAATGTACCATTATTGCCATATCATATCCTCCCGCTTATATAAACAAGCTGTTATCGTCGCGAAGCTTTTTGTTTTCTACCAGCAGTCTTGTAAACAGCAATATCAGTACGATGAAAGCAATGCTTATAACAGGAATATTAACCGTAACGGAAACATTCGTCAGCCAATGCATTAAAGCTGCCTGCAGGATGTTTGATGCAGCAGTAACGAATACGGTAATACCAAGTATTACACAACAGATTCTGCTTACACTGCCCGCAGCCTCAATAATACCTTCCCGGCTGTCCTCATCTGAAATATTAAGGAGGTCCAAGACACGCATAATGACAACTATATCAAGTATGTATGGTATAATCTCCGCTATCAAAAGAACCCCTCCGGCAACCCTGTCCAAAGCTGTCGGCGCCGTTTCAACAAGCGTCAAAACACCGTTTGTAAGGGCGAAGGATGCAACTGCTGCAAAAACGGCCCCAAGAATATACAAAATGGTATGTAAATATTTGAGAAGCTGCTCCTTACGACTATTTTGAAACAACCTGATAAGGCGCAAGATGAAATAAAGAACCACTACACTCCAAACAGATACGCCCAAAACAGACTTAACCGTTTTTGTGTATTCAGGAACATTATTCCCAACAACAGACCCGAACACATAAGGATTCATCATTCCATACATTGCAACGAAGATTACTCCCGACAGAACAAAAAGAGTTATTCTCTCCGGCCTTGCTTCTTTGCCACGCTCATAGCTTAATGCAGGAATCATCGGAATTGCAGATACGCCAAACCATAACGCCGCAGCTATGCCCTTTCCGATTCTGCCCACGCCTGAAACCAAAACAAGCCCGCCTGCAATCTGTTCAAACGGAAATGCAAGCATTGAAGATATAATATTGGGGAAACGTTTCATTATTGTTGCCAGCGCGGCTAACAAAACCGCTTCAACCAAAAATATTATGACGAGTGTTATTTTTTTCATATTGCCCTCCAAATTATCGTTTTGCGATAATAATAATAGCACGAAATTATTGTTTGTCAATAATTTTAATCGAGTAGGAGAAAATTTCTCTAAATGAGAAATTTTCGACCTCTCACACCACCGTGCGTACCGTTCGGTACACGGCGGTTCAATCAACTTAACAAGTAACACACCTTTCGGTGTAGTAATCTAACATAGAGATTAGT
>JAZQQJ010000057.1:0-29496 GCA_045629005.1 Lachnospiraceae bacterium
TAGTATAACTATACGCATTTACAGTTATTATGCTTGCATCTATATTGATATACCAGTTCTTTCCGTTTCGTGTGATTACAGCATTATCTGATTTGATTTTATCTCTACACCATTCGACAACATCATCTACATCTAATGACAAATTCCTTTTTATTCGAACAACACCCAATTCTGTAGTATGTAGCTTATCTAACTTTTCTATTAATTCATTTGCTACACTCATGCACTTGTATCCTCACTTCATCAAATTCAAGTTTGTTTAAATCTGAAAACAGGAATTTACTCTCGTTCCATATTCTCTAAAATCTTCACAGCAGAAGCCACCATTTTAGGACATACTTCGGTAAAACAATTATGCTCCGTCGCATATTGGATGCCTTCAGCAGTTGATATATCACAGCCCAAAAGGTCATTGCATATATATGAGCCATTTTCTTTTTGGAACCGTTCCAAAAAATCAACCGTTTTCTGATTTGCTCTTGTTCTGCTTTCCAAGTCATCCTTTTTGCACTGTCCGTATTTCATTCCGAGCACAAGCAGTGCACCTGAGCAAGCTCCACACACCTCACCTTTTCTCATTCCGCTATTGAGGCAATATGCGATTTTTAATGCCTGTTCCTCTGTAAGTCCAAGCTCTTCGGCATATGCTGCAAGAACTGATTGAGAACAATGAAATTTATTTTTAAAATATGATAATGCTTTTTCTTCATGTGTCATATACATCACCTTCTGCCACTTACTGCTCTTTTATAAACTCAACCGTTTGTTCTTTCATGGATATTTTTCCTACCCTATACCCGTATTCAATCAATTCTTTTTTATACGTTAAAAATGAATGATCAATCGTGATTCCTGCAATTTTCTCAATTTCTGCATATGATAATTTTAAAGAGTCACTGCCTGCCTCAGATACATATTTCCACAGTACATCGTACTTACTCATATCTCATCCTCTATTAGTCTATTTTCTTTAACAGCTCGTCCATATCCTTCTTTATAAGTGGTGACATGCTATCTTTGTATTCGGTTAAATTTATATTATTAACCGCATCACGAATTAATTCTGTCATTTCAGGTCTGTATAATATTACTTCGTGCAATGCCCCTAGATACTGTCTTACTACAGTTGGTTTTACATCATGCAGCAACGCCTTCATTTGACCAAACACTGCTTCAATTTGTCCTTTATCGGCCCATTTTGCCTGATTACAAATCAGCATAAAAGCTCTTGTTCTGACATAAGAATTTTTATCAGTCAGCATTTCCGAGAACGCAGGAATCATCTCAGCATATTTGTCTGATTCCGCTGATTCGATTCCTATCTTTTTAGCGAATTCATACGCCGCATTTTCATCTCTGTCTCTCAATCTTTCAATTATCTCATCCATGTTATTACAACCTCACCATTGTTAATAGAATCAAAGCCTCCACGCCGGCTGCGAGCCGTGAAAATTGCCTGTTTACTATATTTCAAAGTCCTAACCAACCTGTACTTCAATGGCAACAGCACCATATCGTTCTATCATTTCAATAGAATAATACGCCAGCATATCTTTCGGATCCGCAATCTCGTCCTCGGTATATCCAATGGAAACTTTATTGTGGTGTTGATACAATTCCTCAAATGAGGGATAACAATACAAGTTAATCACCTGACATTCTATTCTTTCGCCATTACTTGTATCTGTAAATACGATGTTATCACCTATTGATATTAGCGAACGCTTCTCATCAAATAACCGCATTTCTATTGTCTTAGTCCGTTCTTTTATCTTTACGAAAGAATCATGCCATAATTTCATTTCATGTATCATAGATTAACTCTCCAACTTCAAAGTTATTGTATAGAAAACCGGGCGGTGGGTCTGGAAATAGAGAATTGTTCCCTTGACAATAAATTCAAACACTACATTCAATGCAATAGCTTACAAAGTGTTATCAATTCATCTTCTTTGCCGGTTTGTGAGAATCCGAGTTCTTGAAAAAGCGAAAACGACGGCACATTTGTTTCATCAATACTTACTTCGATTACATCCACATCCTTGGTTTGTGTAAGAAGCAACTGATTTATTGCTGCTTTAGCAATACCTTGGCGACGGTATATTTTATCAATACATATACTGATAAACATTGTTTTATCTGCATATTCACAATGAATGCCGCCTACCAATATATCATTCCATAATATTTTAAAGTATATTACTCCGTCCGTATTTGTAACATAGTTAAAGTAATTCTCGGATATGGAAATGTATTTTTTAACAGACGGAGAAGCGTGTATACGCATCAACTCTGTTATATCTTCATCCTTGGGAAGCAAAGGAACAAGTTCGATATTCATTTCATTTTACTCCATCTTGAACTTCATGAAAAATAAAAAATAGTCTATGTTTTTGTTTATAACATATTCTGCTTACAACCAAATTGCTTTTACAATAATCCATATTAAGAAAACCTGTCTTTCATCCTTAAAACAAGATTTTAGCATATTATATTCGAATTTAATACTATTCGTTTATTATCATCTTTTCTCACACATCTGCCGAAATGACGATTTCCGAAACAATTCCAGGCCAGCCATGGGACTAAATTTCATTTTTTCAATTTTAGCTAGTCAAATTTCAGTTAAAAACAGGCCAGCCATGGGACTAAATTTCATTTTTTCAAATTTAGCTAGTCAAATTTCATTTCAAAACAGACCGGCCATGGGACTAAATTTCACTTTTTCAATTTTAGCTAGTCAAAAGCTTCCAAAACGCAGGATTTCCGTGTGACTAAATTTCACTTTTTCGATTTTAGCTAGTCAAAAACCATATTAGTATCTCATGCCTTACGGATAAAAAGGCTTCTCTCTTGCTTTTATCCGTAGGGCTGGCCTCAACCGCTACGGATAAATTAGCTTCCCTCTTGCTTTTATCCGTAACGCCTACCTCAACCACTACGTAGAAAGAGGCTTCCGGGGTGGTTGCATGTCAACTGTTATTCCAGCGCAGTTAGGCGAGGTCTATTTTCAAATATCACCTGTGTGGATACCAGCATACACCTAAAAAGGTGTCCCCCACCCGGAAGCCAGTAACATCCACTACGTTAAAAAGAATGGGCAGGCACGCGTAACGCGTGCCTGCCCATTCTTTTTAGTTAAAGTCCTCGTCTTCACTTGCGAATGTTTCGTCTTCGTAAACTGTATCTGACTCTTCGTCAGCGTAGTCTTCTTCAGTGAATTCGCCGAAGCCTTCTCCGTATGTGCCGTATAAATCATCGGAATAATCCATGTCATCATACTCATCTGTAAGGAGCTGGTTGTCGGAATCAAGTGAGATGTTTCTGTACTGCTTCATGCCTGTGCCGGCAGGAATCAGCTTACCAAGGATAACGTTCTCCTTAAGACCGATGAGCGGATCGATCTTACCCTTGATGGATGCATCTGTGAGAACCTTTGTTGTCTCCTGGAAGGATGCAGCTGAAAGGAAGGAGTTTGTAGCAAGAGCTGCCTTTGTGATACCAAGCATAATCTGCTTGCCTTCTGCAGGCTTCTTGCCCTCGGCAATAAGCTCTTTATTTGTGTCTTCAAACTCGAAGATGTCAACGTTTGTGCCGGGAAGGAATACGCTGTCTCCGCCCTCATCAATACGAACCTTCTTCATTGTTTGTCGAACGATAACTTCGATGTGCTTATCAGCAATTTCAACACCCTGTAAACGGTATACACGCTGTACTTCACGGAGCATGTAGTCCTGAACTGCTTCAACACCCTTAATCTTTAAGATATCATGAGGATAGATTGAACCGCTTGTCAAAGCATCACCTGCTTCGATAATCTGGTCATCAACAACCTTGATTCTTGAGCCGTAAGGAATGAGATATGCCTTTGACTCGCCTGTCTCGATGTTTGTAACAACAACCTCACGCTTCTTCTTTGTATCTCTGATTTCGATTCTGCCGCCGAACTCTGCAATGATTGCAAGTCCCTTAGGCTTACGTGTTTCGAAAAGTTCTTCGACACGGGGAAGACCCTGTGTGATATCTGTACCGCCGGCTACACCACCGGTATGGAAGTTTCTCATTGTAAGCTGTGTACCGGGTTCACCGATAGACTGAGCTGCAATGATACCAACTGCTTCACCGACCTGTACAGGCTCACCGCTTGCCATGTTGGCGCCGTAACACTTAGCACATACGCCGATTCTTGACTTACATGTGAGGACTGTTCTGATCTTAACCTTAGCGTTGTGACCTGCTTCGATGATGTCCTTCTTGTTCATGATGGCTTCGGCACGCTTAGGAGTAATCATATGATTCTTCTTAACGATCATTTCGCCGTTATCATCATAAATTGTCTCACAGGAGTAACGTCCTGTAATTCTGTCCTGTAAGGACTCGATAACTTCGTTACCGTCTGTGAATGCCTTAATCCATACGCCCGGGATTTCCTCATCGCCTTCACGCATACATTCTGTCTCACGAATGATGACATCCTGTGATACATCGACAAGACGACGTGTAAGGTAACCTGAATCGGCTGTTCTGAGGGCTGTATCGGAAAGACCCTTACGGGCACCGTGTGCGGAAATGAAGTACTCGAGTACGTCAAGACCTTCACGGAAGTTTGACTTAATAGGAAGCTCGATGGTGTGACCTGATGTATCGGCCATGTTACCACGCATACCTGCGAGCTGCTTAATCTGCTGCTTAGAACCACGGGCACCGGAGTCTGACATCATGAAGATGTTGTTGTAACGATCCAAGCTGTCGAAAAGTTCTTTTGCGATTTCCTTATCAGCATCTTCCCAAGTCTGAATAACAGCTCTGTAACGCTCTTCTTCAGTGGTAAGACCACGCTTATGCTGCTTTGCAATGAGTTCAACCTGTGCCTGTGCATCAGCAAGAATACGCTTCTTAGCTTCAGGAACTGTCATATCGGAAATGGAAACCGTCATGGCTGCACGTGTTGAATACTTGTAACCGATTGCCTTAACAAGGTCGAGAGTCTCGGCTGTCTTTGTTGTGCCGTGAACGTTGATGCACTTTTCAAGGATCTTCTTTAACTGGCTCTTACCAACGAGGTAGTCAACTTCGAGAAGAAGCTGGTCTTCAGGCTTGTTGGGATCTCTCTTGCAGAGGCCGAGGTCCTGAGGAATAATCTCGTTGAAAAGGAGTGTACCGAGTGTTGTCTCGATTGTTCTTGAAATCTCTGTACCGTCTTCAAGTGTCATTGAACGACGAACCTTGATTTTGGAGTGGAGAGTAATTACTTTATTCTCGTATGCGAGGAGTGCTTCGTTCATGTTGTGGAAGCACTTGCCTTCGCCGGGCTCACCTTCCTTACGAAGTGTAAGGTAGTAGATACCGAGAACCATATCCTGTGAAGGAACGGCAACGGGGCCACCGTCTGAAGGCTTAAGAAGGTTGTTAGGCGAAAGCATGAGGAAACGTGCCTCAGCCTGAGCCTCTGCAGAAAGAGGAAGGTGAACAGCCATCTGGTCACCATCGAAGTCAGCGTTGAAGGCTGTACATACGAGGGGATGAAGCTTAATTGCCTTACCTTCTACAAGGATGGGCTCGAATGCCTGAATACCAAGTCTGTGGAGCGTAGGTGCACGGTTAAGCATTACAGGATGCTCTCTGATAACTTCTTCGAGGATATCCCAAACTTCCGGCATTGCACGGTCTACCATCTTCTTGGCAGCCTTCGGGTTGTGTGCCTGTCCGTTCTGAAGGAGTTCCTTTACAACGAAAGGCTTGAAAAGCTCAAGAGCCATCTCCTTAGGGAGACCGCACTGATAAATCTTAAGTTCAGGTCCAACTACGATAACGGAACGTCCGGAGTAGTCAACACGCTTACCAAGAAGGTTCTGACGGAAACGTCCCTGCTTACCCTTTAACATATCGGAAAGTGACTTAAGAGGACGATTGCCGGGACCTGTAACCGGTCTGCCTCTTCTGCCGTTATCAATCAAAGCATCAACTGCTTCCTGAAGCATTCTCTTCTCGTTACGGATAACGAGCTCAGGTGCTTTGGACTTGATGAGCTTTGTAAGTCTGATGTTTCTGTTGATGATACGACGATAGAGATCGTTCATATCGGATGTTGCAAATCTGCCGCCGTCGAGCTGTACCATAGGACGAAGATCGGGCGGGATGATCGGAAGTACATCAAGGATCATCCATTCAGGGCGGTTACCGGACTTTCTGAAGTCCTCAACTACGCTGAGGTGTTTGATAATCTTTGCGCGCTTCTGGCCTGCTGCTGTCTCAAGAGCAACCTTCATGTCCTCGGCCTCTTTCTCGAGGTCGATTGCCTGAAGAAGTTCCTTAATGGCTTCTGCGCCCATTCCTACACGGAAGGACTTGTAGCCATACTTCTCACATGCTTCGTTGTATTCGCTCTCGGAAAGGATCTGCTTGTACTGAAGATCTGTCTCGCCTCTGTCAAGAACGATATAAGCTGCGAAGTAAAGGACTCTTTCAAGAGCCTTAGGGCTGATGTCAAGGATAAGGCCCATTCTGCTGGGGATACCCTTGAAATACCAGATGTGTGAAACGGGAGCTGCGAGCTCAATGTGGCCCATACGCTCTCTTCTTACGGATGACTTTGTAAGCTCAACGCCGCAGTTTTCACATCTCTTAGGATTGTTTTTCTCGGATTTAACTCCGTTCTTTTTATATCTGCCGCAAGAACACTCATAGTCCTTTGTAGGTCCGAAAATGGCCTCGGAGAAGAGACCTTTCTTTTCGGGTTTGAGTGTACGGTAGTTGATTGTTTCAGGCTCCTGAACCTCACCTGAGGACCAGGCTCTGATCTTTTCGGGTGATGCAAGACCAATCTTTATGGCGTCATAGCTGACAGCCTTGATACCATCATCTGAATAATTCACTGACATATTTATCCAAACCTCCTTGGGGTCTACTAATGGTGTTTATTCCTCGATGCCGTCTTTTTCGGTATCCAAATCGTCAATATCAAAATCGCCGTAGCCGTCCTCGTCCTCGTAATCGCCGGGCTCAAGTACGTTGCCTTCTGCATCCTGCATGATATATCCGTTGTTCTGGAAACCTTCCTCATAGCTGTAGGAATTGTTCTGGTCATCAATATCGGTATAATCACCGCCGCCGTCGTACGTCGGAGGCTCATTCATAACGACCTCATTACCGTTCTCATCGAGAACCGTAACATCAAGAGCGAGTGACTGAAGTTCCTTAAGGAGAACCTTGAAGGACTCAGGAATACCGGGCTCTGCAATGTTCTGGCCCTTCATGATAGCTTCGCAAGTCTTATCACGTCCCTGGATATCATCGGACTTAACCGTAAGGATTTCCTGAAGAACATGAGCAGCGCCGTATGCTTCGAGAGCCCAAACTTCCATTTCTCCGAAACGCTGGCCACCAAACTGTGCTTTACCACCGAGAGGCTGCTGTGTAACCATTGAATACTTACCTGTTGAACGAGCATGAATCTTATCGTCAACAAGGTGATGGAGCTTAAGATAATGCATGAATCCGATTGTAACAGGAGAATCGAACTCTTCACCTGTACGACCGTCACGAAGCTGAACCTTACCGTCTGCCTTAATCGGAACGCCTCTCCAATCAGCTCTGCTGTCGAGATGTGAACCGAGTTCATCAAGAACTTCAGGTGAAAGTTCCTTCTTGTGGAGGTCTGTGAAAGTATCCTTTACAGGATAAGGCTCGCCTTCATGCTCGGCACTTGACTCCCATTTTTCTTTCCATTCTTTAAGCTCTGCCTTGTCCCAAGGAAGATTTGCATAATCGTTGGCAAGCTTGAGAGCTTCTGTGATATCTTCCTCCTTTGCGCCATCAAAGATAGGTGTTGAAATGTTGACGCCGAGGATCTTTGCTGCAAGTGAAAGATGTGTCTCGAGAACCTGACCGATGTTCATACGGGAAGGAACGCCGAGAGGGTTAAGTACGATGTCGAGAGGACGTCCGTTAGGAAGGAAAGGCATATCTTCAACAGGAAGTACACGTGAAACTACACCCTTATTACCATGACGGCCGGCCATCTTATCACCAACCTGGATCTTTCTCTTCTGTGCGATGTATACACGAACTGACTCGTTAACTCCCGGAGGAAGCTCATCGCCGTCTTCTCTTCTGAATACCTTTGTATCAACGATGATACCGAACTCACCGTGAGGTACTTCGAGAGATGTATTTCTAACTTCTCTTGCCTTCTCACCGAAGATGGCACGAAGAAGTCTTTCTTCAGGTGTAAGGTCTGTTTCTCCCTTAGGAGTAACCTTACCTACAAGGATATCACCGGCACGAACTTCTGCACCGATACGGATGATACCGCGCTCGTCGAGATCCTTAAGAGCATCGTCACCAACACCGGGAACATCTCTTGTAATCTCTTCGGGACCGAGCTTTGTATCACGTGCTTCGGACTCGTACTCTTCGATATGTACGGATGTGTAAACATCCTGCTGTACAAGACGCTCTGAAAGGAGAACAGCATCCTCGTAGTTGTAACCTTCCCATGTCATGAAGCCGATGAGAGGGTTCTTACCGAGTGCAAGCTCACCGTTTGCTGTGGAAGCACCGTCAGCGATAACCTGGCCGCTTACAACCTTCTCGCCCTTTGAAACGATAGGACGCTGGTTGATACATGTGCCCTGGTTGCTTCTTGCAAACTTTGTAAGCTTAAATACCTTTGTTTCCTTATCTTTTGTCTTAATTACGATTTCACTGGATGTTGCTGATTCAACTGTACCATCAACATCTGTTGTGAGACATGAACCTGAGTCAACAGCTGCCTTTACGCCGATACCCGTATCAATAACGGGTGCCTCGGTGAAAAGAAGCGGAACTGCCTGACGCTGCATGTTGGAACCCATGAGGGCACGTGTACAGTCGTCGTTCTGAAGGAAAGGAATCATAGCTGTAGCAACGGAGAATACCATCTTCGGAGATACGTCCATGAAGTCAATCTTTCTCTTCTCGTATGCGGATGTCTCATCTCTGTAACGTCCGGATACGTTATTGTTAATGAAGTAGCCGTTCTCGTCGAGAGGCTCGTTAGCCTGTGCAACAACGTAGCGGTCTTCCTCATCTGCTGTGAGGTAAACTACTTCATCTGTAACTCTGGGATTAAGCGGATCTGTCTTGTCTGTCTTTCTGTAAGGTGCCTCAACAAAACCGTACTGGTTGATTCTTGCATAGGATGCAAGAGAGTTGATAAGACCGATGTTAGGACCTTCAGGAGTCTCGATAGGACACATTCTGCCGTAGTGGGTGTAGTGAACGTCTCGAACTTCGAAGGATGCACGATCTCTGGAGAGACCGCCGGGACCAAGTGCGGAAAGACGACGCTTGTTTGTAAGCTCTGAAAGAGGGTTATTCTGATCCATGAACTGTGAGAGCTGTGATGAACCGAAGAACTCCTTAACAGCAGCCGTAACAGGCTTAATGTTGATGAGGGACTGTGCAGAAACCTGCTCAGGGCCCTGTGTTGTCATTCTTTCACGAACAACACGCTCCATACGTGAAATACCGATACGGTACTGGTTCTGGAGAAGCTCGCCGACAGCACGGATACGACGGTTTCCGAGGTGATCGATATCGTCGTTGTTGCCTACGCCTGCTTCAAGGTGCATGTTGTAGTTGATGGAAGCAAGAATATCTTCCTTTGTAATATGCTTGGGAATAAGCTCTGAAACGCTCTTCTTAATCTGCTCGTAAAGCTCGTCCATATCGCCACCGAACTCCTCAAGGAGCTCACGAAGCTTAGGATAGTAAACAAGCTCGTCAATGCCGAGTTCTTCAGCATCGCAGCCATATGCATTGATGTCAACCATGAGGTTGGAAAGAATACGAACGTGTCTTTCTTCTGTCTGTACGTCAAAGTAAGGAATAGCAGCATTCTGGATCTGATCTGCGATTTCCTCTGTGATTTCTGTACCTTCCTCAGCGATGATTTCACCTGTCTGAGGGTCGATAACATCTTCAGCAACCTTAAAGCCGAGTACACGGTTCTTTAAAGCAAGCTTTTTATTGAATTTATAACGTCCAACTTTAGCGAGGTCATAACGTCTGGGATCAAAGAACATTCCGTGAATGAGTGACTGAGCACTTTCAACTGCAAGAGGCTCACCCGGTCTCAGCTTTTTGTATAACTCTAACAGACCGGCTTCGAAGGAGTCGGTTGTATCTTTGCCAAATGTAGCTTCAAGCTTCGGCTCTTCACCGAAAAGCTCACGGATCTGCTGGTTTGTATTAAGACCCAATGCACGAATAAGTACTGTTACGGGAACCTTACGGTTTCTATCTACACGTGCCCAGAATACATCGTTTGAGTCTGTCTCATACTCAATCCATGCACCACGGTTAGGGATAACCTGACATGAGTAGAGCTTCTTACCAAGCTTATCATGCTGGATATCGTAGTAAATGCCGGGGGAACGAACGAGCTGGCTGACGATAACTCTTTCTGCACCATTAATAATGAATGCGCCTGTCTTTGTCATCAGAGGAAGATCGCCCATGAAAATGGGTGTAATGCTGCGGCTTCCGTCATCGGTACGGTAGAGCTCTACCATAACCTCAAGGGGAGCTGAATACGTAGCATCTCTTTCCTTGCACTCTTCGATGGTGTACTTCTTCTTGTCCTCGCAAAGTCGATAGCTTAAGAAAGAAAGTTCAAGATTGCCGGCATAGTCCTTAATAGGGGATATGTCGTCGAAAACTTCCTGAAGGCCCTTCTTAACGAACCAATCGTACGAATCCTTCTGAACTTCAATGAGATTCGGCATCTCAAGAACTTCTTTGGAATTCGAATAGCTCATCCTGGTGCCCTTACCGACCTTGATTGGATGCATCCTGTTCTTTTCCATTGACAATTTCACCTCGTTATAAATTTTTCGAAAAAGGCTTTTCTTTCGCTCATTTCTGTGGTATAATGGGCATAGTAACCCCATTAACCCACAATAGAGCATTGTCTATAGTAACACACCAGTTTTCAAGAGTCAAGAGAGATTTTTCAGCTCTTGATTATTTTTTTTTAATAAAATATATCCAAATTTGGAACACCTGATTTGACATAAAAAGAGGAAGTAAAAAAACGAGTATTAAAAAACAAATTAGGAGAACATAGTTTGGAATTATACCCGGTTCAAAAGGCAATGAATGGCTGCCCCGGCCGGGTAGTTAGGTGCGGTTGGTTGCTCAGCCGGTAGATGGATGCGGTTAGTTGCTCAGCCGGTAGATGGAGTAGACGTAAGGTTTAACGTAGCATGTGGCGCGCAGTCAGTCAATGGAACCCCTTCGGGGCGCTTTGCGCCCATTGACAGACTGCGCGTCGCATGCTACTGGGTAACCAAGGGGAATTAAGAATTCCCCTGGTAACCACCGGGGATACCTAAGATAATTACAGAAAACAGCGAAAACAAGCCAAATATGTAACCTTACGCCCGGGTAAGCGTGAAAATGTTACAGAAAACGCGGAAAACATGCCAAATATGTAACCTTACGCCCGGGTAAGCGTGAAAATGTTACAGAAAACACGGAAAACAAGCCAAATATGTAACCTTACTCCCGGGTAAGCGTGAAAATGTTACAGAAAACACGGAAAACATGCCAAATATGTAACTTTACGCCCGGGTAAGCGTGAAAAAGTTACAGAAAACGCGGAAAACATGCCAAATATGTAACCTTACGCCCGGGTAAGCGTGAAAATGTTACAGAAAACACGGAAAACAAGCCAAATATGTAACCTTACGCCCGGGTAAGCGTGAAAACATTACAGAAAACGCATAAAACAAGCCAAATATGTAACCTTACGCCCCGGACAGGCGCTGGTGCCGGAAGATTTGATGTAGGTCTGTGTAAATAAAAAAACGCCCTGCATCTGTTCGATGCAGGGCATTTGTTTCGAATGTTGTTGGAATTACTTAAGAGTAACCTTTGCGCCAGCTTCTTCGAGTTTCTTCTTGAGCTCATCAGCTTCTGCCTTGGAAGCGCCCTCTTTGATTACCTTAGGAGCGGACTCAACAAGAGCCTTTGCTTCGCCAAGACCAAGGCCTGTGATTTCACGAGCAACCTTGATAATCTTAATCTTAGCGTCAGCGGGAACTTCTGTAAGTTCTACGTCGAACTCTGTCTTCTCCTCAGCTGCCTCAGCAGGACCTGCTGCTGCAACTACAACGCCTGCTGCTGCAGATACGCCGAACTCTTCCTCGCAAGCCTTTACGAGATCGTTTAACTCTAATACTGTCATGCTCTTAATAGCATCGATAAATTCCTGTGTTGTCATTATTATTTTCCTCCTGTGAAAAATATAAACTGTGTACGCCGCTGTATAACTATTATGCAGCAGGCTGATCCTTCTCTGCAATCTGCTTGAGTACTCTTGCAAGATTTGTGATAGGGGACTGAAGGCTGCCAAGAAGCTTGGAGATAAGTGTATCTCTGCCGGGAATGTTTGCGATAACCTGGATTCCCTTTTCATCGTAGAATGTACCTTCTACAACGCCAGCCTTGAATGTGAGTGCCTCGATGTCTTTTACATACTTAGCGATGATTCTTGCGGGTGCTGTGCAGTCATCCATACCGAATGCAACTGCGCTGGGTCCGTCAAGAACGCCGTCAAGCTGTGCGAAATCTGTGCCCTCGAATGCGCGCTTAAGGTATGTGTTCTTGTATACCTTGTAAACAACGCCGGCCTCACGAAGCTCTTTACGAAGCTTTGTGTCCTGCTCAACGGTAAGACCACGGTAGTCAACGATAACTGCTGAAGAAGCCTTGTCAACGTAGCTCTTAATCTCATCGATGATGGGTGCCTTGATTTCAACTTTTGCCATTTGTGTTACCTCCTGTTTAGATTTTTTGCGGTTTCCCTTTTATAGAAAAAGAAAAACTGCTAACCCGAAACGGAAAGCAGTCTGAATAATCGTATTCATGCTTTACCTCGGCGGGCGTCCTTACGGAACTTACGGTCTTTGTCCAAAACAAGTTTTGGGACAAGTACCACCTGCTGTCTCAGGAAATTTATAACATGCACTGCGTTATGGATAAAATCCACAACGCGATGCATTTTATAACAAATTTATTGGTTTGTCAACCATCTTTTAAGTCAGCTTTTAGCTTTATGAAAGCTTAGCAGCGTTAACCTTGACTCCGGGACCCATTGTAGCAGCGATTGTAACGCTCTTAAGGTATGTTCCCTTTGCGGTAGCCGGCTTAGCCTTGATGATTGCGCCCATAAGCGTCTGGAAGTTGTCTGCGAGCTGTTGCTCTGTGAAGGAAGCCTTTCCTACAGGTACATGGATGATGTTAGCCTTATCAAGTCTGTACTCAACCTTACCTGCTTTAATATCTGCAATTGCCTGAGCAACGTTCATTGTAACTGTGCCGGCCTTCGGGTTAGGCATAAGTCCCTTAGGACCGAGAACCTTACCAAGACGACCAACAACGCCCATCATGTCGGGTGTAGCAACTACTACGTCGAAATCAAGCCAACCGTCATTCTGAATCTTCGGAATGAGCTCGTCGCCGCCAACGTAATCAGCACCTGCATTTGTAGCCTCGTTTACCTTTTCGCCCTTAGCGAAAACAAGTACACGAACAGTCTTACCTGTTCCGTGAGGGAGAACGACTGCACCACGAACCTGCTGGTCTGCATGACGTCCGTCAACGCCAAGTCTTACGTGGCACTCGATTGTCTCATCGAACTTTGCAACTGCACTTTTCTTAACAATGCTTACTGCCTCAGCAACATCGTACTGCTGGGACTTATCGTAAGCTTTTATAATTTCATTATATTTCTTTCCTCTTTTCATTTCTTAACCTCCTGGTGGTAATCGCGGAGAATCGGTTTCCCGATATATCCTCCCACGTCATATTAGAATTCTTAGCCTTCGATTACTTCGATACCCATGCTTCTGGCTGTACCGGCAATCATCTTTGTAGCTGCCTCAAGGGAACCTGCGTTAAGATCGGGCATCTTAAGCTGAGCAATCTTCTCAACTTCGCTCTTCTTGATCTTAGCAACCTTATCCTTGTTAGGCTTGCCTGATGCTGTCTGGAGGTTGCATGCCTTCTTAAGAAGAACTGCAGCCGGGGGTGTCTTTGTAATGAAAGTAAAGCTTCTGTCGGCATAAACTGTAATAACTACAGGGATGATCATGCCGGCCTGGTCAGCTGTTCTTGCGTTGAACTCTTTTGTGAACTGAGGAATGTTTACACCGTGCTGACCGAGAGCAGGACCAACCGGAGGAGCCGGTGTTGCCTTTGCAGCAGGGATCTGTAACTTAATATAACCTTCAATTTTTTTAGCCATTTTTATATCCTCCTATTGTGGTATTATCGGAGTGCGACATTGATGTCTTTCCTCCCACTGTTTTCCGGGGCTATCCGAAAAACTAATTGTTAGCCTTTACGGCTGTAAAGCTTGTTTCTACAGGTGTCTCGCGGCCAAACATCTCAACTGAAATGATGACTGTCTGCTTGTGTTCGTCAATCTTCTTAACAATACCTGTCTTGTTCTCAAAGTTACCTTCGAGAATGGTAACGGAATCGCCAACCTTGAAATCGAGTTCGATTTCGGTAAGCTTTTCTTCAGGATTCTTGTCAAGGCCGATGTTATGAACTTCTGCCTCTGTAAGCGGAACGGGCTTTGATCCCGGTCCAACGAAACCTGTAACGCCTCTGGTGTTTCTGACTACGTACCATGTGTCCTCATCCATAATCATGTGAACAAGTACATAACCGGGAAACATCTTTCTGTCGACGGTCTTTTTAACACCGTTCTTAACCTCTACTGCTCTTTCAAGCGGTACGGCAACCTCGAGAATCTTTTCCTCGATGCCACGGTTCTGAACCGTCATTTCAATGCTGGATTTAACTTTGTTCTCATAACCCGAATAGGTATGAACAATGTACCACTTTGGCCCGGTAACTTTTTCTACCTTAGCCTCTTCATTAGCATCTGCCATAGCTACCTCCACATCACCGATCACATAATGAGATCGATAAGATACTTCAGTCCGGTATCAAGTAAGGAGACAATCACACCTAAAATGATGGTGATGACAATTACCGCAGCAGTCTGCTTGGTTACGGACTCTTTATCAGGCCAAACGATTTTCTTGAATTCAGCCTTTAAGCCCTTCCACCATTGTTTAAAGCGACCCTTTTCTTTAGTAGTTGCTTCTGCCATAGTAAATCCTTTCCGTCGAAAAACGACTTATTTTGTCTCTTTGTGTAATGTGTGCTGCTTGCAGAATCTGCAGTACTTCTTTGTTTCCATCCTGTCGGGATGCTCTTTTTTGTCTTTGGTCACGTTATAGTTGCGCTGCTTGCACTCTGTACATGCCAATGTGATTTTAACTCGCACGACTTCTACCTCCGTTATTATTTTTTTGACTGTCCTTCTTTTACACGCCGTCGCGCACAAAAAAAAGACTATTCGCTTCCATAGCCGTGTGAGTATAACACGCATAGAGCAAATAGTCAATAATTTATTACTTTTGATAGAATTTTTTCTTAAGAACCGGGCTATTCCCTGCCTATTCTGAAAATGTTTCCGCCCTTTTCAAGCGTTGCGGAAAGCTTCTCAAGCCTTTCGGTAACCTTCTTGCCGCTCTCAACGATGCGGTATGTCACGTGCGACTGGTCGTACCCTGTCAGAAGGATTATTGCACCATCTTCCATGACAGCATAAACAGGAATATCTTTATATATGAAGTAAAGCATTTCGTCAAGTGCTGCGTGGTTAAGACTTGTAAGAGACATTATTTCATCTCTTGCCAAAATTACAGCCTCGCCTTCCTTTTCTTCGGAAAGCTCCGCAGTCTTGTTCTGTACGCCGCGTTCCCATAAAACTCTTCCGTTATATGTAACGGTGCCTACTGCCTTGTCCGTGTCAGCCAAAACAATAGCATCGGAAAGGCTGTCGGTTATACCTATTATATTGCCGTAGGAATGAATTTCGTAGTAGGGCGTATCGTCAAGAGCCTGTACACGTATTGATGTGTTTTCATTTATAACAACAAGCTCTGCCTTTTCTTCCTTCGGAAGTTCTTTTATTGAAGCACTTGAAGGAAGCGACAGATAGTACTCCGTCAGCATATCCTGCGTTGCTCTTGTCTCTACAGCGAAGCTCCGGATGTCCGCTTTTTCATATATAAGTATGTAGTCATCATCGGCAGCTGCATAAAAATTCGTGCCGACGTCTGTCTTCATTACTCGTGTGAGTCTTATTGAAGTAGAGGAAGCATCGATATCTGTAATGTAATATCCTTCCTCATAATATTCTTTAACCACCTGTTCATTGGAGTCAAGAATCTTCAAATGTGAAATGGGGTAGTACACGCTTTCATCACTGTAAACAGCCTCATCCGAAAGGCTGCCGTAGCCTGTAATCATTTTATCGCCTATGTAGCCAAGCAGAGTAATGAGCTCTCCTTCTCCTACATGAAGCGAACTTCTTTCACCTGACTCGAGGTAAAGGAGGAAAATATCCTGGTTGTTACCCTTTTCCTGCCATGCAACGTATGAGAGGACATCACAGAATACAACGTCCTTGCTCACTACCGCAGATGTAATCTCTTTGAACTCAGCGGTTGTAATGCTGTAGGAATAAATGTGACCGTAAGCCATAAAGAAGAAAACGTCATGTCCGTTCATGTAACTGAACTGTCCGACTTCATTGGCAATGTGTCCCGCGGTTTCTGCAATAGGAATGTACAGAAGTTCTTTTATCCGGTTATCATCTTTATAATAAGTGTAAAGAAGAATGCCGGTCTTCCCTTCATATTCCCCGCAATTAAAATAGCCGGACACCATAAAGGTGAGATTCCCTGCCTCGTCCACGCGGAGAAGATGAATATTGTGTTCTTCGCACACATCAGATGGATATGTGAAACCGTCTCTCATGGAGTAGACATGCGTGAGGACATTTTCGGAAAGATTGTAGCAGTAAACAACGCTGTCGCGGACAAAGAAGAGATTTTTATTGTCTGCGGTCCAAAGCATATCAACATTGGTATTGCCGGTAATTCCAAGCTTAAGCTGTGTCTTTGTCAGGCTCATAAGTGCGGGGTCGAACACGCTCTCAAGCTCTCTTTCATAATTAAGAAGGTATGCGTAATCCTTGCCGAGATTTATACGGAACTTTTCCGTTACGACATACATCTCCTTCCCTGTGGGAGTTTCCGCAGAGACGGTATACTTTAACGTTCCTACGGCAATGTATTTGTAAATTTCATTTATTGAAACCTTTATATCGGAAACAAGTTCGGGCTTCATATTGCCCCAGCATACCATAAAGTAGCTGTCTTTAATATTGACGAAAGCATAGTCCTTGCCTTCGCCTCTGTATGTACTTTCAAGATACGGAATTACATAATCGATGTTTTTCTCGCGGCATGCTTTTGAGAACTCAAGCATGTAATTGACCTTTTCTTTAAGGAAAGCCTCATCATAACGCTTAAATCTGAAGTAGTAGTATACTCTCTTACTGTCTGACGTGATGAGCGTCAGTTCCAAGGCATATTCTCTTCCCTCTTCGGGCTCAATAACAGGCTTTATTCTGGCGGTTTTGTAACTCTTCCCGTTTTCCTCGCTTACATCGAAGGCACTCATTTTACCTTCATCAAGCTTTTCACCCGTTACAGTGTCATATACTACATAAAGAAGCTTACGGACATCGGTTTTACGTTCGTCCATAAGTACTTCCATAACTCCGTCGTTTTCAAGAGTTGCAAAGCTCTCCCTGACAGAGCACGGCTCAAGCTCCGACACATGCCCATAAAGGGTATTCAAAACAACGCCGTCACTCTTCACCGAAAGGATGGGGAGCTCGGCTTCCTCGGGCTTGACCGTCTGAACATATTCTCCTGAAAAGCGCTCCGTCATTCCGCTGCCGAAAAAGAAAACCGAACCTGCAAACAGAAGGACGAGCCAGCATATTCTAATAAAAACTTTCATTCTTCATTCCTAATATAATTCCAAAAATCTAAACATAATTTTAAATGGTTTGCATGTAAAACACAACATAAAATTAATTGAAATAACCGTTGTCGGATGATATAATTATGCGATGCCTGCGAAGGATATCCGTATCGCAGTGTTCAAAAGAAAGGACAGGCCATGAAACTTTTATCAATAGCAATCCCTTGTTATAACTCAGCTGCTTACATGTCACATGCAATTGAGTCTTTGCTTGTGGGCGGCGAGGATGTTGAAATCCTCATTGTAGATGACGGTTCATCGGACAACACCCTTGAAATTGCAAAACAGTACGAAGAGAAGTACCCGACACAGGTACGTGCCATACATAAAGAAAACGGCGGACACGGAAGTGCCGTTAACACCGGCCTTGCCAATGCCACAGGACTTTACTACAAGGTAGTGGACTCTGACGACTGGGTAAAAAAGGAAGCTTTCCTTGAAGCCCTTGCAGTACTTCGTGACATGGTTCATAACAGCATCACTCTCGACATGCTCATAAGCAACTATGTTTATGAAAAAGCCGGTGAAAAGCGTAAAAAGGTAATTAACTACCGCACCGCTTTTCCGAGAAACGAAATTTTCACATGGGATGAGGTAGGTCACTTCCGCACAGGACGTTATCTCCTCATGCATTCGGTCATTTATCGTACAAAGCTCCTTCGTGACTGCAAGCTTCAGCTCCCGGAGCACTGCTTCTACGTAGACAACATCTACGTATACACTCCTCTTCCGTATGTGAAGACGATGTACTACCTCGATGTCAATCTTTACCGCTACTTCATAGGACGTGCCGATCAGTCGGTCAGCGAGTCCAACATGATGAAGCGTATAGACCAGCAGCTTCTTGTCACAAGAACAATGATTGAGGAGCATGATCTTTCTTCAATCAAAAACAAGCGTCTTCGTGCCTATATGACAAAATATCTCGGCATAATGATGACAATTTCCTCCGTATTTCTTATGAAGCTTGGTGACGAAGAGTCCATTCGTAAGAAAAACGAGCTTTGGGAATTCCTTAAGACAAAAAACAGGCACCTTTACAATCACATCAGTGCCACGTTTTTAGGTACTGCTTCCAAGGCAACAAGCCACACCGGTCAGGAGATTACAAAAGCCGGTTATGTTGTTGCAAACAAGCTTTTCAAATTCAATTAGGCAAATCTCTGTAAGGGCTCAGTTTCGTCAATCCACTTGATTCTACTCCTGTAAGACGGGAAGTAGAAAAGGATTGAAAGCGTGAGTCCGGCAATTACATCAAGCACGGAATGCTGTTTCAGGAATACCGTTGAAAGGATAATAAGTATTGCAAGAACAACCGAACCGTTTTTTATAACGGGCATGCTTCTCAACTTTTCATTCCGGCATACCGCAACCGCAGCACACACCGAGTTGTAAACATGAATGCTCGGAAAAACATTGTCTGCGGTGTCTGTTTCATAAAGTTTCCGTACAAGGTCCATGAATATGTTGTCTCTTCCTATTCTCGAAAGGTCGGGGCGAAGTTCAAGGCCATTGTGCCAAAATGTACAGATGATAAGAAAAACAGTCATTCCTGAGTACAGATAAATGCAAAGTCTGTAAAATTCCGACTTGCTTGAAAAAAAGAAGTACATTCCTACAACAAATATGAATGCAAACCAAAGGTAATAAGGAACGATGAATTCCTCGCAGAAGGGTATGAGCTCATCAATGTCCGTCTCGATGATAAATAACTCATCATCCTCCGCAACCTTTCTTTCAAGCGTCATAAACCATATAAGATATACAGGCACATATAAAAGTGCCCATGCATGTCCGTATTTATTTATAAGGGCTTTTAACCCGTTTTTAAATTTCATGTTAATTCCTCTTGTGTATTATCATTTCGAAATGACCCGCTCGATAAAATAGCACATGAGTTATTAAATATCAAGCACCTTAATCTTTAAGATTTGATAAAGAAAAGGAGTCTTCAGGATTTGTAAAAGGTGATGTAACAAATGTATCTAGGAGGTTACAAAATGGCAAAACGTGTTTTTTTAATCGTATTGGATAGTGTCGGCATCGGGGAAATGCCTGATTCTGCAGAATACGGCGATGAAGGCAGCAACACAATAAGAAGCTGCTCACTCGACCCCAACTTCTCCTGCCCCAACGCAGAGAGATATGGTCTTTTCAAACTCGAAGGCATCGAGGACTTAAAGGGAATTAATATCCCTGAAGGTTTCGATTTCAACTCACCCGACTTTAAGCATTCCGCAGTTGTAAGAATGGCTGAAGCATCAAAGGGTAAGGATACAACAATAGGTCACTGGGAAATTGCAGGCATCATTTCAGAGACTCCTCTTCCCACCTTCCCGGACGGCTTCCCTCAGGAGCTCCTTGACGAGTTTTCAAAGCGCACAGGCCGCAAGGTTCTTTGCAACAAGCCTTACTCAGGCACCGAGGTCATTAAGGACTATGGTAAGGAAGCTTGCGAAACCGGCGCACTTATCGTTTACACATCAGCTGATTCCGTTTTCCAGATTGCTGCTCACGAATCAATAGTTCCCATTGAAGAACTTTACCGTTATTGCGAAATAGCACGTGAAATATGCGTCGGCAAGTATGGCGTCGGCCGTGTAATTGCCCGTCCCTTCGAAGGCGAATGGCCATACACAAGAACGCCCCGCCGTCATGACTACTCTGTTGTTCCGCCCAAGAAAACAATGCTCAACTTCCTTAAGGAAGCAGGTAAAGACGTTCTTGCTGTAGGTAAGATTAACGACATCTTCGCCGGCAGTGGCATTACCGATATGGTACGTACCCAGAACAACGAAGACGGCATCAATAAGACTCTTGCCTGGATGGACAGGGATTTTGACGGGCTCTGCTTTACAAACCTTGTTGACACAGACATGGTATATGGTCACAGAAACGATGTCCCCGGCTACGCAAAGGCTCTCTCATACTTTGATTCACGCCTCCCCGAGATGGTTAAGAAGCTCCGCAAGGACGACATTCTCATCATCACGGCGGATCACGGCTGCGATCCCGGTACACCTTCCACAGACCACTCACGTGAGCATGTCGGCATAGTTGCAATCGGTGACTGCATCAAGGACGGCACAAAGCTTGACACAAGAAGCACCTTCGCTGACACAGGAAAGACAATTCTTGAGTACCTCGGCGTCGAAGGCGACATCGCAGGCACAAGCTACCTTAAAGAAATCATATAACTTGATTTATAACCTGCTTTACACCTTACAGTAGGGCTTGTTGCATAGCTTGTTCCAAGACTTGTTAATGCAGGCGCGGTATCCTAATCGCACTAATTTTGTTTTAGATACCAAAAATTGCACACTTGGGCTGAGTTATTATGCTAATGGTATCTATATGAGTAAAAACGAAAATAAGTCCTCGCTTTCGGTCGTGAAAGCGAGGTCTTTTCTGTTAATCCGTTTACCTTCCCAAGCGGAGCTTGCAAGCATAATTGCAAGCATAATTACAAGCATAATTGCAAGCATAGTCAATCTTGTTATTCAAAGAAAGTGTGTGCCTGTGACTGGGTTCTGTATGTTCTCGGTGAAACCCCGTAATTCTTTTTAAAGCAGTCCTTAAAGTAGTTGCTGGAATTAAAGCCGCAGGAAAGCGCTATTTCCGTAATAGAATCATCTGTTGTCAGCAATTTCTGAATAGCCTGACGAAGCCTTATAAAATTAACGTAATCGCTGAAGGTTTTTCCTGTAACCTTTTTAAATTTTCTTGAAAGGTATGTAGGACTTAATGAAACTTCAGCAGCAACTTCCTCAAGCGACAGCGGCTGTGCGTATCTTTCCGCAACAATTCTCATTATTGCTTCTATATCTTCATCAAAGCCGTTATCCTTGTCCACCTGTTCATATACGAAAATGCCACATCTGTCAATCCAAAGCAAAATTTGTTTAAACATGAGTACCATATTTTCAACAGAATAATCATCAGGAACATTGTTTTCGGTGAGCATTTCATCGATAAGCATATCTATGTGTTCCCTTCCACGCTTTATTACAAGCACCTTGCCGCTTATTGAAAGCTTGTCCATTATTTCCTTATGTTCTGCAATATACTCATCTCCCAATATCGGTAAATCACAGTATATTACTGTTCTTTCGCAGACTTCAGTCCCGTTATAATATGTTCTGTGGCTTTCTCCAGGCGCAGCAATATAGATATCTCCTGCGTTCATGGGAAACTCTTTGCCGTTTACCTTGTATATACATGTCCCTGTTTTTAAATAGAACAATTCACAATATGTATGAAAATGTTCATAGCTCATATCAAACCCGGGTTGCCTTACTGCTCTTTCAACATATATTCCCGCATTATTCTTTTCTGTCAGCATATCTTCTGCCCTCCTTGACATTTCTCTTTTGTTCCATGCACATATCCCTGACATTTCGTATGTTCATGTCCTCGTCGCTTTTCATGTACTTCTGATCACGTATCAATGCTCCTCAGTCCACATTCGGCTACATCAATGTGCATATAAAACGTTTTACCACAAAATAATACTGTTTTTATGTTCAGAATCATACTCCTTGTTGTATAAAATGTCAAATTATATGTTGTTTTTTTTAAAAGTACATATATTTTTGGTAGTCAATATAAAAAGCAGGATTTATTATGTTGGCCATAAGCTTTGAATGGATACGGCCGATTCGTTCAAACCTTAAAAAAACGAATTGGAGAAGAGATTATGAAAAAAAGAATATTTGCACTTCTTATGGCTGTTGTTATGATTTTATCACTCGCAGCCTGTGGTAAGGAAAAGGAACCTGAAGAGATTGTTCTCAGAATGGCATGGTGGGGATCACAGACAAGACATGACAGAACAGTACAGGTTATCGAAATGTATGAGAGCTCTCATCCCGGCGTAAAAATCGAATATGAGTTTTATTCTTACGATGATTATTTTACAAAGTTAAAAACTCTCGTAGCTTCAGATCAGGTTTGGGATATCTTCCAGCTTGGCGGAAATTTCCCGGAATATATGGATAAGATTTACTTTTTGAATGATTACATCAAGTCAGGCGTTGTTGATACATCAAAGATTTCCGATGCATACCTGAAAATAACACAGGATACCGCAGGAAATCAGATTGGTCTTTCAAACGGTCTCAACACATACGGAATTGCTTATGACGTTGATATGTTCAAGGCAGCAGGAGTACCGCTTCCTACAGATACATGGACATGGGATGATTACGCAGATGCTGCAAGAAAAATAAAAGCGGCAACCGGTCATTACGGTTCCTCCGGCTTCACAAGTTCCGAGTTTATTGCCGGCTGCTCCACATACATCGGACAGCAGGGGGCTTTGGGCGAGTATGGATTTTTCAATCTTGATTTAAACGGAATGGGCTTTAAGGATGCCGAAATGCTTACACCTTACATCCAGATGAGAGCAGATCTCATTAAGGAAGGTGCATCACCTGACGCAGGTGCTGAAATGGAAATTACAAACATCGAAAACGACTTCCTTGTAACCGGAGAAGCCGGAATGACATGGGTTGCAGTTAATCAGTTCCCTACAATTTACGATATTTGCGCAAAAGAAGGCCGTACCCTTGCTCTTGCAACGCTTCCCCGCGTAACGAAAGACGGCAATTCAGGTTCTGTTATTCAGTCCTCACAAATGCTCTGCGTATCACAGGATTCAAAGAACAAGCAGGCTGCAGCCGAATTTATAAGCTGGTTCCAGAACAGCACTGAGTGCAACGACGTCCTTCAGGGCGAGCGTGGTATCCCCATCAATTCAGATGTAAGAAACTCTCTTACCGCAAAGGCAGATGCCGGACAGAAGATTATGTACGATTACGTTACTCTTGTCGGCACCTTCAAGACACCTGACAAGGTTAACGTATTAAGCCCTGCAGGACAGGACCAAATAGTCGACCTCTACAGAAACTACATCCAGCAGGTTGTCAAGGGAGAAATCACCGCCTCCGAGGCAGCAAAGCTCACTTACAAAGCTGCTGAGGAAATCTTCAAATAACAAATCATTTCACTGACAGGGCACTTCTCACTTGCGAGTGGTGCCCTGTTTATAAACAAGGACAAAAATGAACAGATTTAAAAAATTTATATATAAAGAAAATACCGTCGGCTACGTTTTTGCCTTTCCTTTTATTTTCGGTTTTTTGTGTTTTTCCCTTGTTCCCATGCTGACCTCGCTTTACTATTCATTTACGGACTATTCTTTGGGAACTAAAACCGCGTCATTTGTGGGTATTAAAAACTTTGCAAAACTGTTTACCGACGAAATATTTATAAAGTCACTTGGCATAACTCTTAAATATGTTCTCATATCCGTACCTCTTAAGCTTGCTTTTGCGCTTTTTGTTGCTTTTATTCTCACAAGAAAAAGCAAAGCGGTAACTCTTTACCGTTCTCTTTACTATATACCTTCGCTTGTAGGTGGAAGCATTGCGGTTGCCCTCGTATGGAAACAGATATTTGCAAGAAAAGGGCTTATTAATGTTGTTTTAGAAGCCCTTAAGTTCGATACCGTGAACTGGTTCGGCGATGAAAAGCTTGCGCTTTTCCCGCTTATTCTTATGAGCGTCTGGCAATTCGGTTCTTCCATGATTATTTTCGCCGCAGGTCTTAAGGAGATCCCCATAAGCTATTATGAGGCCGCCATGATTGATGGCGCAGGCGGTTGGAATAAGTTTCTGAAAATAACTCTTCCATGCCTCTCTCCCATTATTCTTTACAACCTTGTTATGCAAACCATTTCGGCCTTTATGGCTTTCACGCAGGCTTTTGTCATCACCCAGGGCGGTCCGAACAACGGAACAATGATGTATGCGCTCTATGTCTACAATCAGGCATTTAAATACAACAATATGGGATATGCCTGCGCCATGAGCTGGATAATGCTTATGGTAATGAGCATCATAACCCTCGTAATATTCAAAACATCCAAGTTCTGGGTATTCTCGGAATCAGATTCATAAGGAGACACATTGTGAAAAGCAGAAAAAAAATAACAGCCGTACTCTATCACATATTCGTGCTTGCCTTCGGCTTTCTTATGATTTATCCCGTGCTTTGGATGATAAGCGGAAGTTTTAAAGGCAATGCGGAAATACTTCGGGGCGGATTAAATCTTATACCGAGGGAATTCGTAGGTACCAACTACTCTACAGGCTGGAGAGGCTTTTCGGGCATCTCCTTCAGCACCTTTTTTAAAAATTCTGCTGTTATTACAACCGTAGCAACCGTTGGAACGATGCTCAGTTCGGCATTTGTTTCCTATGCACTTTCCCGCATCAAATTCAAAGGCCGTAAGTTCTGGTTCGCATGTATGATTGCCACGATGATGCTGCCCGGACAGGTTATAATGATACCTTCATATCTCATCTGGTACAGGCTCGGACTTACAGGCACGTACGTTCCTCTTATTCTGCCGTATTTTTGTGGACAGGCTTTCTTTGTATATCAAATGATGCAGTTCATGAAAGGAATTCCCAGGGAACTTGACGAAGCCGCACGAATCGACGGTTGCAGCAGGTATGGTATCTTTGGAAGAATAATATTCCCGCTTCTTAAGCCCTCCATCATCACAACCGTCATCATACAATTTTATTGGAAATGGGACGATTATATGGGTCCTCTTCTTTACCTGAACAGGCCAAAGCAGTATACTGTATCAATAGCAATTAAGTTGTTTGCCGATTCGGCCTCAACAACAGACTATGGTGCAATGTTTGCCATGTCCTCGCTATCACTTATTCCTGTATTTCTTATATTTCTCATTTTCAACCGCTATCTTGTTGAAGGTATCGGTACAAGTGGATTAAAGGGATGAACAATACTTTTTTCAAAACCGAAGATAAAATGCTGCAGGAGCTTTTTGACAGTGCGTCCTCACTTGCCGAGGGCAACATACGTGACTTCGCAGGCCGTAAGGTGCTCGTGGAAGGGGCCGGCTATGAAAAGATCTGGCTTGAGACCCAGCCTATGGGTGGGGAAATGTATGCCAAACGTAATCTCGAAGTTGCCATGAATAACCAGTTACTTTTTATGGAGGGAGCCCGCGAGGACGGGCGTCTTCCCGGAAGTATTGCACTTATTGACGGTAAATGCGTTTCCCAGTTCAACAAGCTCCAAGGCTTTTGCTTTCCCGCACCTGCATTAAACATGTATTATCTTTCCGGCAAAGACAGAGAATATTTAAATATGCTTGGCGCGACCCTGGAAAAGTTTGACAGCTGGCTATGGGCAAACCGCGATTTTGACAAAGACGGATGTCTCGAAAGCTTCTGCGTTTACGACACCGGAGAAGACGGCGCCCTGCGCTACGGAAATTCACCGAACGCATGGGAAAACGAATTCCCTCCAACTAATTCGGATACTGTTCCGATGGCGTCTTCCGATATGATGAGCTGGTCCGTTTCTGCAAGGCGTCATATTGCTGAAATTCATAAAATATGTGGAAGCTCTGACGGCTTTGACAGGTGGACCAAAGCCGCCGGAGCTGTTCAGGAAAAGCTCGAAGCATACCTTTGGAACGAAAACCGTCTGGCACTTTTTGACCGGAATAAAAATCACGTTATGCAGGAGGTGCTCACGCATAACACTCTTAAAGCAATGTACTGGCAAAGTATAAGTGCTGAAAAAGCCCACAGTTTTGTGAAGAATCACCTTCTAAACAAAAACGAATTTATGACGGAAATGCCACTCCCTTCTGTGGCTGCAAATGACCCGATGTTCAGAAACATTCCCGAAAACAACTGGAGCGGTCAATGTGAAGCCCTCACCTACCAACGTGCTATCCGCGCCTTGGAGAATTACGGATACGATTCGCTTATCCCATTATATGGGCAAAAGCTTTTTGAGGCAGTATACCCCGGAAAAAGCTTTGTACAGCAGTTCGATCCTTTTACAAAAAAGCCCTCAATAAATTCATGCGCAGGTGGAGTTCCCTCCTACGGTCCTGCAATACTTTCCGTTCTGGAGTACATTTCCAGATTATATGGCATTCATCAGGAAAAGGATGAAATATACTGGGGATGCCTAAATAACACTTGCAGTGAATACATACAGGTATATAATGACATAGAGTATAAGCTTCTTCAAAACGGCACCTCGAGCAAAGGCTTTATTGACGGAAAAGAGGTTTTTACGAGCAGACGTCCCGAGAAGGTTATTACGGACCTTTATGGTACAGAAAATAAAAGAATCCCTTACGCTAAGGAGAACAAAAATGAAAACAATTGATGTTAAAAACCTGACCATCGCCTATATCGGAGGAGGTTCCCGCGGATGGGCCTGGACACTTATGACCGATTTGGCCAAAGATGGCGATATATCAGGAACTGTCAGACTTTATGATATCGATAAGGAAGCCGCAAAGAAAAACGAAATCATCGGTAACCGCACCTCCAAAAGAGATGACGCCCGCGGCAAATGGAAATACGAAGTAAGCAATACAATGCAGGAAGCATTAACCGGTGCTGATTTTGTTATCATTTCAATTCTTCCGAAGACATTTGACGAAATGGAAGTTGATGTTCACATGCCCGAAAGACTCGGCGTGTACCAGTCCGTAGGTGACACGGCAGGTCCCGGCGGAATGATGCGTGCTCTCCGTACGCTTCCCATGTTTGTGGAATTTGCGGAGAACATCAAAAAATACTGTCCCGAAGCGTGGGTAATTAACTACACCAACCCCATGTCCCTCTGTGTTAAAGCGCTCTATGAAACCTTCCCCAAAATCAAGGCTTTCGGCTGTTGCCATGAAGTATTCGGTACCCAGAAAGTACTGGCAGAAATTGTTAAGCGTGAGCTCGGTGAAACAAATGTAACAAAAGACGATATAAAGATTAATGTACTTGGTATTAATCATTTTACGTGGTTTGATTATGCGACTTACAAGGATGTTGACCTTATGCCTGTCTACAAAAAGTACGTTGACGAACACTACGAGGATGGTCTTGATAAAAACGACAATAACTGGATGAACTCCACTTTTTCCTGTGCTCACAGAGTTAAGTTCGATCTTTTCAAACGCTTTGGTCTCATTGCCGCCGCGGGAGACAGACATCTCGCAGAGTTCATGCCCGGTACGGATTATCTTCGTGACCCCGAACAGGTTCGCAGCTGGAAATTCGGCCTCACTCCCGTTTCGTGGCGCAAAGAGGATTTAAAGAATCGTCTTGCGAGGTCTGAGCGCCTTGCTTCCGGCGAAGAGGAAATCAATCTTGATGCGGAAACCGGCGAAGAAGGCGTTCTTCTCATTAAAGCAATATGCGGAATGGGAAGAATCATTGCCAACGTAAACATTCCGAACTTTGCCCACCAGATATCCAATCTCCCTGAAAGCGCTGTTGTTGAAACAAATGCTGTTTTCGAAAGGGATGCCATCAGACCTTTATACGCAGGTAATCTCCCCGAAAATGTCAAGGCTCTCATCATTCCTCATATTGAAAACCACGAAAGAATAATGAAAGCCGTTCTTGGCGGCAACAAAGACAGAAAACTTGTTTACGAAGCTTTTGAGCATGACCCGCTTCTTGCCGGAAGGGCATCAGAGGAAGACATAAAAACACTTGTTGATGACATGATGGAGGCAACGCTTTAATGCTTACAAACAAAGACATAAACATTCGCGACCCTTTTGTACTTGTTCACAACGATAAGTATTATCTTTACGGAACAAGAAGTAAAACATGCTGGGGCGAGGCTGACGGCTTCGATGCCTACGTAAGTGATGATCTCACGAACTGGGAAGGCCCCATAGAAGTTTTCCATCGTCCGGAAGGCTTCAAATACGATAAAAACTACTGGGCGCCGGAAGTTCATGTTTACAATGGTGCTTTCTACATGTTTGCTACATTTAACACTGTTTCGGAAGACATGAAGGGCACAATGATTCTTAAAGCTGACTCTCCGCTCGGTCCCTTCGTTCCGTGGAGTGAAGGAAAAATCACTCCTGAGGAATGGAACTGTCTTGACGGAACATTTTGTTTAGCCTCAGACGGAACTCCATTCATGATATTCAGCCATGAATGGATTGACCTGTTTGACGGAGAAATTTGCGCCATAGAGATGACTAAGGACTTGAAACATCCTGTCGGAAAGCCCTTCACACTCTTCAAGGCTTCCGAGGCAGGTGCATGGATACGTCACATCGAGCACCTCAAATACCCCGGAAAGACAATATATGTAACCGACGGTCCCTTCGCCGTACGAAAAAAAGACGGTTCCCTTTCCCTCCTTTGGTCAAGTTTCGGAGAAAAAGGATATGTTGAAGCCGTAGCCGATTCGCCTTCCGGAAACATTGCCGGTCCGTGGGTACACCGCGCAGAGCCGTTATATTCCGAAAACGGAGGTCACGGAATGATATTTAACAGCCTTGAAGGCAGGACATACCTGACATTACACTACCCAAACATAAACTATGAAGAGCATCCTGTATTCATAAAAATTGTCCTGTAGGGACGGGGTGTGGTGGACATTTGTAAAATGTCCACCACACCCCGTCCCTACAGGACATTATTTTTATTTGAGATGTGATGCTTC
>JAZQQJ010000058.1:0-14479 GCA_045629005.1 Lachnospiraceae bacterium
GTCCTGTGGGGACGGGGTGTGGTGGACAAAAATTGTCCACCACACCCCGTCCCCACAGGACTTTTTTGTTTCTTATTTCTTCTTATACATCTTCGAGTAAAGTACAACCTGAATCAGTGAGCATACAACGATAGCAATTACAATGTATAAAATCATTGTTGATATGTCGAAGGTCTTTCCGAAGAGCTTGGCGTTAAATGTGAACAGGTCTTTGATGCTTTCAACAAATGCGCCGCCGTCAACTCCGTTAAGCGATTCGTCCATATGGCCGAGGATGCCGTTTATAAGAGCATTCCTGAGTAAAATTGTCACCTGGCTTGCAGGGAACATATTACATACTGTCTGGACACCTTCGGAGAACTGCGAAATGGGGAGGTACGCTCCGATTACAAATCCGGATGCTGCGGAAAGAATTCCGAAGAATGCGCCGCTTGCACTTGTTGTCTTGAAAAACAGTACAACAATCATGAAAACTGCTGTTGCTGAAACCGATCCGAGTGCAACGACTCCGAACACCTTTGTAATATCTACAAAGCTTAAATAAAGATTTCCCTGCATGCTTATTACAAGAAGGCCGATTCCAAGAATAATACCGTTAAGTATGATTGATGATACTGCTGCGGATACAAAATAAGCGAGTACGATTCTGCCTCTTTTTAAGGGTGTCGCAAGAATGTCAAAATCAACTTTCTTTTCTTTATCATTTACAAGTGTTGAAAGGCAGTTGAACGGTACCGTAATCATTGCCGAGCCAAGTATGCCAGTAAGAAGAATGAGGTTTGCGAACATATCGATGTCATTTTCACCAATGAGCGAAGACATTCCCGGATATGCTTCCATACCACTGTTTACCGCATCAACAAATGTGCCCTTTAAGAATAACAGGTAAAGCACAAGTACAATTATTGAAGTAAGTAAGGAGAAAGCAATTGACTGCTTGTCCTTAAAGAATACCAACAGATTTCTTTTTGTAAGTCCTATGAATCCTCTCATTTTAGTCACCCATCTTTCTTCCTGTAATATTCAGGAAAACATCATCCATACTGCCTTTAATAACTTCATAATCCGTAATCGCATCGCGATTGCTATATAAAAATGCGGTTATATCAAATTCTTTGTTATCTGATTCAAGTGTAACGTTATAGTGATCGACTTCATAATCAAATCCAAAATCTTTGATAATTCGCTCGTTCTCTTCGTTCTTGGCTGCGTACCATACAAGCTTAGTCTTTGTATAAAGTGTTTTAAGGCCTGCCGGAGTGTCATTCGCAACTATCTTTCCTTTATCGAGGATTACGACCCTGTCTGCATCTCTTACTTCTTCCATATAATGGGTTGTAAGGAATATTGTCATATTCTTTTCTTTTCTTAAGAAGTCGATGTATTCCCAAACCATTTTTCTCGACATCGGATCGAGGCCTGTTGTTGGTTCATCAAGGAAAAGGATCTTCGGATTGTGAAGAAGTGCTCTTATGATGTCTACTCTTCGTCTCTGTCCGCCTGACAACTTTTCGTACTTACGATTCCAGATGCTCTCAAGATCGAAGGATTTCATTATAGGCTTAAGCCTTTCCGTGATTTCCTCTTTTGTAATTCCATAGTAGGAAGCTCTTGTCAAAATGTTTTCCTTTACGGTAAGCTTTCCATCAAGCACTGAGTTTTGGAAAACGATTCCGATGCTCTCTCGAATTGCATCATCCTCTTTACCGAGTTTTTTATCGAACACCTCAACCTCGCCTTCCGTTTTATCAAGTATTGTGCAAAGGATGTTTATCGTTGTGGATTTTCCCGCACCGTTCTCGCCGAGGAATGCGAAGAACTCTCCTTCCCTTACCTCAAACGATATGTTATCAACTGCAAGATGTTCGTCATATTTCTTAACCAGGTTTTTAACTGTAATCGCATTCATAATTGTTTGTTTTCCTTTCCGAATTTGTTTTCTCAACTTGATGAGCACACTCTACCACAGGATTTCTACGAAAAAAAGTGCTCCTGTACCAACCTGCACAAACAGGCTACCAAGTTGCACCTTTTAGATTCTTTACGCATTATATGTGTTTTTATTTATTCTTTGTCCTGATAATCCTTGATTGCATCATTAATCTTCTTTTCGTCGGATTTGGCAAGCCAGCCTGTTGCAGCCCACACGAAAACATAAATCAGCACATACATAATAAGAACGGGCAAAAAATCACGGATAGTAGTAAACCACTTAAAGAAATAACCGCTAAGGCACACTATGCATCCTACAAATATAAAATGCAAAATCATTCTTATGTGTACCTCCATCCTGCTCTTTTCGTCAATATCAAGCAGCAGAAGTGTCGGAAGTGACGCAATAAAGCCTGTCAAAATGATGGAAAGCGGAACATACCATTCCCATTGCATCATGTAATAATCAAAAATAAGGTGGTTAACAAGTGTCTGTATTCCAATACCGAAAAGAACGGCTGAAGATATCATTATCGTCTGATTAAAAATTATTTTGATTTTCCTCATTACACTCCCAGCCTTTCTTTTAACTCTTTAACATAGCTTCGCGCTATGATAACCTGCTCACCGTTTAAAAGCTCTGCCGTCATCCTGCCATTAATTTCCGCCTTAACGGACTTTATTTTCCTGAGGTTAATGATCATTGCTTTTGCAGATCTGAAGAAATTACGACTCAACAGTTCCTCAAGCTCATAAAGCCTGTTTTTGGCTTCATAGCAGCCTTCCTTCGTATAGACATAGGTCCTTTTATCAACAGACTCAATATAATAAATCTTGTCCGTCCTGCACATGACATTCTTATCATTATCAACAACCGGAATAACGCGACAGTTGTTTTCAAGCATATCTATTGCGCCTCTAATCTCCTCCGTTACCGTTACTACGCTAATGACTGCATGTTCCTCGTCAAGAGTGCGTACATTTTGTACTTCAACCTGCAAAATCCGTTCCTCCCGTGAAGATATATTTCTATCCGTTCAAGTCTTACTATATCATATTCAAACCGACATCTCCATATATCGTCTGTAAGTTTTGAAACCGACAGCCTCATAAAATGCCAAAGCATCCTGATTGAATTCCCACACATTCAGTTCAATGCGTTTCAATCTTTTTTCTTTAAAATCCAAATAAGATTGCTTCGAAATTTAGCTGCCGTTGAAGGGTCGTTCAAATCCTCTTTGTCGCCTTCATAACCACGATAAATATCAACAACTTCAAAGCCGCACAGCTCTGCCAGAAGGAATATCTCATAGCGGTACGTCTGTCTCATCAGAAGCGGACGGACACGCTCGCCAATTATGTTACCGTCTGCGTCATATTCAACAAATTTCCAGTTTCCGTTCATCTGTTGCATATACGGGTTATAGGAAATAGCATTATATATCTTTTCCTTATTGCCGTTGCTGTTTACATACTCAAGCCTGAAGGAATAATCCTCAGGCGTCGTCTTAATCTGTTCCGCCTGAACGGGAGGCCAAGGGTCAAACGTGTTAAACGTAAGTATTCCGCCCGGAAGGAGCTGCTCTCTTATGTTTAACAGCGCTTCTTTTTGAAGTTTCTGCGTAGGCAGATGCATAAAACCGCTTCTGGCTATAATGGCAAGTGAATATTTTCTGCCCGAGGAAAACTTCGTCATGTCTGCAGGATAAATATTCAGGTTCAAATTCATCTTTTCAGCCTTTGACGCAGCAACCTTACACATTTCCTCGGAAAGGTCCGTTCCATCGATTTCAATACCTCTTTCGGCAAGATAAAGAAGCACCGCACCAGTACCGCATGCAATGTCAACCACTCCGCCTTCCCCATACTGTTTAGCCAATTTCAAATAAAACTCCTGAAAGCCCTTGTGTGCGTCAAACTCCGAATACATCACTTCCAGATATCTGTCATAGTTTTCAGCAACATCTTTGTAATCATGTAAATCCATTTTATTTTCCTCCGTTATTAAAAAATTAAACCGCCTATCCATGAAGATAAGCGGTTAAGGCCTTTTTATAAATTTCCCTTAAGCTATTTTACTGCATAACCGCCATCTGTATATACGCCAACAAGACCATTTACCCAATAGGTGTAGATGGTAGTGACGGTGGTGTATGCAGTTGTGGTTGCAAATCTGCTCATTAGTAAAATTCCTTTTTCAAAATATTGTGTTAAGGCTACTACTCTGTTTTCGAATTGTCAATCTATTTTTTCAATTAAATAAAATATTCTTAATACAAGTCAGTTTGAATAATCTTGCTAACCGGAGTGTATATACTATATAATGTTGTATATTGATAAAACGGAGGTACCCTATTATGCCTGATACATTTTTTCTAATCTTCGGAATCATTGTTGCACTTTTGGGAGCAATCATTCTTTTTGCAATGATACGAAGCATTGCAAAATGCAGAACAAGAGTCGAGGCAACTATCTGCTCTCTTAAGACCGATAAGACTTCTCTCCGCGGCACTACCGTATATTCGTACAGTCCGGTTGTCAGCTACGAAGTAAACGGAAATTCATACGAAGCAAACGCACCGTTTTCAACCGGCAAAAAAGACAAATACATTGTAGGAAATAAACTCGTTATCTACATCAATGCCTCAGACCCTTCCGATTACCGTTTTCCGGGCAAGCCGGGTCTTTGGATTACCGGATTTGTTATGCTTGCATTAGGACTACTCTTTATCGTTCTTTGTTTCATATAGGTAAATAATTTACTGACAATACAATTATTTCAAAAACAGGCTATCGGGATATGCTGTCTGCTGTCAGGCACCATATCCCTATTTTTTTCATATTTTTTTCTGACAATTGAAACGAACCAATCAAAATGTCGGGTAATGAGGTATACCACATGGGCCCGTGGGAAATATGGAGGAAAAATTTATGAAAAAAAGAAATGCGTTAATCGTTATATTATTATTTACAATGATATTCAGCATTATAGGCTGCGGCTCATCGGCGGGGGGACATGCTGATGTTGCTCCGTTAGCAACCCAAAAGCCCTACACAACACAGGCTCCCGTTTCAGATAGTTCAAAATACAACCAGCCGGCTCCTACACAGGCTCTTAACGGAAGCGTCAACTATTCTGCAGAAGTTGCCAATGACATGTATATGACTTCAGAATCATATTACGATGAATATATTCTTGCATTCAACACAGAAGAATATACTTCCGTTGACGAAAGCAGTTATTCAAAAACATTAACCTCTCCACTCTCAACATTTGCGGCAGATGTCGATACAGCAAGCTATGCAAACTTCAGACGCATGGTAAACAGTGGATATTCTCTCAAAAACATCCCTTCAGGTTCCATCAGAACCGAAGAAATGGTCAATTACTTCAAATACAACTATGCAAAGCCCGAAGGAAACGACCCCTTTGCGGTTACAACCGTTGTCAGTGACTGCCCTTGGAACAGCGATGTTAAACTAATGACCATCGGAATCACAACAAACGAAATGGACTCAAAAGACATCCCTTCTTCCAACATAGTATTTCTTATTGACGTTTCCGGTTCTATGTATGAAGAACTCCCTCTTATAAAGGATTCCATGGAATTATTACTTGAGAAATTCGATAAGGATGACCGAATTTCCATCGTTACATATGCAAGCGGTACACAGGTTGTTCTTAGTGGCGCAAAAGGGAGCGAAAAAAGCAAAATTATAAAAGCCTTCAGCGGCCTCAGAGCAAGCGGTGCCACATATGGCAGTGGCGGAATTGAACTTGCTTACAAAGCAGCTGAAGAAAACTTCATAGAAGGTGGCGTAAATCGCGTAATTATATGTTCAGACGGTGACTTCAACGTTGGGCTTTCCTCTCAGAGTGAACTTGAAAAGCTCATTACCGAGAAGAAGGATTCAGGCATTTTCCTCTCCGTATTAGGCTTCGGAATGGGCAATTATTCAGACACAATAATGGAAACACTTGCAGATTGCGGTAACGGCAATTACGGCTACATTGACAACATCACCGAAGCAAAAAAGATTCTCATTGATGAAATGACATCCACCTTCGTAACAGTTGCCAAAGACGTAAAGTTCCAGGTTGAGTTCAACCCTGCAAGAGTAGAAGGCTACAGACTCGTAGGCTACGAAAATCGTGCACTTGCCGCAGAGGATTTCACAGATGATACGAAAGACGGCGGCGAAATGGGTGCCGGCCATCAGGTAACCGCTCTTTATGAAATTATGCTTACAGACGGTGTATACGGTGATTCCGGACTTAAGTATCAGACATCAGGGCTTACAAACAAAGGAGTTTACGGTGATGAGTACTGCACCCTCTCAATTGCTTACAAGGCACCTGACGGAGACACTTCAAGTTATCTTGAATTCCCTATCGGAGTTGACAATTACACCAAGAATCCTTCAGAGGATTTCCGTTTTGCAGCCTGCGTAGCCGAGGCTTCTCTCGCCTTAAGAAACAGCCCGTACCTCGTTGCAGCAACACAACAGGAAGCTCTTACATACGTTATTTCCGAGATTGGCAGGCTTAGCTCTCTCTCCTCTTATCAGGAAGAATTCCTGCAGCTTCTTGAAAACATAAACAGATAATAAGCAATTTACTCTTTTTCTCCCTCTCTAATAAAGTGAACTCTTGGGAAATACCCGAGAGCTCACTTTTTTCAATCTCATATATAGTCTATTTTTGCATCATCTCCGCAAGTGTGTTCATAAGCTTAGGCACATCAATAGGCTTTGCAAGATGCTCGTTCATTCCTGCATCAAGTGCATTTTTCTTATCTTCATCAAAAGCGTTCGCTGTCATTGCGATAATCGGAATGTCAGATGCATACGCATCAGGCAGCGCTCTGATTGCCCGAGTTGCCTGATAGCCATCCATTCTTGGCATCTGAATGTCCATAAGAATCAAGTCATACGTGCCGTCCGTGGCATTTTTCATCTTTTCGACCGCAACGTCTCCGTCTTCTGCTGTATCGACAAGGATTCCTGCATCTTCCAGGATTTCTTTTGCAATTTCTCTGTTGAGTTCATTATCATCAACAAGGAGTATCTTCTTTCCTTCAAGACTTACAACAGCTTTTTCCTGCGTATCATCTTTCTGTTCAACAGGTTCGGAAATCTTGTTTTCGAGTTCAATCCTGACTTTTGTACCTTGACCCGGTTTGCTTTCAATCGAGATTGTGCCACCCATCAGGTCCACAATCTTCTTCGTAATAGCCATCCCAAGGCCTGTGCCGGTCACTCCGCTCTTTGTAGAACTTTCCGCCCTTGAGAACGGTTCGAATATGTGTTCAAGGAATTCTTCGCTCATTCCTATTCCTGTATCGGAAACAGTATATCGATAGCGTGCATAGCCTTCTCTTTCACACGGCAATTCCTCTGCCAGAAGCTCGACCTTTCCTCCCGGATTTGTATATTTCAAAGAATTGGAAACAATGTTCGTAAGAACACGCATAACATGAAGTCTGTCCGCATAGAACCAATGATGCGTAACAGATGAATCTACTACTGATTTCAAAGTAATATTCTTTTCTTCCGCACTTCCGTTAAGCAGATTGAACAGATTATTCTTTTCTGTATCAATACAGGTGATTTCTTCTTTTATTTCTTCTCTTTCGGACTCAACACGGGACATATCCAGGACGTCATTGATAAGAGAGAGAAGATGCTCGCTGGACAGTCTTACTTTTGAAAGGGAGTCTAAAACACGGTCCTTTTCATCTATATGTTTTTCCGCAATGTCTGTAAATCCGATAATTGCATTCATCGGGGTCCGGATATCATGCGACATATTGAAAAGGAAATCTGACTTCGCACGATTGGCTGCTTCGGCCACAATTTTTGCATGATAGTAATTGGAGAGCTTTTCCCGCTCCAATTTGCTTTGACGTTCCGACTGTATCATAACATACAGCATAATCAAAGACAGAGTAAATGCCGGGTATGTGTAAGTAAAAGACTCATAGAAGAAATTGATTCCCGCTCCAATCCACGGGAAGATAATATACGTTAACGAGGCTATGCGATCATGACCGTCCAAATATCGAACATAACCGAGATATACTACAAAACAGCAAACCGAGCATAACAGGTTTATCAGCAGATATACTCCATATAACGGGCCTTCCTTATATACTCCGTTCTCGAAATAAAACATTTGTCCCATTCCTGAAGCAACGGTAATAAATACAGTTGAGGCAACAAAGAATATCGTGAAAATCTTCGTCAGCTTAGTGGAAACCTCTGCGCTTTCACGAACGAATTCAGTAATGTACCAAAGAAATACAATATCCAGGACGAACGTCATCACAATCGAAATTGCCGTAGTTACATACAGCAGTATCTCCATGTCCTCCCGGCCTTCAAATATCCAAGAAAGAGCATCTCCAAGCAGAGCAAGTATGCAAGCAGAAATCAGCATAGAAAACAGCCTATTGCAGCGAGTCTTAGCATGCTGTTCGAAAAGATTACCGAACAACAAAATCAGACACACCAAAATAGACATAATTTCAACAGCGATGATACTGTAAATATAGTTTGA
The DNA here is from genome assembly GCA_045629005.1 of Lachnospiraceae bacterium. Lineage (GTDB taxonomy): Bacteria > Bacillota > Clostridia > Lachnospirales > Lachnospiraceae > RGIG3528. The sequence goes on from JAZQQJ010000058.1 coordinate 8,492, forward strand.
AAGCTCCATATTACTTCGCTCCTTTCATACCTGCAGGGGCATATAGACCTCCCGCAAAAGTATGATCGCTTGCTATTATATCACGGCAAATTGCTGTTTTTCCGATGTTTATTGTTATTTATTGAGTCTTCACACAAACTTCATATACAGGATTTCGTTTTAATAATTCAGGCTCATCACATTAACATTCTTTTGTCATAATGATAAATCGAGTAGGAGAAAATTTCTCACATTGAGAAATTTTCGACCTCTCACACCACCGCTCATGCGGTTCCGCAAGCGGCGGTTCAATCAACTTAACAAGTAACACACTTTTGAGTGTAGTAGTCTAGCATAGAGATTAGTCCAAATGTGGCTAGTCTCTTGTTTGTTATTGCAACATTTACTACGGACATACTACAAATGAATGCGATTCTGTGTCCACTGTAGGCTGTCCATAGTGCCTTGTCCTTATCGATACCAAGTTTCATTAGATTCTTTGCACGGTTTTGTGGAGTTTTCCAATGTTTCCAAATGCACATCTCGTTCTTTCAGGCAACCGGCAAGGGAGTCAGATCTCTTATCCTCGCCACCCTCAGGAAAGGCATCCTCGACATTCCTCTCATGTTTGCACTGTTTTCTGCCTTTCCCGCCTATGGCATCGTCATAGCGACACCGATTGCCGACATTGTATGCAGTATCACTGCAATTGTTCTTTTTATCAGTTTTATGAAAACCCAAAGTGAAAACAAATACAGGTTTTCCGAAGCATAGCAGCTGAATGTTATCAATCGCAGAAACGCCTCGTGCCGGTGAGCCAATAGTATTTATGACATCAAAAAAGCTGCCTCTGATGCAGGCAGCTTATTAATTTACTATTTCTTCTTTTTCGCAAGTACAATTATTGTAGCCACGACCAGTGCAAGAATAGCAACTCCGATAATAAAAAATAAGATTGTGTTGCTTTCCCCACCATCAACTTCAACAACCGGTGTTAAAGACGGTGCAGGTGTCACTGTCGGCTCTGACGTTATGGCCGGCTTTGACGTCGGAGTAATTTCAGGCGTTACAGTCGGTTCAGGTGTTGCAGTGGGCTCAGGCGTTATGGTCGGTTCCGGTTCAGGGAAATATACCCTGTCATCTTCACTTAAAAGAATATACGTCTCCTTACCGTCAGGGAATATAAAATTGCCAAGAGTATAGTAAACCTGACCATCAAGTTCCGCGATACCATAGATTACTTTATCACCGGTGTCAATGACATATTCATCGCGGGCATCCTGACCTGTAATGTCCACGCTGGAATAAGTTGTCATCGTACCAAAATACACTCTGTCGTCTTCTATCTTAACAATATAGCCTTCCCCCCACGGAAGAGCCTCCTGTACAGCATCCCTATTGCAGAAGATGTTATATAAAACAGTTTCCTTTCCGGACAAATCAGCAGGTCTGGATACTATACATGCCCTGATTCTGCTTCCTGCGTTTTCCTTAGGAATGGAGTAGTAGTAATTCCCCTTATAGTAGTAAATAGGTGAAGTAACGGTAGTCCAGAATGCATCCTCATACTTTGTAGATGTTGCAGGAAGGTCAATTATCGAATTATATGAATGTACATTTCTGTCGGCCATATGACCCGGCCATTCCTTTGCTTTCGTTTCCGAAACAAAGGCAGCCTCATGCCATACCCTTCCAAGAGTATCATAACAGGGGTTATCTGCGGTCAGGTCGACTTCATATGCTTCGCCGTCTATAACTACAGTATTCCAGCCATGTTGCATTGTACTTGAATCTGTAATATAGCATTCCAGTCCGGCCTGGTTGCAAAGGTATTTATAGGCAAGCGAAAGGCCTTCACATACAGCAAGATGATCAACAAGCGCGCCATAGGCCTTATAATCGTTTCTTGGCGGAATGTCATTAACATGAGCCCAGGAATCATACGCCGCTTTTGAAACAATATAATCGTGAAGCACAAGAGCCTTCTGAAGGTCATCCATTTCAGGTGTAATTAGTGAAAGAGCCTCATCTCGGGCAGCATAGAATGCGTCCATGTCATATTCGTCTTCAACATATGTCACATTAAGCGTTTTGAAAAAATAACCTTCTTCCTCTTTGGAAAGATCGATTGTACATGTCGATGACCACGATACATCGGCATACTCATTCAATACTGCTCCATAAATCTCTCTGGCCAAATAATCGGCGTAGCTATCACTATCTCCAAGAAGAATGCGGAACTGAGACACATCAATCACGGTATTCTTTTCCATGAGCTGCTTGTAAATATACTCAAACACCGGTGATTCTGCATTAAGATTCTCCGCTTTGACCACACCGGACGAATCTTCTGCCCGGACATCGGTAGGCTTCAGCCAGCAAAAAGCCAAAAGGAAAACGATTATCGATAGTGCCGACATAAGAATAGTTTTTTTGTTCTTTTTAACATTATCTTGCATTCTATCCCTCCTTATTGTTTTTACTTCAGTTATCATATCAAAAAACGCCTCAACACAGTCTTTAAAACGCTATTGATGTTCTTTATGGAATACAGCGAGCCCTCCATGCGCAGTTTCTCTATACTTGTCATTCATATCAAGACCCGTTTTGTACATCGTCAGAATAACTTCATCCAGGGAAATTCTCCTGGTTTTGGAAAGAAATCTTGAAAGATTGACTGCAGTAACCGCTCTCATAGCCGCAACAACATTTCGTTCTATGCACGGAATCTGAACGAGTCCCATAAGAGATGCAAGTCCTGCTGCAGCCATAGAACATGCGCTTCCTATTTCCGCCTGACATCCGCATTCCGCGCCGGAAACAAATCTTTTCTAAAAAAAAACCGCGGCACTGTAAGGACCTACCGTATGCGAACTCGAAGGGCCATTTCCAATCTTGTATACACTGCTTATGCTTTTCATCCTTACCCTCTTTTTCTGTCAGCTATAATACCTTTAATAATATTACATTAATTTCCACGTTGGCTGCAAATCATATCGGATATGCTATGAACAGCCTTGTTGAAAGCCAACCGGCTCCATTATAATCATTCCTTCTTACAGATATACCATATATCATCCCCTGTAAATCCGCATTTTCTATACAGTTGCAAGGGTGAAGTCTCATTATCAAGGTTTCCTGACACTGTAACAAACTCAGCGCCCATCTTTTTCAGCCTGTTTAAAAGAACAGTCACAATCTTTGTCCCAAGGCCCTGGCCCCTGTAATCAGGAAGGACTTGAATCCACTCAAGTATTCCTTCCTTGCATGTTTCATCATATTCCGCTATTCCGGAGGCAGCCATTATGCCTCCTTCAACGTTTATGTATACACACAGGTCTTCTCGAAACGTTTTATGCTCTTTCCAGCTAAGAATATCCTCTTCCGTAACAGAAATATTCTCATGCACATATGATGCCGTTATCATTTCAGCAAGTCCCCTGGTCTGAAAATCCATATCTATAGTGTCAAAATCAAAATCTATTGCCGGAAGATTATATAAGTTATGTCTCATTCGAAAGAACCGTTCCACGTTACTATGCTGATTGTTCCAGTCCCGAGCATGAATAATCTTTATCGAATCAGGCACCATCATGCTTTCATATTTCCAATACGGAACTGAAAGTGTTCCACATGGGTTCTTGAGATATGTATCTATATCAATGCCTCGTGTCAACTTAATGTGTGAATCTGTTTCCCCCGCTATAGAAAAACCTAATCTCTGATATAGATTTAAGACCGGGTTGTTCTTAAAACATTGGATTCTGATAATCTTGCTCTTATTTTCCTCTATTTTCTTCATAAGGATTTCGGTTCCTATCCCATGTCCCTGAAATCCTGGAATAATGCAAATATTACCTATCTCATACGAACCGTCTTCGAGTATATCGTCATTGAAAAATCCGATATCTTTGTTGTCTGACTTTATAATATATGCGTTTTTGCCTGCAGATGAAATAAACTTTTTAAAATAATCCCTTTGAACAGCTTCATCCCATTTTCCCCAATATTGCTCTACATACTTTTTATATGCATTCTTTTTTACTTCATATACAAATTCATAGTAATCTTCTGAGTATGCTACAAGTTTCACCGATTGTTCCTGCATCAACTGCATAGTTTCCCCTTTCCCCCGCATTTTATGCGGTTTCTTATAATTGCATCCCCCCATCAAAGTATGCAAAAAACATCACTTCCAAGGCTTCTTCCCATCAAGCCAGCCTTTTTCTTTCCAATATAGCGTTTCTATTGGCGACGAATTCCAGCCTTTCTTTTGCATCATTCCCAATATTTTAAACATAAATCCGGTCTTTAAACCAGCAGAATGTTCGACGTTTGTACTTAACTTTTGCGCCAGTATGGCTGTCTTTTTCTCTATCTGTTCCTTCTTACCTGCAGCAACACCATCCCAGCCCATAGCCTGAACTGCCAAACCATACTTGTATATCTTTGGAACTCCCAGATAAAACAAACAATCCTGAACATCCTTCATTGCTGACTTAGTTCCTGTCCCTGCTGCAGTAGATACTATAACCGCTCGTTTTTTAAACATGGATTCCATCGGCCTGTGAGCCATCCACAGATCAAATGTAAGATCAAAAAAAGATTTTAAAGGTGCTGACATGTGCATGCAGTAGGTCGGGGTTGTAACAATTAATAGATTCGCAGAATCTATGGCATCGATTATCTTCTTTTTTTCCTCATAGTAAGGACATGCTGAAACATCTTCAATGCACCGATAACAACCTGCACAAAAATGGTTTAAATCCTTTGGGAAGAAAAACTCTGTAATCTCATTCTGTCCTTCAATCTTATCTGCTATCATTCGTCCAATATGATATGTACTTCCTTTGTGATTCTGTCCATTAAGCATTACAATTTTCATCACTGCGCCCCTCCATAGATTCTACTAAATTACCTAAGAAGTTTTTTAAGTAATTTACATACTTCCGCTTCTCTATCCGGTTCTCTGTCGCATGCTAAAGCCCGCCTAAACCGGGGCTTTACGTGAGAGCAGACAGACAGTCTCCACATGCATAGAAACTTTACTTTGCATTAACATTCGCGCACATGATTTTGGATTTTTACCCCCTATTTTAAGAGCCAACATCATCACCGCCTCTATATCATAAGTTTGCGCAAACATCACATATCTATTTCTTCTCAATTCCTGGAAGATTACTTAATTCCAAGGTACTAAGCGTAGTCATCTGCTGAACAGCCAGTTCATGTAACAACTGCATTCTTTCAGCTTGACTTTTTCCTTGTTTAATCAAAATAGCATTGTAGCTTTCCATATTTGACAGCACAAGTAACTGATATATTGTCGCTACATCTCTGATGTTTCCTTTTTCATTTGGATTGCTGTCACGCCACTCTTTTGCTGTCTTACCAAATAACACTGTATTTAGCAAATAACACTGTATTTAGCAAATCCGCTTCACTTGCATAAGTATACGAAATCTGCTGTGGTGTAAGTACTGGTGGAATTAGTTTCTCCTTAATTGCATCTGTATGAACTCTGTAATTCAACTTTGAAATTTCACGATTCAGATTCCAATTAAGTGATAATTTACTATTCTCTTCTGTTTTTAATCGCTTATAATCTTTTATTATGTAGAGTTTAAATTCTGGTGATACCCATGAGGCAAATTCAAATGCTATATCAGAGTGTGCAAAGGTTCCACCATAACGACCTGATTTACTTATAATACCTATTGCATTTGTAGCCTCAATCCATTTCTTTGGAGACATTGTAAATGCATTAGCTCCTGCTTTATTTTTAAACCCCTCGAATTCGATGGGGTTAAAATCCGGATTATGTAATTTTTCCCACAATCCAAGGAATTCTATTACGTCTCTACCTCTCATCCAATTCTGTATTACAGCAGTAGGATCATCGCTTTTATATTTAGCAATATCTGTCAATGAAATAAATTCATTTTCAAAATCCGTAGTGTATATACCAATATCTATCCCATTTGCATGGATTGTATCTTTAATAATTCT
>JAZQQJ010000059.1:0-42646 GCA_045629005.1 Lachnospiraceae bacterium
ACCAGAGATTTGCTTACAGCTTCCTTCAGATTCCACCTCACGATAGACACCCTTGCTGTTCAGCTATACACTTCCCACTATCTGGGCGTGTTCGGGACTTGCACCCGTTAGAGCGCGCCCATGGCGCGCAAACTAAAAAAACCCCCGCGCAATAGCGCAGGGGCTTAAAAACGTCTTACTTATAGAGCTCAACGAGCTTGAGGAGATGCTGGTATCTGTCGCCTGCAGCAACCTCAGACTTAGCGAAGAGATCGGAAGCACGATCCGGGAATGCCTTGATGAGGGATGTGTAACGAGCCTCGTTGTTGAGGAATTCCTGATATGAGCCATCACCTTCCTTGGATGTGAGGGTGAAAGGATTCTTGCCTTCTGCCTTGAGTGAAGGATTGAAGGAGAAGAGATTCCAGTAGCCGGCCTTAACAGCCTTCTTCATTTCATCCTGGCAGTGATTCATGCCGCCCTTAGCGATTCCGTGAAGTTCGCAAGGAGCGTAACCAATGATGAGTGAAGGTCCGTTGTAAGCTTCAGCAGCTGCGATAGCTTCAACAGCCTGCTTCGGATTAGCACCGAGAGCAATCTGAGCAACATATACGTAACCATAGCTCATAGCGATTTCAGCAAGGCTCTTCTTCTTGATTTCCTTACCGGCAGCAGCAAACTGACAAACCTCACCGATGTTGGAAGCCTTAGAAGCCTGGCCGCCTGTATTTGAGTACATTTCTGTATCGAATACCATAACGTTTACGTTCTCGCCGGAAGCAAGTACATGGTCAAGTCCGCCGAAACCGATATCATATGCCCAACCGTCACCACCGAAGATCCAGATGGACTTCTTAGCAAGGTACTGCTTCTTGGAAAGGATTTCCTGAGCACAGCCACACTCGCAGTTAGGAGCAAATGCTTCGAGCTCTGCAATAAGAGCCTTAGCGTCCTTAGTATTGCTTCTTGTGTCATCCTTAGATGCAAGGAATGCAGCAATAGCAGCCTTTAAGGAAGCAGGAGCCTTATCGCCTGCCTGCATCTTTTCAAGCTTAGCGATGAGCTGGTCACGAAGAACCTTCTGACCAAGGTACATACCAAAGCCGTGCTCAGCGTTATCCTCGAAGAGGGAGTTAGACCAAGCAGGACCCTGGAGGGAATCCTTGTTAACTGTGTAAGGTGATGTAGCAGCAGGACCGCCCCAGATGGATGAACAACCTGTAGCATTTGAAATGTACATGTTCTCACCGAAGAGCTGAGTAATAAGTCTTGCATAGCTTGTCTCTGCACAGCCTGCGCATGAGCCTGAGAACTCAAGGAGCGGCTGGTTGTACTGAGAACCGATAGGAGATACGTCTGTAAATACAGGCTTAATTTCCTTCTTACCAACGTTTGCAACGAGGTAATCGAATACGGGCTGCTCATCTGCCTGTGATTCCTGAGGAACCATCTTAAGAGCTTCACCGGCCTTAGGACATACAGTTACACACTCGCCACAACCCATACAATCAAGAGGAGAAACCGTCATTGTGTACTTCATTGTTGTGTCAACAGCGTGCTTGGAGTCTGCAAGCTTGATGGAAGCAGGAGCTGCCTTAACTTCAGCCTCAGAGAGGATGAACGGACGAATTGTAGCATGTGAGCAAACGAATGCACAAGAGTTACACTGAGCACAAGCTTCAGCGTTCCACTCAGGAACCATAACTGCTGTACCACGCTTCTCGTATGCAGATGCGCCTGTCTCGAACTGACCGTCAGCGATATCCTTGAATGCGGAAACAGGAAGGCTGTCACCATCCATAAGTCCGATAGGATCAAGGAGCTCGTTAACCATCTTAACTGTAGCAGGACGACCTGTACGAACGACCTTCTTAGGCTCGTCAACAGCGTTTGCCCAATCTGCAGGAACTTCTACCTTATGTGTAGCATCTACACCGGCATCAATTGCCTTGTAGTTCATTTCTACAACTGCATCACCCTTCTTACCGTAGGACTTCTTAGCAGCTGCCTTCATGTAGTCTACTGCTTCTGCAATAGGCATAACGTTTGCAAGCTTGAAGAATGCGGACTGAAGGATTGTATTTGTACGCTTACCCATACCGATTTCGATAGCCTTATCGTTAGCGTTGATGGTGTAAAGCTGAATGTTATTCTTTGCGATGTACTGCTTAGCCTCAGCGTTGAGATGCTCAGCGAGTTCTTCATCTGACCACTGGCAGTTGATCATGAATACTCCGCCCGGCTTAACGTCCTGAACCATCTTGTATCCCTTGATAACGTATGAAGGGTTGTGGCATGCAACGAAGTCAGCCTGGTTGATGTAGTAAGGAGCACGGATGGGCTTGTCACCGAAACGAAGGTGAGAAATTGTGATACCACCTGTCTTCTTGGAGTCATACTGGAAGTAAGCCTGGATGTACTTGTCTGTGTGGTCGCCGATGATCTTTGTGGAGTTCTTGTTGGCACCAACAGTACCGTCACCGCCGAGACCCCAGAACTTACACTCAACTGTACCGGGTGTAGCTGTGATGGGAGCGGGCTTAACTTCAGGAAGTGAAAGGTTGGTAACATCGTCTACGATACCAACTGTGAAACGTGCCTTAGGTGCATCCTTCTCGAGCTCTTTGAAGATTGCGAATACGGATGAAGGCGGTGTATCCTTGGAACCGAGACCATAACGACCACCTGTGAGAACGATGTCATTGAGACCTGCCTCACGAAGAGTAGCTGCAACATCGAGGTAAAGAGGATCGCCAAGTGCGCCGGGCTCTTTTGTTCTGTCAAGAACAGCGAGCTTCTTACATGTCTTGGGAAGAGCCTTTACGAAAGCATCTGCAACCCAAGGTCTGTAGAGACGAACCTTGATAAGGCCGACCTTCTCACCCTTAGCTGTGAGATAATCGATAACTTCCTCTGCTACGTCACAGAAGGAACCCATACAAACGATAACGCGGTCTGCATCAGCAGCGCCATAGTAGTTGAAAAGTGAGTAATTTGTGCCAAGCTTCTCGTTAACCTTGCCCATGTACTTCTCAACAACTGCAGGAAGTGCATTGTAAAGAGAGTTACAAGCCTCACGATGCTGGAAGAAAACGTCTCCGTTTTCATGAGAACCACGCATAGCAGGATGCTCAGGATTAAGAGCGTGCTCACGGAATGCCTTAACAGCGTCCATGTTGCACATTTCTTTAAGATCTGCGTAATCCCACTTCTCAATCTTCTGGATTTCGTGAGATGTACGGAAACCATCGAAGAAGTTAAGGAAAGGAACCTTACCCTCGATAGCTGAAAGATGAGCTACAGGTGAAAGATCCATAACTTCCTGAGGGTTGGACTCAGCAAGCATAGCGAAACCTGTCTGACGGCATGCATAAACGTCAGAATGATCGCCGAAGATGTTGAGGGACTGTGTAGCAACCGTACGTGCGGATACGTCGAATACGCAAGGAAGCTGCTCAGCAGCAATCTTATACATGTTAGGGATCATAAGAAGAAGACCCTGAGATGCTGTGAAAGTTGTTGTGATGGCGCCGACTGCAAGTGAACCATGAACGGTACCTGCTGCACCTGCCTCAGACTGCATTTCGCAAACCTTAACCTGGTTTCCGAAAATGTTTTCCTGGCCCTGTGCTGACCACTGGTCAACATAATCTGCCATCGGGCTGGAAGGAGTAATAGGGTAAATGGCAGCAACATCAGTAAACGCATAGGCTACATGAGCCGCAGCTGTATTGCCGTCCATTGACTGTTTTGCTCTGGACATATTGTATCCTCCTGAATATTTTTTGAGTCATGGCATACCAATAAGGCCACAATGACCCATTTGGGCAAAATTTTAACATTCTTTGTTTGTTTTGTAAAGAAAAACATAGATTATTTCATTTTTCGTAAAGCGTTTATCTCGTTACCGACCTGCTTTCTTCTGTGCAACACGGTTCTGAATATTCTGTATATCCAAAAAAACGGAATAAATACGGGGTAGCGATAAAAAAAAGAATACGGGGTTTTAAACCATTCCCTTCCCGGGAATAAACGCCTGATATAATACTTAAGTCTGGTCCTGCCGGTAATTGCAGTACCTTCATCGTTGTATTTTTTTATATGACTGTTTACAAAGCCCTCAAATGTACCAAATGCGCCCGAATCGCAACACTGCATCATAATTTCCATTTCATTCTTCTGAAGTTTCAGCAAATCGACCGGTTCCGGAACATCAAACAAGTGTTCGGCAAGCGTTCTGCTGCTTTCTTCAAAGGAAGACATTTCCATCACATTAAGCTGTTCCGAGACATATTTGCGGTCCATTGTTTTGCCAAAGCATTTATTCATTACATAAAGGTCAACCAGAATCCGAAAACCCGTTCCTGCATCCGAATAGTGTTTATATGCATGCGCAGTAATGTATATATATAAATCTTCATTGCTCAAATGACGTCCGTATGCTGAATCACCATCAGCAATCAGTTTATCCTGTATTCGGTCAAAAAAGGCTGCCTGCTTCGGAGTAAAGCCGTACGAAAAAAGCGCTGTGTGCATTTCATAATTGTACAACGGCTCCTTTTCATACACATCATGATTCCCTATTGCGTACGAAACAGTCTTGTATCCTCTCTCCGTAAAGATTTTTTTTACATCCTTCTGGTATTCCCCATCGTAGAGAATATCATTATCCGCCATTTCCCGCATGCCATCTTTGGGATAAAGCTTTTTTAGTACACTTCCCTTTAATGGCATGTACCAAATATGTCTTTTTTCAAGTTCATCAAAAATCTGCTCTCTTTCAACATCAAGCAGTATATTTTTACGGATTGCTTTTTCTTTACTCTCTTTCCACTGCTTTTTCAGTTCCGGATCGGCCTGTTTCAGAATATCCGTTCCGTCCAAAGCCATATATACCATAGCCGCCAACGAATGTTTTCTCGCCAGATTGTAGAGCTCGTTTATTTTCAAACCATCCAGTTTGTTTTCATCCGGTTTAGTATCATGGAGAGCGCATGCAATCAAATAAAACATGCAGATTATTGTAAATTGTTCTGATTGCATCTCATCTACCACCTTTGCTTATTTATTCCCGGATGCCACGTTGCAACTTTATATATTTTCTTATTGCCACCATCGGCTTTTTTACTATTCGTATGATACATCTGATAATCGGATGAACAGCCTGCACCCAAATATGTGTATAAATCCGATATTTCAAATCCGAGACATCAATGTTCTTACCGTTACGGTTTATTGAAGTAACCACACCGATTATATCTTCATCCCGAACCCCATATTCTTTGGAAATACAGTTGTCTCCTAAAATTACATAGTCATCATCCCTGACTTCAACAATTCTATGAAGAACATACTTTCCTTTTTGTGCGTTACGATATAGCACAATATCGTATTTCTTACACCTGTCCGAGCTCTTTGAAGCCAGAGTGTACAGATCTCTCCCTTGCCTTAACAAAGGTCTCATGCTGGAACCTTTGAAAGTGTAGGTCAGCGTTCCTTTTTCTTTCAAATACTGTTCGATGTTTGTTTCACTATTCATCTAATGCACCGATTTTTCGTAATTTATTCAGTACTTCATCTATGCTTCTCTCGATAACATCCTGAGTGGCATCATATTTTTCACACATTGCTTTCACGATTTCTTCTCGTGTTGTTTCTTTTTTTAGAGAATTAATAATAAATGCGGCGGTAGCATTGCTTCGCACAAGCCCAACAAAGCCGGACTCACCGGTGGATACCATAATCTGCTCTCCGTCTGATTCCTGTGTAATAAAGCACTTATTCAATCTCATTTTTTTCTCCTCGTAAATTCATTCCGGTATAAGCCACAATAGCAGCTTCCGGCTCCATATTGCACCTTAGTTTATATATTCCGACATTGTTTCCAAGTTTGTCAATTAATGCCATCGCTTTCGAAAGGCCTGTTGTATCATCCGGCCGAAAACTTTGCTGGTAAAACATCGGCAAAGCCGTACGCTTATCCGTTTTCGAGATATGATTGTTTGCATCTCTTTCTAAAATGGCGATTGCTTTTAGCGGAGCCGATATATTATTACCTAATTGATGTTTCCCGTTCCATGGTGTTCCGTATACCATCACTCCCGCATCAGTAATTTTAAGCAAAGGTTTGTCATCATTAATCATTATCGCTCTGTCCCCAAAGTACCTCCGCCATAATCCGGCATGAGTACTTTTCCCGACTCCGCTTTTTGCCGTAAAGAGGTATGCTTCACCATCAACCGCTATCGCAGAACCATGGAACAAGAGCGTATTATAGTTCAAAAGCGAAGACGCAATTTTACGATACACCGCCAAAGTTTCCAAATAGGCTTCAGAGTATGCAACTGAAGTTCCTCCATTTACTCCGGCTTCCCTGTCGTACTTTGCCCGCTCATATTTTATATCATTTTCTGTAATATCCACAGAAAAATCAAATGGCCCGTCTGTAAGATAATCCCTGCAAAACTCATACGTGGAATCGTATAAAGCCGTAACGCCGGCTATGCAATCAGCTATTTTTATTTTAAACGTAACCGGCATATGAAATCATCTCTTTTCCGTTCTTATTCTTGTCTTTGTTACGTATCGTCATTCAATGGGAATGAGTATATCCGAAAGGAGTTTTTCCAGCACAGGTATGTCAACAAGCATTGTAACCGTAAATACTGCAGCAAGCAAAACAATAAACAGCAGAAGCTTTTTATCTTTATACAGTTTTTCCGGGCTTTGAGCTGCTGAATCATCATTAAACGCTATATACGTATAATAGCAAAACAGGCCGATTAAAAAAGGCATAAAAACAACCAGTTCAATTCTGTACTTAATCAGGAAAATCCCAATAAACAGCACTGACAACATTGCATTGAAGAACGACAGGATAAGCAGCTGTCTGCTTGTGTATACGCGAAATGATTTACGGTACCTGCCTGCAGTTTCAGAGTTGTTTATCATCCGATATTCCGCAAAGCGTTTCATCGACATAAGGAATGCCCCCGCAAACCAATAACCGAGAACAATGCTTATAGGCGGGTAATAGCTTCCGATAACAATAAACCATCCCGCAAGCAGCCTTATTGCATTATTCATGGATTCCGTATAGACGTCAACATATGGAATGTCTTTTGTCCTTATAGGCTTTACATTGTAAATGATGCCCATAAGCCAAAGCAAAATTACACTGATTCTGAAAGAAAACGATAACGGTACAGAAAACAACATTCCCAGGCCAAACAGACCAAAATACAACAGATAGACTAAAGCAGGATTCAGACGGTTTGTAACCGCCGTCCTGTTCTTTTTTGTCGGATGAAATTTATCGGACTTCGCATCCAGCCATTCATTAAGCACATAATTCGAAGAAGCAACCATACTCAGCGACAGCAGACCGATAAAGGATTTCACGCACAATTCCGGTATTGGAGGGATACTATCGGCAAGAACGCAGGCAGCTAAAACGCCAGGGATAACAAACAGTTGTTTTATCCAATGGTCAATCCTCATCAACCTTACGTATTTTTTCATTCCGCAACACATCTCCTAACGTAAAATCCATAACCAAAAAATTAAAAGACAACACCATTGCATCCGCTATTCTGTAGGTCGTCCACGCGTGGACATAAACATGATTGGCAAAAATAAGGTATCGTGAAAAAACAAGCACTGTCATAAGCAGAAACAAAACCATCTGCTGCCTTGTAAACTTAATACGGTCGAAAATCACAATCTTTGTGTTTTCCTTTTTCATCTTTACAACAGCCCACAAAACATAGCCAAGCTCAAGAAGCATCCACGGGCCATTAGTGACTATGTAGTAAAAGTTTTTACACATCGCACCCAATCGACTGATTTCCGGTCCCGTATAGTATGCTGTGGCTGAAACACGATATAACGCTCGGGTAATCATATCAGATATGAGCGGTTGCCCTGTCAACAGTTCATAAGTAATCCATTTCATGACATACATTCCGTCAAAGCCGCACAGCCAGCATGTCAGCATTACCACAAAATTTGCAACAACACTCTTTACCGATTTAGGAAAACCGTTCAATAAGTAGTAAAAAAGCAATGCATAGGCGAACGTAATCAGCTGGAAATAATTCATGTTAAAGTATGCTGCGCATATTCCAACCGCCATAAAGAACAGCGGATACAGATGCTTTCGCATGAATGTATCATTAAATATAAGCATTAATATGCACGGTATATATGTGCAATATATAAATCCGCCGAATGCCATAGAGAACGGCATTGTAACAGGGCCAAGAAAAAGGTACGAAACAGCAATCGGGATAATGTACCATTTCAGGTTTCTTCTATACATCAGTACTGCCAGTAAAAACAGCAGGAAAAGCTCCAGATAAAAATTGATGTATCGGATTTGTCCATAAGAAAAGAAGGTTAACAGCGGCTTTAGAACGATTTCATAACCATTCCAAAAGCGTCTTCCGTACTCTTTATATTCCAACGATGCGTCATCCAAAAAAACATTCTTAAGTAGCGTAACAGGACTGTCATAAGAAATAACCGCATTGGCATTCTCATATTCAAGCCCGTACAAACCCGTAAATATCCCCTTAGCACGATTGTCAACCATGGCTCCGTTCAGGTAAAGAGCGTCGGAATAATTGTCCTGGTCCATAAATCGTACGCCATGAAACCCTGAAAAATGGTCTCCTTCCTGAGCCAGCAAATCAACCGATTTTTCGACATTACTTTTTATTCTGTCAGTCGGAAAACAATACGCGACTATCAGCAACCCAATGCCTATAATCGTTGATGCAATCAGCAGAATAATCATTTTTATCAAGGTGTAAAAAAAACGTTTTTTCATTTTCTCTTTTCTTTTTTTATCTGAAGTATGCACATCCGACAGTACTTAATCATAGTTGCAATATTGACAAAAAACCATCCGCGCGGCAATTTGTATCCGTTATCCTTTGCATATTTCCTTATGTTCCTGTTAAACAGCATGCAAAAAGGGCCAATATCATAATGCCGCGGGAAGCCAGGTATAAAATTAAATAAACAATCAATATAAGTCACAGGCGAATCCATCAGTTCATTGAATAAAAAGTGCCTCGGCTCTATCCTTGTATGCTTACGGATAACAATTTGTTTTGTTCCCGGTCTGCAAAACAATATGTTATGCGAAATTGTTCCTTCGACAGAGGCAATGAGTTCTGTCCCTTTCAGCCATTCCGCCTGTTCATATATACTGATTTCGTCAGGATAGATAACCTTAAATCCATTCATACTGAAGAATTTTTCAAAGATTTCCTCCCCCGCCTCTTTTGTAACCCCCATTTTTCTTCTGGAGAGGTACAATTTATCCGTTTTCTTAGGATTGACTCTATTCGAAATCTCTTTATATGGAATCAGAAACTCATTATGATAGTATTTATCGTATTCAAACCCCGGTTCGGGAACATAAACCATTTTAAACTGTATCGGCGTCCGGACGTCAATCACGTCCTCGCGATGTATCCCCATATCCTCGAAGAGTTCCCAAGACCTTTGGTCACCCTTTCCAAAACTTCCCGGTTCCGAATATATCCCGCAAATACACAATTTACAGGATTTACCTTCTTCAGTGTACTTAAAGTATAGTCTTCTGATGGTATCTATCATTGTAACGCCATAATGAGGAAACGCTCTTCCGAGATAGATTACAGCTTCATCTCTTTTTTCAATTGCTTCGTCATCAATATCATATCCCCCGCCGAAATCGTATTCCCTGCTCTCTTCGACAAAATGATATGATTTATCAAGTACACCGCCTAAAGCCTTAACTTGAGAGCCCTTAAGAACGTGTTTACGAGGAAGAACAATACCATTGTCAATCTTAAGCAAATACGGCTTCCACGAAGCCTCATGGCTATGAGAAAGCTGTTCAAGAATCATTTGTGACGATGGAATATTGTACAGATATTGGTTATTTACAAACAAATGATGCTCTTTCTGCATCAAAAAGCCGAAGGCACCATTTACAAACTTACCTTTTTTCCTTTTTTGATTTATCATAGCGTGAATTTATACTCCGCATGTGGACAATTTTTACTTTTTGGAAGTGGAGCGTACCCTTCATTTAATGTTCCACTAAAGTCAGTCGGACAATCCAGCTCGGAAAGATATTCCTCCATGTCCCTTCTGATACCACAGTTGTACACTTCCTGAAAGCCGCAGACGCCGCCCTTCCCGTTAAGCTCTACAATTACCCAGCCTTCGTCGGTAAGTGCCAGATCCCAAGACAGATATCTGTACCCGGGATAATACCGTGCAAGTTCCTTAGCAAGCTCTACAGCCTCGCTGAACCTGGGAATTACAGCCCCGACAACCTGCGCCTGCGTATGAGGATGCTTTTCAAAAGGAGACCTGTTCTTATTAAATGCACTGATAATCGTCCCATCCTTCTCATCAACCCCACAAATCAGACTTCTTTTTCCAAGATTATCCACGATGGAAAACATCTCTCCGATTTTAAACTCAAAGTACATGCATATGCGATCGTCCAAGCGAATCGTCATAATGCGCAAAGTATTAACAGACGTGGGATTCAGGCGCATCATAAACTCAGTTTGATGAATTACCTCCTCGGCCAAAAAACCTTCCGGTGCATAATACTCTAAAAGATCTTCAAAAAAGTTTCCCGACATCCGCTCTGTATTTTTTACTATTCTCGTTTTCTCTCCAAGAGAGCCACACAAGGGCTTACAAAACAGCATGCCCTTTTCCTTAAGCAATTTATAAAACGACTCTTTATGTTCAAGTCCCGTGACAAGACAAATTTCTCGCTTATAGTACGGTTTCAGGTACTGATAAACTTTCCATTTATTGCGCGTATTGTACTCTATGCTCTTGGGATTATTAAATCTGTAAAACAAATCAAGCGTTGCTTTTTCCGGAAGAAATTCTCCTTGATTGCAACGTTCTTTATGCGCAAAATCGTACATGAAATATTCACTCGGTGAAAAATCACTTGTTTCGGTAACATTAATGAAGTCCGTTATAACGCGCTCTGCTTCCCTTTGACGTTCGTCGCCGGACGTCCCACCAAGGCAAACATCAAATTGAGGTGAATATTTATCATAAGCGACTTTCAATGATTCATTTGTTATTTGTACCTTTTCCTGCATTTTGTCCTCGACCAAAGCACTAATCGATAAGAAGACCGGCTTCGGATAATTGTTTCAAAAATTTATTCACCGAAGCTTCGATAACCTCCGGCTCACCTGAATAATATTCCAACATTTTTTTGATTAATTCCTCTTTGGATATATCTTCCTGCAGGATCTCCATTATCCTTTTACCGCAATCATTAACCCACAACATACGTCTTTCAGTTTCATTTTCGGTAAAATCAACTATCGCAAGATATCTCTTATCATACTTTTGAAAGCTGTACTCATAAATTAATTTCACTTTACAAATCCTCCATGAGGCTCTATTAAAAGTAGGCGACAGACAAAATCAGCCCGTCGCCTATTTTTCTCGCATATAAATTTGTCACGCAACTAAGGAGGCTGCGGTTCATCAGGTTCCGAAGCAACAATCACGTCTGTTGTTTCAAATTCTACTATTTCCATAACAGGTTCTTCAAATACAACTTTTTCCATAACTCTTCCTCCGATATGCAGATTATTAGTTTTTAGCAAACATCATCTTTCAATTCCAATTGGATTAAGTATATCCCAACACCGAAATAAACTCAAGATATTTATAAAAAACACAAATAAAAAGTGATCGACAGCCCTCACTTACGGTTCATTGTCGCAATCAGCACCCGAATATCCATAAGCCGTACAAATCTCCTTTATCAGCACATGCTGCTTCCTATTTCCACTGTTCACAGGTCCCAAACTCTATTACATCAGCAATTCGCTTACAAGCATTACCATCGCCATAAGGGTTGTTCCCGCGGGGGAATGTAATGCCTTCGGAGCGTTTCAATCGTTTGACCCAGTTGTAGAAGGTCCCGACATTAATGTTGTGCTGCCGGCACCATTCGAAATCTGTAAGGCCGCTTCTACGGCATTCCATAATGAGTTTGATTTGTTCGTCACGACGGACAGGTTTTGCTACCTTGCAATCGCATCCGTAAACAATACACCCAGCACGTTTGCTTTTCTATCCTCAAGCTGTGCTATCATCTGTCGGATATTATCCCTTCTTGATTGACCGCATTTTACAACAACTATGACGCTGGAAGCTTCAGTGCTTTCAAGAGCGGCCTGGTAGTCGGAGAGGATGTTTCCGGCAGCGTATATCTTATCATTTGTGTCGAGCATACTCTTTGCCAAAGCATCCAGTTCTTCTGTCGGCATATCGCTTACAAGTGCAATCTTACCATTGCCGCAAATGCCTTTATATTCGGAATCATTGTCGCTTTTGTCATTCACCATAATGCCTGTTTCGGCAGCAAGTTTAGATGCGTGGAGCGCAACTACCTTTATTCTCTCTTCATATTCATTACGTCTGATTTTTACGGCAAAGAGCTTCATAATAAGCGCATCGATGCCTTTCGCATCTCTCTTGCCACTTTCAGGAAGTTCACCAATTGTACAAATTCTATTATCAAAAATCTCCTCACCATATACGCATGTGCTAAAAACATAAATTGCGCAATAATACATGCCTAAAACAAGTATAGCGGCTATGCCACCGATGACTGCTGATTTGGCTGCTTTCCTTACAAGGTCGGAAGCAGTAATTTTAGATGGTGCTGGAGCAACTACATTAGGCTTATTCAGGGCCTCAAGAGTATTCCTTAATGCCTCCAGCTGTGCAGACAGTGTGCTTACTTTCTGAATGTTATCTTCCTGTGTACGTTCCAAATCAAGGTTTGCGACAGAGTACAGGGATGTTTCAGAAGCCACAAGTGTATGTGCATCAACTGCAGAGTCTATAGATTCGTATTTATTCCACACAGCCTTTTCAAGCAGTCTTAAAAGAGTCTCACAGTTTTCCCTGGTATCTGCGGTAACTAACATGTTTATTGCATATGCATTTGAGCTTACATTAATACTTACCAGTTCTCTAAGATACTTGATCTTCGAAAACTCAAGGTTATTGTCGGTTATTACGGAATCATAAAATGCATCTGAAGCAACATACTCCGCATATGCGGAGCAAATTCGCAAACCTGCACTATCATTCTTGACAGTGGCATCCGTTGACTGGTTTTCAAGCTTAATGTAAATGGTAAGTAATCCCATCCACTGATTTTTCGGATCGATTTCCATCATCCATGAGTTGTCGTTGTATTCCTGCTGGTCGGATAAAGCTCTTTCGGTATTCTTTATTTCTTCTCGAAGCTGATTTTCATCAATTGCCGCACCGTCAGCCGTTGTCTTAGTGGTATTTTGCTCGGGAGTTAAGTTTGCATTATTGATGCTCTTTACATACTTAAAGGCAGCAACACCACCTGCGAGAACTGCAACTATAACTCCTAAAAGAACAATTCGTCTCCACTTAAGGCATGCCACCAAAAGCATTTCAAAAATATTAATCTCTCTCTCTCCGTTCATCCTTGTTCTCCCTGATTTATACAATGTTATCATGTTCCGCCAATTCATTAATTTCATTAGGCGAATGGTAGGTCGGCACAGTATTTCTTATCGCTTCTATAACGCTGTCATGATAGCCTTCAGTAAAACCTTCAAATTTACTATCAAGACCACCTGAAATTGCTTTGGTAAGCCTTGCCAACTTGTCGTCAACTTCAGTTCTCGTCAAGCCCTTATCACGCTCAACAAAGATTTTCTCATTAGAAGTCTTATACAGTTCTTCACTTTTCATGAGAAGCTCCTCATAAAGCTTTTCACCTGGGCGAAGACCAATCTCAACAATATCTATCTCTTCATATGGCTTATATCCGGACAGTCTGATCATATTTTCTGCCAGGTCGAGAATCTTTACAGGGTTACCCATATCAAGGACATAAAGCTCGCCTTTTTTCGCCATCGCGCATGTTTCCATTACAAGGCCAACAGCTTCTGAAATTGTCATGAAATAACGAATGATTCGCTTGTCCGTAATCGTAACGGGGCCACCTGCAGCAATCTGTTTCTTAAAAAGAGGAATTACGGAGCCGTTGGAGCCAAGGACATTTCCGAATCGGACAGCGGTAAATTCTGTCTTGGATTCTGTTCTGCACTGAATAATCATCTCGCAAAGCCGCTTTGAAGCTCCCATAATATTTGTCGGGTTAACAGCTTTATCAGTACTAATGAGCAGAAACTTTTCAACTCCGTACTTTTCAGAAACATTGGCCACATTGTATGTGCCATAAACATTATTCTTTATGGCTTCGCATCCGGAATGCTCCATAAGCGGTACATGCTTATGTGCCGCTGCATGAAAAACAATCTGCGGACGATGTTCATTAAACACCTCATCCAAACGCTTTTCATCGCGTACCGATGCTATTACAACCTCGAGCTTCAACTTATCGCCATATTTTCTTATAAGTTCCTGTTGAATGTCATAGGCATTATTCTCATAAATATCAAGAATAATAAGTTTTTTCGGGGATAGTGCAGCTATCTGTCTGCAAAGCTCCGAGCCTATACTTCCGCCTCCACCTGTTACAAGAACACACTTATTTTTATAGTATTCAGCAGTCTTTTCTGATTTAACCTTGACTGTATCACGAAACAGAAGGTCTTCGATACTGAATTCACGAAGAGATGTCCTGCCGGAAACAGTTCCCTCTGCCTCGTTTCCTATATGAAAATCGTATATTTTTATCTTGCAATCAGTCTTTTTATACAACTCGTAAAGTCTTGCCAGATTATCAGACGAAGTATCCGGTAGAGCAATCACTATTTCACGTACCGAAAGATTCTTTATAGTACGAAGAATATTTTCATTCTCCCCAAATATTCTTACACCATAAATTTCAGAGCCAATCTTTCGAGAATCAGTGTCAATAAACATAACAGGGCAGTACGGGCTTGCAGGGTTTCTCATAAGTTCCCCGGCAAGTGATGCCCCCTCATTTCCTGCGCCGACTATTGCAATATTGATGCGGTGAACGTCTCTTTTATCTCCAAACCAAAAACGTCGAAGGGCACTCTTTTCTGTACTGGAACCAATTCTAGCATATAACAGCTGATAAAACAGACGGCTGCCGATTGTCGCCAGGTTAATCATCATTATTGTAATTAGTGTATAAGAAAACCCAACATATATAGGCTTAATCCAAAAACGCCCGATAAGGAAGAATATCGTTCCCGCTAGTGCATCACTTATAATAAGCTTTGCGTAAAGCTTTTCATCTGCGTATCTTATTACAGAATTATACATTGAAAAGAAAAAACGCAGAACAATAATTAGTATATAAAGTACTGCCATTTTTCTTAAAGCGAAGGGGCCATTTGTTTGCATGGAACTTACTGCAAGGGTCGACAAAAAGCAAATCAAAAGCCATACGGCAGCAATAATTGCCGTATCAATCGCAATAAGTTCAAGACTTCTGACAGAAAGCAGTCTTCTCGTGTTATTTGCTAATCTTTCACTGTTTTTTACAATACGCCGATTCATGTGAATTCAAGCCTTTCGACCTTTTTTAATCATCCCATTTATAACAATTCCACAGCCCAAAACGACCCAATAAAGCGGTGTTACGCAGGGTATTGAATCATTTGCAATACCGTTACCAAGAAAGCCCAAAACACCCGCCATGCATGCAAGCCCAATAAACTCAAATCGTTCGGTAATCTTTTTATTGAAATATGTTTTGAAACAATCAACAACATACCAACCCGCGAAAATCAGGAACATAAGAAGTGATAAAAGCCCTGTGTTAACCCACATCTGGATGAAGAGGTTGTGTGGGCGTGAAAAAACTCTTGCTTCCTGGTAGGAATTAATCTTATACGCGTAATCATCCCCAACGGAATAGACGGCAAAAGGATAATTGTCAGGACCTGCGCCTACGACAATATATTTTGCAACAACGGGCAGGAACTGGCTCCAGGAATAGCCACGCCCTGAGGCAAACTTCTTGTAGTTCTTAAAGATGCCGCCATAGATAATGCTTTCATCTACGCAATCATAATAATTGACAAATTGATAGTCGCCGGATTTGACCTGATTGGTAAATCTAAGCCTTTTTCCACCTATAAATATTGCAACACCATTATAGCCCTTTGAATATCGAAAAACCGTGGCACTTACTGTTTCACCATTAGAAATTTCAAAAGAAGCCGTATTCTCATTTGAGTTATTAAGAATCAGCGTTTCATAGGTATTGCCGTCTTCAACAACGTCAACAATAGTTTCATCATCTTCTTCCTCAAACCGGAATTCAAACGTTGAATCATTATATACAATCTTTACGCAGTCGCCTGTTGTATCAATACCTTTAAGGTCATAGCCGTCCTCTTCAATGGTTAATGCATCTATTATTCTCTGAGGGTCTGCCTCAGGAATATAGTCCATAACAAGCTTGCCTGCAAGAATTATGAGAAGAAGAACAGGAACAGCAAAATACCATCTTCGCACCACTATGCCTGTCCATGTTTTGAACGCAAAAATTATCATCAGGAAGAAAACAACTGAACAAATGATAACTCCCGTTTTGGAGCCTGAAAAAACAAGGCATATTAAAAGAAATATGCATAAAACTGCTACAATAAGTTTTTTCCAAACTTTCTTTGCAACAAACAAATATGTGAGAATAATCGGAAACGTAAGAGCAACATACGGTCCAAAATAATTCGGATTAAAAAGGGTAGAAATTACTCTACCTTCTTCAAAACGCATCTGAATCTGTCCGGTACGTCTTTGAGAAGCACTCATGGTTAAATGCTGAACAAAATTCCATTCAAGAGGCTGAATTTTACAAGCCTCGAGAACTCCATAAGCTGTAACCAAGAATACTCCAACAAGAAAAGCAACAAAAATAGCCTTTAGGTCTTTCTTACCTTTTACTACAAGAGGGACATTTAACGCAATCATACCATATCCAAGTAAAACATAAATCGGCTCTCCCTGCTCATATTCTCCATTATAAGCAGCAGATTTATTAAGTGCAAATAAAGCAGAAGCAAGCACAAGAATAATATACGCAAAAACAGGCCAGTAACGCTTAACGAATTCTATCTTCTCCCCTTTACTAAGTTTCGCAAACAAATAAATATTGCAAACAAACATTACTCCGCCAAGAACGCCTATCGCATATCCCTTCCAAGCGAGTGAAAAATCAGCATATTGAGAACTTCCTGCATACCAGGGGTAATACGGATAATGTGTTTCCTTTATAGCCAGACGCATTATTGAAGGTACAATCGCAACAATTAAAATAAGAGGAATGAGCCACCAATTAAAGGCGCGTTTATCAGTATCCCTTCCTCCTTTAATATTTTGCTTTTTATTGTAACCTGACACGGTGTATCCTCACAAGATATGATTATTTTCTTATAATTTTAACATAAATTGACAAATAAAAAAACTATATATTTTCTTCTTTTGGGCAATAAAAAATGGATTCTTTCAAATTAAGATCATCACAGTTTTATCACGGGCGCGAGATTACATATTTGGCTTGATTTGTGCGGTTTATGTAACTTTTTTACGCTTTTTCAGGCGCGAGGTTACATAAAATGATCAAATCAAGCCAAATCTGTAACCTTGCAACTGGAAATGAGATGCCGGGGTTACATAAATCAGGCAAATCAAGCCAAATATGTAACTCGACGACCGAGGAGGCGGGTGAAATCACCGTACAGGAGAGCATGGCGACATTTGTACGGTAAAATTGCGGATAAAAAACATAAGAGGACTCTTACAAGCAAGCTTGCAGTGGTCCTCTTTCTTTTATGCATCTCGCGTGCCTCGCACGCTCGATGTTTGTTTGCTCATAATCCAACTGCCACTTTCGTGGCTGTCATATTTCGAGCATCTCCTACTGATAATTTTTCAAATTAAATGTAACACAACGTTGCACTTGGCGTTTACGAAAGTCTACACTAAGTAAGAATACCATTTTCGTACAGTTCATGTGGAGCAATATCTTGGCCATTTTCCCATTCTATTCCAAAACCACCTGAAATAATATGCACCGTCTTAAAATATTCACTGTCAGAAAGTTCTCCATACCAGCTTCCGGAAATATAAGGCTTAACATCAAACAATTTCTTCTCTCCGGTTTCATATTCCAAGTAAAGCATAGACGCGTCCATTGGTTTAACAACCAGCAATTTAGGCTGAAGCATATTAATCCCCCTTTATCTTAAAGGTTCAATTTTAAAATACTGTTCACCATCCGCAAGAAGTTTCCAGTTTGCCTGCAAATCGTCTTTATGAATTTCCATCTATGCTTCCAATATTTTAAGTTTATTGGCCGGTATATCACCTTCAAGAACGGTACCATCCAATGAAATAACAATTTCATCGCCACTATATTCTGCATGAATATGTGGCATATTATGTCTATTACCATTTTCCTTGTACATTCGAACGATTATACCGTAAAACATACTTAAAACAGGCATCTTTCCTTTTCTCCTCGGTATCTATTATTCTCTGCAGGTCCATATAAACTAGTAAAGGACACGCAAATTATACCATCAGAAATATAGAAAAGCAACAATTCGAATAATAATCCGCATCTTACAAGCAAGCTTGCAGTGGTCCTCTTACTTTTTGCATCTCACGTGCTTCGCACGCTCGATGTTTGTTTGCTCATAACCCAGCTGCCACTTCCGTGGCTGTCATATATAAAACATAAGAGGACACTTACAAGCAAGCTTGCAGTGGTCCTCTTATGTTTTATATATGACGGCTTCGCCGTCAGTTGGGTTATTCGCTATTCATACAAAAACCCCACCTCCGGGGAGGTGGGGATAAACTTTATTCGAGTTTTATTGTAGAGCTAAAGACTAACGTCCTTCGGTGTCGTTGCCAGACCAGTCAACTTCGTACTTATATTCATAAGTCCAAGGTCTTACTGTCTTTCCAACAGCAACCTTAGCATATGTAAGAACTGCTGTACCATCATCATAGTCGAAGAAGAACTCAACGTTTCTAATATACTTAGAATTATCCTTAGCATCAACTACATATTTTGTAAGAATAGAATCTGACCAAGCAACTTCTGTAGCGCTAATAGCACTATTTGCCTTTCCGCCCTTGGCTTCAATAAGAGGTAAAATATCATTGTTATTCCAACAAATGGTTACCTTTGCATGATCCTTAAGCCATGAACTCCAACCAGTATATTCCGGTGAATCGCCTACGTAGTAGAGATCAGCAAAATTAAGCTTAACGTTGTAGTTAGCTGCATCGTTATTCTTGTATGTTCTCTTTTCAGCTGCATCATATGTAGTCATAACTCTCTTATTTAATGTAGCATGGCTAGTATTAGATGTAGAGTTAACAACCTGCCAAATCTTAGCATCGATTGTTAAATCCTTAATTGCTGCAAGAGCCATAGCATCGTACTCATATTCAGAATACTTATCATCTGTAGCCTTGTCAGACATAGCAGCAAATGCATTACGAACCTTTACATAATAGATACCGTTATGTACATACTCTGCATCAGCAACTGCTGTGAGTGTATTATCAGGAAGATTTGTTGCTTCAAACTGAACGAATGTCTTGCCTTCAAATGATGCAAGCTGAGATGCTGTCTTATTAGCAATATTATCATTACCATAAAGCTCTACAGGCTGTCTTGTGTATGCCTTACCATAAACCCTAGCACCACTTGCTGCATAAACATCAACGATATGAAGAGCAAGGTAAAGCTCACCATCTGCACCGGCATTATCACTGTTACCAAGACCTGAGCCGATAAGAGTATGAGCAGCCTTAGCATCGTTACATGTTGTCCAGTAGATAGCGGGCTCATCCTTCAAATATGTAGCAGCCATTTCAGATGTATCAAATGTACCGATGTTGAGTGTCTTCTTAGTAGAGCCAAAATTGTTCTTAAGAGTAATGTCAAGACGTGTATTAAGGATACCGCCCTTAGCAAATGCGCCATCAATTGCATCTGCAAGAAGAACGAAAGATGTCTTGCCGCCTACAGTAGAAGCTGCCTTAACAGTCTTGTTATCTGTAGCAAATGTTAATGTAGCGTTAGCCTGGAATCTGTCTGTGAAGCTTGTTTCATAATCGCCTGCACTTGTTACAAGGTTAACACCTGTCTTGTTCTGGTCGTAAGCAACGAATGAAACATCAACGCCATCCATAGCTCTGCCAAGCTGATCCTTAACTTCGAAAGCAACAGTTGCTTTGTTGAATTCACATGCGCCTGCTTCCTCGTTGAGGTAGTAACGTGTAACGTTATCGCCGTTAACTGTCATTGTAACGCTTGTAGGTACAAGGTGACCAATTGTCTCGATTGTAACTGCGAAGAGAAGCTTTCTAGGCTGAAGCTTGCCGTCGCCATCTTCGAGTGCCTGGAAGTAACAGAAGATTGTTGCCTTGCTGTTTTCCTTGATGATTTCAAGAGTACCATTATCCTTAACAGCTACTACGTTAGGATTGGAGGACTCGAATGTAATCTGGCCATATTCTTGAATAATTGACTTAACGTCACCAATAGGCTCATTTGTGATTTCAATAAAATCACAATCGCCGGCATATGACTTGTAAATATTACCAAATGTGTCTTCAAACTTAACTGCAAAGCCATACTTATCATCATCGTCGATAGAAAGCTTTGTAGATGTACCACACTTATCAAAATATAAAGGTGTTGTAGCATCGCCGATTGCCCAGCTAACCTTATCGATTGCCCATGCGCCTGCATCAACAGCATCGAATTCCTTAGTTACAGTGCAAGCCTTAACGTTCTCTGCATTGTAAGCGATAAACTCAACAACATGGTGTGACTTAGCAGGAACGAAAAGCTGATCGTTCATATAGTACTGTGTAACTGTCTCTTCGCCGTTAATTGTGCATGTGTCAACGTATTCCCAAGTATAATTTGAGGAATCGATAATGACGCCGTTAGCATCTCTAAAGTTATCAACCTTGAATGTAAGGTCCTGATCAGCATAAGCAACGCTAGCTGTAGCACCCTTACCAAGAAGCTTTGATGACCATGTAACATCGAATGTTGCACAATCACCTGCGTTACCTGTGAGGTATGCCTTCTCGCCATTTACTACGAAAGCGTACTTCTGACCATTTACAATGTCGTTGTAGAGCTTAACGATTTCGCCATTTACGCTCTCAACATACTCTTTGATAAGCTGCTCTTCTTTGTTCTCGTCCCAGCCAACAAGATATACTTCAAGGTCATCAGCTGCAACAGCCTTGCCGTTGAATGTAACCTTTGCTTCTTCATAGCTGTACTGAGATACTTCGAGCTGTTCAGCCTTAACTGTAACGTGCATAGGCTGTACGTTGAATGCTACCTTGCCTGTAGCCTTGTCGATGATTGTGAGAACGATGTCTGTTTCGCCCTTGGAAACGGGTGTAACAACACCATTCTTATCAACTGTAGCTACTGCTTCGTTTGTAGATGTCCAGTAACCGCCGTTCTTGGATGTTGACCAGCCCTTAGCGCCGATGAATCTGAAATCTACTGCTGCGTCCTTAACGTTCATTGTGTATGTAGGAAGGGCATCTGTGCCATCCTGCTTAGCGATGAATACTGTGTACTCGTCTGCTACAACTACTGTAACGGGCTCGCATACATAACCTGTAGCTTCGTATGTGATCTGAGCGGCGCCTGCTGCAACTGCTGTTACAACACCGTTCTTATCAACTGTAGCTACTGCGTCGTTGGAAGACTTCCAAGCGATACCGGTTGTCTTATAGTCTGCACAACCAAAGAACTTGAAGTCTACTGTGTCACCCTTCTTAATGGTATAAGAAGTGATGCACTCGTCGGAACTCTTTGCTGCCTGAAGGGCAAGCTTAACTGTTCCTGCTGCCTTAGCGTTCTGTGCAGGGATGAGTGTAAGAATCATAGCTGCAACGAGTACTAAGGAAAGCTTCTTAAAGAAACTCTTCATGTTTCTTCCTCCTATAAATTTTTTACCACGTCTACGTGGCCTTGTTTATCCTTGCCCACTTCCAAAACGGAAGCAGACCCGTTAGGAGTGTACCACATAAATGTGGCAAAATCATGTCAAAAATATAATATTTTTTTAAGAATCTGCCACAAATAAGTAATAAGACCCACTCTTCCGAGGGGTCTTAAGTGCTTAATTTACTTATATTCCAAGCGTTTTTTCAACTTCAGCCTGCATTTCACTCTTGTCACAGACGGTTTTGTGCCTTATTTCTGCTGTCTTAATTTCTTTAACCGCATTCGGAAGTTCTATGCCGGAAAGATCGTGAAGCATATCGATAAGCTCGAAGTCAGTTTCGTCTTTAAATTCTTTTCCGAGAAGACCACCGACAACGGCACGTGAAAACTTGTACGGGCTTGCCGTTGAAGCAATGACCGTAACGGCTTCGTCACTGCTGTCCGTTCTGTAAGCATCGTAAACATGTGCGCCGACAGCTGTATGTGTATCGATTACATAGCCATCCTCACTGAAGAGCTTACCGATAATCTCACTCGTCTGCTTCTCCGTAGCAAAGCCACCAAGAAAATCCGACATATTTTTCTTCATGTCGTCAGAGATAGTGTACTTGCCGGTTGCTTTCAGCTCACCCATAAGCTCTGCGCATTTCTCAGAGCTGTCGCCCGCAGCGTGGAAAAGAAGTCTTTCCAGATTGGACGAAATGAGGATGTCCATTGAAGGAGATGTTGTGAGTATGAATTCTCTGTTTTTATCGTAAGTGCCTGTTGTAAAGAAGTCAAAAAGAACCTTGTTTTCATTCGAGGCACAAATAAGCTTGTTTACAGGAAGACCCATTCTCTTTGCATAATATGCAGCAAGAATGTTTCCGAAGTTTCCGGTGGGAACAACGATATTAATCTTCTCACCGTTTTTGATTTCGCCCTTCTTCAGAAGCTGTGCGTACGCAAATACATAGTAAACAACCTGAGGAATGAGTCTGCCGATATTAATGGAGTTTGCGGAAGAGAAAAGGAAGCCTTTTTCTTTAAGGCGGGCATTCAATGCTTTGTCATTGAACATCTCCTTTACGCCTGTCTGTGCATCATCAAAGTTTCCCTTAATGGCTATGACCTTTGTATTTTCGCCCTTCTGGGTAACCATCTGAAGCTCCTGGACGCGGCTGACGCCGTCCTTAGGATAAAAAACAATAATACGCGTACCGGGTACATCGGCAAAGCCTGCAAGAGCTGCCTTCCCCGTGTCGCCGGATGTTGCTGTAAGAATAACTATTTCTTCTTTAACTCCGTTCTTTTTAGCGGAAGTTGTAAGAAGATGCGGAAGGATGGAGAGTGCCATGTCCTTGAAGGCTATGGTCTTTCCATGATAAAGCTCCAGAAACCACGCTCCGCCTGCCTTTTTCATTTCGCAGATGTTCTCTGTTTCGAACTTGGAGTCGTATGCGGCATTAATGCACGCCTTAAGCTCTTCCTCGGTGAAATCTGTAAAGAAACGGCTCATAACATCGTAAGCAACTTCTTTATAAGTCATCTTGGAAAGTTCATCGAGGCTTGTGGTGAGTGCAGGAACACTCTCCGGCACGAAAAGTCCTCCGTCGTCTGAAAGGCCTTTAAGTATTGCCTCTGATGCTGTAACGTTAAGCTTAGAGTTTCTGGTAGATAAGTAGCGCATGTTTAGTCATCCTCTTTATAAAAGTCATGGTGTCCGTGTTTGAAAAGGTGAATCATTTCATTGTCGAACATCTTAACATATTTTGAACGTGCTGTCTTCTTATTTAAGAAATAAACCGCACCCATTGATTCATCGGCACCGTTTAAAACGTCCAGAACCGCATCGATGGTGCTCTGTTCAACGTCAACGGAGGAATAACGTCCGTTGTAAGTGGATGTGAAAGCATCTCCGTCAAACACAACTCCCTCAATGGTATTCGGAAAACGGTTTGAAACAACACGATTAAGAACTACGTTTGCTACAAGCTGTTTGCCAAGTGTGTCTTCAATGCTTGCCTCCGCCTCAACAATACGGCAGAGAATTTTGAAATCCCGTTCGGAAACGGAAATTTCTGTGCCGGCATACTCTATTGTACATACACCGGTATCTTCGAGAAGAGTAATAATGGAAACCTCTTCTGTCTTCTTTTCTTTCACACGCCTTATGGGAGCCACACCGTTGTCAAACTCAACAAACTCTTCCATAAGGAATCTTTCTTTTTCATCTTTAGATGTTTTTGCAATCTTGACGCTTGAATCTTCGTTTGCTGCTGAAAGTGCTTCCTCAGCCGCATCACATACATTCGCATCCCCTACAATGCCCTGTTTGTCTGCTGCTTCATAAACTTCAGTATTTTCTTCCGTAACGGAAGCGCTTGAACTGAAAAGCTCTTCTGCAGGAGTTTTAAGAACTGCCTCTGCAGTCTCAACAATATTTTCTGTTGTTTTGCTTTCGGAATTGCCTTTTAATGGAGTAAAATCAATTAGTAATAACACTGTTGCCAGAGACAGGATGAAAGCAAATAGTCTCTTTCGTTTCATATAATACCTCTAGATTTCTTTGTAAAAAAGTTTATAAAAAATTTACAAAGGGGCATTATATGCACCGTTTTTTGTTTTGTCAAGAAAAATCACATCAACGTTATTTTCACAAATCCGTTTCCGGAGGATTTTACCACTCTTTTTCGCCGTAAAATCTGATTTTTGAAGACACCCTTAGTTTATTCAAAAGTGCGACGTATTCGAGCTCCGAAAGACCTTCTATAAAGTTCTCTCTGTAGTCAATTGTAACACCTTTTTCTTTAAGCATCATTATTGCTTTATTGTAAGCAACTGCTGCGTAAATTTCCGATGAGTATCTTCCTATAATGATGTCACCGTTAACATGAATTTTGGCTGTGTATCTTTCACGCCCTTTAATTATTTCTTTTGTTACTCCATTATATCTGTTGATAATCTGAATATTTCCGTAGCGGAAGTCCGTATCATCACCGTTTACAAAAATATAATCGCGCCCGGGCACGGCAAAGGGCTTAATTCCGTATCGGGAAAGGATGCTCACCTGCATACCGTAATCCGCAACAAAAAGATGCGAGCCACGTTTCATAATTTTATGGTTGGAGTAGTAAAAAAGGTCGTCGACATCAAACGTGTAATGAATGTCGGGGCTGAAGTAATATGTAAAGGAATGTTTTTCAAGATAAATCGGATTTTTAATGTAAACACCGTTATCACGAAGATTTACAAGCATTATGACCTTTTCAAACGGAAGAACGGATTTCCTGCCGTCCTGGAATTCGTTCACATATGCCTTCAGCTGCTTATTGCAGGACATAATCTGCTTAGCCCGAACATAGGCAGAATGAGCAAGAGCCTCGGATTTGTAACTTCCGAGGCTGATGTGCTTGTCTTTCACGGTAATCGACGCACGATAAAGCGTTGTACCGTCTTTCTTTTGATTCAGGTATACTCCCGATTTCATATTTTCCTTTTCAGATATGACCGGCACTGTAAGCCGGGTTATGTATCAAACGATCATCTATCTTGGCTGTACGTTACCGCACAGCTCCCATATGAGGTTTCCCGCCATATGACGCGACCAACCCGAAGGCACGACGGGCCGCCGTATAGCCTTCTATTAGGTCTTGCTTCGAATGGGGTTTACATTGACCTCCCTGTGTTACCACGGGAGCGGTGGTCTCTTACACCGCCGTTTCAGCCTTACCCGACCACGTCCTTTCGGAGCGTGGCGGGCGGTTTATTTTCTGTTGCACTTTCCTTCAGGTTGCCCTGACCGGCCGTTAGCCGGCATTCTGCCCTGTGAAGCCCGGACTTTCCTCACCTTTCGGCGCGATCGTCTGTGCCGGTCACAAATTAATCTAATGTACCGCTGCCGGATTCAACTCCAAACAAATACCGCTGCCGGAGTGGTTCACAGCATTATACGTTAAAGTATGAGCCTCCGATGAACTCTCTGAGAATACTGTTCTTAGGAACATCATCTGTAGGAGCGCTGAGGAAGTAGTCAAGGAACTTAAGAAGTCTCTTTGCCTCAGAGAACTCAGGGCTGTCCTCAGGTACGCTGAAAAGAAGCGGCTCTGCAAACTGCTTGAGTTCAGCAAGCTCATAAATAAGTGCTGAATTGAAGAATACATCTGCGCCCTCCTGGAACGGGAAGATGTTCTCTTCTTCACCACGACGTACGGAAGGCCACATGCTGATAGTCTTCTGTGCGGAAGCACCTCTTGTTCTTGCATCACGAACGATACGACGAAGGAGACGTGCATCTGTTGTAGGAATACGGTTGTGCTCATCAATGTTCAGCTGTGTAAGTGCACTGATGAAAATCTTAAACTTGCTTTCGTTAGGAAGCTTGTACGAAAGAGCATCATTAAGGCCGTGGATACCTTCAATAACGAGGATATCGTCAGGTCCGAGTTTCTTGAAATTGCCCTTGTATTCTCTGATACCTGCCTTGAAGTTGAAGCTGGGAAGTTCTACTTCCTTACCGTCAAGAAGGTCGGACATATCTTTATTAAACTGCTCAACATCAATTGCCTCGAGGCACTCAAAGTTGAAGCTTCCGTCAGGATTCTTCGGCGTATCGTCCCTGTTTCTGAAGTAGTCGTCTACTCCGATCGGGTGAGGTGTCATACCAAGTGTACGAAGCTCAATGGAAAGTCTGTGTGAGAAGGTTGTCTTTCCTGATGATGAAGGGCCGGCAATCATAACAAACTTAACGTCGCCACGCTCTTTAATCATTGCAGCGATATCACCAATCTTCTTTTCCATAAATGCTTCCTGGACAAGGATTGTATCACCGATTCTGCCGTCTCTGATGCACTCATTCATGCCGGCAACGGTATTGATGCCCATGATGTTGCCCCATTTGTCTGTTTCCTTAAGGCAGTTGAAGAACTTCTTTCTGTCTTCAAACTCTGCAATATGAAGAGGATCTTCCTTGCCGGGAACGAGAAGCATAAAGCCCTGATCATATGCAAACAGGTCATAGTAACGAAGGATGCCTGTTGATGATGGCATATAGCCATAGAAGTAGTCCTCGTAATTCTCAATTCCGTAAATGTTTGTACGTGATACACGACGATAGCTGAAGAGAAGTTCCTTATCGTACATATGTCTGTCGTGGAAAAGCTTTCTTGCGTCCTTTGTGTTGATGGAACGCTTGTTGATTACCATATCCTCATCAACAATACGATCCATTTCCTTACGGATAGCTTTGATGTCTTCCTCAGGGATGCCATCAACGCCACGAACCTCACCGTATACACCATTGCCAATCTTGTGCATGATACGGATGTCACGGCCACGCTTATTTCCGTAAACGTTGTAAATAGCCTTTAAAAGTACAAATGTAATGCCTCTTACATATGTTTTGTTTCCGATACCCGTAGAAAGATCGAGGAACTCAATCTCCGAGTCGTTTTCAGGTTTTTTTGTAAGCTCACGGAGATTTCCGTCAGCCTTTGCAAGGATTATCGGGTACTGATATTTGTCCTTAAAGTCCTCTGCTATTTCTGCAAATGTTACGCCATATTCATATTCGCGTTCTTCACCGCATACTATTAATTTCATCCACTAACCTCCTGGTTTCATCATATATTTCAGTCAAACGGGCACGCGCCTTCTCTCCCGTGTCCGATTTGAGCTTGTCAGATATTTTCTCGCATTCCTTAAGCTCATACTCAAGAAACGCAAGGTACGTCGGATCCTTTTTCCCGCGGAGAATGCTTGAAAATGCGAAGTTTTCCACATTTGTATGATTTGATTCCTCTGCAAGGGTTTCCATTGTGGAATTCACCCCTGCTGCATTTTCCGTAAGAACCTTATTTATCGCCTTGATAGCGATGTAAAATTTGCCTGCATCACGGCACATTTTTTCATCCGTAATGCAAAAACCG
The DNA here is from genome assembly GCA_045629005.1 of Lachnospiraceae bacterium. Lineage (GTDB taxonomy): Bacteria > Bacillota > Clostridia > Lachnospirales > Lachnospiraceae > RGIG3528. Next base: position 27,877 of record JAZQQJ010000059.1, read on the forward strand.
TGACCGTACAGCCACTCTCTCACTTTGTCCACATCCGACTGCGGAGAAAGTACGAGTTCACGAATTTTATTCGTTTTTTCCGGATACGCAGAAAGAATGTCAAGTATAAGAAGTCCTCCCATGCCGGAAATGAGAACCGTGTCGGTTTCGCCTGCTTTTATGGCTTCAAGCCCATCGGAAAGGCGAATGTCAATGTTCTCTTCCAGCTTATGTTCGGAAACATTCCTTTTGGCAGCCTCGAGTGGTCCTTTACGGACATCTGCTGCTATGCAACGTTCTGCAACACCGGCTTCGAGTAAATATATACTTGTATGAGCGTGGTCGCACCCTATATCAGCTACGGAACTGCCCGGGCTGACAAGAGATGCAACCATGCGTAATCTTTCACTAAGAGAAATCATTAATCAAGATAATCCTTCAGCTTCTTTGCACGTGTAGGATGACGAAGCTTTCTGAGTGCTTTTGCTTCAATCTGACGAATACGCTCACGGGTAACATTGAACTCACGTCCGACTTCTTCAAGAGTGCGCTGTCTGCCGTCGTCAAGACCGAATCTCAGGCAAAGAACCTTCTGCTCTCTGTCGGTAAGTGTTCCGAGCACTTCCTTAATCTGCTCTCTGAGGAGAGTAAATGCTGCGGAATCCTGAGGTGTCGGCATATGATCGTCTTCAATGAAGTCACCAAGATGCGAATCTTCCTCTTCACCGATAGGTGTTTCAAGAGATACGGGCTCCTGGGAAATCTTCTGGATTTCACGCACACGTTCAACAGGGATGCCCATTTCCTTTGCAATTTCGTCCGGGGACGGCTCACGACCGAGCTCCTGTAAGAGCTGACGCTGGATACGAATGAGCTTGTTTATCGTTTCAACCATATGTACGGGAATACGGATTGTTCTCGCCTGATCGGCAATGGCACGTGTGATTGCCTGACGAATCCACCATGTAGCGTATGTTGAGAACTTGTAACCCTTTTCATAATCGAACTTTTCAACTGCCTTAATAAGTCCGAGGTTACCTTCCTGAATGAGATCGAGGAACTGCATTCCACGGCCTACATAACGTTTTGCGATGCTGACAACAAGACGAAGGTTTGCTTCTGCAAGACGATTCTTTGCAGCTTCGTCGCCCTGTTCCATACGCTTTGCAAGCTCAAGCTCCTCATCTGCGGAAAGAAGCGGAACTTTACCGATTTCCTTAAGGTACATTCTTACAGGATCCTCAAGGGATACACCTTCGGGTACCGAAAGATCGATCTTTGAAATATCTTCGATTTCTTCCATTTCATCAAGCTCGCCGACAATGTCATCGGGCTCAAGAATGGAGTCGTCATCTGCGGAAAAATCAACGGCATCATCTGTTACTCTTAAAACGTCAATACCGCTCTTTTCAAGGTAATCGTATACCTTTTCAATCTTGTTGGCATCAATTTCCATGTCAGCAAGAACTTCGTTTATTTCAGCAATCTCGAGAGTGTTCTTCTTGGACTGTCCAAGAGTAACAAGCTCTTCAAGCTTTTCCTTTAATGTGTGCTTACCATCCCCCTCGGGAGCCTTTTCACCCTTTGCAGCCTTTTCAGCCTTCGCGGGCTTTTCTTCCTTTGCGGGCTTTTCTTCCTCAGCGGGTTCTGCGTCCTTAACTGCTTCTGTCTTCTTTGTAGTTTTCTTTGAGGACTTCTTTTCTGCCTTCGGAGCTTCTTCCTCTGCAGGTTTTTCTTCCTTAGCAGGCTTCTGTGCCTTTGCGGGCTTTTCTTCCTTTACAGGCTCTGCTTCTTTTGCAGGTTCTGACTTCTTTGCAGACTTTTTCTCTGCCTTGGCAGGCTTTTCTTCCTTAGCGGTTTTTTCTTCCTTCGCAGGTTTTTCTTCCTTCACGGGATCAGCCTTTTTAGCAGTTTTCTTTTCAGCCTTAGCAGGCTTCTCTTCTTTTGCGGGCTTCTCTTCCTTAGCAGGTTTTTCTTCCTTCACAGACTCAGCCTTTTTTGTAGTTTTCTTTTCAGCCTTAGCAGGCTTCTCTTCTTTTACAGGTTCTGCTTTCTTAGCAGCCTTCTTCGTTTCTTTAACTTCGGGTTCCTGAATTTCTTCAACTTTCTTTTTGCTCATTTTACTGCCCCTTAAAAAAGTTTAGTGTTCTTGTTTTTCAGTCTTATCTGCTCAGCAAACAATTTGTTTACCTGAGCGCTGTCACCGGCTTCGACAGCTTTGGCAATCGCAGTTTCAATGCTCGAAAGCTTAATCTTTCTGACAACATCCTCAACCGCTTTTAGGTTTTCCGCCTCATTCATCTCGCCTTTGAGTTCTGTTTGGAAAATTGCTCCGACCTTAAGCTGGTCCTCTTTTTCCTCAAAAAGGCTTATAATGCGCGCTGCGTTTATTTTGCCGCCCTGTTCGCATTCAGAAAAACATATTTCCGCAACCTTCTTATAAAGCTCGTCGGAAAACTCTGACGGAGCTAAACAGCCTTTAAGCTTTCCGTACAATTGCGAATTGTCTGCAAGGTAGGTAAGCAGGAGCCTTTGCGGCTGTAAAAGCTTATCATCACGCTGTTTTTCTTCCTTGCTTTGAAAGTCCTTCTTCACGGATTCGTTTCGTTCGTAAGAATCCCCCCTCGATTTGGGACCTTCCTGCCCGGCAACCTTGATAAGTAATTCATTGAAAGCTTTGTATGGAACATCGTAACGTTTTACGAAGGAATCCATATAATTTTTTCTTGTAAGCTCCTCAGAGAACTCCAAAAGCCTTCTGGCAACATCTTTGTAGAAATCGGTTTTTTCTTTCGGATCCTCAAGATTGTGTCGTGATTTTATCACCTCGATCTCGAAGAAGAAACTGCTTTCCGCATTGTCAATGCGCTTTTGGTACTCCTCTGCCCCAAGTGCCTTAATGAATTCGTCGGGGTCCTTGTACGGCTTCATGTTTACAATCTTCACGGTAATTCCTCTGTTTTCAAGCATCGGGATTGCGCGAAGCGCGGCATTGATACCGGCACTGTCCGAATCGTAAGTAAGATACACATCCTTCACATATTTGCTAATCTTAGTGGCATGTTTGTCCGTAAACGCGGTGCCCAGTGATGCAACAGCCATTGTAAAGCCGGCCTGGTGCAGCGATATTACGTCCATATAGCCCTCACAAAGAAGGAAGTACCCCTTACGGGACAATTTTGCATAATTTAGTCCGTAAAGGTTATTACTTTTATCAAAAACCCTGGTCTCGGGCGAATTAAGATATTTGGGCTCTCCGTCGCCCATTACGCGCCCGCCGAAGGCTATGACTCTGTCTCGTTCGTCCATGATGGGAAACATGGCACGATTCCAGAACTTGTCCGTTGCTCCTTTTTCGGAGATTGAAACAAGCCCCGTATCCTTAAGAAAACTGTCTTCGTATCCCTTTCCCTTAAGGTACTTGTACAGATCGTCGCTGTACGCATTTGAGTAGCCAAGACCGAAATGATTTATTGTTTCATCGGTCAGGCCTCTCTTTTTAAAGTAATTATCGGCAATTTTTCCTCTCTCGGTCTTTCTTGCCGAATAAAAATATTGAGCAGCTAATTTATTGACCTCGTAAAGCCTTTGAATAAGGCTTTGCTGAGCTTTTTCTTCCGCTGATGCGGGAACGTCCGGCAATTCTATGCCGACACGGTCCGCAAGCACCTTCAAAGCCTCAGGAAAACTCAGACTGTCATATTCCATAACGAACGTAACAGCATTGCCGCCCTTGTGGCATCCAAAGCAATAGAACATCTGCGTCTGCGGATTTACTGCAAACGAAGCCGTCTTCTCGCCGTGGAACGGGCAACACGCCCAATAGCGGTTGCTCTTCTTTGTGAGATGAACATACATGCCCACAACATCCACAATATCGTTCCTGGAACGAACCTCTTCAATTAGGTCATCAGAATATCTCATTTAGTAAACATCCCATCCAAAAGGAACCTTAATTTCCTTGAAGCGGGTTACCGCATAGCGGTCCGTCATTCCGGAAACGTAGTCACAAACGACGCGGGGAAGCTGCTCACCCTCGTCAAGCATCCTTCGATAGTCCTCAGGCAAAAGCTCGGAATTCTTCATGTAGTAGTTGAAAAGTTCGATTACAAGCTCTTCAGCCTTTGATTCCTGACCCTTTGCCACAGGATTTGTATATACATTCGCAAACATCCACTCGCGGAGCTCTTTTGTAAGCTCCATGAGTCCTTCAGACATTGTAACGTCATCTTTACCGAAGGACGTGCGGATTATATCGTGAATTTCGTAATTAAGTCTGGACGTGAGTGTATGTCCGAGAACATCAGTGAATCTTCTCGGAATGTCACTGTCCTTAATAACGTTGCCTCGAATGGCATCGTCAATGTCATGGTTTATGTAGGCAATCTTATCGGAAAGCCTTACAATTCGGCCTTCCAGTGTGCCGGGAATTGTATCAACCTGATGGTTTACAATTCCGTCACGCACTTCCCATGTAAGATTCAAGCCTTCTCCGTGTTTTTCAAGTCTGTCAACAACACGAAGACTCTGCTCGAAATGCTTGAAACCGAGGCCTTCGGTGGTTTCCTGAAGAATACGGTTTAATGCACGCTCTCCGGCATGTCCGAAAGGAGTATGCCCAAGATCATGTCCCAGTGCGATGGCATCGGTAAGATCCTCATTCAGGCGAAGTGCTTTTGCTATGGCTCTTGCAGTCTGATTCACTTCAAGCGTGTGGGTAAGTCTTGTGCGGTAATGGTCTCCTTCAGGTGCAAGGAAAACCTGTGTTTTACCGTTCAAACGTCTGAAAGCTCTGCTGTAAAGAATTCTGTCTCTGTCACGCTGAAAACACGGGCGGAGGTCGCATTCCTTTTCTTCTTTTTCACGTCCCTTTGTCATATCGGAAAAAGCAGCATATCGGGAAAGGGTTTCATGCTCAAGTTCTTCACGGTACTGACGTATAAGCTTGTTATCTTCAATAGGGATTAATTCAATCATCTCTTTCTCCTTTCAGTTCCTTTTCGCGAAGCAGCGCATCTCTTTTTGAGAAAATGCAGCCGCAGTAGTTTTGCCTGTACAGGCTGTATTCATGTGACAATTCAATGGAGCGCTGATAACCGCCTTTTTTCTTAAAGTCGGACGGAAGATATTTGGGTTTTTCTGAATTGCTCCCAAGGGCAGCGCCTGTTTCATTTAGGAGCGGAGCATTTTTCAAAGGACTTATTGTAAGTGTTGTCGCAAAATAGTCTGCATCGACTTCCTTTGCCACACGAGCCGCTTCCGCAAGACGAAGCTCAAAGCACTTTTTGCATCTGGCACCGCCTTCAGGCTCATTCTCAAGCCCTTTTACCGCTTCATAAAATTCTTTTTCATCGTATCTCCCTTCAATCAGGGTGACAGGATATTTATGAGGCTGTTCTGAAATAAGCCTCTTCAGCTCATTCAGTCTCTCCTCGTATTCCTCCATCGGAGAAATGTTCGGATTATAGAAAAAGTCTGTAATTTCAAAATACTCGGAAAGATATTCCAGCACATAAGACGAACAGGGTGCACAACATGAATGAAGCAGAAGTTTCGGCACCCGGCCTTCCTTTGTGAGTTCCGTAAGAAGCTTGTCCATTCTCTGTTGTGTGTTAAGCTGATTCATTCTTTCTCCGTATTATGCAGGAAGGTCCTTTTTGATTTATGCAAGAATCTCCTTCAGGGCGTTTACAAGCTTCTCCATCTCTTCGTCCGTACCTATGGTGATACGAAGTCTGTTGTCAATGCGGGGCGTTTTAAAATACCGGACAAAGATATGTTTCTCACGAAGCTTTTCAAAAATTTCCTTCGCAGGCATTGATTTATGTGTCGCAAAGAGGAAATTTGTGCTTGATGCGGGAAAGTCAAAACCAAGCTCTTTAAGACGCGCACCGTATTTTTCACGGGTAGCCATTATTTTGTTTCGTGTTTCTTCAAAGTAAGCCTTGTCCTTTAATGCCTCAGCTCCGCACATAATGGACGGATAGTTCATTGTGTAAGAGTTGTAGGAATTTCTCACGTCAAACATATATGAAATAAGCTTTTCGTTGCCGATGGCAAAGCCTATGCGCATACCTGCCATTGAACGTGACTTTGAATATGTCATAACCACAAGCACGTTCTCATACTTCTTGGTTAGTTCAATGCTTGATTCTCCGCCGAAATCGACATATGCCTCATCGACCACAACAACCGAATTCGGATTGTGTTTAACGATGTCCTCTATGAAATCCCTGCTCTCGGAAATCGATGTCGGAGCATTGGGGTTTGCGATGACGATACCACCGTTGTCACGGTAGTAATCCTCTTTTTTAATGCGGAAATTTTCATCAAGTGCAGGTGTCTCAAAAGGGATGTTGTAGAGCTTTGCCCACACCGGATAAAATGAATATGTTATATCTGGGAAAAGCACGGGCTTTTCACCGGTGAAGAACGTAAGAAACGCTGTTCCGAGAACATCGTCCGATCCAACGCCCATAAACACGTTTTTGACACTTACTCCATAGTTAGCGGCAATTGCCTCAACAAGTTCCTTTGCGTCCGGCTTCGGATAAAGCTTCAGCTTATCTGCATTAAGCTCTGAAAGAAGTTTGCAGACGCCGGGAGCAGGCGGATACGGATTCTCATTTGTATTAAGCTTCACCATGTCCGCAAAATCCGGCTGTTCACCTGGTACATACGGGTCCATTTTACGGACATTATCTTCCCATGACATAATTACGCCTTTCCAAGTGCCTTACGCCTTGCAGCTTCGCACTTCACGTTTTTGTTACATCAGCTTTACGTTTCATAAGCTTTTCGTTTCATCAACCCGGCAGCTGTGCATTTCTCATTATGATGCCGGGGGCACCATTGTTTGTAACATAATCCTTAGTGATAATAACACTTCCGATGTTATCATCCTTCGGAATTTCATACATAATATCGAGCATAATTTCTTCAATAATGGCACGAAGTGCACGTGCACCGATATCACGCTCCATAGCTCTGTCCGCAAGGGCATTGAGCGCATCTTCTTCGAACTTAAGTTCTACTTCATCCATTGCAAGAAGCTTTGTGTACTGCTTGACGATGGCATTCTTCGGAACGGTAAGTATGCGGACCATGTCTTCCTTTGTGAGAGGCTTTAGTGAAAATACAACCGGAAGTCTTCCAAGGAATTCGGGAATCATACCGAATTCACGAAGGTCTTCTGTTTTAACCTTCGAAAGAATATCTTTGTCGTCATCGTACTTATCGTTAAGCTCACCGAGGAAGCCGACAGCCGACGCCTTGTTAAGTCGTCTCTTGATGATAGCTTCAAGATCGGGGAAAGCTCCGCCGCAAATGAAAAGAATGTTTGATGTATCGACCGTTGTCATGGGAACCATGGCATTTTTGCTCATTGCACCCACGGGAACTTCAATTTCAGCGCCTTCAAGAAGCTTTAAAAGACCTTGCTGAACGCTTTCTCCCGAAACATCGCGACTGCTTGTTGTATGTTTCTTTGCAAGCTTATCAATTTCATCAATAAAGATGATACCCTTTTCGGCACGCTCAACATCATTGTCTGCTGCCGCAAGAAGCTTGGACACTACAGACTCAACATCATCACCGATGTAACCTGCCTCTGTAAGACTGGTTGCATCCGCAATGGCAAGCGGTACGTTCAGAAGCTTTGCAAGTGTTTTTACAAGGTACGTTTTTCCACAGCCCGTAGGGCCAATCATAAGCATATTGGACTTTTCAAGCTCAATGCCGTCCTTCGCTTCATCAAAAGCACGTTTGTAGTGGTTGTAAACCGCCACGCTCATAACTTTCTTTGCATACTCCTGACCGACTACATAATCGTCAAGCTCTGCTTTTATGATGTGTGGAGCCTTAAGGTTCTTTATATCGAACTTAGCCTTAACATCGGGTTCATCGCTGCCGGGCTTAGCCTTTTTCTTTTTAAGTCTCTGATTCTGAGGAACATTTCCGATATCACCAAGGAAAAATCGAACAAGATCACCGATGCCGTTACCGTCACCGTTTCCGTTGTTTTTATTATTATTGTCATTATTTCCTTCGTCGGAATTCGAACCCGCAGACTTTCCCGCCTGTCCGTCCGAAGCGCCGGGCACATTTGCGAAATCGGGCATTCCGGGGAACGGAGGCATTCCAAATATCTGCATGGAACCGCTTTTATCAAGCGCATCGAAGGTTTTTTCAAGGCAGTCCGTGCAAAGTGACAGTCCGCTCATATGAACCATCTTTCCGGCTCTGCTTTCCGGCCTGCGGCAAAGGACGCAAACATCTTCGTAATCCTTGTCGTTTTCTTTGTTTTCTGTTGTTTCGTTTAACTCTTTAATATCGTTGTCTGTCATTTTACTCCGTAAATATTAATATGCATTTTTAGAGGATCCGAAAACCGTTCTGAACATGATGTAAAAATCAAATCCGATGTTCCAGTTTTCGATGTAATAAATGTCGTAATCAATACGTCGTGTGATGGAAGTATCACCACGGTAACCGTTAACCTGCGCCCATCCCGTAATGCCCGGACGAACCTGGTGCTTCACCATGTATCTGGGAACTTCCTCCTTGAAAAGATCGACAAAGTAAGGTCTTTCAGGTCTCGGTCCGACAAGGCTCATATCACCTTTTAGTACATTGATTAACTGTGGAAGCTCGTCAATACTTGAGCTTCTTAAGAACTTACCGATGGGAGTGACACGGTTGTCATTCTCCGTTGTCCACTTTGTTTTTTCTTCTTCCTCGTCCTGAACCCTCATGGATCGGAACTTGTACATCATAAACTCTTTATTGTGGCGACCTATTCTCGTTTGCTTGTAGATAACAGGGCCCTTGGAAGTAAGCTTAACAAGGAGTGCAACAATAAGCATCGGGATGCCTGCAATAATAAGTGCAATTGATGCAAGCACAATGTCTTCGGTACGCTTTATGAAACGATTTCCGAGATTTGAAAGAGGGATTCTGCGGATATTTATGATTGGAAGTCCGTCAAAATCCTCAATTTCGGGATCTGAAGAAATAACATTCTTAAAGTCGGGACAAAAACGTGTATGCACGCCTGCCTTTTCACAAGCGTTTACAATACCTGCAAGCTCGTCATAGCTTTCGATGCGGAGTGTGATAACAACCTCGTAAAGCTCCGGGTCCTCAAGGTACTGCCCAAGCTCCTCAAGCTTTCCTACAACAGAAACCCCGCGGTAACGCGTACCGATTTCCATGGAATCATCAAGAATGCCTTTTATGTTGTAGCCCCAACGCTCGTTAACACGGACGCGGTCGATATAGTTCTCACAAGTCCTTGAATAGCCGACTATAATAACATTCTTTAGGTCCTTGCCCTTTTTTCTTCTAACCTTCAGAATGAGGCTTGCAAGCCATCTTTCACCAAGATCGGCAAGCGTATTCAGTGTTGCAAACACAGCAAGGAAGCTTCGTGAAATATCAATTTCTTTTAACAGGTACAGTAAGGCAAGTACAAAGAAAACGCCAAAGGCATTTGCCCGCACAACAACAAATATATTTTTCAGCCTTGTTCTGCTGTGTCCGGTCTCGTAAAGCCCTGTCCAGACAAAGATGAGAAGATATCCGATGAGTATGTACACAATGTAAGCCATGTACTGCTCAAAAGAAAGGTGCTTCGACTTCTCCGGAATAATCACGAAACGAACAACATATGCCGCAACATACGTTGCAAAAACGAGCAGCATGTCCACAACGGTCTGCAATTTAAATATAGGATTTTTGCGTTGTTTAATCATGCTTTCTCCGTGCTGTTTCATAGCAAAAACTAATAAAAGGGTATACTTCCACGCGTACCCTTTATTATAACATAAAATATCAATATATGTAAAGGAAATGTCAGGGTCAAGTCTCAAAAGTAGTGTAAATTCAAAATTATGATATAAATTGTGACAGAGTCTAGTTATGAAGAAATGAAATGCTACAGGGACAGGGGCTCTGCCCCTAGCCCCGCCCTCGCCGGGAGGCAGGGAAGGAAGGGGGGCCCTTCCTTCCTACTGTTAAGGGTCATCCGTGAACCTTATGTCAAGGGCTTTCGCGGCATATGCTCGCCGGCACAAAACGCCGGCTCCGCTATTCCACGGTCCCTTGACAACGGTTCCGCTCCGATTGTGCCGCGGCTGTGCCGGCAAGCTCTGCTTGCCGGCTTGTTTGCACCATATGCCCGTTCTTATGGTAAGCGCCAAGCTGCTTTACCATTGGATTGACACCATATGCCGATTTTTATGGTAAGCTTTAAGCTCCTTTACCATTGGTTTTGCGCCATATGTCTGTTTTTAGGGTAAACTAAAAGCTTCTTTACCATTGGATTGACACCATATGCCGATTTTTATGGTAAGCTTTAAGCTCCTTTACCATTGGTTTTGCGCCATATGCCAGTATTTATGGTAAACTAAAAGCTTCTTTACCATTGGATTGACACCATATGCCGATTTTTATGGTAAGCTTTAAGCTCCTTTACCATTGGTTTTGCGCCATATGCCTGTTTTTAGGGTAAACGCCAAGCTTCTTTACCATTGGTTTGACACTACATGCCAGTTTTTATGGTAAGTGCCAAGCTTCTTTACCATTGGTTTGTCATCACATGGCGGTTTCGATGGTAATAGCTTAAACACGACTGATAAAAAAGAAGTTTGCGGGTTTTTATCAGTCCGAGTTGCGTTTACGGAGCGGAACCGTTGTCAAGGGACCGTGGAATAGCGGAGCCGGCGTTTTACGCCGGCGAGCATATGCCGCGAAAGCCCTTGACATTAGGTTCGCGGATAATCCTTCAAAGCAGGGAAGGAAGGGCACCCTTCCTTCCCTGCCTCCCGGCGAGGGCGGGGCTAGGGGCAGAGCCCCTGTCCCTGTAGCATTTCATTTCTTCATAACTAGACTCTGTCACAATTTATATTAGGATTTTAAATTTACACCACTTTTTGGACTTGATCCGCTCTCCCATCCACAATATTACATATTTGACTTGTTTTTGCCATTTTATGTAATCTTTCTTACGTTTTCCGGCGAAAGGTTACATATTTGGCTTGTTTTCAACATTTTCTGTAATCTTTTCACAAGTCTGTCTATGTCAACCTTACATATTTCGCCTGTTTTTCCTATTTTCTGTAAGATATCTCCGGTGATTACCGAGTGAATCCTTAATTCCCCCTTGGTTACCCATTAGCATGTGGCGAGAATTCTCTTAATGGGCGCGAATTGCCCCCGAAGGGGTTCCATTGACAGACTTCTCGCCACATGCTATTCCTATCGTTTTCAATTCCTTACGGGTAAAAAAGCTTCCGACTTGCTTTTGCTCGTAATGCTCACGAAAGCTTGCCCTTTCCCAATTGGTAAATATCGGGCTTCCGTAATCCATCCGCTCTCGTGTGTTATAATAATTTACGCTTGATATCCAAAAAGCGCCCCTCGCGGGAGTTCCTGCGTGGGGCGCTGTATTACTCATAATTTTGGAGTAAACTTGTTTTACTCTGTTGTTTCAAAGCGACTTCTTTTACTCTGTTGTTTCAAAGCAACTTCTTTTACCCTGGTGTTTCAAAGCAACTTCATTTACCCTGTTGTTTCGATGTAACTGTGTTTACTCTGTAGTATCGGGCTTTTTCATGAGTGTAACGTCTATGTTCATCTCAACCCATTTGCCGTCAACGTTTCTCTGAAGCGTAACAGTGATAGTTTCACCAATCTTGTAGGAGTTAACAACAGACTTCATCCTATCAGCGGTAAGTGTTGTCTTTCCATTGATTGCTGTAATGATATCGCTTGCGTAAATTCCTGCTTTTGCAGCAGAACCGTTCTCAACAACGCTATAAACGTAAACACCTTCAGGCCATCCGTAGAACGATGCAACATCTGAAGTAATTGTCTTAATGCTTACGCCAAGATAGCCCTGCTCTTCCTCCGGAAGAACGTCCTTCATAAGATCCTTAAGGATGGGCTGTGCAACACTGATCGGAATTGCAAAGCACATACCTTCAACGCTTGTATCTGCAAACTTTGCACAGTTGATGCCGATAACTTCACCTTTTACATTGAAAAGGGGACCGCCGGAATTTCCTTCGTTGATGGCAGCATCTGTCTGGAGAAGCTTCTGAGTAACGTTGCTTATTGTAACTTCACGATCTTTTGCAGAAAGGTAGCCTACTGTAACGGACTGACCATAGCCAAGAGCATTTCCGATAGCAATAACCATTTCTCCGATTTCACTTGTTTCGGAATCACCAAGTGTGGCAATGGTGATTGTATTCGCAGTATTCTCGGGGATGTCCTTTAAAAGCACTGAAACGATAGCAAGGTCATTTTCGGAATCTGTTGAACGTACTGTTGCATTAACGGATGTGCCGTCACTGAATACAACCTGGAGCTGTGTTGCATCTTCACAAACGTGGTTGTTTGTAGCAACAAGAAGCTCTGTCTCGTTTGTTCCGACAATAAAGCCGGAACCGCCTCCCTCGGACTCATAAGGATATCTCTGTCCGAAGAAATTTTCATAGTAGGTTGTATATATACAGGAAATTGCAACCGTACACGACATATTCTTTTTAACAACATCTACAACAACGTTATTGTCTGTGTTGCCAACTTCTGCCGTATCTGTGCTCTTAATTACAAGATTACCCGTTCCGAGGCTCTGCACTCCGGTTGTGCCTTCCATTTTCTGTGCATCGGAAACTGTGATGGATGCCACGTTAGCGACATCAGCTGAGTTGTCGATGAATGCAATGTCAAGTGCCTTGGATGTGCCATAAAATGCACTGCCGGCAATGAGACCGAATGCTGCAGCAATACCAATGAACTTGAGAACATTCAAAAACGGATTCCTTTTGCGCTTGGCAGGAGCAGCCTCAGGCTGTACGGCACCGGCTCCATATGCTGTGGAATTCTCTGTCTGATAGTTGTAGCTTGTGAGTGGCGTTCCGATGTTTTCTGCAGCCTGACGTATTTCTTCTTCACTCATCTCATGTGATGTGAAATTTACAGGTGTTTCACCTTCAGTGAAAGCCATGTAATCTATCTCATCAAGTACTTCTGCAGATACGTAATTCGCATAAAGCTCCTCTTCCGCAGGTGTCGCATTTTCAACGCCTTCAGCAGCACTTGTTTCCGTTGTCTGCTGTACGCTGTATTCAGTATTTAACTCATTATTGTTCATTTCTATATTATCCATGTTAATTGTCCTTCCTCTTGTTTATGCCCCTCATTCTAGTTTCACTTTGTGTATGATTTGTGATTAACAAAAGGAAAAAATGTGAACATTTTACTTTTTCAAATATACATTTGTCGCCTCATCGGCAGTACCTGAGAAGACAAGCTTGCCATGGTCCAGGACAATGCCTTTCGTACAAAGCTTTCTGACCTGTTCTTCATTGTGGGAAACGAATAAAACGGTTGTGCCCTTGTCGAACATATCCATAATTTTCTTCTCGCTCTTTTTCTTAAAAGCGGCGTCTCCGACTGAAAGAACCTCATCCAAAATGAGAATGTCCGGCTCCACAACTGTTGCTATGGCAAAGCCAAGGCGTGCACGCATTCCGGAGGAATAATTCTTCACGGGGACATTAATGAACTCCCCAAGGTCTGCAAAAGCAACTATCTCATCGTATTTTGACTCGATAAATTCTTTATCGTAGCCAAGCATCGATCCGTAAAGGTAAATGTTTTCCGCTCCTGAGTACTGATGGTCAAAGCCGGCACCAAGCTCAAGGAGGGGGACAATATTTCCAACGTGACTGACATCACCCTCCGTTGCCTTTAAAACTCCGGCAATAACCTTAAGAAGAGTAGATTTACCCGCACCGTTTGCACCAAGTATTGCAAGGCGTTCGCCTTTCTCTACACTGAAGGAAACTCCATCAAGTGCAAGGAACTCCTTGTAGTTCAACTGTCGCTTCAAAAAGCGGATTATGTATTCTTTTAAATTGTCTACCTTCTGTTCCGTCAAACGGTAACGGACGGTGACATTTGAAACTGTTAAAGCGTTTTCTGACATATAATACCCGACTGCTACAGATGCAGTATAAACTTATCCTGATTCTTATTGAAAATGAGTGCTCCGACTCCAAGTGTTACAACTGCAAGAACAGCAGAGTAAATTGTAAGGAATCCGTCCATAGGACGTCCGAAAACCGCGGAACGGAAGTTCTCGATAACTGCATATACAGGATTGAACCTGAAAATCCAAGCATTTTTTTCTGTTACTACCGAATCAATCTGGTAGAAAATCGCACTTGCATACATGATAATCATTGTTGCAACGCCCCAGAGATACTCGAGGTCCCTGAAGAATACAGCTACGGTTGCAAGACAAAGGCCAAGGCCAAGCGAAAAAACAAGGATTGATATAAGCGGAACAATGGCCTGTAAAAGATATATCGTCGGGAACACACCCCTGACAAGTGCAACAATGGCCAGTACAACAAGGGAAATCAGGAACATGATGTAATTTGAAAGCACTCCGGCCATAGGGTACATGTATTTGGGAACATATACCTTTTTAATCATTCCCGAGTGACTTCTTATCGACTTCAAAGCCTGTGTTGTTGACTGGGAAAAGAAAGTGAAAAGAAGTTTACCTGTGAGAATGTACACAGGATAGTCATCCGACGACTGTCTGGCAAAAAGCCTTGTAAATACCGCTGTCAGAACAAGCATCGTGAGAAGCGGTTCAAGCATTGTCCAGATGACTCCGAGGTAGGAGCTTCTGTATTTCAGCTTAATTTCCTTCTTTACAAGCTGTGATAGGAAAAATTTGTATTTCTTAAAGTCTTCAAAAAATAACTTCACC
>JAZQQJ010000060.1:0-41583 GCA_045629005.1 Lachnospiraceae bacterium
AATATGTAACCTTGAGGCTGAGAAAGAGGTGCCGGGGTTACATAAATCAGGCAAAACAAGCCAAATATGTAACCTTGAGGCTGAGAAAGAGGTGCCGGGGTTACATAAATCAGGCAAAACAAGCCAAATATGTAACCTTGAGGCTGAGAAAGAGGTGCCGGGGTTACATAAATTGCCCAAAACAAGCCAAATATGTAACCTTGAGGCTGAGAAAATGTAAAAAAGTTACATAAATCAGGCAAAACAAGCCAAATATGTAACCTTACGGCAGAGAAAATGTAAAAAAGTTACATAAAACAGCCAAAACAAGCCAAATATGTAACCTTACGGTCGGAAAAGAGGTGCCGGGGTTACATAAAATAACAAAAACAAGCCCTCCTCCGCAACAAACACAGCCGCCTGCTATATATCAAAAAGCCGGTTTGCTATACAGCAGCCGGCTCTTCCATTTTCTTTGAAACTTTTTTACTGTAGCTTATGTAGCGCAGCCAGGCGGTAAATCCACTTAAAAACCACACAACGCCTACAGACCACCATATGCCCCAAATGCCTATAAATGCAACAGACGTAAGGCTTATCGGTACAATGAAACGGCCTATAACTTCGACAACTCCGTTGATAAGAGCAAAGAAGATATCTCCCATTCCGTTCAGTACGCCTCTGATGGTGTAAATAATTCCGAGGAATATATAGAACAAACTTGTAATACGAAGTGCTTTTGCGCCCATCTCGATAACTTCTACTTCATCGGCTTTAATGAAAATACTGATAATGCCCTTGCTGCAAAGCTGCATTACAATGAGCATTACCGCTGTAAAGCCAATCATAAGGAGCATTCCCTTTTTAAGTCCCTGCGCAAGTCTCTCTTTCTTCTTTGCGCCAAAGTTCTGGCCTGTGAATGTCGAAAGAGCAGCACTTAACGTCTGGTAGGGCTGATGAATAATCTGCTCAACACGGCTTGTTGCGGTAAATGCAGCTACGGCAATGTCACCAAACGAGTTAACTACTCTCTGCAGTGCCATTGTGGAAACCGCAATCAGGGAGAACTGAAGTGAAAGCGGCACGCCAATCCTTATTGCATGCCAGGAAACGGACTTACTGAACTTCCAGTCTGCCTTTTCAAGCTTAAAGTAAGGATTTGTCCAAAAGGCATATGCCATACACGTCGCCGCGGAAACAAACTGTGAAATGACGGTTGCTATGCCCGCTCCCTTTACTCCCATCCCGAAGCCTCTGACAAACAGTATATCAAGACCTGTGTTGAGGATGCACGAGAAAATCAGGAAGTAAAGCGGTGTCTTAGAATCGCCCAAAGCACGAAGCATTGCAGAGATGAAATTGTACATTGAAATGAATACTATTCCAAGACAAACCGTTCTGTAATACGCTATTGAATCCGGAAGAAGATTTTCGGGTGTGTTTAAAAGAATGAGCAACGGCTTCGACACTATGTACGCTATGGTGCCGATGATTGCAGGGAACACAAGCATTATGTACCCTACATTCGCAATACTGCTCTTAACAAGCTTTGTATCGCCCCTTCCGAAATACTGCGACGTAACGATTCCGCCACCGTTTCCTATTCCGTTGCAAAGCGCAAAGAAAAGGAATGAAACCGAGTTTGTTGCACCTATGGCCGCAAGTGCTTCTTTTCCGACAAACTTGCCGACCACGACGGAATCGACAAGATTATATAACTGCTGGAAAAGGTTGCCGATAAGCATCGGCCATGAAAACGTGAGCAGAAGCTTTGTTATATTGCCTTCCGTCATGTTCATTGTTTTTGTTTTCAATTTTTAAGCTCCTTTATAACCGCCTGGACAAGGAACAAAAAGTTCGATGAGCCTCCGCCGATAACATATTCGCCCTGTTGCCAAAGGAAGGGGAATTCCAACAGTTCGGGGAGATCAGGTTTTATTAATACAGTTCCCGAAGGAACACCGCCCGGAATGTACGACCAGTCCGCACGGTTTGCACCATATGCAGCTGTCATGGACTTTGCACCGATGCCGGATGCAAATGATACAGCATTCTTTCCTGGATGGCATCCGAGAATGTAGTTTAGGGAATCAAACAGCAATGTATTGTCAAAGATGCTCGGGTAAGCTCTTCGAATAAAGTAATATTCGCATGCCTGACGCTGCACACCCCAGCATACGCCCCACGAACCAAGACTTGCAGGAACCGAATAAGGATTTTCCTTCTTCATCTCGTAAAGCGCTTTAGCACGCTTTTTTGCGCCCTTTTTCATCTCCTCCAGGAGACCTGCGAACTCTTTATCCTTATAGAGCTTTGCAATCCTTCCGATCATATTATCGGCATTCTTAACAATAAAGTCATGCTCATCAAGAACGTTCTTTTTGTACTTGGCCTTACCTGTTCCCAGATACATGTCAACTGAAGCGCCTATCTGCGAAGCCTTGACATAGCTTTCAAATCTGTCCTTCGGTAACCACGGAGGAGCCTCCCCCGCAGCCTTTCCGAACCGCTTTTTATAGCAGTTTTCAGCAATTTCAAGAAGTTCCTTCGCAAGCTCCGGATTCAGCTTCTTCAGGGCTTTTGAGGCAACCGCAAGCTGACCTGCAAGCGACAATTCTTTCATGGGATTGTCTTCGGTAAACAAAAGACGATCGTCCTTTCCCTGCTTTCCATCTGTCATGACAGATGCATCGCCAAGCAGAACATACTGACGTATATCACGGCAGATGATGCCCCTGTACAGCTCACCAAGTGCCCTGTAACCTGCAACAACGGAAAGTGCTCCGTGTTCAATCTGCTCCAGAATGTCATTTCTTCCATCCGGCTGATGAATTTCAACGTTATGATTTTCCTGATCTATCGTACAGGAGTCAAGATAAAGCCCAAATTCGTCATACACAGTTGCAAGATTATACATCTCTCCGATTTGGGATTCAATACGTAAATCATAATCACCCGCATCGTGCCAGCCACCGCAGTTTACACCGGGTACACGCTTTCCCGAGGGAATACGTGAATTGTTTTTCTTTTGAATATAACCGTCAAAATGGTTGACATTTTCCTCTGCCATAACGGCATCATCCATATGACAGCACCCATGCCAGACCCTGTATTTATCGGCAACACGCATATGGCACATCTGAACAGGAAGAAAATACTCAAGGACAGGCTGCCATACTCCGCGGTCATAAACATCCGAAGCTATTCTGAAGGCGCCGGATTCGGTTTTGCCATAACGGATTTTGTAGAGTCCTTCTTCCTTTACGTCACTGAAGTCAAAAACAACATACTTATAACGCAGGTAATTGCCCCAAAGCACTGCCTTTTCCTGTTTTATCTGCTCTGCTTTGTTTTCGGTAATTCTGTAAAGATATATCTCAGGAGTGCTTCTGTCGCTCTCATCAATTTCAATCACGGCCTTTTTAGGCTGATTAGGGTGATAGCCGACCTGCGAAATCTGAATAACAGGTTCTCCGACCCATCTGTTTATAACATTAGGCGTAATGGTCCATCTGATGGCTTCTTTTGTTCTCCCGGCAGGTATTTCGGAGCTTACGACGAACCACCCGTTATTGTGGTTAAACCGGCCATCATAGAGCTTCATGTCGCACGACTTACTCTCTATGGTAAACCTTGAAAAATCGTCCTCAGGGGCTACCGTGAGCTTTCTTCCTTCCGCATAAGGCTTTCCGACAATGTCATCCGCAATCAAAGGATTGTAGTGCTTGTCATCGGTCGAAAACATAGTTAAGCCATCCGGAATGTTTTTAGCATTTTTATTATAGTTGCTCTCTCTTTTTATTTCGGGACCGTTCGGCTGTCTTGGGAAAATACCTGTTTTCCCGTCCATAATAAAGCTTTTGCCAAAAAGCTTTCCCGGGAACAGTTCCAGATTAAAGGAAAGCTTGCCCAGAAACTCCTCAGGAACAGGCTCCATGAGATTAACCACAACCTCAACACCCGTCAACGCAGGCTCTATCGACACTTCATATTCAAAATCGTAATCAGGATAAAGCAACGGGTTGAAGCCTCTCCTGTTACGCTTCTCATCCGGGTACTTTAATCTCTGTACAACAGCTCCATCAAGCACATTTCTTTCAAGGAGCTTCGGAAGAGGCTGCCACTGACCGGGTGTCGGCTCAAAGCGCACATCACCATTTGCGGCAATTCTTTCGTTATACATCACCAGGGTGACTCCAGACTGATGTCCTTCAGGATAAAAGTCAGAAAAACACGTAAATTGAACTCCGCCATCTCTAATGTATTCTTTTTTTCTGTCCAGTTTAAACATCTTTCCTCCACAGATTACCATATTCTTCTACAGTAAAATAATACTCACACATTCTGTAAATTCAAGGTAATATGCATACCAAAAATTGTAAAAACATATCCTTCGTTCTTCATCTGCCCGCATTCGTTCTAAAATCATCATTTTTTCGCTCACGCTGTAAAATAATGATATCCAAAAAAACTCCCCACTGCAAATAGACAGAGGGGAGTAATAACAAGTAACTTAATTACAATCTGTATAAAACCAAGGCTGCTATTTCATGAGCGCTGCAACCTTCTCAAAATCACACGATCTGATGATTTCAGCCTTACCTCCGGCTTTAACAGGCTTGTCACTCACAATGACATCTGCTTCGGAAGGGGTTGTAACCACTTCTGTTGCAAGCATGCTGAAAAAGCTGTGCATATTCAGTGTGTCTGTAATCACTATGTATGGTTTCAGAAATTCGAGCGAAGAATCACCTGCGACGGTAAAGCATCCCTGTCTTGTCATGTTCAGCCAGACGAACTCACGTTTTCGTAAATCTATGGCAAAAAGGTACGCAAATGTGCTTTCGCAATTTATCGTATAGGACGAAGTTACGGTTTTAGGCTCGAACACTTTACCCGAATCATTAATATCCCTCATCATGAAGCCCGCTTTGCAGATACAGCTTGAAAAAGGAAGTGCTGAATATACGTTATCACAGAAAACGATATAATGAACTCCGGGATACATTTCTTTGAAGTCCGACAAAACGATATCAAAGTACTCGGAACCGCCCTTGTAGCCTGAGGTTTCGTCCCCGGAGAAGGTTATTGCATCCTTCTGACCCTTTGAAAAGGTTCTCCATGAAAATTCAATGACCGATCCGTCATCTCTTACCCCGAAGCAGGATAAATCGATGTCATTCACCTTTTCCCAATACGTGAAGGCCCTGATTTTCTTACCTGCGGGAATGGGAATTCTTGAGCCCTTCGGAAGCACGCCAAAACCACCTTGTGATGTGTTCTCCTGAAGCGGAAGTGCAATGCGCTTCATGTCATAATCAATGTAAACCCTTCCAAGGCGTCCCTTCAGCTTCGCCGTGATCATATCGTAAACACGTTTCTTAATAAGTTCCCGCTTCTCATCGCCTATGAACGAGCGTCTTGCCTCGACTTCCTCTTCACTTTCCCGGTGAATAACCATCGTATTATGTTTTGTAAATATGAATTCCCTGCGTCTTCCCTTCTCGGAAAGGTACCCGTATTTTGCAACAAGCTGAAGGAGAATGAATGTGTTATTGGTATCGGCAAGCTTAAGAATTTCATGCACCTGCTCATCCGACTCACATCTGCTGACAATGTATTCGAGCATTCTGAGAAGAGCGCCTGAGCCTTTCTTCTCACGAAGAAGCTTCGCTGCATCAACAGCTTTTCCTTCTGACATAAAGCCTTCAAATTCCGAATAAACCGAGTGGTTTTCTTTTCCCCGCATGAGGTTAACAAATTCTTCAGACTCTTCATTTAAAGGCTTGTAGTGAATGTGGTGTAACAGGCCGCTCCACTTTGCCTTTCTTTCAAAACACTCGGTAATATTGCAGTTTCCGTTTTTGAATATTTCGTTGATAACTGAAGTAATAAGCTTCCTGTCCTGATTGTTGAGATTAAGCTTCCACCTGCACTTATCGACAAACAACCACGGTATTTTTCTTGCCCTGAAATCCATTTCCTCCGCAAGCTTTGTAACGTCAGACAAGGCAAGAAACTTCGAGAACTCAACCTTCCTTAAGTCGATAATAATACGAATCGCCAGATTCTTGGACGCACAATCGTAGGGTACATAGTCATAATCGGATATATACCCTTCAACCACCTCAAGAGTATAGTCGTTAAGAGGACGTGTTCCCGCAAAAAGCTTTTCCATGCTTTCTAAAAGAAGCTTTTCAGCATCCTTTTCGTTTACAATAACAAAATCCTTAACCTCAACACCTTCGTTGAACGCTGTCCTTCCGATGAATTCCTCCATTATGGAATGTCCGGGATTGTCAAACATTCCGAAGCCGTAGGTTTTTGTATAATGAACGATTCTGTCAAACAGAATTTCATCAGGAGAAAGGGCTTTAACACTGTCCGGAAAGCCTCTGTAAAACGGTTCCGGTACCTCAGTTCCGAGCTCTTTTTCCAAAAACATCAGCATACGTTCATCAGCAAGCTCACGTCCTTCGGTAATATTAATGCCGAACATTCTGCCAAGTGAATAAATTGCGGCAAATGAATTGTCACATTTCCCTTCATAATCATTTACAAGCATTTTCTTTGAAAACAAATATTTTTTATATATATATTCCATAGTAATCCCCGTATGGCATCGATGAGCATTTCTAAAATGTCACACTGCCTCTTTCACTTGACTAATAGAAAAAGCGGCGATATCACCAGATTGTTTTTCCTTAAAAAAAGTGAAGTAAACCTGATTAGCTGCCGCTCTTAAAAGTTTATCATTTATGATATGCACTTGTCAATAAGACGCGCAAGAAGCAATGAATCAGCATGCGTATGCACCTCGCATTCCTGTTTTCCCTGAAGAATGCATTCAGATACTTCTCGTGCTTCATACTCATATCCGTTCAGGGAGAACGGATGCTCCTCTTCCATCACTACATTTCCGTCAAGGTCGTACACCTTAAAGCCCTGTGCATACCAGAAGCCTCTAAGCTCAATCATTCCCTCGGTGCCGACAAGCTTTGCCGTACGTGTTTCTTCGTTGCAGCCAACATCAATTGCTGCCGTGAGTACAGAAATCATATTTTTGTAGCTCATTATAACACTGTCGAAGCCATCAACATCCGTTGCTGTTTTACGTATAATTGCTTGATATTTGTCAGGAATACACTTTGAAAAAGCATCTCCTGTAGCTGCGGAATAAGCCCCGAGAGCAAAAGAAAGCATATAAATTCCAAGGTCCAGACACGCGCCGCCGCCAAGAGCTTTTTCATACATTCTTGAGCCGGCAAAATTCTCATTCCTGCAGCATATGTCCGCATAAACATTCATAAGGTAACCTATACGGCCTTCGGATACAAGCTGCATAACCCTCCGGAAAGTCGGCTGAAAACGCATCCACATAGCCTCCATGAAGAAAGCCCCGGTTTCTTTTTGAATTTGCAGCACCTCTTCCATTTCCTTTTCATTCATCGTGGCCGGCTTTTCGCAAAGAACAGCTTTCCCTGCGCGCATTGCCATTATGGAAAGATCTCTGTGGAAGGGATGCGGCGTTGCAATATAAACGGCGTCAACGTTCGGGTCTTCAAATGCATCGGCATACGAGCCGTAAGCTTTTACCGCTCCAAATTCCTCTTTAAACTGTTCTGCTTTTTCCATTTTTCTTGAAGCAACTCCGTACAATGCGGCATTGTCTACAGAAAGAACAGCTTTTGCGAAGCATCTCGCAATTCCGCCAAGTCCAATAATGGCCCATCTGACCTGATTGTCCATAATAACCCTCCGTCCAAAAAAACTCTAAACCCTGCGCTCGTTACCAAAAACACGGGGCGTAAACGCCATCTGCATGACGCCCACGCCCCGTTATTATAGCATATTTATTTATTATACGGTATATGTATCAAGATTCTTATTAATTGCCTTCATTGTGTTCATAGCATCATCGGTTGCATCAACCGTGCCGCTAAGTGCACTCTCAAGGGAATTGATTGTCTGTGATACCTCGACAACTTCTTTAGCATTATGCTCGGAAGCTGCAGCAATCTGTCTGATGGAGCTGCTGATGGACTCGATTGATGAGAAGTAGTTTTTCATCATGTTATCAAGTTCAATCATGTCGTTCTTAATACCGACTGTGCTCTCTTTGAAGCGCTTTGATGTATCCTCGAAGGTTGTGTAATCCTTCTCAACCATATCATCAATGAGTTTCATCATTGTATCTGTCATTCCGAGGAAGCCGTTAATAGCATCGTTTACAGCCTTTGAAACCTGCTGGATTTCTGTTGCTGCCCTGCTGGAGCTTTCTGCAAGTCCATTGATTTCAGTTGCAACCACTGCAAAACCACGTCCTGCATCGCCTGCACGTGCTGCTTCGATGGAAGCATTGAGTGAAAGAAGGTTTGTCTGCTTTGCGATACGAAGGATGGCGTCTGAAAGCTGTGCAATCTTATCAACTGCCTGAGCCTTTTCTTTCTCTTCTTCAAGCTGATCACGGATTTCCTTGAGATGTCTGTTTGCGTCTTCGGTTGATCTCTTTGTTGAAACATAAAGCTTATGAGACTCTGCGCTGATGTCTTCAACAGCCTTTGTATTCTGTGAGACGATGTTACGAACCATTTCGGATGTTCCGTAAATGGAGTCTGCATCCGCACTTGAAAGCTCGATGTTTGCAGCAATTTCCTCGATGTTTGCTGAAATGTTTTCAAGGCTTGTATTTGTAGCGGAAACGCTTTCTTTGGAAATATGCATATCGCTGTTGATGTTCTGGATAACTCCGCTGAAGTTTCCGTTTCCGTCCTTAATGCCTTTGATTGTATCCTGAGTTTTCTCAAGGAGTTTGTTCAGGTTGTTGGCAATAACTTCAAGTTCATCACCGGATTTGACGTTAAGTCTCTGAGTAAGGTCTCCGTCTGCGGAGGCAACGCTGAGAACCGCATTGTTAAGTGCTGAGAACTCTCTTGACTGCTTAATGAAAATGTATATACCCGCAACAAGCACGAGGCCTGCACAGATCATGATTGCGATAAGGAAGCAGTTAATCATTCTGTGTGACTGCTTGTCAACCATATGTGCGTCAACATCAACACCAACAACACCAACAATTTTACCCTTTGAATTCCATACAGGAGCAAAGGCGTTGTATGCTGTTCCCCATTCATCTTCAACAGGATCAGCGGTAACCGATGCCACACCGCCAAGTGCAGCCTTTATTTCCGGTTGGTCAGCCGCCGCTTCCCAATACTCTGCAGGACTTACTGTATCAGCATCAACAATATAACGGTACTTGCCGTTTTCATCAGCTGCAACCGTATAAACATACATTATAGCGTCGCCCTTAAGGAAGGTAGTCAACTGCTCAAAGACCAAATCAAAATCTTCTCCGGGTCCGTTCTGGATTGCTGCGTCAAAGGCATCACCATCAATATTGTCAGCAACCATTTTAGCAACACTGAGTGCCTCATCCTTGTAAGTATCAGTGAGGATTTCCGAAGACAGGCTGATTACCTGAATAACGATTATGATACCCGAAACAATGGTAGCAGCTAACATGCTGAGAACCATCTTAATTGAAATACTGAGTTTTCTTGTCTTCAATGATGAATTTTCCATATGCTTCTCCTGTATATATATTGCCCCATACCGATTGACTGCCTGTACAGAATAGCACATAAAAGTCTGTAAAAACAGACCTCCTTCAACTATTTAAGAAAAGGTTTACAAAACTTAGAAAGCGTTAAGAAAAAAGATATACCCTCGTTACCGTTTACACAATAATGAGGGTATACATTCATATTTTGTCTGACTATTTTATTATATTATCTTGTGAACTTGGAAATAAACTGCCATGCCTGGTCTGCAGTATGGTGCCTGTACTCATGAACCTGATTGTCAACACTGGCGAGAGCCATACGGCAAACACCGTCTTCACTGTCATAATAATGAATTGTGAGAACGCTTCCTCTCGTTTCGTCATGAAGCTTTTCAACACGATCGCCGGGCATGCCCATAACAGGATCTTCCCACTTGTCCTTGTCAGCAAAGCTTATGTCAAATTTCTTCTTAAGCTTGTTAACCTTTGCAGCATACTGAACTCTTTCAAGAGCTTGCTCTGACTGGAAAGGAAGCTCGGGAAGATGTGACTTCTCACCGCCTGAATAGAAAATAGGAAGCGGAACTGTTGTATTAAGTCTGTCACCAAGGTCGGGGCCGAAAGGATTCTTAAGACCAAACAATGCGCTTGCGGGTGCAACGCCTGCAAACACGCTCGGATACTGCTCGAAAAGATTCCATGTCTTACCGCTGCCCATTGAGAAGCCTGCTGCATAAATGCGGTGTTCATCAATGTTATAACGCTTTTTAAGCTCCTCGATTACGCCGATTGCCTCTTCAGCAGGAACGTTGAAGTGATTATCAAGTGAAACATAAAGGAATCCGTACTTGTGGCAAACCTCCCACCATCCGGAAACGAATGTAAGGAACATTGAGGAATCGCCTGCTCCATGGAAACCGATAAGAAGCGGTGCGGGACCATTATCAAAAATGTCGTTATTGTAGTATGCAAAATAACCGACCTTGTGGCTTTCTGTATCCTTGAATTCACCGAAGTTATCCTTGGATGTCTTTACTACAGCGATGCCGGATTCTTCTGTCATGTTGAGTGCTTCGAAATCAGGCTCGAACTCCATATTTCCGCACCACATCTTAAACTTGCGTACAAAGCCCTTAAAATCAGCCTTGTAATCAGCCTCTGCCTTAACGAGAAGATTCTTGCACTCCTTTAAGGCTTCATTAACCTCTGCAGAGTTGCCTACGCTTAAAACGCCGATATCAGTGCGCTCAACCTTCGGAATAACCGAAAGTCCCTGCATCGAGCACATAGCAGGTGTAATTTCGCCCGGTCCCCAAAGATACTCGCCGTTAATTGTCTTAAGAAGGTTCTCTGCAACGTAGTCTGCAGATGCACCAAAACTGTAAATGTCTGCTCTGAAGATGGCACCGCGAATGAAATAGCCCATGAACTTACGTCCGAAGAGGTCTGTATATTCAGCAATACCGTCCTTATAATTAGGGTTCATCTTAACTTCGGAGATAAGCTCCTGATAAAGCTCAACCGTTGCATTTTTCCAACCGCCCTCACATGTAGGATAGATAAAGAGAACGCTTGAATCTACAGCTGCAGCGATGTCTGCAAGTCCGCTCTTCTTTGCAAATGCAACTGCATCATCAATGCTCTGTCTGTTTTCTTCAAAAATAAGTAAAAGCGGAGCCTTGAATGTATAGTTATTGAACGCTCCGTCAATGTTGTTTGCGGGAACATATGCCTTTAAGAAAAATTTGTCATATGTATGCTCCCAATACTTTCCGCCATCCGGAAGTGCATTAACAACCGGTCTTTCCATTAATCCCATAATATAAACCTTCCTTTCCCAATATAGAGCTTTGCCGCAATTTGTTCTGCGACCCGAAATTATTATACCATTTCGGTAAATCGATTTACTATTCAGAAATGAAGAAGGTAATGATTTCTTTTCTCAATGATTGTTTTTTTGAAACATACCTTGAATTTTTGTTTTTTCGGCATATACTGTTGTCTGTATTTTATATAGTATCAAAACAAGCGAAAGGAAAATTTATGCAGCTCTTAACACTAATACTAAAAAAAGAAAATCTCCTCGATGAGATTCTCAAAAACCTAGCCGAAGAAGGCGTCAAAGGCGGTACAATCCTTGACGGTAAAGGCATGGGCGAAGAGCTTGTAAACATGGAAGACATTCCGATGTTCGGCATGCTCAGACGTGTTCTTAAGGATGAAGAAAAGGAAAGCTGTAAGGTTGCACTTTTTGTAGTTCAGGACGAACAGGTTGTCACTCTCAGAAACACAATAAAGAAAACCGTTAACCTTAAAGAGCCGAATTCAGGCATTATGTTTGTCATTCCCCTCACATACGTTTCAGGTTTCGAAGAATAGAAGGCAGAACAATGGAAATAAACATTCTCGCGTATCTTGCGCTTGCTATTATCCTCTCTCTCTTAATAAGCAAGCTTATGAAAGTTGTTAAACTTCCGAACGTTACAGGCTATCTTATAGTAGGACTTGTATTTGGCCCTTATTGCCTAAAGATTTTCCCGGGGGACATCATCGACCGTCTCTCCATCATCCCCGAGGTTGCCTTAGGCTTTATCGCCTTCTCAATCGGTTCGGAATTTAAAATTTCCTACCTGAAGAAGGTAGGAAAAAGTCCTGTTATTATCGCGATATTCGAATCCGTTTTTGCGGTACTCGTTGTAGACCTTATTCTTATTGCCACAGGCCATGATGTTCCGTTCTCACTTTGCCTCGGAGCAATCGCAGCAGCAACGGCTCCCGCCGCAACACTTATGGTTGTTAAGCAGTATAAAGCAAAAGGCCCCGTTACAGACACACTTCTCCCCGTCGTAGCGCTCGATGATGCAACAGCACTTATGTGCTTCAGTATTTCCGTAGCCATTGCCAAAGCAATCGAATCCGGAAATTCAGGTTCTCTTGCTCTTACAATACTTAAGCCCGTTTACGAAATCGTCGCAGCAATGGTTATCGGTGCGGTATTAGGTTTCATTCTCCGACTTCTCACAAAGTGGTTCACAGGCCGTGGAAACAGAATTTCCGCAGCCATTGCCATCACCTTTGCCTGCATCGGCATCGGAGATATGCTCGGTCTTTCTTCACTGCTTATTTGTATGGCTATGGGTGGCATTTACGCCAACACTTCTAAAGAGTCCGACAAAGTGTTTGAGCTTACGGACCGCATTACACCGCCCATATTTATGCTGTTCTTCTTCCTGTCCGGTGCCGCCCTTGACTTAACAATTCTTCCGAAGGTGGGCGTTATCGGTATCATCTACATAATCGGACGTGTTATAGGAAAGCTTCTTGGTGCTGCTTTCGGAGCACGTATCTCAAAGGCTCAGAGTGTTGTTACAAAGTATCTCGGCTTTACGCTTACGCCTCAGGCAGGTGTTGCCATTGGTCTTGCAACAACAGCCATGTCGGTTGTTCCGCAGTACGGCCCGCAGATTCGTACCATCATCCTTTGCGGTACGGTAATCTACGAGCTTACAGGTCCTGTCATTACAAAGCTTGCTCTTAAGAAAGCAGGAGAAATTACAGCTTAGCCCATCTTAACTTCGTGGATTTTGCTCTGGGGTTAATGTTGCACTCCTCTGCAGAGGGGCGTATAACCTCCTCGCTGATTTCACTGTAAATGCCTTCACTTTTAAGCTGTTTGAAGCTTTTCTTCACAAGCCTGTCCTCACCGGAATGGAAAGTCAGAATGGCAATTCTTCCGCCGGGGTTCATTACCGAAGGCAGTTTTTCCAAAAGCGAATAGAGCACTTCATATTCATGATTAATATCAATACGTAAGGCCTGAAAGGTCCTGGCACAGGACTTTTTCACGGCCTCCTTTTTTTCATTCTCAGGCACTTTCCAGAGTGCCTCAGAAATAACATCTTTAAGAGCGCTTGTTGTATTAATCTCCACACCCTTTTTGAGTTTCTTGCAAATCATCTTTGCAATTTCTTCGGCATACGGCTCATCGGAATTTTCCACAAGCATTCCCGCTATTTCCTCTTCGGAAAGTTCTTTAAGCCTTTCCGCAGCCGTTACACCCTTCGAACGGTCCAGGCGCAGGTCGAGAGGTCCGTCGGTCTTATAGGAAAAGCCTCTTTCAGGATTATCAATCTGCATTGAAGAAACGCCAAGGTCTGCAAGAACAAAATCAAATTTTCCGTGTTCCCTTGCGACTTCATCTATATTGGCAAAATTTGTGTTTACGACAGTAAATATATCCTCAGAAAACCCTTTGTCGCGCATACGTCTGAGTGTTTTTGCCGATTCCTCAAGGTCTATGTCAAGAGAAGTAAGATGCCCTTTGCCTTCAAGCTTTTTAAGCATCTCGGTGGAGTGTCCGCCATATCCGAGAGTGCAGTCCAGGCCTCTCTCTCCGGGTTTTATGTCAAGAACGTCAAGGATTTCCTTTACCATAATGGAAATGTGCATTCCTGCAGGAGTAGAGCCTTTTTGGATAACATGCTCAATAGTATCCCCGTACTTCTCCGGCTGAAGCTCCTTGTACTTTTCCTTAAAGCTTTTGGGATATTTACCGCTGTAATGTGGACGTCTTACATGTTCCTTGTTTGTGTTATTTGCATCATTTGTTGTGTTAAAATCGGTCATTATTCCTCCGGTCAAACAGAAAGGATGTCAAATCCTATCGGCTTATAAAATTCTTCACTAACTTTTTCATTGTCGTCCGTCAGGCTCATAAGCCACATAAGCTTTGCAACAACGGCTTCTGTAGTCATGTCAAACCCCTGAAGAAGATTGTATTCCTTCATGGCGTTTGCACCAACCTCGTAAAGCATCGCATTGCTGCCTTCATTCATAACCTGGGTAGTAAGAACAACGATGCAGCCGCCCTTTACAAGCTCTCCGAGCTTTTCATAAAACTCTCTGTTGCTGCCCGAAGGAATGCCACCCGAGCCGAAGCTTTCGATGACAACAGCTCTGTATCTGCCTTTGAGGAAATCCAGGATATCGGAGGACATTCCAGGAATAAGTTTTAAAAGGAATACACTCCTGTCAAGTTTATCGTAGAAATGCACTGCACGCCCGGTTTTACCGAGGCCCGTATACTTAATGATGCGTCCGTTGTCAATCATTGCAACGCACGGATAATTGATGGATTCGAACGCTTCAACGCTCTTTGTCCTCGTTTTGCAGGCTCTCGTTCCAAGAATTGCTCTTCCGCAGAAAACAATAAACACTCCGGCAATATCATCTTCGCACGCAAAGAAAAGTGCATCGCCAAGATTGTGCTTAACATCAGAGAAGTCATCTGCAAGCGTTCTTTGCGAGCCGGTAAGCACTATAGGCTTCCCAGGGTCTCTTATAAGGTATGACAACGCTGCAGCAGTGTAGGCCATTGTGTCCGTACCGTGAGTAATAACAAAGCCGTCGTACGCCTCATAGTTTTCTTTGATTTCCTTTGCTATAAGCAGCCAGTGATCAGGTGTAAAATCCGTACTGTCTATGCTGAAAAGTTCCTTAGTGTCAAGTTCGCACGGAGGCATGACGGAAAGGCTGTTAAGCAGTTCTTCGGGAGTCATGGAAGGTTTAAGTCCCGAGTTCGTCCTTCGTGATGCAATTGTACCGCCTGTGGCAATCAGCAATATTTTTTTCATATCCAAATCAAATCCTTCGGTTAATTATAATCGTATTCTTCACCAATACCCCTTTTATTCTGTATAAAAAGGTCTATAATGCATTATATCATAAATCATAAATTCAAAACCCGCAACTGCCATACGCCATACTGATTCAAGACTCGCTCGCGAGTCTTGGTGAGGACAAGTCTGACATTCGGAGGCAAAATGCACTATTACAAATATACAATAAAAACAACAACAGAAGCTACAGACCTGCTTTCCGGTCTTCTTATGGACAGAGGCATTGAGGGCGTTGAAATCAGCGACAACGTCCAGCTCACCGAAGAAGAGCAGGAAGAAGCCATCACCGTTGTTCTCCCCGATCTTCCGGAGGACAACGGAGAAGCATTTGTTTCGGTATATCTCGACGATTCAATGTCCAAAGAAGAAATCGAGGAAAAGGTTGCCATCATTAAAGACACTCTTTCCGAAATAAGCGAATATACAAACATTGGTGAAGGCACCATCACCTTTGAAGACATAAATGAGGATGACTACAAAGACAATTGGAAGGAATTCTTCCATGCTTTCAAGGTGGAGGATGACATTGTCATAAAGCCGCTTTGGGAAGAGCTTCCGGAAGACTGCAAAAATGCCAAAGCAGTTCTTGTGCTTGACCCGGGCATGGCTTTCGGCACGGGCCGTCATGAAACCACACAGCTTTCAATGCTTAACATCAAAAAATACATGAAGCCCGGCGATACAATGCTTGACATTGGTACAGGAAGCGGCATTCTCGCAATACTTGCCAAAAAGCTCGGTGCTTCCGCCATTCTCGGCACGGACATAGACGAGCCCGCAGTGGATATCGCCGTCGAAAACACAAAAGTAAACGAAATAAACTCCGTCCGTAAAGACAATGTTTCTTCTCCAAAAGACATAAGTAAAGACACCATCACCTACAGCTTCGCAAATGTCTTCGAAAAAGAGGTTCGTGACAATCTCCGCAACGCCTTTAGCGGCGGCGCGGATGTCGTTGTTGCAAACATTCTTGCCGATGTTATCATACCAATCTGCGGATTTGTTAAAGAGCTCGGTAAGCCTGGCAGTCTTTTCATTAGTTCAGGCATATACAAGGATAAAGTTGAGGACGTAAAAAAGGCCGCTTTGGAAGCCGGCCTCGAAATATTGGAATTACGTACAATGAACGACTGGAATTCTTTCGTTATGCGAATCTGAGTGTCATACAGGAATGTCCGCAGTTCAGCTTCGGGAATCTGATTTGCCGCAAAGCTCCCAGCACACAACCGCTGCCGCTGCAGCCACGTTCAACGAATCAACATTGTGGGACATCGGGATTTTTACAACAAAATCGCTCATGTCCATTGTTTCCTGTTTCAGTCCATCGCTCTCGGTGCCCATAATGATCGCAAGCTTATCGCAAGCCTTCAGTTCCGGCGCATCAAGGTTTATGGAATTGTCGCAAAGTGCCATTGAAACAGTTTTAAAACCATTTTCTTTAAGAAGTCTCATGCCGTCTGCAGGCCATGAGGCTTTTTTTCTCGCATCCGACACCGACGCATGCATGAATTCCTCATTTTTACCGGTTGCCGGTGTATATATGTCCGTAAACGTCCACGGCACCTGGAAAACCGTGCCCATGCTGACCCTTGCGGCTCTTCTGTAGAGCGGATCGCTGCAGCCGGGAGTAAGAAGGACAGCATCGACATTAAGCGCTGCCGCAGAGCGGAATATCGCCCCGACATTCGTCGGATTCATTACTTCCTCAAGCACGACAACACGCCTGCAGTTCTGTATTACTTCGGTAAGTGCCGGAAGCTTTTTCCGCTTCATTGCGCAAAGTACACCACGCGTCATTTCAAGTCCGATTAGCTTTGAGAGTACACCATCCTCGGCTTCATAAACAGGCACATCACCGCATTTTTCAAGTATTTCAAGGAGATGCCCCTTCTTCTCTTTCTCGTCAATCAGAAAAGACACAGGCTCATATCCGCCTGCAAGCGCACGCTCAATGACGTTCGGACTTTCGGCCACAAAGAGCCCCTCGTCGGGTTCATATATCGTCTTCAGTTGTATCTCCGAAAGTCTTGCATATACATCAAGCTCGGGAGCGACAAAGGATGTAATCTTCATATCGTACGTTTGTTGACTGTCATGTGTATGCGTTCTTTATCAGGTGCATTAGTTGTCTGCTCTCTGATAAGCATTCTTCATATGTGCGCACGCATTCCTGAGAACGTTGTTAAGCGCCTTTGTTGTTTCCTTCTTTGCCATATCGGAAAGCTTCTGATTGGCTTCTTTAATAAGCTTGTAGTCCTTGCTCTTAATCATCTTCTCGTCATATTCGTTGAGAAGTCTGTGGCCTTCCGCTGCCATTGCATTCTGATAACGCTCAATCAACTGAATGGCTGTTCCGTAATTAGGGTCCGCAAGTGCCCCAAGGAGCTTGTGCGACCAGAAAAGCGTCTCCGTTGAAACGTCTGTTGTTACGTTACTGAGGTAAGCCGGCATCGTGTCTGTATTTGTGTAGACAGGAACAACCGCATTAAATGCGTTTGAAGCAAAGCAAATCCACTCAACCGCAGCAATTTCCTTCGGAACATAATCACGAATCTGGAGTATTGACATATCGTCCGTACGGCTTATGCCGATAACCCTGTAAATACCTTTTTCAGGTGCATCTCCCTTTTTGTAAGGGTTGTAGGGTGTGCCCTGATAGTAAGACGAAAGGATGTATTTGATATCTTCGACGGTTATCTTCTTCTCCGGAACAAGGCTCCACGGAATATTGTCACTTTCAGGCTTGAAATCTGCATTTTCTCCGTCCCATTTATAAGTGTTGGGATTAAAATATCTGCCCATGAACCATGCTCTTGGAGTATTGTAAACATGGTCCGCATCGGAATGGCTTCCGAAAGCATCTCTCGGGTTAAATTTACCGCCTTCCATTGTAAGGTCAAGATGAGCCTTTGTTATAAGGTCCTTCAGGCCCTTTGAACACATATTCTCCTTCTTTTTGCCATATGCATCTTCAAAGTCAAAACGGTCAAGGCCGAACTGATTGGGCATGATTACATATTCATCATCCTTAACTCTTCTTGCAATCCAGTTATGTCCGCCTATTGTCTCAAGCCACCAGATCTCGTCCTTATCAGAGAATGCAATACCGTTAGGCTCATAAGTGCCGTGCTTTTCCAAAAGGCTTCCGAGGCGGATTACGCCTTCTTTTGCAGACTTTATGTAAGGAAGAACAAGTGAAACAAGGTCCTCCTCACCGAGTCCGCCCGGTACTTCCTTTTCTTTTCCCTTTTTAGGCTTGTAAACAACATATGGGTCTGCACCGAGAACACGTGCATTGCTTGTAATTGTCTCAGTGGCGGTCATAGCAACATTGGCGGAATTTATACCGCTTGCTGCCCAAATGCCTTCCTTAGGATCGACGTTCGGACAAGCCGTATAAGACATAGGCTTCTCCGGAAGTTCAACCTCAAGATGACCGATTTTACTCTTATATTTCTTTGGCTGATTCTTCGGTGTAACAACGATAAGCTTCTTTGTATCGCCGCCACCGTCATCGTTACGTGCAATTAATGTTGAGCCGTCATAGCTGGCTTTTTTACCTACAAGTATTGTTGTGCAAGGCATATCGATTTCCTCCGTTACGACTATTGAAATTTCTCTAAACTTTAGCTTTCGCTATATGCAGTTCCTAAGGTCTTTCCCGTTTTCTGCATTTCAACTTTCCGTTAATTCCTTAAGCTTTCTCTTCAGTTCAAGGTTCTCTTCTTTAAGCTGGGCAATCTCCAATAGCAGTTCTTCTTCCCTGCGGCTGTGCTTTTCCTTTTCAAGAAGCTTTCTGTCGATAATCTGGTCTACAGAAGTGTTTCCCTTCATTCCCTGCTCCACTGCCTTCTGGATGACTTCTATTTTTTCTTCTTCAACCTCATTTTCTTCAAGAACGGCCTGAAGAACGCTCTTCGACACCTCAACATCTTCCTTTTCGATGCGATGTCCCGTAACCTCGCCCGTTTCAGGGTCAAGCACTTCCTTCTTTACTTCAATCATGTCACGAAGAGATTCGTTGATGTTATATACAAGGCGTCCGACATTTTCTTCTTCACTGAGTGCTTCGTTAATGATTTCCGTAAAGACTTCCTTCTTGTCCAGGGAAGTCTGAACCATTTCACACCCGAGAAGGCTGTTTGCAAGCTCTTCCTGCGTTTCAACAGGATTCTTTACATGATAGAGAACCGCATGTATGTCTGTTTCTCTTTCCGTAAAGGCCGGGAAGATAAAGCCGACCTCAGGATCGGTGATAACCCAGTCTCTTATTCTTTCTTTAATTACCTGCTCGGAATGAGAGTAAATAAGACCGGGCTTTGACTCCTCCAACGGACAGATGGCGCAGAGCAGATAATCAAACTGGCTTGAAGATTCGTCCAGCTTCTGATTGTCCGAAGTCTTGTCCATAACATCATACACATCGTGGAAAAGAAAGATAACGTACTCTTTGTCACTCTTGTACGACTCTATAATCTTATTGAAAAAGTCCGCCTTAAGCTCCTCATCCTCAAGGTCACTGTCTCTTAAGCGAAGAAGCTCGTACTGCGTACCGCCCTCCTGCTCCGCTTCAAACGGAAACGTCAGCTCAAGCGCATTGTTGCCGATTTTACCGGAAAGCACCTTCCCCGCAATCTCAAGATATTTCGTGCGGTCCTTCTCATCAAGGTTTCCAAAGAAAGTGTGAAAGGTTGCAAGAATCTCTTTATTAGTGCTTACGCAGCACCCTGAAACCTTACGCGGCAGGCAGCTTTCTCTCTTAAGTCTTCTTTTTATTTCAGTAATGTCTTTTTTCTGCATACTTTACTCCAAATGTCTGTATTACTTCATTTTCGCCGAAACAATGCCTCCCCCGGACGATACTATCCGGTTACGCCGAAATGATACGCTCTATTATACGATTTCTTAATACTATGTTCAACACAAAATGCGTCCCTCATAAAGTTTAGGTATAGCAAGCGGGATTCGCCCCTCTATGCCTAGTCCGCGGCGAAGTTTAGGTACAGATGAACGATTTCGCCGCGTCTTACCTAAAATCCTGCCGCCTTTAGGTACAGGCAGGCTTTTTCAGTCATTTATACCTAAAGTTTAGGTATAGCAAGCGGGATTCGCCCCTCTATGCCTAATCCGCGGCGCAAATTAGGTACAGATGCAGTTTTTAGCCGCGTCTTACCTAAAAAAACACAACCGTTAGGTACAGATGGGATTTTTCAGGCCTCTATACCTAAAAAATCGCTGGCTTTAGGTACAGGCAGGCAATTTCGGTCATTTATACCTAAAGTTTAGGTATAGCAAGCGGGATTCGACCCTCTATGCCTGCTTCCCACCCGCAGGGCTGGTTACGCTAATTTTTGCCACATTCTCGGCAAGTTTTGGTTTGTATGTTTTTGGCATATATGTTAGAATACGCGGGAAGGTATTGTACCTCACAAAACATGAAGAGAGGAAAATATTATGGAAATCAAAAACGTAAAAGACACATCATTCAAAAGATACGGCAGAGTCATTGAAGGTCTCAATGTTAAAAGCCTTCTTGATACACTTGCAACAAAGCCCATGCCAGCTGACGACGTAATCTATGTAGCTTCCGACAAGGACCTTGAGGCAGACGCTTCCTTCAAGCAGTTCACAGACAGCTTCTACGGCAAAATGCCCGTTCAGGTTGGTTTCTGCAACGGCAACAATAACAAGCTCAACGCAGTCGAGTATCATCGTTGCTCCGAAATCAACATTGCTCTCTATGACATGATTCTCCTTCTCGGTGACGAGAGAGACGTTGAAGACGACTACACATACGATACTTCCAAGATCGAAGCATTCCTCGTTCCCGCAGGCGTTGCAGTTGAAATCTATGGCACAACACTTCACTATGCTCCTTGCACAGCTTCAGGTAATAAGGGCTTCAGAGGCATCGTTGTTCTTCCTAAAGGAACAAACGCTGACATTGCAGACTACCCTAACGACCTTCCCGAGGACAAGCTTCTCCTTGCAGTAAACAAGTGGCTCATCGCTCACAAAGAAGGCGGCTGCCCTGCACGCGCCTTCATCGGCCTTAAAGGTGAGAACATTACACTCTAATCAGAAAACATCATATTCGAACATCCGTTCAAAAAACTGATATAATCATCATTTAATCACATTCGCTCTTAAATAATGATATTAAAAACCGGCAGGATTCGTTCTGCCGGTTTTTATATTATTCTTTTGAATTGTCTGTATCTCCGTTGTAGAACATCTTAACTTTGATTGCCTGGTTGTAATCACCGAAATCCTCGCCGAAAAGTGTAAGGCCGCCGCAGTTTGCGGTGTCGCGGGGAACTTCGAATCTGAAGGTAATCTGACTGTTGTAGTCAAGATTCAGGTCATCAATGGTAACGCCCGAAATCTTGTTCGTGCCGTCGATAAAGGTTCCCTCGGAATTGATAATCAGTGTCTTTAAGAGGCCGTACTGGTTAAGAAGCGGAGGCCACCAGGAAGGGGAAACATAACCGCGTCTTCCGCCGTAATCACCGGGGCTTATCCACATTCCGAGCCTTACACCGTTAATAGAAAAATGTATGTCGGAAGGATAGTCTTCATTGTATTCAGGGCACTCGGACGATATTTCAAAGCTTATCTGAAGTTCTGTGGGCTTCTGTCCCGCAAGAAGATGATTGGGAAGATTATACTCTATATAGCCGCTTGCAAACCAGACAATGCCTGCATTAAACCTTTCAGGGAACGAGAATACTTTGACATCATCAAGAGACCCTATTACTTCATTAACATTTGAAATTCCGCATGTAGGGCTTACCTGGCAAGCCGTATAGTAACCGATTCGAATGTCATCCGTGTAGCACGGACGCATTTCCTTAACCGGAGCCATATCAATCATAAGTCTGTCATAACGGGGACGCACAATCTTCATTGCGCCGCGTTTTCCCGCTGTAGTTCTTATCTTTACAAGGCCCGCTTCTTCAAGCTTTGTAACGTGCATGGAAATAGCACCGTTTGTGAGTCCGAGAGCTTCAGCAAGATCGTTCATGCTTAAATTGTCATTCTCATAGATCATCTCCATGATTTTAAGTCGCATAGGTGTGGAAAGAGCCTTAAAAACCTCTTCCGCCTCTTCAAGTGACTTTTTGTAAAGCAACATTTCTGCCATATGTCCTTTCCCCTGCGCGTACCGCGCCACTGAAATCAAATTATAGTTTACGAGTTAAAATATATCAATACAAATATGTATTTATTTTAGTCCAAGCTAAAACTTTTTTATTCAAGAACCCTTGAGCCCCATATCGTAATCTGTGAATTTCCGGTGCCGAGTGCTGTGAAAACTCTCGTTTCTGTTTTGTAATTCTCAACATTCATATTCAAGGTCACGCCCTTATACGTAACAGAATCGATAGTCAGCGTAATATACGAGTCTTTGCCGCTTACCGACCACGTTCCTTCGTATTCTCCGGTAATGGTGCCGTCTGCATTAAGATTAATGAATTTAACCGTCTTTACATCAAGATTCTTATAATCAATCTTAAGGTCGTGAATAATAATCTCATATTCACCGACTATATCCTCTGTTTTCGGAGGAATCTCTTCGAGGCTCTCGCCGTCTGTATAATAAGGCGCTGCCACAAGCCATCCGTCCTCATTCAGGAAGAGCTGATGAATTTTAACATTATGGCCTTCCGTGCCATTTGTTGTTCTGGAATGATATACAATATATGCTTTACCGTCATCATCAACAAATGCGGAATTATGTCCCTGGGCAACCTGTCCGTCGGAGAATGTTCTCCACTTGTAGCCTCCGAAAAGCCTTACTCCGACGCTTTGATTGTAGTTAAAAATGTAAGAATCGTACAAAGGCGAATTGCCAAGTTCATCGTAGTAATCTCCGTCGGGCTTGTCCGATCTGAACACACGGATGTTATAGCCTCCCCTTGCTTCAAGGTTTCCGTAGCTCATAAAGAGCCAGTAATAATCACCTATTTTCTGAATGTATGAGCCTTCGCCTGAAACGTACCATCCGCCTGCAATCTTCTTACCGAAATATGAATCGGAATGAGGATTGTTTTCGTAAACCACAGAGTAATCACGAAGCCCGGTCTCTTCATCAAGAGCAAGCATAAAGATGCCGCCGGACCATGAGCCGTAGCTCATCCATAAATTTCCGTCATCATCATAGAATACACACGGGTCGATGCAGTTTGGCCATTTGTCGCCCCATTTACGGTTTTTGATTCCGTTTGTAATGTATCTCTCAGGAAGCGAACTGCAGCCAAGCACTTGAACAAGGTCCGTCTGCATATAATCCTCCTCCGTAAATCCGCCATATACTACAGAGCCCGCATATTCGTAAGGTCCGAGGATGTTATCGGAGGTAAGAAGTACAATATTTGACTTCCAGTCATCACCGTTTGCGCTTAGGTAGTAGCAGTACTTTCCAAGCTTGGGATTGTAAACCACATCCGGAGCCCAGAGATAGCCGTACCAGTCTCCGCTGTCTTTGTTCCATTCACGAATTTTGTTCTTCGTTTCCTGTGTGAAGGTTGCCCTGAAGCTTCCGTCCACACTCGTCCATGTGCGTAAATCCGAAGAATATCCACCAGTGATATGTGTTCCCAACAGATAATACGTACCGTCAAAGTCCTTGAATATTGAAGGATCGTGACATGTTATGTACTTCGGATAGTTTCGGTATTCAGCACTTATATTAACTTTTTCAGGATATGCATGAAATTCCATAACCACCCTTATCATGGCCTCCTGACCTGCATAATTCACGCTTACATAAGGCCTCAGTTCGATTTTTTCATATCCTGAAGGATATTTTGTATTGTTTTTGACTGCAGCAGGTTTCGAAGCA
This sequence comes from Lachnospiraceae bacterium, assembly GCA_045629005.1. Lineage (GTDB taxonomy): Bacteria > Bacillota > Clostridia > Lachnospirales > Lachnospiraceae > RGIG3528. The sequence continues at coordinate 24,068 of JAZQQJ010000060.1, forward strand.
GACGAATCCACGTGAAGTGCACCGGTCAGAACCGCGCTTTGCCCGCTCTCAATCTGCTCAAGATTATAAGGCATGGAGTTCTCATCTACCGGAACCAGTCCCTCACTGTTTGTATATGTAACAACAGTTTTGGCAGTATACATATGCACCTTGTCGTTAGTAACGGTAAGGGTATAGTTTATTGTCTCACCTTCGGCATAATTTGATTTATCCGTAGTCAGAGTTGCCGTAATTCCCGACTCGGTAATGGTAAAGGAGGCTCCGCTGTCCTGTGTTTCAGTGTTCTGAGCGTCTTCAGGCTTATCACCGTTTTGAACGTCGTTCTGAACATCCTTCTGTCCGTTATTAACCGATTCATCTGTTTTTCCGTTACTGCACGCACTTAGTACGGCAACACACGATATCAGTGCAAACAGAATTATTAACACGATTTTTTTCATCGTAACCTCCGGGTTTTCAAAATCAGTATTTCAACATATTGTCGTATGACAATACCGGTCGTCCTTCTTCGTTCCATTCAACCTTCATAAGGAATGTATGACGGTTCGGATCGTAAAGAGGATTGCCTATAATATCCCTGTATGTTCTTGAGTGGAACACACAGACATCATTTCCGTCTTTATCGGTTGTAAAGGAATTGTGTCCCGGACCATAGAAGCCTTTTTCGGCATCACTGGACAAAACAGGATGACGTTCCTTTTTCCATTCTTTAGGGTCAAGCAAATCTTTATCGCAGGAAATACTCATCATACCTACGCAATACCCTTCTCCGGTTGCACTTGCGGAATATGTGAGATAAATCATGTTGTCATGCTTTACCACTCCGGGTGCCTCATTGACCCATATATCGACCCTTTCCCAGTCGTAATCCGGCGTTGTAAGCAGTACCTGCGCCGTTGAAAGCTTTGTTGCGCTTTCCATTTTTGCGATGTACAGATTCGAAATCTGAATACCAACGCTGACTTTTTCTGCCCAGACACAGTACCAGCTTCCTTTGTTTTCGAAAACTGTCATGTCCAGTGAAAATGCATCAAACGAGTAAATATCGTTATCCGCACGCTGCATCTTTCCTTTTTCGACCCATTTCCCCGTCATAGGGTCGTTTCTGGTGCATTCAAGAACAAACGGTCTTATTTTCCATACATTGTTTCGCTCTCCGCCTGCAAAGTAGATGTACCACTTTCCGAAAAGAAAATGGAGTTCGGGAGCCCAGATGTGACAGCTCATTTCCCCGTCTTCGTGTGCGGTCCATACTGTCTTTTCCTCGGCATTTTTAAGTCCCTCAAGTGTATCCGAGCATCTTAACGCTATACGGTTATATTCCGGTACTGAAGCGGTAAAATAGTATTTACCGTCATCATGGCGATATACGTACGGATCTGCATGCTGTTCTATAAACGCTTTATTGTATTCGGTAATTATTCCGTTACGGGATGTTTCCGGCATTTTATGTCCTCATTTCAAAGCAAGTGTTTTTATTTATGCATGTCTTTATTTTCCGGCAAACATTTGAAAGCTGTGACATGCATTCGAATTCGGGAGGGGCCCGAAGGCCCCACCGGATTCTAAAAGAAGGAAATTAATATCAGAATATAAGGTATGCCTTTTCAAGTGTGAATGTCATGAAGAGGTCGCCACCTATTGTGATGCCCTTGTAGCTCTCGTGATATACCTTGCCGTCCTTTGTAACGATTGTGATGATGACATCTGCTGTTGCTCCGTTGTTTACAACAGAAACAGTAACATCTGCGCCATCCATGTCGGATGTGTATGTATCCCAGTTGAAATCGTTCTCAAGAACTGCTGTTGTGTAATCGCCGATTGTGCCACCCCAGCCGTATGCATCTGCACGGCATACTGCGTACTCTGCATAGTTGGGATCAACATCTGCTGAATGGCCTTCTGCAACGTTCTGAAGAATTACAAGGAAGTTATCCCAGTTGTTTGCACCATCAGTGTAGTTTGTGAAGTTCTTTGTAACAGTAGCGCCCTCAGGAACTGCCCAGATGTCTGAGAAGAATGTCCAGAAAGCTGCTGTAAGGTCTGTAGGACCTACAACTGTCTGATCTTCATAGTCGAATACCTGATATGACTTCTCGTTTGTGAAGCAGAAGTAAAGGTCTCCGCCAGTTGTGATGCCCTTATAGCTCTGGTAGTAAGTCTTGTGGTCAACAGTTGTAATGATGCAGTTAACATCTGCTGTTGCGCCATTGTTTGTAACTGCAACTTCTACATGAGCAGCATCCATATCACCTGTAAATGTATCCCAGTTAATGTTGTTTGTTAAAACTGCTGTTGTGTAGTCACCGATAGCACCGCCCCAACCGTAAGCATCAGCACGGCATACTGCATACTCTGCATATGCTTCGTTGTCTGTTGCGGAATGGCCTGTAGGTGTGTTCTGAAGAACTACAAGGTAGTTATCCCAGTTGTTTACACCGTCTGTGTAGTTTGTGAAGCTCTTTACTACTGTCTGTCCAACAGGAACTTCCCAAATGTCGGAATGTGTTGTCCAGAATGCCTGTGAGCAGTCTGTAGCACCAAGAACTACTGTTTCCTGGCCAAATACAAGGTAAGACTTTTCACATGTAAATGTCATGTAAAGGTCGCCGCCTGTTGTGATGCCGGCATACTTTTCTGTATACTTTGTGCCGTCCAATGTTGTAATGTTGCAAACAATATCAGCTGTAGCACCGTTATTTGTAACTGTAACCTCACAAAGAGCGCCATCCATATCGGATGTGAATGTATCCCAGTTGAAGTTATTTTCAATTGTAGCTGTTGTGTAATCACCGATAGCACCGCCCCAGCCGTAAGCATCAGCACGGCATACTGCATACTCTGCATATGCTTCGTTATCTGCTGCGGAATGGCCTGTAGGAACGTTCTGAAGGATTACAAGGAAGTTATCCCAGTTGTTAACGCCATCTGTGAAGTTAGCGAATGTCTTTGTTACGGATGTGCCTTCCGGAACTGCCCAAATGTCTGAGAATGCTGTCCAGAATGCCTGTGAGCAGTCTGTTGCGCCAATGATTGTATCGTTACCGATCTTAACTGTCTTATCCTTTATTGAAAGGATGTCAACATATGCGTTCTCACATGTGAAGTAGAATACAACAGGATCGGAAGCTGATGTGAATAAGTTGTCAAGAGTTACTGTCATGCGGTTTGAACCTTCGTTGAAGTCAACGTTGTCGCATTCAACGTAAAGCTGGCTGCCCTGTCTTGTGATGTTAACAGTAACGTCTGCATCACGCATTGCCTTCTGTGTCCATGTGTTCCAGTTGCCCCATGAATATGTGAATGCACTTGCTGCAATATCGCCTGCTGCTGTGTAACCTGTAGCATCTGCGCGAACTACTGCATACTCGCTGTAGCCTTCAGCGCCTGCATCCTTGTTTGCAAAGATGATTCCGTAGTTATCTGTTGACTTATTACCTGCTGACCAGTTGTGAAGCTTAATCTGCCATGTCTCGCCATCTTTGATTTCTGTAGCAGATGACTTTGTAGCCATCCATGCTGATGCAAATTCAGCGTTACCAAGGCTTTCGATTGCGCCCTCTTCCTTATAGAACTCGAAAACGTGCTCAGGCTCAACATATGTAGCCTTCTGGTTTCCGTCTGCGAAGAGTGTTGCGGCCTGACCTGCTGTCAGAGCCTTATCGAATACATAAAATTCATCAAATGCACCCTTGAAGGTTGCATCCCAGTAGTTTACGCCGAGGAGCATTTCAAAGTTCTCAGAAGGTGCCATTGCATTGAATACTGTAGGAACGATGCCGTAATCAACACCGTTTACATACAGCTCGGCATTAATGAGTTCGCCATCATCGGAGAGATTGTTTCCGTCAACTACGAATACGATATTAACCCAGTCCTTAACGTGCTCGCCTTCACCTGCATCAGGTGCCCAGTTAGGCCACTTTGCATTGTCTGCCTGATCGTAAGACCATACGCAAGGGAATGCGGGTTCACCGCTCCACTCTGTACGTGTGAAGTTTACATAGTGCTGGCTGCCTGTTAAATCACCGTGGATATCGGGACCGTACTGAACGGTAGGCATATATGTTGCAAAACGGGATGCATTTACCCAGAAGCTGATTGTGTATGTATCGCCTACACCCTGAACCTTGGGAAGCTTGTAGCCTGTAACGCCGTCAGCATAGATTGCCTGACCCTTAACGCCGTCTACGAAAACAACGTCTTTGTCATCAACGTACTGAACGATAGGTGTAGCTGTTGTATCTTTCTTTACGACTCTGATTCCGTCTGTTCCGTCTGCCTTGTCAAAAGAATAATAGTAAACGGGTTCCGGAAGAGCTTCTGCTGCAGGAGCCTGCTGTTCAGGCTTTGTTGTAGGTGTAGCAGGTGCTGCTGTCGGTGTTACCTGTACTTCCTGTGTAGGTGCTGCAGTAGGTGTGCTTGTGTTGCCCTCATTCTTTGTGCAGCCTGCAAAAAGAAGGGAAACCATGCTGAGGCACAAAACAGCGCTTAATAATTTCTTACGCATATATATTTCCTCCTTAAAAATTTAGTTTGCGAAGGCGTCAACTACTGCCTGATACTTGGCAAGTTCTTCTGCGGAAAGAATGTTGTAGCCATAAGGTCCGAAGTAAGAAATCATTGCTTCTGCGTGGTAGTAGTTAGCCTGCTCTGTTGCTTCAAGAACGTAGTCTGCAGCCTTTGCTCTGCCTTCATCTACGAGATCATGAATGCCGATGTTGTTGAAGTACTGGTCACAGAAGTTCCAGTAGCCTGCGATTGAATACCAGCCGTAAGGAACCGGTCTTGTGATGCTTGCGAAATAGTCATCCCAGTAAGGCTTGTGCTCTGCATCCTGAGGGAAAAGCTTCGCAAATCTGTCCCAGATGCCCTTATCAAGAGTAAGCGGATAAGGCATTGTGGAGTTCTTAAGAGGTGTACCTGATGCATTTACAATGCTTGTATCCTCATAGATATCAAGTCTTGCATTCCATCCGTCGATGCCCCAGCCCATGAACTTAAGAAGCAGATATGCTTCGTAAGGATGCTTACATGATGTTGAAACACCACCCATATACATGTTGGAAATAACGTTGTGCTGCTTTTCATCAACTACATTGGGTGTTACATAAGGAACGATATCGAGGCCGTATTCTTCCTGGTAGCCTTCCATCCCCCAAAGGTTCTGGAATGTCCATGAGCCTTCTGAGAATACTGCTACGTGGCCTGTTGCACCAAACCATGTGTTCCAGTCTCCCGACCAGTCTTCCATCTGCTGTGTGCTCTGCTGAGGAGCTACATAGCCGCCGAGTTTAAGATCTGAGAACTGCTGCTCGCCGATTGCCCAGTACTGAAGGTCGAAGTCGTTTCCGTCGAAACCGAACTCACCCTTGATAGCACGCTCTGCGTTTGTGCAGGCAGCAATACCGTAAAGGGAGTCAAGTCTGTTGTAGTAACCAAGTCCGTAGTACTTCATACCGGTACGGTCATCTACTGTTGCAGCCTTGATGAGATCGATCATCTCGCTCCATGTCCAGTCTGTTCTGGGCATCTGAAGATTAAGCTTTTCGATTACGTTTCTGTCGATGAAAACTGCGCTGGGCCAGAACATCATAGGAACGGCATATCTTGCATTTGTATCGAAGCATCCGATGCCATATTCCTTAATGGTTGTCATAAGGTTTGCGTTTTCGGGATCGTTGTCGAAATACTGACTGATATCAAGCCAATACTGGTTTGCAAGAGCTGTATCGGAGTCGGTTCCTTCGAATACATCCGGGAAGTTTCCGGCTGAAGCTGCTGCAGATAAGTCTGTGCTCATATCTTCGATGATTCTGCACTCAACCTTAATGTTCGGATAAAGCTGCATAAATTTCTCAGCCATGAGATTTGCTGTTGTTTCATCCTCATAGCTCCAGAAAGTCAGAGTAATCTGTTCTTCTGTGTTTACTGCAGGCGTTCCGCCATCAGTAACAGAGCTTGTCCCCTGATTTTGCTTTTGGTCTGTATTCGACTCTGTGCCTGTTGTTCCGCATCCGACGATGGAAAAAAGCATAAGAACAGCCAAAAGTAACGCTAAAATTCTCTTTTTCATAGTTCCTCCTAAAAATTTATTATCGATTCCGCTCACACGGCGGGAAGGATCAAGTTAATCATCATTTTTTCGCTATCACTCAAAAATAATGATGTCATTCGCCCGTGATACCTGCACGGTCGATTGATTCAACAAACTGTCTTTGAAGAATCAGATACATAACAAACAACGGAATAATGCTGAGAGACGTTGCCGCCATACGTACGGATTCGTTCAGCGACGTTGCCGTATCTCCAACACTTGCCCTTGTGTTGAAGGACATATCAAAGTCCTTGAGTTTTATTACAAGGTTTGTCCAAATGCTCTTTGTCGTAAGTCCCTGAACATAAAGCTCCGTAAGGTAAGACTCGTTCCAGTACCATACAAAGCTGAAAAGGACAACCGTAACAATTGCAGGCACTGCGGAAGGCACCGCAATTCTGAAGAAGGTCTTCAGATGTCCCGCTCCGTCTATGGAAGCCGCCTCCATAAGAACCTTTGGCACCTGCTTAAAGAACTGATAGAAAATCAGTATGAAAATCGGTGCGTTAAGTCCGTTTCCAAAAAGTGCCGGAAGTATGAAGGTCCACAGTGTTCCGAGTATCTTGAACTTGTTGAACAGCACATAAGTGGGAATCATGGTAACCTGTGACGGCAGAATATACACAAAAATCAAAAGTGCCATCATAAGCTTTTTGCCTTTGAAGTTGTATCTTGCAAAACCGTATCCGACCATCATACAGATAACTACGTTGCATATTGTCGGAAGTGCGGCTATTACAATGCCTTTACCGAAGGTTTTCCAGAATTCCATGGACTTTGCAGCATCGATATAATTTTGAAGATATAAGGAGCTGGGAAGCCACTTAACCGAGGTGTCCAGCAGGTCGTTCCTATCCATGAAGCTTGTGCTTATCATGTAAAGAATCGGATACAGATATACGAAGCCGATGCAAATGAGGAGCCCGTATACGACAATCATCTTGCCGACTCCGTCTTTTTCTCTCGTTCCAAATACAAAGCGATGGAGCTTTTCTTTTGTAAACACGCGCTTATTCGCGATTGTCAAGGTCTTCGTAGCTTGTGAACTTGTGCCTTGCAACTGCTTTTTTGTATCTCTTTGCATGCTGTATGCTCCTCCTTTGTATTTTTTTCTGGTGCCGTTTTTCCTTCTTAAGCATTCTGTTTCTGCGTTCTACGGCACGGTCGTAGGCATCCTTCTTCGAGCCCAGAAGCAGGAAGAAAAGAAGAACAATCAACGTAACGACAACTGCGTACATCCATGCCATTGCCGATGCATAACCGTAGCCCTTTTCCTTTGTTCCGGAGAACATCGCGCTCTCAATCATATTGATAAGGCTGTTCTGCTCGTTGCTTGAAAGGAAAATAACCGAATATACCGCATTCAGAAGAATCATGGGCTTAATTGTCGGAAGTGTAATCTTCCAGAAGCATTCCCATCCGGAACCACCGTCGATTTTTGCCGCTTCGTAAAGATCGGGTGGAACCTTCTGCAGGGCGGACAGGAAAATGAGTATCTGAACTCCGGAATACCAGAGAATCATTATCATATTCGAGAATATCTCGCCCACGGAACTTGCTATTTTCATCGGAAGTACTCTTGCAAAGGCAGATACAATTGCCTGAACATTCATCGCGGGAATTGTAGATGCGCCCTCGCTCACGAGCATATTCATAACCGGACCGCTGACTATGATTACCGGCAGGAAGAAAATCAGTCTGAAGAAGCCCTTAAGCTTAATCTTCCCATTCAGCATTATTGCTATAATCAGCGCAAACACGACTATAATCGGTACTTCAACGATGGTCTGCCATATGTAGGTGACCAGCTGCTCCGGGAACTCATGGTTTTCAAGCCAGATCTGCGTGAAGTTCTGAGTTCCGACAGGAATGAAGTTGGTACCCATAGGCGTGATTCGGATGTTGTACCACATGTACCGGAAGGACTGGCACAGCGGATACAGCAAAAACGCAATCACACCGATAAGCCACGGCGCCACGAACACATAACCCATGCGGGCTTCACGTTTTTCGAGTTTACCGAGCTTTATTTTCTGTTTTTTTTGTTTTTTCTCCTTAGCCATTGTCTTCCCGCCTTACTTAACAAGCTTGTAAGTCATTGAATCAAGTGTTACCGAATCTGCGGAAGCACTTGTTTTGGAATAATTGACGTAAATCTTTACTCCGTTTGAATAGGTAACCTTTGTAATACCGTTTTCGAATATTTCATGCTTTGCAATCGTTGCACCTGAAACCGCATCAGCAAAGGCTTTAAGCTCTGCGGAGTATTCGCTTATGGTATCTGCATAGGCACTGTACTGTGAGCTGTAAACATCGCACGAATTAGTATAAATAAGGTTTGCAGAGCTTTCCCTTGTAATGTAGAACGAAGGGAAGCTGCCCGATTCAACCATCTTTAAGAAGAATTCCTGCTTATTGGCTTCAAAATTCACATAGTCCGAATAAACCGGAATAACGCCTTTCAAAACCATTGAAAGGAAAGGAACAAACTCATCTTCATATTCATAGTTTGATGTATATAAGGGCATATCCAGGAATGCACCCGTGTCAGCCCAAAGGTAGGCAAACGGCTGTTCCATAATGAGCTCAGTGCTTTCATCAAGCTTTGAAACCGCCTCGGAATATGCATTTCCCGTATCGTATCTTGTATAATCCTTTCCGTTGTATGTATAGGAATAAAGCATTGATGTTATTCCCGAAAGACATATACCGTTTACTCCCGATGCATTCATTTTTTCTGCAAACTTTAAGAGATTGCTCTCTGCCTTCGAAGGAATCACATAGTTGAAGGTGCTGTAAACTTCCTTAAATGTCTGTTCTTCGTACTTACGTTTGTTTATTTTCTTTACAACGTTGAAAGTAACATTAAATTCGTCGGGATTAATCCTGAGAGCATCATCGTAAAGGTACATCTCGATTCCCTTTGCTTCACAGTCCTTAATAAGCTTTGTCAGCCCGGACGTGCCGCCGATTTTCGAATCAGCCTTGTACGTTGAAACCGGAACTCTGTTAATTCCGCCCTTCTGCCATCCCTTGTAAATCGAAAGGATATCCGTAACATTGCGTACGCTGAGATCGTCCAATATTGAACGTACATCATCAACCGTTGTCATTACTACGGGAGTTGTACCGATAACCCATTCCTCACGGTCTGTACCGAGGAAATCTATTCTCGTCTTATATGAGGAGTCGGCAGAGTTAATCTTTTCGTTCTTTATAAGGTAATCTCTGTAGGCATTTGCCATTCCGGAATAGTTTGCAGCATCATCGGAAAGGAAAATGTATCTTACCTGAAGGTCCGAATGTGCTCTGTCACTTTCTGTAATGTGAAGTGACCCCGCTGTGGAATTGTTCGATGTAGGCTGTGTATAGAGCTTTCTCTCAATAAACTTTGCATAGGCACGGTTGTAATCTACGCTTACACCGTTCGGCATACAGTCTATTGTCGCTCTCATTGCACCGTCCTCGACAACTGCAAGATAAGCTATTTTGTCGTCTGTATGAGCTATTCCGAATATGGGAGCAATAATGTTTTCCGAATCATTGATAATCTTGTATTTGTCCCAAAGAAGTGACTCCACCTTAAGCTCATCAAAACCTATGTCTGAACCATAAATCATGTAGGAAAAGCCACTGTTGTAGCGTCCTTCCTTATCGGTAAGGTAGATGAGCGCACCGTTTCCGTCAGGGACAAGAATGTAACCGTCTTTATCGTCCTTGTAGGAAACACCCATGTACGGATACATTGTGATGGTGCCTATCTTGTATTTTTCTCCGTCCTCTTTAATGGAGGAATCGGGAATCCTGACCGTAAGCCCATCATCTGTGAGGCTCACCTCCAGCGTCATTCCGAACTGATATTTTGTCCAGTAAAGATCTGCAGAGAATCCGGTCTTTGTATAAGTAATCTTCTTTGTTACCTTGTCAACAAGCATATCTGCCTGCTTCGTATCGTCGTTTCCGCTGATCATCGTTACGACAACAGCAGAATTCATGGCGCCCCACCACGTTTTGTTACTCTTTTCGTCATCGTATGAAGGAGATGACTCCATAAAAGCTCCGGTCTGCTTATCCTCAATAATGAGCGAAAGCGTTTCCTCGTTCACATACATACGATAGCGTGAGCTTTCCGTCACTTCGTTAGCATTCTCGAACACCGCAGCTTCAGTACGGTTATTGTCGTTAAGTCCGAAGGGAAGTACAGAAGCAAGCAGTACAACAGCCAAAACAGCCGCTATAACTTTAAAAAACTTATGAGCCAATTCTGTACACCACCTCTCTTGGAATCTGCTGTGCAAAGTCAAATACCTGCGACCAGAGGACGTAGATAATGAATGCGAGAAGGCAGACAATAAGTATTGTGAAAATTGTAAGAGCGATAATCTTTATAGTATTTTTTACCGAGTAGTCGTTTATTTCCTTAACCGACATGAATACAAGCACCGCACACCATACAATCATGAACAGTCTTCCGAAGGAAATAAGGAATTTCTCGTTCAGGGTGAGCACATGTGAAAGAAGGAAAATGAACGGTGTGAAAATCAGATAAGGACCCATACTGTAAATAGCCGAGCAGTATATATCCCTTAATTTTCCTTCTCCGTCGTTAATGGTACACATCAGGTAATTGCATCCGACCACAAGTAAAAGGATAAGTGCTATCATTCCGATGTCAGACAGAATGTCATAGCTTCCCTCGCGGACCGTCTTTGTAATAAATCCGCAGAAATACTTGTTTATGATGTAAACAAGCATAATGAGCACCAGATAGAGATTAGAGCTTAAAAGCGATACTCTTCCGTCATGCTTTATTCCGTAGCAGCCTTCTATCGGATGTCTTATGAAATAGAACATGTAGCCCATTTCTTTTATGAGGCGCTTTTCCTTCAGTTTGGCGGTTACTTTTCTCACACCGTCGAAAATGTGCCATTTGCGATCGGCAAACTTAAGTGCTTTTATAAGTACAAAGGCAACAATAAGAATTATTGCTATTATCGTAAGATTTGCCTTTAACCAGCTGTTTCTTATTTCCCAGAACGCCTCGGAATAACCTTCAACATTCTTTGAAAGTCTTGCGTAGCTAAGTGCTGCTTCGTAATCCTCTTCTTTGTAACAAGCCTTTCCCATTGCCATGTTTGCGTAATCAAAGAGGTTGTTCATTTCAAGGACCTTTGAAAGCGGCTCCTTTGACTCTTCGTATCTTCCTTTTGAGAAGAGGTTCAACGCTTCATGAAGATATCCTGCGAATTCCGTAGGCTCATAAACCTGAATCTGCGCTTTATCGGAGTCGAGAACGTAAATCTTGTCATCCGTTCCGACATTAATTGCTTCAACTTTGGTGGAAAGGCCGATTCTGTGGTCTCCATCATCACTGCCGCCGAACACAAAGAGCAAATCTCCCTCGTTTGTGTACTCGTAGATGTATCCGCTTTGCGAAACGACAAAAGCGTTGTCATGATTTCCGACCGCAACCGCTGCCGGAAGCTCTTCATACGATTCGGGCTCAATCATATTTACGCCCGCAATGTTCAGACGCTTCAGCGAGCTTGCGGCCTCACCTCTTGTTACAGTGTAGATGATGCCCTTCTCATCAATTGCCATGTTGTCGGGTGTTGCAGGTGTATTCGCAACCATCTTGGCACGCTGTGCCTTTGTGGAAATTGCTCTCCAGATGATTCTCCATATTGAAGGGTCCGTCGCATTTGTTCCGAAGTATCCGAGGAAGGTTCCTCCTTCAACAGGGCTTATTTCAACAATACCGTTCGTATTTGACTCACATATGACGTACATCGTACCGGCATTGTTAACAACTATCTTTAACGGAAGGAAATCCTGGTCATCACCATACATTGCGGCATCGGGACGTCCGAAGGACTCAATAAGCCCGCCGTTTTCATCGAACACCCAGATTGTTTTTGCATCTCTGTCGGCAACGTAGCAAATGTGCTCTTCGGTAACAAACATTCCCTTGGGATTCTTAAAATATTCGCTTCCGAATATACGAACAGGTTCAAGGTTCTCATCTGCTACAACAACACGCTTGTTTCCGCTGTCGAGAATGTACATTGTGTTGTCTTTAAGAAGCGTAAAATCTGTTGGTGCAAGAAGTGATTCATCACCTATTTTTGTTATTGTTTCGTATGGCAGATAAGCTGTCTGGGTTTCCATAACCGAGCCGTACCCGTCAACCGTGTAGGTTTTGTAGGGCACCTCGGCGTAAACCGGTGTGACATCCGCCGCACATATACCCGCCAGCAATGAAAAAAGCAGTACGGGAATCAGTTTTAAGAGTTTGTTTTTTCTTTTCACCGTAAAAGTCCTCTTAAGTAATTACTTGATACCTGAATATGCCATTGTGTTCATAACGTGTCTCTGAAGAATGCAGAACAATATCAGATTCGGCAGGAACATTATGAGCGAAGCCGCTGCCGAAATTCCCTGGCCGGCAACGGTGTTTCCCTGTGCACTTGAAAGTGTGCTCATGTAGAAAGCCAGCGACTTAAGTGATTCATCGTTAATGTAGTAATTGGACGCCTCAAGGTTTGTCCAAACCTGCTGGAATACAAGAATTGCAGCAGTTGCTATTGCAGGTTTGATAAGAGGCAGAATGACGTGAGTGTATATCTTCCATTCTTTTGCGCCGTCCATGTAAGCTGCTTCGATAAGCGAATCGGGAACCTGGTCGACAAACTGTTTAATAAGAAACAGTCCGATAGGGAGAGCCGCCAAAGGAAGTATCTGTGCCCAGTAAGTGTCAATAAGACCGAGTTTGTTTACAATGAGGTATCTCGGAATCATGACTGCGCAGGACACGAACATAAGTGCAATCTGGTTAATCTGCATCATTAAGTTTCTTCCCTTGAAGCGGAGCTTCGAAAGCGCATACGCAGCCATTGTTGAAATAAGGAGCGATCCTACAACAACAACCGCCGTAATGAATATACTGTTGAATACATATTTACTGATCGGTATTCCCGCAGAACGTGATGCCTTTATAAGGTTTCTGAAGTTGTCCAATGTGGGATGCGTTGTAATAAACTTCGGAGGGAATGCGAAGAGTTCCTCCATGGGCTTAAACGCATGGAAAAAGATGAAAACGATCGGAAGTGCTGTAAGAAGCACCATCGGAAGAACCAGAAGAATGATTTTTATCTGGCTTTTTTCGAATTTATCGGGATTCATCTGATGACCTTTATATGCAGCCATTGAAAATTCTCCTTTCCTTCTTTAGTCTTTTTCTCCGAACAGTTTATTGGACAGAGATGAGAATATCTGGACAATAAGCAGCAGTACTACCGAAACCGATGCCGCATAACCCATCTCGTATCTTATAAAGCCGTAATCTTCAATGTGGTTTACAATAAGCTGTGCAGCGTAACCCGGTGTGGGGTTGCCTGCAAGAAGTGTCGATATCGTACCGTTCTGGAAGGCTCCGACAATCTGCATAACAGCCGCAAAGAGCATCTGAGGCTTCATGGACGGTATCGTTACATAAATCATTTCCTGGAATCTGTTCTTTACACCATCAATTGCCGCAGCTTCATAAAGTGATTCGTCAACGTTCAGAAGACCTGCAAGTATTGACAGGAATCCGACGCCCATGCTGGACCAGAGTCCGATGATTATTACAATGGGAAGCAGGTATTTACTGCTTGTCAGCCATATTATCGGTTCATCTATAATTCCGAGGCTCATAAGCCAGCTGTTGATGTAACCTGTCTGGTCACCTGTAAAAAGGATTTTCCAAAGCACGCTCATGGCAACACCTGTCGTCATGCTTGGCGAATAAAGAATCAGTGCAAACACCGTTCTGAGCTTCTTGGGAAGATTTGCAAGTGCCCATGCCAGAAGGAATGCGAGCACATAGCCTCCGACACCGACTATAAGCGCATATTTTACGGTGTTCGGAAGAACAAATTTCATGAACGTATCATCGCTTGTAAGAAGGTTAATGTAGTTTAAGAACCCTACAAAGCCCGGAAACTCAATTGCATTAAAGTTCGTAAAGCTGAGTATTACCGCCATGACAACCGGCGCAAGTATGAATATTACAAACAGAAGTGCATATGGCAGTACGAACAGATATCCGTTCGGATTCGAGTGCATTCGTCTGCCGACTTTTCCTTTTCCGTTTGAAGAAATTAATCCGCGCATTGTATATTCCTCATTAATTATTCTTTAAGTATCTCATGAACCTTTTCTACAGAAGGAATCTCGTAGATTTTCAATACATTTCCTTCAGAGTCGATATATCCGAACTCCTCAAGCTTTCGTTCGGTTTCTCTTTTAACGACCTTGACTGCGTCGTCAATTCTCGACCTTACGGTTTCACCATCAACAACGATGCTGTTGAAGGCGTTTGACATTTCACGTTCCATCATGTAGCTGCCGAGAAGTCTGGGGGCTTCAAGAATTTGTGAAGCCTGCTCAAGAATTATGTTCTTATCTGATGACGGATAAGGAAGCATCTTGAAGGCTTCAAGGTTTGCTGTAGGCCAGATGTATTCATCGCCGTAGATAATCTGAAGCATCTGTCCGAACTCAGCCTGAACCTCTGCGGTTGACCACCAGTCCATGAATTTCCACGCCTGCTGCTCACGTTCATCGTTTGAAGCAAACATTACGGTGGATTCTGCTCCGCCCGACATGTAGCGAAGTACTTCTCCGTTCTCATCCTCTGTTCCGGGAACAAGAGCGATGGACCAGGAGTTCGCAATTTCCGGTGCTGCATTCAGAATAAGGTTGTAAGAGTTGAAATCCGCAATTCCTATTGCAAGATCGCCGTTTCTGAAGTGCTGGTAAAAGTTCGGAACGTCAACTGGCAGGTTGTAAAGTGTAAACAGCTCGGTAAGCTCTGTAAAACCATCTATTGTTTTCTCGCTGTCGAGCAAAATATCTGTTGCAGTTTCTCCGTACAGAACGCCACCGTTCTGGTAAATAAGAGGTGTTGTTCCGTGGAAATTACGCATAGCCTGCATCGGAGCCGTAGGATAGAAAACGTTAAGTCCTCTCATCTGAAGGTCCGGAAGCATTGCAATGAGCTCGTCCATTGTATTCGGAGCCTCAAGTCCCAGTTTACTGAGTATGTCGGTTCTGTAGAACATAACGTAGAAGTTCATTGTTTCGGGAAGTGATATGAGCGTGTCCCCTATAACCGAAGGTACAAGAAGACCTTCGCTGTATCTGCCGAAAACTTCCTTATAGTTATCAAACTTCGTAAGATCTACAAGAGCTCCTCTGATACCCATTTCAAAAGGAATTGAGTAGTTGATGCCCGTTGCTATATCGGGAGTATCTCCGGATGCGTTCGAAAGAATAAGCTTCTGCGCATCCGTCATAAGTGAAAGGTCAACTTCTATTCCGGTCTTTGGCGTAAATTCGTCATCAATCATTTTCTGCATTATTTCTACATACTGACGCGGACGGTTTACCCAAACCTGAATGTGCGATTCATCCGTATTGCTCGAAGAGTAATCCTGTCCCAGGAAGGAATTGAAAAACCTCTTTATCTTAAGAATAAGTGACTTGAAAAAGCCAAGCTTCTTCGGGAGCTTTGTCCCTGCCGTATATACATAAATTCTGTCAACCGACAGATTGTTTTTATCGATAATGTCAACGAAGTTCGCAAGCTGTGTGTTTATTGAGTTTGTTCCGGTTGAGAGCTCATCCACTCTGTAAACAAGCTCGTTAGGCTCGTCCGCAAGTGTCTTTAGCTGCTTGGCTGCAATAAGAAGATACGAGAATGCTGCAACCTTCTCAGGGTCGTCCGTTCCGACAAACTCGCCTGCCTGCGCGCTTATTTCGTAAAGGCGGTCAACCCATCCGTACATTCTTTCTGTGATGTTCGGAATGTATCTTGTAATCTTCAGGTCACGGTATTTGTCCTTGTTTGTTCCCGCAACCTTTGTAACTTCAAGCGAAAGGTCGCTTACGCCCGAGATAATCTCGTCTACCGCTTCAAGAGCATACCTGATCGGGTCTGCGCTTATTGTCATTGAGATTGTATGTGTACCGGGCTCAAGGTATACACTCAAAGCTTCATTATCCGCATTTACAAGTTCTGAAACCTTGTATTCCGTTGTGTACTCCATCGGATAATTTTGAAAAGCATCGTTCGGATATTCACCGTCAACTTTGTAATTGATAAATACCGGGAACCCGTTTTTACCTGACTGACGGTAATTAAGCGCGACATTATAATTTCCTGCTTTTTCAACTTCAAAGCTGTAGGTAACGGTCTGTCCGAAATCACTGAACGAATCCTCATCCAGCGTGTTCAGCACGGTTTCTTTTACATAAGTCGGGCTGATGGCCGTATCATATTCTCCGACAGCGTGAATTGAGGAAGCATTGCGCTCGTAAAAATCTTCACCTTCAATAATGATGGGGGATTTCAAAGCTTCAGCATTGCCTGCATTTTGCGAGTTTTCATATGCTTTAATCTTTTCGGGTGCGGAAAGGGTAATATTTCCAAGGAGGAATCTGCCCTCGCTGACACCGAATTCAAGCTCGTGCAAGCCTGCAGAAAGTTCAAGGAGAAGCGGTTCACTGTAGCGATAGCTGGAATCGGAAAGCTTTTTGTGTTCCCAGCGTATAAGCTTTTCGGGCATCGTTACAATTTCATTTCCGTATCTGTCGATGCTTTTCGTTCCGCTTGAAACCCATGTTGTTTCAAAGGTAAGGTTTCTTGTTTCATAGAAGGGGAACTCCCCGTCAACCTTCATCGAGAACTCAATGGGAAGAATGGAACTGTCATAAGAAAGATAATCAAAGCCTACACAGTAGAGGCCTGCCTTGGGAACATTAATAACCGTCTTAAAGGAATCACCGCTTGCAAGAGACAGTACAGCATTTGCATAGCCTTTATTTTCAGAAGTAAGATATGTTTTTCCGTCTTCCGAAACGATGTCGGCAATTACAAATTCCACTTCCGGGCCGCTGTATTCTGCGCTTTTATAGCCTGCGCTCACCTTTGTGTAATTATGATTCAGGCGTTCATCGGAATATTCTCCCGTTACTGCTGCCAAAGCACCTGTCTCCGAAACAGTGCCTGTTTTTTCTGCTCCGACTTCCGAGCCGAGAGCATCGCTTACTCCGAGGGTGCTGAAAACAAGCACCGTAGCAAGCACAAGTGATACTGTTTTAAAGAAAGTTTTTCGTAGCATAAAGCCCTCCCAAATACATTCTTTTATTCAAAAGTAAAATTATCGTATTAATTAACTTATCGTCGGATTTTTATTTTAGTATATACTAAAATATTATTGTTTTCCCTAAATCTTAAAACTAAAATACTACAGTTTTCGGTAAAAAGCAACAACGAATTTTATATTTTTTTAATAGTTATTGTGCAAATAGTACAAGTTGTTTATATTATTTAGTGAAATGGAAAATAAAAGTGTCCACTAGGGACGGGGTGTGG
>JAZQQJ010000061.1:0-50477 GCA_045629005.1 Lachnospiraceae bacterium
ACTGGCTTAATTTTGTCCGGTAATCTTCGATTGCCGGATCCATGAATAAGCTTCGTTGTCCCGTTCCGTACTCTGAAGTGGATTCTTCTCATACGGCTGTTTACTGTTTATTAAGGATGTCCTTAATTGTCATCACTTTGCTGTGATGACCAAGTTTGAAAATTTTAGAAATTTTCAGGGTTGTTTAGCTGTTTAGTTTTCAAGGTTCTTCCTTTGTTTCCTGCGCCCTTTTTGCAAGGCGCTCGATTAGGATACCACCGAAAAAAGAGTTTGTCAACAACTTTTTTGAAGAAAATTAAAAAATTTTAAACTTTTTTTCAAAACCCCGTATTTCAGAGGGTTTCGCGTGTTTACGAGTTGGCTTTTTACAGATTATATTCGTTTTTGTGTCTCCAATTCGAACAAAAGAAAAGGAGCTCTTTCGAGCTCCTTGTGCTTGCTAACGGAGAAAGAGGGATTTGAACCCTCGCGCCGGTCACCCGACCTACACCCTTAGCAGGGGCGCCTCTTCGGCCTCTTGAGTATTTCTCCATCGTAACCTTTAAGCATTTGTAATGCTCTTTGGTTATGCTCTCAAACCGAAAATCTGCTACCAAAGGTATTCAATTTTCTGTATGCGTCTTCAAAACGCAAAGGTTAGTTTACCATTGATATATGTACTTGTCAAATACTTTTTTCGTATAAATCCTTACCTTCGGAATCTATGACAACCACGCAGGGAAAGTCCTCTACTTCGAGTTTGTATATTGCTTCTGCGCCCAAATCATCGTATGCTACAACTTCTGCTTTTTTTATGCATTTGGAAAGTAGCGCTCCTGCTCCTCCTACCGCTGCCAGATATACTGCTTTGTTCTTTATCATTGATACTTTTACTGCATCCGACCTTCTGCCTTTTCCTATCATTGCTTTCATCCCAAGGTCAAGAAGCGTCGGAGTGTATTTATCCATTCGGCTTGATGTTGTCGGTCCTGCGGATCCTATGATTTGTCCGGGTCTTGCAGGTGACGGTCCGAGGTAATAGATTGCCTGGTCTTTCATTTCTATAGGAAGGCTGTCGCCTTTTTCCAGAGTTTCTATCATTCGTTTGTGCGCGGCATCGCGTGCGGAATACATAACGCCTGTAAGGTATACATAATCTCCCGCGTGCATATTTTTTGTTTTTTCTTCCGTTATCGGAAGAGTAATATTGAGAGTATTCATTATGTCACCTACAGCGTTCTTGTTATATGTCTGTCTACGTGGCAGCACATATTGATTGCTACGGGAAGCCCCGCAATATGCGTTGCAAATGTTTCTATATTGACTCCGAGAGCAGTGGTTTTACCGCCAAGCCCACCGGGGCCGATATTCATTTCTTTTATTTTATTAAGAAGTTCTTCTTCCATAGCTGCTATGTGAGGCAGTTGTGAATGTTCGTTAAGATTACGTGTGAGTGCCTTCTTTGCAAGATACGCACACTTTTCGAAGGTTCCGCCGATTCCGACTCCAACTACAACCGGTGGACAGGCGTTAGGTCCGGCAAGTTTTACTGTTTCAAGTATTGCATTTTTAACGCCTTCTTCACCATCTGCGGGCTTTAACATATATACACGGCTCATATTTTCAGAGCCGAAGCCTTTTGGTGCAACGGTAATCTTAATGTTTTCTCCGGGTACTATCTCCGTATGGATTATAGCCGGTGTATTGTCTTTTGTGTTTTCACGAAGCAGTGGGTCACCGACAACGGATTTACGTAAATATCCTTCTGTATATCCTTGGCGGACTCCTTCATTTATGGCATCGGTAAGGTTTTGGCCTATAATATGAACATCCTGTCCGACTTCAATAAAAACAACAGCCATACCTGTATCCTGGCATATGGGAATCTGTTCTTCTTTGGCGATTCGCATATTGTCAACAAGCTGGCTGAGTACCTTTTTGCCTAATTCGGTTTCTTCTTTTTCTGCGGCAGAAATAATTCTTGAGCTGACATCATCTGCCAGCTCAAGATTTGCTTCCATACACATTTCTTTTATGTTCTTAATAAGAAGATCAGTGTGAATTTCACGCATTCTCAGGATTTTCTCCTTCTGTTTCTTCTTCGTATTCAGGCTCGGGATCAACCTTAGCCATTCCGGCTACAAAAGCATCTTCCTTCTTAAGATTAATGAGTCTTACGCCTGATGTGTTACGTCCTATTATTGAAATGTCTCTGACTCTTATTCGAATCATGACACCTTCATTTGTAATAAGGAGAAGTTCGTCTTCGAGTTCAACTGCCTTAACGCCCATAACATCACCGGTCTTGTCGGCAATCTTATAGCACTTAACGCCCTTTCCGCCTCTGTGGTGCGCATCGAACTCTTTGATTTCGGTAAGCTTACCATATCCTTTTTCTGATGTAATAAGAAGGTATGTTCCGTCAGAATTAAGGTTCATGGAAATAATTTCGTCGTCATCATCAAGGTTCATGCCGATAACGCCTGTTGCAGATCGGCCGAGAGAACGGATTTCTTCTTCGTTAAAGCGTGTACACTGTCCTTTCTTTGTAACAAGGATAATGTCATTGTTTCCGCTTGAAAGCTTAACTTCAACAATATCATCATCTTCTCGGAGATTGATGGCACGAATACCTTTTTTAAGGATATTACTGTATTCGGAAAGCTTTGTACGTTTAACAATACCGCGTTTTGTAACGAAAATAATGGAATTTTCGTCGTCAATGGTACGAACGGGAAGCATTGCAACAATCTTTTCTTCGGGCTGGAGCTGAACAATGTTAATCATTGCGGTTCCACGTGAAGTTCTGCTTGCTTCAGGTATTTCGTATGCTTTGAGTTTGTAAACACGTCCTTTGTTTGTAAAGAACAGAATTGTCTGATGCGTTGTGCATGTAAACATTTCTTCGACAATATCCTTGTCGATTATCTGCATGCCCTTAATACCTTTACCGCCACGATTCTGACTCTGGAAGTTGTCAGGTGTCATACGTTTAATGTATCCGAGACGTGTCTTGGCAATAACAACGTTTTCATCGGGGATGAGATCCTCATCGATAAAGTCATCAACATCAAGACCAATCTTTGTACGTCTTTCGTCACCGTATTTATCACGTGTTTCGGCAATTTCTTTTTTAATTACGCCGAGAAGAAGCTTTTCGTCGGAAAGAATTGCTTTGAACTCTGCGATTCTGTTCATGAGTTCTGCATATTCTGATTCAAGCTTTTCTCTTTCCAAGCCTGTAAGAGCTCGGAGACGCATATCAACGATAGCCTGTGCCTGAATATCATCAAGTCCGAAACGACTCATGAGTTCTTCTTTTGCTTCGGCTACGTTCTTGGAACCACGGATTATTTTGATAACTTCGTCGATGTTATCAAGCGCAATGAGCAGGCCTTTTACGATATGAGCTCGCTCTTCTGCTTTCTTTAAGTCAAACTGTGTACGTCTTGTAACAACTTCTTCCTGATGCTTAAGGTATACGGAAAGAACTTCGTGGAGATTCAGTACTTTAGGCTCGTTATTTACAAGTGCGAGCATAATAATACCGAATGTATCCTGAAGCTGTGTGTGTTTATAAAGCTGATTCAGAATAACGTTTGCGTTTACGTCACGGCGGAGTTCAATGCAGACACGCATACCTTCACGGCTGGACTCATCGCGGATTTCTGTTATTCCGTCAATTCTCTTTTCTCTTGAAAGCTGGCCTATTGTCTCAACAAGCTTTGCCTTGTTTACAAGGTAAGGAAGCTCAGTAACGACAATTCTGTTCTTGCCGTTTGCCATAGGCTCAATGTCCGTAACGGCACGAATTCTTACTTTTCCTCGTCCTGTACGGTATGCTTCTTCTATTCCGCGTCTGCCGAGAATCGTTGCTCCTGTAGGGAAATCAGGACCCTGAACTATTTCCATAAGGTCTTCGATTGAAGTTTCCACTCCGGCAACTTTATCATCGATAAGCTTAATAACCGCATTAATGGCTTCCGTCATATTGTGAGGCGGAATGTTTGTAGCCATTCCTACGGCGATACCTGTTGTTCCGTTAACAAGAAGGTTCGGGAAACGTGCAGGAAGTACAAGAGGTTCCTGTTCGGTTTCATCGAAGTTTGGTATAAAATCAACTGTTTCTTTGTTGATGTCAGCAAGCATTTCAACAGAAAGCTTGGAAAGACGTGCTTCCGTGTAACGCATTGCAGCGGCACCGTCGCCGTCGACTGAACCAAAGTTTCCGTGACCATCAATGAGCGGGTATCTTGTTGACCAGTCCTGTGCAAGACATACAAGGGCTCCATAAATGGAGGAATCACCATGAGGATGGTATTTACCCATTGTATCACCGACAATACGGGCACATTTTCTGTGTGGCTTGTCCGGTCCGTTATTCAGTTCGTTCATTGCGTGTAAAATACGGCGCTGAACAGGCTTAAGTCCGTCTCTTGCATCCGGAAGTGCACGTGCAACTATAACCGACATGGCATAGTTTACGTAGGATTCTTCCATCCTTCTTTTCAGGTCTACTTCCTGGACTTTATCAAAATTATCTTCAAAATTATCCAATGTACTGTCCTCCGACAGAATTCAATACGTATTTACGAATTAATTATGCATTATAGTCGAGATTGGCAACAAATTTTGCGTTTGCTTCGATGAACTCACGTCTAGGCTCAACATCATCACCCATAAGGGTTGTAAATGTGAGATCAAGCTCACTCTGAGTATCTTCGTTTATACCAACTCTTAAAAGGATTCTTCTTTCGGGATCCATTGTTGTTTCCCAAAGCTGCTCGGCATCCATTTCACCAAGACCTTTGTAACGCTGAACTTTATTGTTCTGGTCACGTCCTATTTTGGCCATAAGAGCAGTAAGTTCTTCTTCGGTATATGCATACCAAACCTGCTTTCCTCTTTCAACCTTGTAAAGAGGCGGCTGTGCGAGATATACATAACCCTGTTTAATGAGCTCGGGCATATATCTGTACAGGAATGTAAGCATAAGTGTATCAATATGAGCACCGTCGACATCGGCATCCGTCATGATAATGATTTTGTGGTAACGGAGCTTTGAAATATCAAAGTCTTCTCCTATACCTGTACCAAAAGCTGTAATCATCGTACGGATTTCGTTATTTCCAAGTACTTTGTCGAGTCTTGCTTTTTCAACGTTAAGAATTTTACCTCTAAGAGGAAGTATTGCCTGTGTTGCACGTGAACGTGCCGTCTTTGCCGAACCGCCGGCGGAATCTCCCTCTACGATGTATATTTCACAGTGCTCGGGATTCTTATCGGAGCATTCTGCAAGCTTTCCGGGAAGTCCAAGACTGTCAAGAACTGACTTTCTTGCTGTTTCCTTTGCTCTTCTTGCAGCTTCTCTTGCTTTTTGTGCAAGTGCGGCTTTTTCACAAATTGTTTTTCCTATGTCAGGATTCTGTTCAAGGAAAATTTCAAGTGCTTCCGAAACAACTCCTTCAACTGCACCACGTGCAACGGAATTGCCAAGTTTCTGCTTTGTCTGGCCTTCAAACTGAGGATCCGCAATTTTAATGCTGATGATTGCTGTAAGACCTTCTCTGATATCCTCGCCGATAAGCTTGTCTTCTTCTTTCTTGATGTATTTCATCTTGAAAGCATATTCGTTGCAAACATTTACAAGTGCATTTTTGAAACCTGTAAAATGCGTACCGCCTTCAGGTGTCGTAATATTATTTACAAAGCTGTAGCATCCTTCGTTATAATCTCCGGTATGCTGCATTGCAACTTCTACATAAACATCCTTTTTCTTTCCTTCGCAGTAAATAACTTCAGGATAAAGGACTGTTTTACCTTTATTGAGGTATTTAACGTATTCTTTGATACCACCTTCATAGTGGAAAACATCGCTGGCTTCTTTTCCTTCACGAAGGTCTGCAAATGTGATTTTTACACCCTTTGTAAGGAATGCCATTTCACGAAGACGATGTTTTAATGTATCGTAATCAAATTCAATATCTTCGAAAATTGTATCATCGGGGAAAAATGTAACTGTAGAACCTGTTCTTCCGGGCTCGCTTGCACCTATCTCCTTCAAAGGAGCAACAGGCTTACCTTTTTCATAACGCTGAAAATATCTCTTTCCATCTATGTCGACATTTACTTCGAGCCAATTGGAAAGAGCATTTACAACAGATGCACCTACACCGTGAAGACCACCGGAAACCTTATATCCCCCACCGCCGAATTTGCCGCCGGCATGAAGAATGGTGAATACAACTTCTACTGTGGAAATGCCTTTTTTGCTGTTTATTTCTACGGGAATACCACGTCCGTTATCAACTACAGTAACAGAACCGTCTTTGTTGATTGATACATTGATTTCGGTACAATATCCTCCAAGTGCTTCATCAATGGCATTGTCTACTATTTCGTAAACAAGATGATGAAGACCTCTTAAAGAAGTACTTCCGATGTACATTCCGGGACGTTTTCTTACTGCTTCAAGTCCTTCAAGTATTTGGATTTGATCCGCTCCGTATTCGGTGCTCATAAAGCCTCCTTAACATAGAATTACTCTATTTTTTCTATGCTTCCGTTTGTAACTTTATATAATGTATTCAGTCCGCTTCTGTAACCGACAAACTCCTCAAGCCCTGTACAGGTGATAATTGTCTGAATACCATTTATTGAGTTCAAAAGTGCCTGCTGTCTGTTTCTGTCAAGTTCAGAAAGAACATCATCAAGAAGAAGAATTGGATTTTCACCTATTTTTTCCTTAACGAGCTCAATTTCCGCAAGCTTTAAAGAGAGTGCTGCTGTTCTCTGTTGTCCTTGTGAACCAAAAAGTTTAAGGTTCTCATCTCCTACATAAAATGACAGTTCATCTCTGTGTGGACCTGTACAGGTAGTTTTTTGGGCTATATCCCTGTCTCTGGTCCTTTTTAATGTTTCTTCAAAATCATCCGGCATAACGGATGGTTCGTAAACCAATGTTAATTTTTCTTTTTCATTTGAAATCCTATAGTGGATTTCTCTGACTATATTATTTAAATCATCAACAAATTTCCGGCGCTGCTCTATTATGAATTTGCCATATTCACAAAGCTGTAAATCCCAGACTTCCAAAGTATCTTTAAAATCTGCTCTGAAGGAAAGCTGTTTTAACAGATCATTTCTTTGTTCAAGAGTTTTATTATACTTTGACAAATATTGAAGATACAGTTTGTCAAGCTGACACAGCTCTGCATCCATGAATTTTCTTCTCTCGCCGGGACCGTTTTTTATGATTGAAAGATCTTCAGGAGAAAAGAAAACAACGTTCATAAGACCATATATGTCAGATGACTTTCTGACAGGTATTCCGTCTACAGCTCCGCTTTTTCTTCCATTTTTTTGAAGATGCATATCTATACGGTGGTTCATATCGGATTTTTTGAAATACATGCGAAGATGTGACTCTTCTTCGCCGATTTTAATCATTTCCTTATCTTTTGCACCTTTATGGGATTTTGTAGTCGAAAGAAGATATAATCCTTCAAGAACATTTGTTTTTCCCTGTGCATTATCACCGTAAAGAATGTTTATGTCATTTGAAAATTCAATGTTAAGCTGTTCGTAATTTCTGAAATTGTTGAGTTCCAGAGCATTTACAATCATTTTACAATCTTAATTTCCTGACCCTTGTATGAAACTATGTCTCCGTCATACAGTTTTCTGCCGCGCCTGTCATCAACTTCGCCATTAACCAAAACTTCACCGTTTTGAATAACAATCTTTGCTTCAACTCCCGAACCGACAAATCCGGCAGCTTTAATAGCCTGTCCAAGCTTAATAAATTCTTCTCTTAATGTTATAGTTTCCATATTTATGCTCTCGCAGCGTTAAAATTAATAGGTAAAATGAGATAAATATATGTCTCTTCATCATTCTTTATGAAACAAGGTGCCTTAGCGTTGGTCATGTAAATATTGATTTTTTCATCATCAATTACACGAATAACATCAAGAAGGTATTTAGGATTAAATCCAATCATAATATCTTTACCTTCTTTGTTTATCTCAACATCCTCATTCATTGCACCAATTGAGGAATTAACCTTAATGTTCATGTTAAAATCTTTGATGTCGAGAATGATAGGCTTTTTATCTGTTTCTCTGATAAACAATGTTGATCTGTCAAGACAATCTGAGAAATCACGACGGTTGATTTCAAACTTTGTTTCATAATCGCCGGAAAGCATCTGATTAATCTTGTAATACTCACCTTCAATAAGTCTTGAAAGAACGATTGTGTCTTCAAACTCAAAAAGAACATGATTCTTCATGAAATAAATGACAACATCTTCTTCAACTTCACCGGAAATAATCTTTGTTATTTCTGAAAGAGTTTTACCGGGAATAATTACCTTTGTAGGTTTATATTCTTCCTTAAGCTGAATCTTTCTGATAGCAATACGATGTCCGTCAAGAGCAACAACCTTTAAGCTGTTTCCATCAACTTCAAAAAGTTCACCTGTCATAATTTTCTGAGTTTCATTATCGGAAATAGAGAAAACGGTCTGACGAATGATTTCTTTAAGTGAGAACTGGGAAATCCTTAAAGCATTTTCCTTTTCAATTGAAGGAAGTTCAGGGAATTCCTCATCGCTCTTGCAGTTAATTGAGAATTCAGCCTTACCACTCTTAATGGTAGCCATAAAATATTGGTCTGATTCTATAATAACTTCTTCTTCAGGAAGTTTTCTGATGATATCTGCAAATAACTTTGCATTTACAGCAATATTACCTTCATCAATAACTTCACCCTTTACAACAGTATCAATGGAAATCTCCATATCACTTGCTCTGAACTTTATATTGGAATTGTTAGCTCTAATAACAATGCATTCAAGAATAGGCATTGTTGTCTTTCCGGGTACAGCTCTCAGTGCGATGTTTACGCCGTTGATGATGTCAGTTTTTCTGCAGATGATTTTCATACAGAATGGTCCTCCATATATAATTATTTTATATTTAGTAGTAGTAGTAGTGTGTGTGGATTTGTGGAAAAGTCCTTTAAGCCCAGTAAAATCAATGGTTTCAGCTGTGGGTTCAAATCTTTATAAAATGTTTATAAAGTTTATAACTCTAAAGTAAATAAGAACATAGTCCCTGTGGGTTTTGTGTGGATTTCCTGTGGAAAAAATGTTAATTCCTGATATACTGAGTTTTCCACATTTTTTCAACACTATATATCAACAAATTGTGGATTGTTTTGTATGAGTTTCTTCATATTATAATAGGTGGATATAGATATCCACACAAACCACAATATATTGGGTTATCCGTTAGGATTTATCTTTTTAACAAGTAAATCAATTGTGGAAGCAAAAACAGGATCTTCTTTAATATCTTTTTCGATTCTCTTACAGCTGGACATTATTGTGGAATGATCTCTGTTGAAAGCTTTACCTATTTCCACATATGAAAGGGTAAGGTATTTCTTACAAAGATAAATGGCAATATGTCTTGGATAAGCAATCTTTGCTTCCTTGTTCTTGGAATAAATAGCAGTTGAAGTAATGGTGTAATGTTCAGCGACAATTCCAACTATATATGAAACAGTGAGAACCTTCTTGGCATCAACATCAATAATGGAATGAATAGCTTCCTGGACGAGGTCCATTGTAATGTCTTTCTTTTTAAGTCTTGAAAGAGCAACTACCTTATCAAGAGCAGAAGCAAGAATACGTACATTTGAAGTAACATTTTCTGCAATGAACTCGAGAATTGAATTATCAATGATAAGAGCCTTTTCCTCAGCTTTTTTATTTATGATGGCAAGTCTTGTTTCATAATCGGGATGACTTATATCGGCTGTAACACCCATTTCGAAACGGGAACTGAGTCTTTCTTCAAGAGTTGTCATTTCTTTTGGAGGACGATCTGAAGAAAGAACAATCTGTTTCTTATTTTCATAAAGAGTATTGAATGTCCAGAAGAATTCTTCCTGAACTGCCTCTTTATTAATGATGAACTGAATATCATCGATTATAAGAACATCTACATTACGATATTTTTCTCTGAACTCATCACCGGTTTTCTTACGAATGGACTGAATAAGCTCATTTGTAAATTTTTCACCTGTAATAAAAAGGACTTTCTTATCCTTATGATGAGACATAATTTCATGAGCAATTGCCTGAATAAGATGAGTCTTACCAAGACCAACCCCTCCATAAATAAAGAGAGGATTATAGGATCCGCCCGGATCGTCAGCAACAGCAGCAGCTGCTGCATGAGCAACCATATTATTTGAGCCGATGACAAAAGAATCAAACGTGTACCTAGGATTTAAAGATGCAAAAGTAGCACGCTGCTCGGGATTTTCAATGATTGTTTCATTTTTTGTCTGACTGGGAAGAACAAAATTAAGCTCAAACTCTTTGCCGATAATTTCCGCAATTGAAGTCTGAAGGAAAACTTTATATCTCTTTTCAACATGCTCTATGCCAATATTTCCTAACTTTTCCTCAATGGCAATAGTAACAGTAGTGTCGGAAGCATCTACAACAGAAAGAGTTTTGATCCAGGTGTTGTATGAAACCTGAGTAATACCATACTCTTCCTTCATGAAAACTATAATTTCTTCCCACTTGTCAATTATTTGATTTTTAATGGATTCATTACTCATAACAATTTAAAACCTTTTTTTTGCTAACAAACGCTAAAAATGGCGTTTTTTTCATTTTCAGCATATCAAAAATATTATAGCAAAACAGGGCATGAATTGCAATTAAATAAGCCCACTTTTTACCACTGAAATTAGTTGATTTGGGGGTAAAGAATAAAAAAAGTCTTGACTGTTGTGGAAAAGTACACTATAATAACTTTCGCTCGTAATTTTGACTTTGAAAATTTTTTTCAATATAAATCCCGGTAAGGAGGTGTGTTTCAATGGCAAAAATGACATTCCAGCCTAAGAAGAGACAGAGGGCTAAAGTTCATGGATTCCGTTCCAGAATGAGCAGTGCTGGTGGAAGAAAGGTTTTATCAGCTAGAAGAGCAAAGGGCAGACACGTAATTTCAGCTTAATACACTATTGCCGGGCCGCGTAAAATGTGGCCTTTTCTTCTATTTAGAATTAAAAAAAGGGATACTTAAAGTGGCGGAATCAATACGTAAAAATTCGGATTTTCAAACCGTATATAAATGCGGCATAAGTAAAGCAAATAAGTATCTCGTAATGTATGTGTACAAGAATAATCTTGACATTAGCCGACTTGGCATATCCGTCAGCAAGAAGGTCGGCAACAGCGTGGTACGTCACAGAATCGCCAGACTGTTCAGAGAAAGCTTTCGTTTAAGTTATGAGAAGTTCCATAGTGGTTGGGACATTGTTGTGGTGGCACGAATGAGTGCCAAGGGAAAAGGCTTTAGTGACATTAATAATGCGTTCCTTAATTTGGCGGAACAGCATGGTCTTATAAATGATGAGAAAACTTTGTATTAAACTTATCGTTTTTTATCGCAAATATCTCTCCCCGCTAAAGCGTCGGCCGACATGCAGATTTGTGCCGACTTGTTCTCAATATGCAATCGAAGCATACGAAAAGTATGGCGTGGTAAAGGGTTCATACCTCACCGGAAAACGCATTCTCAGATGTAATCCGTTTTCAAAAGGTGGTTATGATCCGGTGCCTTAGCTTATTTTTCGTATTTTTTTGTGACGTGAACTCAATTTAGGAGGGTTTCATTTTGAATTATATTGTTCTTACTCAGACAGGGGGCATATTAAAACCTTTTGCCTGGATTTTTGGACTTATTTTCGATTTACTTTACAGGTTCCTTGAACTTTTCGGTATTGAAAATATAGCTGTAACACTTATTCTTTTCACAATCATCGTAAAGATGATTATGCTTCCGCTTACCGTTAAACAGCAGAAATTTTCCAAGCTCTCTGCAAAGATGCAGCCTGAGCTTTCAGCAATTACAGAAAAATATAAAGGAAAGAAGGATGAACAGTCACAAAGACTTCAGCAGATGGAAACATCCGAAGTTTATGCGAAGTACGGAACAAATCCTGCATCGGGCTGTCTTCCCCTCCTTATTACACTTCCGCTTATGTTTGCAATGTACCGTATAATCTATGCAATTCCTGCATATGTTAAGGACATCAACGTTCTTTTCACAGAAATTGCAGAGGTTGTAAGCCGTCAGGATGGTTTTGTACAGTACATGATGGATCTTTGTAAATCTCTTCAGGTTACAAATTATACCAAATGGACTGAAGTAGCAGTTTCTGCCGAAGGCATTGCAACAGGTGATCTTTCCATTACGCACATCATCGATATCCTTACAAAGTTCGGAACAGCAAACTGGGATAATATCGTTGCTACATATCCTGCACTTACAGCAGTACAGGGGAATATCGACAAGATTGAGCACATTTTCTCTGTTGGAAAGCTCTCAATTCTTGACTCTCCGAAAGCATACAAAGAAATTGCAGGTTCCTTCTGGAACGTAGCACTCCTTGTTCCTTTCTTTGCTATCGTTACACAGCTCGGAAGTTCATTCCTTTCAAAGAAGCAGAATCCTTCCAGCAACAATTCAAACGACAATGCAGTTGGACAGAGCATGAATTCAATGCTCTACATCATGCCCTTCATTTCAGGTATCTTCTGTTACACATTACCTCTTTGTATCGGTATTTATTGGATTATCAATACTGTTGTTTCCGTTATTCAGCAGATTGTAATCAACATCTACATTGACAAGATGGATCTCGACGAAATGATTTCAAAGAATGTCGAGAAACAGAATAAGAGAAGAGAAAAGCTCGGAGTTGCACAGGGCAATACAATGGCACAGTTCTCAAAGACATCCGGTAAATCCATCAATTACGAACAGATGTCAAAGCCTGTAACAACATCTAATTATGCAAATATGAGCGGTAGCAGCTCTAAAAATGCTAATAAGAACATTAAAAACGTAAATACGGATTCTTCAGATATTAATGTTAAATCCGCTGATGAAGTAAAAGCACCTGAAACAAAGTCTATTTCAGGATACGCAAACATTCTCAAGAGAGATTAAATGGAGGCAAAAATGAGAAACTGGATAGAAACAACAGGTAAAACTGTTGAAGACGCCATTATGGAAGCTAAGATTCAGCTTCAGACTACTGAGGACAATCTTGATATTGAAATTATCGAAGAGCCCAGTGCAGGTTTTCTCGGAATCAACAAGAAACCCGCTGTAATTAAAGCAGCTGTTAAAGAAACAATCAAAGACAAAGCAGTTAATTTCCTTGTTGATGTACTTAACTGTATGGAAATTCAAAACGAAGTTAAGTGCACATATGATGAAGAAGAGAAGACAATGAATTTTGAAATTCTCGGTGATGACATGGGTGTTCTTATCGGTAAGAGAGGACAGACACTTGACTCACTTCAGTACCTCATCAGCCTTGTTGTTAATAAGGATTCTGAGGATTACATCAAGATTAAGCTTGATACTGAGAATTACCGCGAGAGAAGAAAAGAAACTCTTGAGAATCTTGCAAAGAATATTGCAGGCAAGGTTAAGAAAACAGGTAAGGCTGTTGCTCTCGAACCCATGAATCCTTACGAAAGAAGAATTATTCACTCTGCACTTCAGAACGATAAGTATGTAGAAACACATTCCGAAGGAGAAGAGCCTTATCGTAAAGTAGTCGTTACACTTAAAAAGGGTGTTAAAGTTTACAATAAGTACAATGACAAATCCCGTTATGGCAACAAGGGTGGTTACGGTAATAAGCGCGGCGGTTACAAGAGCAATTACCAGAAGCCCGGCTACCACAGAAATCCCAATGAGCCTTATCGTTACGGCAACATTGAGGAAGGTGAAGTTTACGAGGGCGTTAAAGCTACAGTAGATTCAAACGAGGAATAATTAAGATGGGGTGCTTCTTGCACCCTTTCTTTTGCTTTATTCACAACTATAATTTCTTCATTCGAATGTTGAAAATATGAGAGAAACAATATGTGCAATCGCTACCGGAGCGACAAATGCCGGAATCAGCATAATCAGAATTAGCGGCGAAGAAGCAATTACAATCGCCGATAAGATTTTTGTTGCAAAAAAAGCAGGAAAAAAACTCGCTGACCAGAAAACATTCACACTTCACTACGGAAATATTGTTTTCGAAGACGAAATCATTGATGAAGTAATAGTTTCTGTTATGAAAGCTCCAAACAGTTATACTGCAGAGAATGTTGTTGAAATAAACTGTCATGGAGGAATGCTTGTTACAAGAAAAGTTCTTGAAACGGTTATTTCAGCCGGAGCAAGACTTGCAGAACCCGGTGAATTTACAAAACGTGCATTTTTAAACGGAAGAATCGATCTTTCACAGGCAGAAGCGGTTATCGATGTAATTAACGCAACAAACAATGATGCGGTTAAAAATTCGATAGGACAACTTTCAGGAAAACTTCGTGACAGAATACATGAACTTCGCGAATTGATACTCCGTGATACCGCATTTATTGAAGCAGCACTTGACGATCCTGAACATATTGAATTGGACGGATTTACGGATACACTTCGTAAAAACGTAAATATTGAACTTGATAAAATAAATGCTCTTATCCAAACATTTGAAAACGGACGCATTATTAAAGACGGAATAAAAACAGTTATACTCGGAAAGCCTAATGCAGGTAAATCAACACTTATGAATACCTTGTCCGGAACCGAAAGAGCTATAGTTACCGACATTCCCGGAACAACAAGAGACACAATTGAAGAATTAATTACAATTGACGGCATAACACTTAGTATTGTTGATACGGCCGGAATTCGTGAGACTGAAGACACAGTTGAAAAAATCGGTGTTAATAAGGCAATATCCGAACTTGAGAATGCAGACCTTATTCTTTTTGTGGCAGATGCATCCACTCCGATGGACGATAACGACGAAAAGATAATTTCACTTATAAAAAACAGGCAGGCAATTGTGCTTCTTAATAAATCCGATATTACGAATGTAATTTCAATTTCCGAAGCAGAAGAAAAAACCGGTCTTCCCGTCATTTCAATATCTGCAAAAGAACAAACGGGAATAGATTTGCTTGCTGCTAAACTTCGTGAAATGTTTTCAATAGGTCAGATTGGGAAAAGAGAAGAAATATACATTACTTCTTTAAGACATAAAGAAAAACTTGAGGAAGCCAAAGATTATCTTGGCGAAGTACTGAACAGTATAGAAAATGATATGCCCGAAGATTTTTATTCAATCGATCTTCTTGGTGCGTATAAAGCACTCGGAGAAATTCTCGGAGAAGAAATCGAAGATGATTTAGCCGATAAAATATTTAAAGAGTTTTGTATGGGAAAATAGAAACTCTTTTGGCAGGTAATAATATGGATCATATTTATGAAACTTATGATGTTGCAGTAATCGGAGCAGGACATGCGGGCTGTGAAGCAGCTCTTGCGTCTGCCCGACTTGGCATGAAAACAATTGTTTTTATTGTCAGCACGGATTCAATCGCAATGATGCCTTGTAATCCCAATATCGGAGGTACTTCCAAAGGACATCTTGTCAGAGAACTGGATGCACTTGGCGGCGAAATGGGAAAAAATATCGATAAAACCTTTATTCAGTCAAAGATGTTGAATGTTTCAAAAGGTCCTGCGGTTCATTCTCTTCGCGCACAAGCCGATAAACAAGAATATACACGTTCGATGAGACGAGTTCTTGAAAACCAGGAAAACCTTACAATAAGACAGGCCGAGGTCACAGATGTTCTTGTCGAAGACGGACATGTTTCCGGTGTCCGTACATATTCGAACGGAGTGTATCCTTGCCGTGCCGCTATTATTTGTACCGGAACATATCTTAATGCAAGATGTGTATATGGCGATACATATACATACACCGGTCCGAACGGTCTTCCTGCCGCTAACCATCTTACGGATTGTCTTCGTAATTTAGGATTAGAGATTTACAGATTCAAAACAGGTACACCTGCCAGAATTGATAAGCGAACAATTGACTTTTCAAAAATGGAAGAACAGTACGGTGATGATACAATAGTGCCTTTTTCATTTGAGAATTCACCCGATGATATAAAGAAACCTCAGGTTTCATGCTGGCTTACATACACAAATGAAAAGACACATGAAATAATACGTCAAAATATAGATAGAAGTCCCCTTTATTCAGGAAACATCAAAGGAACGGGGCCAAGATACTGCCCGTCCATTGAAGATAAAGTCATGAAGTTCCCTGATAAGACAAGGCATCAGGTTTTTATTGAGCCTGAAGGAGATTATACAAATGAAATGTATATTTCAGGAATGTCCTCATCTCTTCCTGAAGATGTACAGGTTCAGATGTATCGCTCCGTTGCGGGACTTGAAAATGCAAAAATAGTCAGACCGGCATATGCAATCGAGTATGACTGTTTCAATCCTACCCAGTTGAAACCTTCACTCGAGCTGAAAGCTATAGGCGGTCTGTTTTCTGCAGGTCAGATGAACGGAAGCTCAGGCTATGAAGAAGCTGCCGCTCAGGGAATAATGGCCGGAATTAATGCAGCAAGACTTCTTACAGGAAAAGAACCCGTGGTTATTGACCGTTCACAGGGTTACATCGGAGTTCTTATTGACGATCTTGTTACGAAAGAAACTCACGAGCCTTACAGAATGATGACTTCACGTGCGGAGTACAGACTGCTCCTGCGTCAGGATAATGCGGATCTCCGACTTACCGAGCTCGGCCATGAAATCGGACTTATATCCGATGAACGATATGAGAAACTTCTTGATAAGAAAAAGAAGATTGAAGACGAAATTCAAAGACTGAAGAGCACCATGATTGGCGGAAGAAAAGATGTTCAGGAATTTCTTGAAGCACATAACAGTGCATTGCTTCGAACAGCTGCTTCGCTCGGTGATCTTATAGTCCGTCAGGAACTTGACTACAATATTCTTGCTCCACTTGATCCGGAAAGACAGCCATTGCCTGCGGATGTTATTGCCGAGGTTGAAACCCAGCTGAAATATGAAGGATATATTGAAAGACAGGAACGTCAGGTTGAAGCATTCAAGAAAACTGAGAAGCGACTGATTCCCGCAGACATTGATTACGATGCAGTTCCTTCACTCAGAATTGAAGCCCGTCAGAAACTTAAAGCAATCAGACCCGAAAACATCGGTCAGGCCTCCAGAATTTCCGGAGTTTCACCGGCAGATGTTTCGGTACTTCTTATTTACATTTCAAAGTAGGATGATATATGAGAGATAATTCGCTTTTTCGAAGAGGATTGGAAAAACTGAATATTGAACTTACGGAAGAACAGTTTGAACAGTTCGAGAAGTATTATGACTTACTCATTGAAAAGAATAAGGTTATGAACCTTACTGCTATAACAGAATATGAAGAAGTTATCGTAAAACATTTTCTCGACAGCCTTTCGATCGTAAATTCGGATTCTGTTCGTAAAATAATAACAGATAAAGAAAATCCTGCAAAAATCTGTGATGTTGGAACAGGTGCAGGCTTTCCTGGCATTCCGTTAAAAATAAGTTTTCCACATTTGAATGTCTGTTTAATGGATTCCTTAAACAAGCGAATACTCTTCCTGGAGGACGTAATCGCCTCATTAAATCTCTCAGGAATAACAGCAATTCATGCCCGTTGTGAAGAATTCGGAAGAAAAGAAGAGTATCGTGAACAATATGACATTTGTACTTCCAGAGCTGTTGCAAAGCTTAATTCTCTTTCCGAACTATGCATTCCTTTTGTAAAAAAAGACGGCGTTTTTGTGAGCTATAAAGCGGGGAATATTCAGGATGAGCTTGTGGAAGGATCATCCGCAATCAAGAAACTCTGTGGAAAACTCATTGAAACAAAACAGTTTGTTTTACCCGAATCGGATAATGAACGTACACTGGTCGTAATTAAGAAATTTGATGCGACTCCAAAAGCTTACCCACGTGGTGGCGGTAAGGTTTTCTCAAAACCGCTTTAAATAATTAACTATATTTTTAAAAGGGATTTGAAATGTTTTTATCAGGTAAATTACTTCTTGCCGGACTCGATCCTGCAGATGATGTATTTGAAATCAGAAGAAAAGTTTTTTTAGAAGAACAGAAGCTTCCTGAATTTATTGTGAAAGACGATTCGGATAACGAGGCTATTTTTGCTCTTGCTTTTGAAGAAACTCAGGATACTAAAATTCCCGTAGGAACCGCAAGACTTCTTTTTATGGGAGCCGATGAAGAATTCAAAGTTGGGAGGCTTTGTGTTCTGCCCGAATACAGAGGAAAAGGTTATGCCGATTTTCTTATTCGTATGCTTCTCGACAAAGCATTTCAGATGGGTGCCGATAAAGTTTATGTGGATGCCAGACTTCATGCAGTCGGATTCTATAAGAAGATTGGTTTTGTTGAAAACGGAGACGTTAAAATGACATCCGGCTTCGACGAGCAGCCTATGGTACTCATAAAAGAAACACTTTGCAAAAAATGTAGTCATTCCGACTAATAATTAGGACTACCGGATTTACAAAGACATATATATAGGTTATAGTTAATATCGCAGGAATATCGGATTTTCAAATAAACGCATAAACGTTTTCACGTTTAAAAAGGAGCAAATGGGATCTGTTTCTCGAAACAACAAAGATAATAAAGCTGAGCTTGAACTTCTTGATTCCATCATAGCGGATTATGAAGCTCGAATGGATGAAGACCTGGAAATAATTTCCGAACTTCGACATCAGATTCGTGAAAGAGAATTTGAAGCGGAGCAGCTTGAAAAAAAGCGTTTAAGCAACGTTAGTATGTTTTCTCCAAATGAAGCTTCTTATCCCGAAGATTTTGATGATTCATATTCGGATTCCATTGAATCACTTAAAGCACGTGTACTTTCTTCCGAACACAGATACGATTGTGACAAGGATAAAATTGACAGATTGAAGGAACTTCGCGCAGAAGTTCGTGAACTGTTAAAAAAGTCAAAATCAAAATCTGATAAAAACGAACCTGCTCAAGATAATAATTTCGGAATGAAGCTTCTGGAAATTCAGGAATTGGAAAGAAATCGAATTGCCGGAGAACTTCATGATTCTGCAGTACAGAATCTTACCGGTCTTGTTCACAAATCCGAGCTTTGTGTCAAACTTTTCGATATTGATGAAACGAGGGCTCGTCTTGAACTCAGTTCGATTATTGATGTCGCGAAAGAAGCAATTATAGAAATCCGCGAAGCCATATTTGATCTTCGACCTGTTGCTATTGATGACTTTGGCCTTGCGGATGCACTTGATAATTTTATTAACACTATAAACAAAGAACATAAAATAGCCTTCATAATCTATAAAGAAGGCGATGAATATAACCTCGACGAGATTGTCGAAATTAATCTTTACAGAATTGCCCAGGAAGCCTGCAATAATATTATGAAACATTCACAGGCTACAAAGGCAAGCGTACTTCTGAAATTTGAACCGGATACTCTTCTTATGACAATTACCGATGATGGAGTTGGCATTCCGGAGAGCAAAATCAGAGATAGTAAATATGCAAAAAAGAATTTTGGTATTTCCATAATGAGGGAACGTGCCGGAGTTCTTAACGGAACATTTGAAATTGGAAATAAACCACAAGGCGGAACAGAAATACGTGTTGCCGTTCCCATAAATAGAAGTTAAGAGGAGCAATACATGGATAAAAAAATTACTATTTTACTTGTTGACGATCATAAGATTATTCGTGAGGGCATAAGAGGACTTCTTGAACTTGAAAATGATTTTCTTGTTGTAGGAGAAGCAAGTGACGGAAAAGAATGCATTCAAAAAGTTGAAGAATGCAAGCCGGATGTTATGCTCCTTGATATTAATATGCCTGTTATGACCGGACTTGAAGCTCTTGAAAAACTTCACGATCGTGGAATTATGCCCAGAACGCTCGTTCTTACAATTCATGATGAAGTTCAGTACTTAAGAAGAGCTGTCGAACTTGGCGCCAACGGATATGTTCTTAAAGACTCGGACTTCAATACACTTTCCCGTGCTATTAAGGAAGTTTACAAAGGAGAGGATTTCATTGATAAGAAACTTCTTCCTATGTTCAATGAAAAGATTCTTTCTTCCGAAAAGGATGAAAATGAACTCACAAAGAGAGAACGTGAAATTCTTGTGCTCATTGCAAAGGGCTATATAAATAAAGAAATTGCACAGAATCTTTCCATCAGTGAAAAGACGGTTAAGAATCATATTTCCAATCTCTTCAAAAAGATTGATGTGTCTGACCGAACACAGGCAGCTGTGTATGCGATTAAGAATAATTTTGTAGACATTTAATTACTATTCACGACTATTCAAAAACATTCGTATGCGTTGCCTGCTTCACAGTCAATCGCCACTCCGTGGTTTTATCGCCTACTCGTGTCTTTTGAACAGCCTTCGCGTCTTAATCAGATAATAGTAACTATTAATAATGTTCCACGTGGAACATTTTATGTGACTCCAATAAACAGTATATGAAATGCGGAGGGGCATTATGGG
This sequence comes from Lachnospiraceae bacterium, assembly GCA_045629005.1. Lineage (GTDB taxonomy): Bacteria > Bacillota > Clostridia > Lachnospirales > Lachnospiraceae > RGIG3528. The sequence goes on from JAZQQJ010000061.1 coordinate 20,489, forward strand.
AAAAACAATTGCAATTGCCAATCAGAAAGGTGGAGTTGGCAAAACAACGACGGCAATTAATCTTTCGGCGTGTCTTGCAGAACTTGGCAACAACGTTCTTGTTGTTGATATCGATCCCCAGGGAAATACAACTTCCGGCCTTGGAATAAATAAAAAGAAACTAAAAAAGAGTGTATATGACCTTTTTCTTGGTGAATCTTCATTAGAAAAGTGTATAATGGAAAGTGCAGTGAAAAATCTTTCTGTTATTCCTTCGGATGTAGATTTGGCAGGAGCCGAGATTGAACTTATTGGTGTTGATGAAAAGGAGTTTATACTTAAGAAGATTATAGATCCGATAAGAAACAACTATGATTTTATTATCATAGATTGTCCTCCTTCTTTAAACACTCTGACTGTAAATGCTATGACAACTGCGGATACAATACTTGTTCCGATTCAGTGTGAGTATTATGCACTTGAAGGTTTGACTCAGCTTATCCATACAATAGACCTTGTTCAAAGAAGACTTAATCCCGAGTTGGAAATCGAGGGAATTGTCTTTACTATGTTTGACTCCAGAACAAATCTTTCTGTGCAGGTTGTAGAAAATGTTCAGAGGAATCTTAAACAATACATTTACAAGACAATGATCCCGAGAAATGTCAGACTTGCTGAAGCTCCCAGCCATGGACTTCCGATTAACCTTTACGATCCAAAGTCAACCGGTGCGGATGCTTATAGAGAACTTGCAAAGGAAGTTGCAGAAAAAAATAAAAAGAAGTGGTACTAATTGTTCCACGTGGAACATTTTAGAGAGGTGAAAATATGGCAGCAAAACGCGGTCTTGGACGTGGCCTGGATTCTCTTATTCCGGATACAATCCCTGAAAAGAAAAAAGCAGAACCTAAAAAAGAAGAAAAAACAGGAAGCGAAATACTTGTTTCCATAAATGATATTGAGCCTAATCGTGATCAGCCCAGAAAGGTGTTTAATGAAGAGGGCTTAAATGAACTTGCCGATTCCATCAAGCAGATGGGCATCATTGAGCCGCTTATTGTTCAAAAGAAGAAGGATTCTAAGCGCTATGAAATAATTGCCGGCGAAAGAAGATTCAGAGCTGCAAGAATTGCAGGACTTAAGCAGGTTCCTGTTGTTGTGCGTGATTATGCCGACAAGGATATTCTTACAATTGCAATCCTTGAAAATATACAAAGAGAAGATCTGAACCCTATTGAAGAAGCCCAGGCATATAAGCGTCTTATGGATGAGTCAAAAATGACTCAGGAGGCTGTTGCCGACAGACTTTCAAAGAGCAGAACAGCAATTACAAACTCATTAAGACTTTTGAAGCTTGCTAAAGATGTAAGGGACATGATTGCTTCAGAAATTATTTCCGAAGGACATGGAAAGGTACTTCTCGGAGTTGATGATTCAAAGGCTCAGGTTGAAATTGCAAAGAAAATTGCTGCCGATAATTTAAGCGTAAGAGCTGCAGAAGAGCTTGTTCGTAAATATAAAGAAGGTCCTTCAAAAAAGCCTGCTAAGCCTGAACCTAAGAAAAAAGATTCGTCCTACAGAGCAGTCGAAGAAAAACTCAAGAATGTTCTTGGAACAAAGGTCGAGATTAAGAAGAAATCCGAGACTTCCGGACAAATCAACATCAGTTATTACTCAATAGATGAGCTTGACCGAATCATTGAGATTCTTGAAAATCAATAAGTAACAGAGGCATTATATGATATTAACAGAGGCTATTACCGTTAACGGTATTAATCTGAACATAATTATTTATGTTCTTCTTGGCGTTGTTGCGGCATTAATCGCATTAGTAATTGTTCTTCTTATAAAGACAATCAAACTCGAGAAAAAGTACGCAACGTTTATGAAGGGCTCAGATGGAGAAAACCTTGAAAGCTCCATTTTCAGCCGCTTCAAAGAAATTGATAAATTGAAAAAAGAGGAGCATCTTACCTCCGAGAAATTGGATGTAACGTGTGAAACACTCATAAATGCATTCCAGAAAATGGGTATGATTAAGTACGATGCATTTAGTGAAATGGGTGGAAAGCTTTCGTTCTCTCTCTGCCTTCTTACAGACAAGGACAACGGCTTCATTTTGTCATCCATTCATTCAAGAGAGGGTTGTCACATTTATGTGAAAGAAATCATACGTGGGGAATCGTATGTAATTCTTTCTGCTGAAGAAAGAAAAGCACTTGAAAGTGCACAGAAGGGTACTAACTTTACTGATATTGGCTAGCTAATCATAATTATACGGGGTAAATGTTGTGAGAAGAATTCAAACGGAACAAATAACCGGCCAGGAAATACTGGCGAAGGATATCTACAGCGGAAACGGGGTAATTATTATCGCTGAAGGTACAAAACTGAAGCTTGAGTACCGAGCAAAGCTTCAGGATTTGCATATCACGGACATTTTTATTGAAGACGGCATTTCAGAGGAAATCACAGAAGATAACTTTACTGATGAAAAAATCTGTGATAAATGTTCAGAAACACTTAAAAATACAATTGAACGTTTCTCCTACGCATCCAGAAATGAGAAGAGCAATCTTCTTGAGATTGCTGAAGGCGTAATGCAGAGCGTTCTCGAGAAAAAAGAAGTTCTTTATAATGTATCTGTTGTAAGAAGAAACGACCAGAAACTCAGCGATCATTGTCTCAGCGTTGCTGCACTTTCAATTCTTACTGCAATTCACGCAGGCTTTTCGGAAAACGAAGTCAAGGACATTGCTGTAGGAGCACTTCTTCACGACATAGGATTTATTAATCTTCATTCAGATTATCAGGATGTTATTCTTGAAGAAGCTGATGAAGAAACTCAAAAAGAAATTAAGAGACACGTTGTTTACGGCTATATGAATGTCGAAAAGCAGGAATGGCTCAGCTCGGCATCAAAAGATATTATTCTTTACCATCATGAGAGAATGGACGGTACAGGATATCCTTTCCGACTTGTCGGAGACAGAATCAAACGTGAAGTCCGTCTTGTTTCAATATGTGACGCCTTCGATAACATGATTTACGGCACACTTGAAAAGAAGATGAAGGTTTACGAGGCAATGGAATGCATTATGGGTCTTGCGGGAACCAAGTTTGATATCGGTTATGCGCAGACTTTCGTTCAATCGGTTGCAGCTTATCCTATCGGTTCAATTGTTGTAACAAACACCGGTGCCACATGTATCGTAATCAGACAGAACAATTCAGCACCTACCCGCCCTGTACTTCGCGAACTCAGAAAGAATGCGAACGGCGAGTGGGAATCATGGGCAGAACATGATCTGCTTGAAGAACTCACGCTCTTTATAGTCGATACATATGGTGAATAAATAAAAAAGAAGACATAATCGATACTATAAGTAATAGTACAAACGGAGGTCAGGTATGAATAATATTATTTTAGACATTGCAGAACCCGGGGATATTTATTACAGTGGCGTTGGCATACTTATTGTAATTATTGCGTTACTGCTTGTAGTAGTGGCAGCTATTGTACTGATAATTGTTTTTGTTTGCAGACATAATAAAAAGAAAAAAATAACAAAGACAGAAACTAAAACAAAGGAAAAAGAAGAATAACAGTCTTTTTTACTGACGTGGAAGGCGAATCATGGTTAGTATGTTAAATGCGGTCGGCTTCAGTAAAGGAAATACTTCCGAAATTGAAGATTATTTGGTTGAGTTCGCGCTTAGTAAAGCAGAGCTTGACGAGACTATCGCCTCACAAAAAAATAATTATGGTGACTCGTTTGAATTTTTCATTCCGGTTGCCGAGAATACGGGCATCGTCTTCAGAGGAATGTACGATAAAAAGGGAAAGATGAGGATGACTCATCTTTTTCCTGCTCATTACGGAACTCATGAAAGCATGTGCCATCCGCTTGGCTTCAGTAAACGCTTTGATTCCGACGCATTTCTTGCAATGTGCTCCGACGATATGCTTGGTTTTATGATGTTTTATGTTCAAAACCAGCATGGCCTGTTCAGCCCTAATTATTCTGACGACCCGGATAAAGAATACAGGGTAAAGCTTTCGTGTCTTGCAGAAGAAGGTAAAATACTTCTTCCGTCCAAACCGGTAAGCATTGCCGAAAAAGTTGCGGCTTTTGACAGAAAACTGTTTCCGGATGATGAATCTGTACAGTTGGATTCATCTGATGAAAACGCAGATGTTTATTCGATTGTAGATACGACCTTTCATCCTGCAGGAGCCGACAATGACTGTTACGCTATTGTCGGAAGGATACTTGAAATAAACGAGCAGGAAAATGTTTTTACAAAAGAAAAATTATACATACTTCTTGTTGAATGTAACAACATTCTAATGGAAGTATGTTTAAATAAAAAATCACTCATGGGAACACCCACAGTCGGAAGGCGGTTTAAAGGAGATATCTGGCTTCAGGGTAAAGTAGAGTGGGAGGAATAAAAATGGCAAAACATATAGTATATAAAACAAAAGGCGTCTGCTCTCAGGAAATGCAGTTTGATCTTGAGGAAGACGGAACAGTAAAAAATATTAAAATTATCGGCGGCTGCAGAGGTAACACGCAGGGTGTTGCAAGGCTTGCGAGCGGAAGAAAAGCAGAGGAAATCATTTCTTTACTCAAAGGTATTGACTGCAGAGGAGGAAATTCCTGTCCGAATCAGCTTGCAATTGCTGTTGAGCAGGCAATAAGTGAACAATAGGAGGTCACTATGGCACCGAAGTTTTTAAAAGCAGGAAATCCTTACATGCCTCTTTGGGAGCATGTTCCGGATGGCGAACCAAGAGTATTTGAGTATAAAGGCGAAAAACGTATATACGTATATGGTTCGCATGATACACTTTTGAATGAATATTGCGGACTTGACTATGTTGTCTGGTCGGCTCCTGTTACAGACCTTACAAACTGGACTTGTCATGGAACATGCTGGACTGCACGTGACGGTCAGCCGCTTTTTGCTCCTGATGTTGTTCAGCGCGGTGATACTTTTTATATGTATGTTTCAGAGGCACGCGGCTCAAAGTGCTGCGTTGCAAGCTCAAAGAATCCTGCAGGTCCTTTTGAAAATCCTGTAGATACAAAGTTTGGTTTCGATCCCGGTGTTCTTGTTGATGATGACAACAGAGTTTATGGCTATTGGGGATTTTGCGGAGCAAACTGTGCGGAGCTGAATGATGACATGGCTACCTTCAAAGAAGGTACATATCATGCTCACCAGGTTGGACATTGCTCAGCACCATGGGCAAAAAATGATGACGGACATCTTGACTACAACTTCGGCTTTTTTGAGGCATCCAGCCCCCGAAAGGTTCTTGGCAAATACGTTTTCATTTATTCAAAGAATTATAACGAACCAAAGCCTGAACTTGGTGTAGTTCCCAATAATAACGGTTTTCTTTCATACGCATACAGCGACCATCCGCTTGACGGCTATGTTTACGGCGGTGATATTTCATTTAATGGTGGTGAAATAATCACTCTGCCCAACGGCGAAAATCGTATGACATATCCATGGGGCAACAATCATGGTAGCATTATGCAGGTTAACGGCCAGTGGTATGTTTTTTATCACAGGCAGACAGGCCTTGATGAGTATTCTCGTCAGGCAATGCTTGAACCGGTTGATGTTGCGCTTGGAAAAGACGGAAAACTTTACATTGGCAAGATTACATATAAAGATGGCGAGCCTGTTTCTTCATGCCCTGTTGAAATGACATCTTCAGGTGCCGCAGTAAACGGACTTAATGCAAGAAGCCTCATTTCTGCGGGACGTACCATTCATCTTTATGATGGAAAAAATGTTGCAACAACCGAAAAGAAAGACAGAGCATACATTTTGCCTGTTCGTGAAGAAAGATGGAATGTATCTTCACCTGTTGTGAACATTAAAAACGAAACAACTGTCGGCTTCCGTTATCTTCAGTTTGGAAATAATTCACCTGAAAAAGCAGTTGTTAATGTGAAAGCCCTCACTGATATTAAAGTTCAGATTATCGCTGACAGTTATGACGGAAAAGTAATCGGAGAAACAGAAATTCGTGAAAGCGAATCAAATACGTTTATTCCAATTATTATCCCGATGAGTTCATCATTAATCGGAAAACGTGCAATTTATTTCAAATTCCTTGCAAGAGCAGTTCAGCCTACGGATCCTGCAATAGCAGAGTTTGATTCCTTCTATTTTGAATAAGCGAATAATTACTTATTTCGTTCAGAGAAGACTAAAAAAGCGGATGGCATATGCCATCCTCTTTTTGCATTTTATTGCTTGTTCTGCCAGTTAGTAAATAAAATCATTTATCTGGGAAAAGTTCCGTTTTCTTTCTTGTGTTCCAGCTTTTGCTGGTACATGAGGTCATCTGCACGTTTCAGGAAGAAGTCGAAGGAACGGCTTCTGATTGTGTTTGCGTAAACACCGATGCTTGCTTCAAGATGATACTCACTTTTTTTGTGAGCGTTATGTGCTTGTATTTGCTCACGAATCGAATTGATAATCTCCGCTGTTCTGAGCTTTGTGTCATCAGAGATAAACGCAATGAGGAATTCATCACCACCGATTCTTGCCGCCGTTTCGTTTTTTATGGACTTTTTGATGAAGTTTCCAATTTTAATGAGAGCAGCGTCACCTTCGGAATGACCGTATGTGTCATTTATGTACTTCAGATTGTCCATATCAATGGAAATTACGGAAAGCTCTTTATCGGAGGAAGCAATCATATTGGTATCGATTGTTTTGTAAAATCCATTTCTTGTTAACAGACCGGTCAGGGAATCAACCATATAAGTCTTGGCAAGCATGAATTGCGTTCGAAGCATTTCAAGCATATGATTGAAACTTACAAGGAAGGTGCTGTAACCTGTAATCCAAAATTTGTCGGGATTGAAGGTAATTGCAGTGTAGCCAACGACTTCTCTTTTTGCACGGACCGGGGTAACAAGCATAATGGGGTCGCGTTCAAGTTTTTCAAAGAGATTAGGAACGATATCACCTAACTTAATATTTTTATCAAATGAACCGGAAAAAACATTTTTGATGTGGTCATCTTCCCAAACAGCCATCTTCTTTGTAAAGTATCCGCTTTTATCCATCGGATGAGATTTTGTTTCAACGGAAATACTAACTTCGTCAAGATAAGATAAATTTGAAACAAAAGTGAAGGATGAATAAAAGAGATTATCGAGGAATCTTGGCAACTGCATAAGTTCAACAGAAATATCAGGGTCATCATCAGTGATTGTGCCGAGTATACTTATCTCTTCCTCATAGTTTACATGTTGACGTATATTTGTTTTCAGATTTACAACGGTGGTTCCTGTGGATTCCGGCTCAACACCATGACATCCGCAGGACTGTCCAGTCTGAATCTTGCTTGAAAGAACGACGTTGCCTTTTGGCTTTTCTGAAGGATCTTCGAGAAGGTCAAAGATTTTTTCGGAAGAAATAACGTAATCCATAACACCTGTAGTAAGACGCGGTGAACAGAAACGTTCGGACTCAAGCCCGTCAAGTCCGGAAATAGCAACATCATCAGGGACTTTAAGTCCTTTTTCTGCAAGGTATTCCATTACAGTAAAGCACATATAGTCGTTTGCGCAAATAATTGCATCGGGAAGAGGCTTTCCTGCTTCAATTTCCAGGAACATACGGTCCATTTCGGATTTACAAGGCTTTGACCAGAAACCACCGTAATAAAGCTGGTCTTCGGTAACTTTGCGGTGGTGTTTTTTCATTACTGCTTTGAAAATGTTAAGACGCTCAATTGCAAAGGAAGCATCCTGTGTTCCGCCCATAAAATAGATATTCTTGAAATCATGTTCGCCAATCATGTGCTCACAAATCTGACGGAATACGATATTGTAATCGTGAACAATGTGTGCGTATGCATCTCCGACAGGCTTATCAACCGTAATGACTCTTACATCTTTTTCTTTGGCGCGTGCCACGAAACGTTCAAGTTCATTGTCATCCTTATAGGAATCACTGAAAAGAACTACTCCGTCAAATCTTTCCAAAGGAACGAGGTTGAAAATACACCTGTCTGAGCTTGAATAACTGCTGTTTGTAAGAAGTTCGTCAAGAGATGAGAAAATGATAAGTTTCGCATTTCTTTTGGCAGCTTCCTCGTTCAGTATCCAAAGCTGACGAGCATACTCGTCCCTGAAGAAACAGGCCATAACAACGGCATATACTTTGTAAGGTTTTTTGGCGGAAAATTTCATGGAACCTCCGGATTAACTGGTTTAATTTTCGTCCTTAAAGAGTCTTTCCCAATATGTATACTCGGGCCATTCGTCAGTGCCGATTCCTTCTCTTATTACCTGTGCCCAGTAACGAAGCTTTTCTTTAAGCTTGGGGAATCTGTTAAAATCAACCCATGAGTCGTCAACCATAATGTTTTCGAAAATTCTCGCGCGGTCCTCAGTGGGATATGTCATGGAATAGGAGTCGATGAAGCAGTCATCTGCAATATCGTTGTCCCATTCAAGAATATATTCGCTGTAATCACCGCGACCCCATTCGGCATACGTGTATGTGTAAGGAGCAATGCCTTTGTTAGGACTTAACGAAAGCCATATATCTTCATCTACGGGTTTGTCACCCAAAATGGACTCTATAGCGTGGCTGAGTTCATGGTGATAAGTTTTGGTGCATCCCAAGTCATTAATGTCAACGAAAATTATTACCGACCTGTAGCCTTCGGTACGGAAGCCACCTGCAAGATCGAGAGTATTACCATCTCCGTTACCGTAAAGAGTTCCGGCAAGATAAAATTCAACACCTCCGCTGAAGTAGGGAGATTCTTTGAAAAGTGTGAAAAATCCTGCAGGATATTTTTCAAGTTCACGATCCAGAGTCTCCAATGCTTTGGAAACCGTTTCTCTGTTATTCTCGGGAGTACAGCGATATCCGCCGCATTCCATACGACACTCATTGGATATATAAATAGAGATGTCGTACTTTTTTTCAATCTCGTCGGCTCTTTCGCGAAGATCGGAAAGTGCATCGATGCATTCTCCGGGAATCAGCTCTTCAATGCCGACATACCCACCTTCAGGGTAAATGTTGTTTGAAAAAGCCCAGCCGGATAAATCATCAATAACTAAAATGTCTGAGAAGTAAACGGCATCCTCAGGCTTTTGCTCGTAATCCCACTGATATACTATTGCAGGATTATCTCCGGACATATCCGTGAAAACAACCTGAATGGTATTGCCTTCCATGTACGGAAGGTAGGACATATCTTCTCCGCTATCCAAAAGAATGGAAGAAGATGCTACAAATGACATCTTTCTTATATCGAAAATTGAGAACTTGAATTCAGTGACAAGAGGAACGGTTATATCATATTCAGGGTCATATGTATATTCTGTGGTGTCAAACCTATAAGAAAGAATATACTGTTCGTTCAGTTTGATGAAGGAATAGTAATTGTCCTGGCTGAAAACGAAGGCGAAAGGCGTATCACCTCTGAAAAATGTAACAGAACTTGTGAGGTCGTGCCATCCGAAGAACATAAGATAACCATTTTCAACAGTAGCAGAAAAACGGGCATTGGGTGCAAAGGTGTAAATGGTCTTTTCTAAAGTAAGGTTATATACAATTGAATAATATTCGTCGTCTGCACCTTTTCCGGTAACACAGATGCACTCATTTAAATCATCATCAATATAATAACCGCTGACGTAAGACGGGATTATCGGATAATTAATGTAAACGTACTCTTTGTCCGATTCGTCAGAAACGTTGATTTTGTAGATACAGCCGTTTTCTGCTCTGAAGTAGTACTTTAAATCGGGAGTTCTTGATTCGCCCGTTTCGGACATTTTTGTTGCGCCTGTCAGAAGCTTTTCTGAAGGAACTTTAACAAAGCCGCTCGGAACCTCTGTAGGTGTGGGAGTAGGTGTCGATGTTGAAGTCGGCGTCAGAACTGCAGGCAAATCGGGCTCCTGAGTTACGGCAGCTGTTGGCGTGGAAGCTGCAGGAGAGGGTGAGTTTGTGTTTTCCCCGGAAAGTGAACATGCTGCAAATGAAGAAACAGCAATGATGGAACTAAGTAAAAGAATTGTTTTTTTGAAATTAAACCTAATCATACTTTTGCACAAGGCATACCTTTCTATAATAATCCAATAAATTATAGCCAATTCAATTTAAATATACAATTAAAAATGTCTTACAAGTTGTTTATGACATTTCAAATGTCCACTAGAATGTCCACTAGGGACGGGGTGTGGTGGACATTAGGTGTCTACCGGGAATGTCCACCACACCCCGTCCCTAGTGGACATTCCTTGACAAAACAGATAAAATAGGGTTACTTTTTCGAGGAAGATAAGTGCGGCGAGTACCATACCTGGCTGATTCAATAAGCAGGAAGAATGCGTTTTTATAACATGGAAAAAGAAGCCACACTGGGATGGTAGTACATATGAGAAGAAAGAAACAACTTGTTTTTGCAGTAGCACTCGGAATTGTTTTATGTTTCGCAGCGTGTACTGCGGGTAAAAATGCAAATATTAATTCACAGGCAAATAACGCTACTGAATCCGATTTAAATAATGCAAATACAAATTCAAAGGAAGGTGGCGTTGGCGAAACAGCTTCAAACAGCGAAGATGGAAGTGAGGGAGAAGCAGCGTCAAACGGCGAAAACGTGAATGCAAACGAACCAACACAAATTCCGGAGGACAATACCGTGGTTACCGGCCCTATTGAACCAAATTATGATGGCATAAAAACAAAAGCGAATAATGCGAAGGTGTCGGTTCATGATCCGTCTATAGCAGTTTTTGATGGGAAATACTATATTTTCGGATCTCACATGACATGTGCAGTTTCCGATGATATGCAGACGTGGACCTGGGTTGCACAGAATTACAGCGCCGGCAACAAGGTTTACAGTGAAATTTACAAAAATAAAGACGCTTATGCATACTCCGGACTTGGAACGAGCCTTATTAAAACAGATGACGGAGCAAATCATGTATGGGCTCCACATGTAATTTACAACGAGAAGATGGGCAAGTACTGTATGTATTTCTGCATGTCTTCCACTTGGAACGCATCAAATCTTGCGCTTGCTACGGCAGATTCTCCCGAAGGCCCTTTTATCTGGCAGTGTGCACTTATCTATTCCGGATTCAACAAGGATACCGTTTATTCAACAGACGTTCTTGACTATGTTGACCGTGATTTTGCAGCACGAAACTACTACACAGGCACTTCGTACAACTATCAAAAATTTCCGAATGCCATTGACCCTTCGGTTTTTTATGATGAAGATGGCCGTATGTGGATGGTTTACGGTTCGTGGTCCGGCGGTATTTTCCTTCTTGAAATCGATGAGGAAACCGGAAAAGTAATTCATCCCGAAGCAGACCCGGAAAATAATGTAGATGTGTACTTTGGAAAGAAGCTTATCGGCGGCGGACACAAATCAATCGAAGGTCCTTATATTCAGTATGATTCCACGACAGGATATTATTATCTTTATGTTTCTTACGGTGGACTTAATCAGACAGGCGGCTATCAGATTCGTGTTTTCCGCTCTGACAAACCCAACGGAACTTATGTTGATTTAAACGGAAATACATCCATTAATCAAAGTGCGCATAACAATTTCGGTGTAAAACTTTCCGGTAATTATTACCTTCCAAGCATTAAGAACGCCTATATGGCAACGGGCGGACAGTCTGCTTTTCAGGATACCGACGGAAAGACTTATATCTGCTATCATTCAAGGTTTGAAAAGACTGGAGAGATGCACGAGCCTGTAGTTAAGCAGGTTTTCTACAATGAAGAGGGCTGGCCTTGCCTCCTTCCGTATAAGACCGCCGGTGAGACCATTTCGAAAACCGGTTATTCTACTGCTGAAATCGCAGGAGAATATTATTTCATAAATCAGGGAAGTAAAATCGATAAAAACATTGCTCAGCCTGTAATGATAACACTTCGCGAGGACGGAACCATTTGCGGCTCCTATGAAGGGACATGGAAAGCAACGGATGGGACATATTATATACATATAAGCATTGACGGAACGGACTTTTCGGGTGTATTATGCAAGCAATTCGACATGACAGGTGTTGAAGTGATGACATTTACAGCAGTTGGCGGATTAGAAAGTATCTGGGGAGTGAAATATTAATATGGGCGTAGATTATACAACATATGGAAGAAAAGAAGCTATTACAGACGTTGTTGTTTGCATTTTGTTTCTTGCCGGCTTTTATGCATGTTTTGCAGGACTTTTGTTCATAGCATCATTCCTGCTTTTAAGCATTTGGGAGGTTACATGGTTACACTTACTTTTGTATGCGATTGCTCCCACAGTAATATGCGAGGCATTTTTCGTTATTACACTCATCAGAAAGCGTAAAAAAGAAGCTGAAATGAGAGAATATACACAGAGAAGAGATTAAGCAAGCAACAAATATGTGCGAATAGCGAGATAACCTGATACGCCTGCACATGCAGGCGTACATAAAATAAGTGCTTTGCGCCCACTACAAGCTATAGCTTGTAAGTGGCGCAAAGCACTTATTTTATGAGCTGCGATAGCAGTGTATCGGGTTATGAGGAACCGTTCACGCCATAAAATTACTCAGCGCATATTTTATAAAGTCTTCTTCCGGGACAGGTGCCGAGAAGTAATATCCTTGAGCGTTTTCAACACCGCATTCCTTTAAAATTTCTATCTGTTCAGCGTTTTCAACGCCTTCTGCAAGGGTTATAAGATTAACGTCTTTACAAAGGTGAACGAGGTTCTTGAGAATAGTTCTTCCACGTTCGTTTTTAGTTGTTGATGTAATAAAGTTCCTGTCAAAATCAACATGCTGGAACGGAAGATCAGCAAGAAGAGTCGGAGTTGTGCTTCCCGAACCGAAATCATCGATGGAAACAAGGAATCCTCTTTCAACCATTTGTCTGATTGTATTTTCTACAAAACCTTTGCACTCATGAAAAGCAGCCTCAGGAATTTCAAATTCGAGGTGGTTATGTGGAACGTGGTAATTGTCGGCAACTTCTGTCAGTCTGTCGACAAGATCGCTGAAAGAAAGGTTCAGCGTGGAAATGTTAATCGACAGAATGAGGTTTTCCATAGGTGTGTCTGTCCATGTCTGTTTCATTTTGCAGGCTTCTTCAAACATATAAAAATCTATTGTTGTGATGAAACCGTTATTTTCAAAAACGGTCATGAAGTCGAGAGGCATACGAAGACCGTCAATCCAGTGATTCCAACGGCACAGAACTTCAGCACCGATGACTTTCCCGTCCTTTAGTCCGACTTTCGGAAGAAGGTACGGAACAAATTCATTGTGTGATAAGGCAGCGGCCATCTCGTCTTCGATTAACTTTTTACGTTTTTCCTCTTCCTCCAGCGATTTATACATTACGCAGGAGTTTTTACCGTTCTCCTTTGCATGATACAAAGCAGCATCAACACGGTTGAGAATATTGTCAAGGCCTGTTGTTACGGGCTGGTTTGCTACAATACCGATGCTGAAGGAAACAAGCGAAAGAACTTCTCTTTTGAAGTTGATAGAAGGAAGATCTGTGGAAATAGACCCGACGGTGTTCAGAATGTCGGAATCCTCACGCTCTCCGCGAAGAAATACAATAAATTCATCGCTGCCGGCATGGAAAACGTCAGCATTTGGAAGTTTTTTACAAAGATAATCCGCAAGCACGCAAAGAAGTTCATCTCCAACGGTATGCCCGTAGACATCATTAATCCGTTTGAAATTATCGATGTCGATAAACATAACAGTAAGAACGGCGGACTTCGGAAGCTCAACATAATGAGCATACATCGCCCTTCTGTTCGGAAGCCTCGTAAGGCTGTCAAGCTCTTCTGTATTGCGGCTTTTCATGAATCGGATAAAGTCCCGGTTCAAAACCTGAATCTGTTTCATGCGGACCTCGTTTCTAAATGATATGTGCTTTTTCTCTACGAGCCGGACCAAAGATGTCAAGGATAACTTTCCCTCATCATATCTCGTTTAGTGAGGTAAGTCAAATTAAGCAAAAATAAACGAAAATAAATTTTCAATCTTAATGAAACCTTAATGTGTTTTTTTCGGGTTTCCTGTTGAAGTTATTTTTTACTTTTGTTATAATCCTGCCAGGGTAAAGGATTTCTTTATTAATAGTCGTCGCTTTTCCTGCCGAAGACGATGACTAAATACTAGAATAGGAGGACTAAAGAATGAAATTATTCAAGAAACTTGCGCTTGTTCTTTCTGCAGTAATGGTAATTACACTCATTCCCGCAAAGACAACATACGCAGCAAAAGAAGCAAGACTTGCATTCCAGGAAGCTAAAAGCTCATCCCAATGCATTACAGAGTTCGAGCTTAAACTCGGCAAATCGCAGGACCTTAAGTTCTACGGTGTCGGAGATTATAAAACAACAGGTATCGGTTGGGAAAGCTCCAACGATGCAGTTGCAACAGTAGACAAGAACGGTGTCGTTACAGCCAAGGGCGTCGGCTCCGCAGCAATCATCTACAAGGCAAAGGGTTACACATCCATCCCCGCAACAGTAGTTGTTACAACGGATGATTACAACGTATACCTTGCAGAGCAGCTTACAGGCATTAAGTACACAGCATACAATCTTCAGCCCGGCAAGCAGGTTGACTTCAAGTTCATCGGTGCTTCAGGCTGGACAGTTACACGTTATGCAGGCACATGGGCTTCCACAGACGAAACAGTTGCAGTTGTTGACAAGAACGGTCTTGTTACAGCACGCAAGGAAGGTCAGTGCCAGATTGTCCTTACACTTGTTGACAAGAAGACAGGTAAGGTTGCTTTCAACGTTAAGCCTTGTACAGTTACAGTAGGTTCAACAGCAGTTGCTACAGCTACACCGAAGCCCTCAGCTTCTGCAACACCCACACCTCAGCTTACCTCAGCTTTCTCAGTTAAGCAGACTTCATATAACGAAGCTGAAATCACCTTCAAGAATACAGCAATCAAGGCTTCCGAAATCAACCTTGCTGTTGCAGACGGTGCAAACTATATTTCCACAAAGTCCGACGTTAAGGACGGCAAGATGACTGTTAAGTTCACTCTTGACTTCCAGGACGGTAAGGAATACACAATCACAAATGGAAACGATAAGTACACATTCAAGGCTTCCGTTGGTAACATCGCTGCTATTAAGCTTTCCTACAGCTGTGACGGCGTAGAAGGTGCTTCCTACGAAAATGAGCAGGTTGTTATTAAGGCTCAGTGCGTAGATGCAAACGGCATCGTTGTAAAGGGTACTCCTACTCTTACAGAAAAAGACGATTACGGTGAGTACGAAATTTATGACAACACCATTTGGATGGGCATCGCAGGCGAGAGAAAGACAATCACTGCAAAGATAACATCCGGTGGAAAGACAATCACAGCTTCCACAGTTATTACAGCAAAGACAGTTCCTGCCTATAGCATTGTTTCTGCTGAAGCAAGAATTGCTGAAATCGGAACAAACTTCTCAGCCGGTAAGCAGGGCACACTTGCAGTTGCTGAAGGCGATGAGAACAAGGGTATTGCTCTTAAGATTACAGATAACAGAGGAAAGACTTTCGAAACAGTTGCCGGAACAGCTGCAGAAATCACAGATGGCTTCCTGATGTTCTCCTGCAACAATTACAACATTCTTGAAGTTGATGATGACGGTACTCTTTACACATACGGACAGGGTACAGCTTCCGTTAAGGTTATTTATGTAAACGAAGAGACAGGTAAGCAGATAACAATCGGTACATATAACGTACTTGTTCAGGCTCCTTCTTATATCACATCAGTTTCCGCAAAGGTTGAAGGCCCTCAGGGTGCAGTTATTTCAGCTACAAACACCGGTAACACAAAGTATGATAAGTTAAGCATCGTTTACTCCTTCAAGGATCAGTATGGTAATGAAATTCTTCCTGATTTAGGAGATCCTGACCTTGATGTTGATTACTTCAGCACAAACTGGAAGAGAGACGAAGTAAAGAAGACTCTTACTCTTGAACTTGAGTACACAGGTGGCATTGAAGCTTCCGTAGCTACAAAGTCGGTTGCAATCAATCCTATTTTCACATGTAATTTCGATTACAATGAAAGAGAGTACAAGAATTCCAGAACAAACATCAAGATTGTAAACTTCGATAAGGAAGGTGCAAAGACAACAACAGTTGTTGTTAAGGATCCTGATTCTGCAACATCTCTTGGTGCTGCTGCAGGAAGCGATAAGCTTACAGTAGGAGCTATCCTTGTTAAGAGCCTTTCAGGTGCATATCTTGAAGTAACAGACGGTATTGTTTGGGATGAGAACAAGGCTTACACAGATCTTGGCGCAGGCATCTATTACCACGTTGAAGTTTCCAGCACATCAAAGAAGGATGCTTGGAACAACTTCGTATTTGATACGGATGTATATCCTGTAACAGGTGGCGTTGAGGTTAAGGTTAGAGATGCCATCGCAGAGTCAACACCTTCTGCTATTTCATCAGCTCTTAAATCTCAGGGCAACATGACCGTTAAGATTTCCTTCTTCGAGGTTAAGGATAATGGTACTAAGAAGTCAAAGAGCAGCATCGGAACAACACAGTCCTTCAGCCTTAGTTCTTCAAATGTAGCAGGCTCTACTGTTTCAATTGTTTACGGTAGTGACATGACAGCAGAATACCTTCCTACAGAGAACAACTCTTTGACAGAATGGCTTGAGACACATGCAGTAGTAACAATTCACAATGCATTTACAGGTAAGGACATTGTACTTGCAAAGGAAGGAGACTTCTTGAAGTACGGTGTTGTAATAAATGCTAACATTTCAGAGCCTAAGACAAATTCTTCACTTCAGAAAGATTACGTAAGAGTCTCAAAGATTGAATTCTTCTTTGAGACAGAAAAAGATAATGGCGGCTGGATTAGCGCAACTAACTCCGATATGCAGATAATCTATGAAAAAGAGTATTAATTAATAAACTCCACCCCGCCCGGTTTCCCGGGCGGGATTTTGTTCGAATAGCGAACCACACTATAGCCGACGTAGTCGGCGTATATACGTAATAAAAGTCCACTGCAAGCTTGCTTGTAAGTGGACTTTTATTACGTATATGCAACGCAAGTGGCAATCGTGTGGTGAGCAAACGCTCATCGAGTATGCTTAGGCATACGAGAATTACAAAATACTTTTACGGTTTAAATTTATTTCGCTTTAAAGCGAAAAAGTGCTTGCTTAATTCTCAAAATGGATGTACTATACAAACATGTTTTTAAAGAACAAAATACGAAGCAAAATACAATATTTTTTGTAAAATGCCCGTTTGTTTGGAGGTACAGAAGTGGAAGAGTTAAAAGACGTCGTAGTGACGGAATATCTTGAAAGAAATGCCAGAGAGTTTCCGGATGAAATAGCTCTTGTTGAGTTAAATCCGGATGAGCCTGATAAGAGGCGTACAACCTGGAAGGAATATGAGCTCATTCAGCCCGAAGGTTTCAAGCCTTATAGACGTGAAATTACCTGGAGTGTATTTGATGAGAAGGCAAACCGTTTTGCAAATATGCTCATTTCCAGAGGAATTAAAAAGGGTGATAAGGTTGCAATCCTTATGTACAACTGCCTTGACTGGCTTCCGATTTACTTTGGTGTTTTAAAGTCCGGCGCCATTGCTGTCCCTTTTAACTTCCGTTACGATGCAGAAGAAATTCTCTACTGTGCAGAGCTTGCAGAGGTAGATGCAATTGTATTCGGTCAGCAGTTCATCGGACGTATTGAAACAAATGCAGACCGTCTCAGCAAGGGTCGTCTTATGATTTACGTTGGTGATGGATGCCCCGGTTTTGCAGAGAGCTACAGAGAGCTTGTTGCAGACTGCTCCAGCCGTGCTCCGAAGATTCCTCTTACACTTGAGGATGACGGTGCCATTTACTTCTCTTCAGGAACGACAGGTTTCCCGAAGGCTATCCTACATAAACATTTAAGCCTTTCACAGGCAGCGGAGATGGAGCAGATTCATCACGCAACAGGAAGAAAAGATAACTTCCTCTGCATTCCGCCTCTTTACCATACAGGCGCCAAGTTCCACTGGATGGGCTCACTTGTTGCCGGCAGCAAGGCCGTTCTTCTTAAGGGCACAAGTCCAGCAACAATTCTCCGTGCGGTTTCCGACGAGCAGTGTACCATAGTTTGGCTTCTTGTGCCGTGGGCACAGGATATCCTCGATGCTCTTGACCGCGGTGACATCAAGCTTTCAGACTACAAGCTTGACCAATGGAGACTTATGCACATCGGTGCACAGCCTGTTCCACCTTCACTTATTAAGCGTTGGAAGGAATACTTCCCTCAGCACCAGTATGATACAAACTACGGCCTTTCAGAGTCAACAGGTCCCGGCTGCGTTCACCTTGGTATGGAAAACATCCATAAGGTTGGTGCAATCGGTGTTCCCGGCTATCGTTGGGAGACAAAGATCGTTGATGAAATGGGCGTAAGAGTACGTCAGGGCGAAGTTGGTGAGCTTTGTGTTAAGGGCCCCGGCGTCATGACATGTTACTACAACAATCCTGAAGCAACAGCAGAGACCATCAAGGCCGGCTGGCTCTTCACCGGAGATATGGCTATGCAGGATGAAGACGGTTTCATTTTCCTTGTAGACCGTAAGAAGGATGTCATCGTCAGCGGTGGTGAAAATATCTACCCTGTACAGATCGAAGACTTCATCCGCAAGAACGATAAGGTTAAAGACGTTGCTGTTATCGGTCTTCCCGATTACAGACTTGGTGAAAAAACCGCTGCCATCATTGAGATTAAAGATGGTATGTCAGCAACACGAGAAGAAATTGATGAGTTCTGCATGGGACTTCCTCGTTATAAGAGACCTAAAGAGGTTATCTTTGCCGAAATTCCGAGAAATGCTACCGGTAAGATTGAAAAGCCGAAGCTTCGTAAGATTTACGGTGCAGACCGTCTTGTTGAACAGGAAAACAGATCATAATAATATAAGCGTTAAGCGTAACAAAATATGTAAACAAATAAACAGCCCGAAGCATCCGCACTTTGGGCTGTTCTCTTTTTTTAATCCTAATCCAAAAAATGTAGAATTCTACAAAAAACTATTAGGAATTGAAAATATAAGGTAACTATTGATTACTTAACAGAAGAGAGCAGTTATGATATACTTACAACGAATGTTACATAGGAGGGTATGCTATGTTCTGTAGTAATTGTGGTACTGAAAACAAAGAAAGCGCCAAATTTTGCGAGGGTTGCGGTGTACAACTGAAGTTCTCGGAGAAGGATCTTCGTAAAGAAATGCTTCTGAAGGAAGAGGAGACAAAACAAAAACCGGAACCCAAAAACGTTGATAAAATAGATTTAGACAATGCACGCGAACGTTTTAATGACGATCCGGGCAAGCCTGTTGCAGGTTTCGAGCCAAAGCAGGATGACGGCTGGGATGAGAATGAAGGCTGGGAAAAAGCCGAAAATGCAGATGACTTAAATGCGGCAACCGGTGCAGATGCAGCAAATGGCATGAATAATGCAAACACTGCAAACGGTGTAAATGTCGCAACATCCGCAAACACAGCGAATCCGGGCATGCCGACTCAGAATACAGCTGATGGTTCTGCTCCACAGACGCCTCAAAAAAAGGGCATGGGCACATGCTGTCTTGTTTCGCTTGCCGTTGGTATAGTCTTCCTCCTTTTATTTATCGCATTTGTTTTCCTGCTATTTATTATTGGTTCATCGGCTCATGATGAGCCGGTTACTTCAGCTACAGTTACGCCTACTGCAACCTCTGCTCCTGTAATTTGGCTGACACCTGAACCAACAGAGAACCCTGAGGTCACTGAGGCACCCGATGCTACACCGACTCCTGTTACAAATGCCGTAGCCACTGCTTTTGGTAAGGATGTTGTTCGCGAGCCCTTGATTACATTAAAAGGAAATGGCGAGGACCGTGTAACCATTATGGTTTATATGAACGGTTCCGATTTGGAATCTGACTATGGTGAGGCAACAACGGACTTAAGAGAAATGGTTGCTGCGGGTTCATCCGATCAGGTCAATATTATTGTCCAGACGATGGGCACAGAGCAATGGAATGATTTCGACATTTCCTCGAAACGGACGCAGATTCATGAGCTTACCGGCAGCGGTCTTAAGACGGTTAAAGAGCTTTCGCAGCTTGATTGCACAGAGGAATCAACGCTTTCTGATTTTATTGTGTGGACTGCACAGAATTATCCCGCAGACCGTTACATCCTTCTTTTCTGGAACCATGGCGGCGGACCTGTTTACGGATTCGGCTATGACCAGTTTAACGAAGACGGAATACTCACAACTGACGAGATTCAGGCGGCTCTGAAAAAATCAGGAGTCATTTTTGATTTCATCGGTATGGACTGCTGCATTATGTCCTCCCTTGAAGTATGCTGTGCGCTTTATGATTACTGTGATTATATGATTCTCTCAGAGGACTTCGAGTCAGGGCTCGGATGGTATTACACGAACTGGTTGAAGAAGCTTTACGAGAATACATCCATTTCCACACCTGAACTTGCAAAGACAATCATCGACGATATGATTCTCGAAAACGAGGCAAAGGCTGACGGAGACGAGGGAATTCTTGCTCTCATCGACCAGTCAAAGCTTAAGGTGCTATATGCTGCATGGAAAAACTTTGCATACGCTAATGAGGATGCGCTTCTCGGAAATAACTACAGCCGTCAGGTCAAGGCACGTGGCAAGGCACATCCACGCTTTGGCTATTTCTCCGACTGGCTTTCCGAGGAATACGAAGAATATACTCTTTCGGACTACTACATTTCCGATTTGATGGCAATTTCCCAGAATATAGATTCTGAAGAGTCAAAGGCTTTGGCTTCTGCTGTCAACAATACATTGATTTATGTCGGTAGGACACTCGGAGACGAGGAACTTACCGGGATTTCCGTTACATTACCTTACGGCGATGCATATTTCTATGCGGATCTGAAGGATATTTTTGAAAATTGCGGCTTCGACTCAGAGTACATTGAATGGCTTGAAAAATTCGTCGGAGGTTCCAATTATGAAAGCTTCTACGATTACAGTGACTGGGACGATGAGTGGTACGGTTGGGATTACTATGAAGATGACTACAACTGGTACGACTGGGAGTACGACGACGATGATTACTGGGACGATGAGTATGACTGGGGCTGGGATGACTTTGATTATTATGATTCCTGGAACTACTGGTCGGACGAACGAGACGGCTGGGGTGATGATTATTGGTACGAAGATGACTGGTACTGGGGTGATGACTATTGGTATGAAGACGACTGGTACTGGGATGATTACGGCTCTGACTACTGGGATTGGGGCTGGGATTGGTAAAAAAAAACCTGTGCAGTGGTGCCCTTGGACGGGGTGTGGTGGACATTTTCAAATGTCCACCACACCCCGTCCCTACAGGATTTTTTTATTTGATTTCCGGTAAGCCGCGGAAGCCCTTTTCAAGGTCTTCGTCTGTAGGAATGTAATCTGTCATGATGCCATCGTTGAACTTCTGATAGGACATCATATCAAAGTAGCCTGTTCCGGTAAGACCGAATACGATGGTCTTTTCTTCTCCGGTTTCCTTGCACTTCATTGCTTCGTCGATTGCGGCACGGATTGCGTGGCTGCTTTCCGGAGCGGGAAGAATGCCTTCAACCTTGGCAAACATCTTTGCTGCTTCGAATACTTTTGTCTGCTCAACGGTAACAGCATCCATAATGCCATCTTCATAGAGCTGTGAAAGTACAGGATTCATGCCGTGGTAACGAAGTCCGCCTGCGTGATTTGCTGCTGGCATGAACCCGCTGCCGAGTGTGTACATCTTCGCGAGAGGACAAACCTTTCCTGTGTCACAGTAATCGTATGCATAACGTCCACGTGTAAGAGAAGGACAAGCCTTCGGCTCTACAGCAAGGAACTTGTAATTCTTTTCTCCACGGAGAACCTCGCCAACAAACGGAGAGATAAGTCCACCGAGATTGGAACCGCCGCCCGCACATCCGATGATGATATCAGGCGTGATGCCGTATTTATCAAGAGCAGCCTTTGTTTCAAGACCGATAATTGACTGGTGTAAAAGTACCTGATTGAGAACACTGCCAAGTACGTATCTGTAGCCGTCGAGGCTTAACGCTGTTTCAACGGCCTCGGAAATGGCACATCCAAGTGAGCCGGTCGTTCCGGGATGCTCAAGAAGAATCTTCTTACCGATTTCTGTAGTGTCGGAAGGAGAAGGTGTAACGGAAGCACCGTATGTACGCATTACTTCACGGCGGAAGGGCTTAAGCTCGTAAGAACCCTTAACCATGAATACTTTACAGTCAAGGTTTAAATATGCGCATGCCATGGAAAGGGCTGTGCCCCACTGTCCGGCACCTGTCTCGGTCGTAACGCCGCGTAAGCCCTGATTTTTAGCATAATAAGCCTGAGCAATGGCGGAATTCAGCTTGTGGCTGCCGCTTGTGTTGTTGCCTTCGAACTTATAGTAGATTTTGGCAGGTGTATCAAGCTGCTTTTCAAGACAGTACGCACGAACAAGCGGTGAAGGGCGGTACATCTTGTAGAAGTCGCGGATTTCCTGCGGAATTTCTATGTAGGGAGTTGTATCATCCAGCTCCTGCTTAATAAGCTCATCACAGAAAACAGGACGAAGCTCTTCGAAGGTCATGGGCTTCATTGTCTTCGGATTAAGAAGCGGAGCGGGTTTATTCTTCATGTCAGCGCGGACGTTGTACCACGCCTTCGGAAGGTCTTTTTCTTCAAGGTATATTTTGTAAGGGATTTCTTTGTCAATTAAGCTCATATTTCCAAATGTAAGGGCAAATACACTTACGCTCCTTTTTATGCTTACGAAAATTTATACATTATTTAGATGCCGGTGTCAAACTATTATTAAACATAATACTGACAAGCATTGCTAATATAAGGGAAGCAGGCAAATAGCCTGTGAGTCTCCCCTTGATTATTCAATAAAAGTGGAGTATAATTCACACGTTCGTCCCTTTAGTTAAATGGATATAACGGGTCCCTCCTAAGCGAAAGACAAATGCCTGTATATCGCATAAATATGGGATTTCTCAAAAGCTCAAGTGAGTGAGTATGAGTGAGTAAAACTAAATAGCTACCAAAGAATGTTTCGCATCCTTTGGTAAATAGGTCCACGTAGCTCAGCTGGATAGAGCACCGCCCTCCTAAGGCGGGTGTCGGAGGTTCAAATCCTCTCGTGGACGCTCGGGGAGCCTGTTAAGGCTCCTCTTTGTTTAAGCGTTCCTTTATGTCATTAAGTCGTCTCTTATCGGTCAGAGAATAATGAGCCTCATTTGTCTGAACTTCATGTCCCAGAATTAATGCACGGTCGGATGCACTGAATCCCAGTTCGATAAGCCTTGAATTGAAAGCCATACGAAAGGCATGGTTATTTGTCGGTACACATCCAAGTCTTCTACAGCGATACCGAAGATTTTGGATGTATCCGTCTGTAGGAATCATCTTCGAACAGTTTTTCTCATGAAAGAGATACGGAGAATCCCCGGGGATATCTCTGGCAATCTTTATGACACGTCTTGCCTCTTCCGTTATCGGAATGAACCTTCCATTATGAGGATGCATACGTTCGTCCTTGGTATAACCAACCTCTATAAGCTTATGATGATGATTTCCTTCAGATTCTTTTACCTGCTGTCTGTGGACATGAATATAGTCTTCAGTTACATCTTCGACATGCAAAGCCGCCAATTCACCTACTCTCATTCCGGTTTCTTTCGCCAGAAGTGACATTAGGACCCGGGGGTTATCGAGATGATTTTCTGCATCAGCTGTCAACAGGACAAGTTCCTCTGCTGAGAAAGCCTTCTCTTCATCTGTCTTGACTTCCTGGTCACAGTGTTTGTAATAATCCTGTGCTTCAATGTATCGTGTTGGATTGTCAAAGCAAATCTTTTTCTTGATACCGTAATCAAAAACAGCTCCCAGAGACTGAATCATTCTCTTAATGGTATCCGGTTTCGGATTATTGGGAAGAAGTTTGGAGACTATAAATCTTCGGATATCTTCATCTGTAATCTCATTGATATCTTTTTCGAGCAGTTCCTTCGGAACTTGTTTAAAACGGTTTCGGTCGGTAGTAATCGTTTTGTCGCGCCTGTTCAGGCAGTTTAGTTTATAATCCATAAACAATTCAAAGACCTGTCCAAGGGTTTTTGCACGATTTTCAGTCTCGTAATAGAAATCATATAGCTTTTCAATCAGTTTATCTTCTGTACTGGCTGTGAGCTCCTTTCTTTTTGAATCAACATAAACGTAAGTCTTGAAACAACCGTTTTTCCAGCTGTTGCTTGGCGGCAACTGGAAGATTGATCTGGAATGACGAGACTTTACGTAATTTCGTTTTGCCAATGTAAGCATTTCATTTACCTTGGCGGTTTCCATACCACTACTAAATAATAGCGATATATCAGCCATCCGTAAAGTAGTATTGTCATCAATGACAATGGTTGCATTATCAGTTATATCTTTCTTTTTCAATAATTTTTCTCCTTTTGTATACAAAAAAGCAACCAACAAAGGCAACCTTCCAAAAGACTCTTTTGGTTAGTTGCCCTGTTTGGTTGCTGTGAATAGTTGCTTTTTATTCTTTAAAACGGGATTTTCATCTGTTCCGTTACGTCTATAAAGCCATCATCCGGCTCAGAACAGGCTTTGCGTTTCCACGCACGTACACGACCATATTTTCCGACTGTTCTGGTTCCGACTGCTTCCCATTCCGGAAAATGATGCATCATTTCAGAAATTCGATTACAATCACTTTTTTTCAGCTGATCATATTGCGAATATCCAAGGGCTTCATAAGCAAGCATTTTGACGCAAACATATTTTTCTTTGGTCTCTGCAAGAAAAGCTTCGATTGATTCCTGATCATTATCTTCCGGTGTAAATCTTTCCTGATACTGTGAAAGCTCCGCTTGAAGATGTTTAGGAAGAGCGAGAGAATAATCTCCGCTTTTGTAAATCACCATGATTTCAGCCCATGCCTGTAAAATGTAGTTTCTTGACGCTTTCTCATCATCCATAATGTGGACTTCGGCTTTATCCATGTGAGTTTCGATAGGAATGATACGTCGATTACCGCTTTTATCCATCGGAAGGACTTCCATCTTGTTGGATGTACCTCCGAAAACACATTGTCGTCTTCGGTCCTTGGGGTGTTTTTCATATGGAGTACGGTAAGTATCTTTTTGCCGGCTTAAAAAGCTTTTTATTTCTTCCACTCTTCTGGAGTTGAGAGTTGCAAGCATTTCCGGCATTTCTATAATCCAGTGTCCCTGCAACTTGATCACAATCTTTTCATCATCAAGGCGCTTCAGATCATCGGAAAAGTATTCATCTTCAATTGCGAGGAATTTGAAAAATGTGGATTTTCCGGCACCCTGATCACCAACCAGACATATGGAGGTTTCGAATTTGCATCCGGGATCGAATATTCTATTGACGGCTCCCAACATAAACAGCTTTATGGATGAAATTGTTAATTCTGTTTTCTCAACCCCCAAGAAATGTGTCAGAATGTTTTCGACACGGGGGATTCCATCCCAGGATAGGGAACTAAGAATATCTCTAATCGGGTGATATCTGTTATCGTTGGCCACAATCTGTATAGCCTTTTCAATCACACTTCCATTGCTGATACCATAGTTTTCTTCTATAAAAAGAGTAATGTAAGCCATATCGGTATCCGACAGGATTAAACCTTCTCTTGTCCACCCCAAATCTTTTATAATATCAATTCTTTCGGTAAGCTCATTCAATCGGATTGCGTCCATAAAAAAAAGATCCTCTTTCAGGATCCTTACAACATTTGATATGGTGGACTTGGGTGTTCCACGGTCTGTCTGCTCAAGACTTTCTCTTAAACTTTCTGTCGGGAGAAGTTCCCTCCCAATTTCTTCAATTTGCTCTTTGCAAAGCTTCGGTAATTTTTCGTTCATATATATTTATTATCTCCTCTCTGTTTTTGAATATTTCATATATTTCTCCATCTTCTCCGAAATCAAGGGTATCGATAATATATTCAAGCTGATCTTTGTAATGAACAGCCGTAATATACCTTTCATCGACTGACTCGTTATCCAAATCAGACCTTGTAGGCGAATAATCAAGTTCCCAGTTGTGCAGGGTACGGAAGAAATCGGTGATGGTTAATCGGAACTGTCTCAGCTCCTGTGCATAAGTACGTCGTACATTTTCTTCATACTCTTTTTCTTTTGTCTTTCGGATACGGGCAAGGCGTATCTCTTTTAGCTCCGTCTTTCTCACTTCAATGTCCAGATGAAAATCGTCTGCGATTTTGAAAGCAGCTTCTTTTGGTGTAAGACCGAACATTTTTTCAACATAATCAACGGCATCACCATCTGCCTGGCAGCCAAAACAATGAAACCTTCGATCCAGTTTCATGCTGGGATGATGATCATTATGAAATGGACAGCATGCCATTCCGTTCCGGTTGACCTTAAGACCATAGTATTCAGCTACCTGTTTGGCAGTAACATTTTCCCGAATAGTATCAAAGATTCCCATTATCGGTCCCTCCCTTCTTTGCTGTTTTGTTTGTGAGAAATCTGCCTTGATGCATTATGTTCGTCAGATTCTTTCTTTGCTCTTTCGAGTTTTTCAAAGATGGACTCTCTTGCGACCTTGGCAATTTCGTCTTTATTCTTTCTTTTAATTTCAGGATTTGCCAGGATACCTTTTACTTTTTCGATAAGGATAGAAGTGTTTCGGGTAAGTCTTTGAATTACATTGTTCAAAACTTTTTTAATCAGATTCTTTTGCCCGTCATTTAATCCGTTGTTTCGTTCAGTGAGTGACTTTTTGTAGTCATTAACAATATTGATATCTTCTTCAATAGTTGTTTCTTTTACTGTGTCGGTTATTACTTCACAGGCTTTTTCGTAAGCTTTATCGGCTATATCTTCAGCCATAGCATCAATATCCGACATCCTTAATAACTGATCTTCGATGTATGCTTCATTAGCAACCATCTCTTCGCGCTGCTTTGAAAGGATAAAATCATTTTTTTCCAAATGAGTTTTTCCTTCGAGCGGAATTCGTTCAATTGTTATACCGTGCTTTTCTGCAAGTTCGATAAAAAGCTCTCTGATCTCGGCATCAAAAACCATTTTCCGATTGTTGATTTTGCTTTGCTTCTTTTCAGGATCCGGTCTTTCGAATCCAAGGGCTTCCAGAGCCTTATCCTGTTTTGGGAAATCCATTCCGTATCCATCATCGGCGAAAAAAACATGTCGCTCATGTATATGCGGTGTTTCCTCATCCATATGAAGTGCCCAGTCCAGAACTTTAAGGTGTGAACCGTAACGGTTTTGAATTTCCTGAATCAGTTCTGCTACTACCTGAGCAAACAAAGCAGGATCCTCGTGCCCATCCTTTGTTCCCAATTGATATATGGTTTCTTCCGGGCACATCTTCGGATCCTTCAGAATATCTTTTACTTCACGGATCCTTTCGTTGTGTCTTGATTTACGGTGGCGTTCATTTTGTGCATCAATCGAGTTTCCAAATTGATGCATATAGAAGGCATGTTCAATCTCGTCAAAGTTAAATTTTCGTTCCGGCCTTATTCCGTTTTCATCCGGAATGTTAAATCCCTGATAGCAATCCCAGTAAATGTTTTGGTCCGTTCTTTGACTGTCGATGTGCCCGGCGTTCTCCAAATCAAATGAACGATCGTTGTGTCCGGCTTTAAAGATTCCGGCTTTTCCCACCCTTCCGTTGTGTCGTGTTGCTCTTACTTTTGTCATAATTCTCCTTTCTTTCTGCCAACAAAAAAGGAACCGGTTTTACTCGATTCCAAGTTTGGTTTTGGCAAATTCTGTTAATAAGTTGATTTGGTTTTTCGGCGAAGCCGCCCCTGTCTTAAGCGAAGCGCGACAGATAATAACCCAATACAATGTGTCGCACACGACACATCATTGGGCCAAGGTTGCACCTTGGATCTGCCCAGGCGTTTCTCCCTGGACCCGACGAAGTTTCACCTCGACGGACACGGCATTTCATCCGTGACCAGACCAGGCGTTGCCCTGGACCTACCAGGCTCTGCCATGGATCCGCCAAAGGGTTGCACCCTCCGGACTCTGCTCCGACAAAAGAAAAAGAATCATTCTTCCCGGGGAATGATCCTTTTGTCTTTTGTCGGCTGCTACGCGCAGGGCGTTCGCTTCGACGATTTTCAGCTTCTATATAATTATTCGTAGAAAATCTGTCGCAGGCTCATTTTGCGGGAGCTTTACACTCGCCCGCATCATTATTGATATTTTTGAAAGTTCTTCGTGCAAAAATGCACCGATTATGATAATATAACAAGGAACATATGTTCATGAAAGGAGTATCGATGGGGGAATATCTACCTGGAGATCTGCATGACAGATTGAGAGAACTGCGAGAATCAAATGGAATCAAAAGTCAGCAAAAGCTTGCCGAAATTATAGGAGTTGAGCGAAGTACTTACAGTAGAATCGAAGGCGGTCAGACAAAAACAATCAGCAGTGATATTTTGATTAGTCTTGCCAAGTTGTACCATGTGCCTACTGATTATATTCTTGGGTTGACTGATACACCGGAAAATACCGGCTACGATATTAAGGAACTTGGTCTGTCGGTTGAGGCTGCGAAGAATTTGTATTCAAAACAAGTGAATCCGGATGTGGTTAATGAACTTCTCATAAATGACAAGTTTGCATCTGCGACCAGAATGATGGCTATGTATTTTTCAAATTCCATAGCCGGATTCCTCAAGGCTCAGAATGATTTGCTTGATAGTTCGTATGACATACTGGACACTTTGATTAAGGAAAGCAAGATTCCGTATGACAAGGATATGCAGGATACCAGAAAAAAGCTTAAAACCGCCAAGTTGCCAAAAGAAAGCTTCGAGATAGACAAGATTCAGAAACAGCTCACTGCAGCTGTTCGGGAAATAAAGAAAAAACTTGTAAACGAAGTTGCTTCCAATGTAGAAGGTCCGAAGAAGCTGGAATTTGAAATTATTGAGAAAGTTAAGGAATCCGCATATGCAAGCCCGAGCTTAACGGATTTATCGGAAGAAGAAAAAGTATCTGTAATCAAGAATACTATCATGCAGGGAATAATCGCTTATGCTGATATCAGTGATGAAAAGATGACTCAGATAGATTCTTTGGTGAAGCAGATTGCCCTCCTGTTGATTGAGATATGGAAAGAAAATTAACGAAAGCTGAACGCAAGGACCGTCATAATCGACAGCTTTGTGTTCTTGCCAAACAAAATGATCTTCGTGCCCAGACGGAACTTCTTCTTGAAAATGAAGGGCTTATCGTACAACTTGCCAAGAGTCTGGAAGTATTGCACGACTTGGATATACATCATTACGGCGGAATCGAATTGGATGATCTCCTTCAGGAAGGTCGCTTTGCCATGCTGGAAGCAGCCAAGAGCTATGATGTTACATCGGTTACCAAATTCTCTACCTTTGCATCTGTTGTCATGAGAAATGCAATGAGCGATTTGTGTAGAAAAGGTGACTCTTCTTTCGAAAAGCAACTTGCCGATCATGGTATTACTCAGGTGTTTCTCGATGATAATCCGATTGATGAAGACGGTGTCCCCGTAGCGGAAAAGATTCCTAGCAGCCGGATAAAGGATCCGGTAGGTGACCGTGCCGTATTGAATATTATGATTCAAAAAATGCATAACAGGCTGGAGCTGTTACCGGCACGTGAACAGAGGCTTTTGATGTATCGTTATGGGTTTGAGTCTATGAAATATAAAACGATTGCGGAAGCTGCAGCTTTCTTTCATCTGACCGAAAAACATATGCGAGAGATTGAAGAACGCTCCCTGGCCAAGCTGAGAGCGGGAATGAATGATGGGAAAATACTGTAAAACAAAACGGAAAAAGAGCATAGTTTTGCCACATAC
>JAZQQJ010000062.1:0-2229 GCA_045629005.1 Lachnospiraceae bacterium
TGATAAATAATTCTGGCACCTTCTGTAGTTGTTTCGACTTCGGCGTAGGAACCCTCAACACGTACGTCGTGGGTGATAAAACTCAGGATGTTGTTCCAGAGAGAGGAATTGCCTGAGGACCAGCCAAAGAAATTACCGGACCATTCGGCTGTTACATCACTTGTCCATGCTACGGTTCTTCCAAGACCAAGCTGTCTATAGGCGAGGATAGGGTCTTCCTTAAAAGATGAGATTACTTCTATTGCATTAACTTCCTTTAGCGTTGTGGCAATGTAGCCTTTTAATGAAGGAAGGCCGCTCTCTGCGACGTCACCAAGTATATCATTGCTTCTTCCTCCGTTTGTGTTCACAACAGGTGTGAATTCTTCGTCAACGATGTAAGAGTTCGCTGAAAGATAAACTTCCTGGGTAAAAATCATTGGAACGTCGGTCTGGTCGTTTGCTTCATACATTCTTCCGTTACAGGAGTCGGCTATGTGTTGCAGGAGCTGGGTGTTACAACCTACTCCTATGGCAACAGTTGAAACGGTGATGCTTTGATCGTTTGCTTCGTGAAGAATCCCGGAATAGTGCGGGATTTCGAAGGAGTCCTGACCGTCTGTTAAAAGGATGATGTGCTTAATAGAGGCGTCATTCTTTGAAAGATCCTTAATTGCGGCTTGCAATGCAGGGAATATGGAGGTTCCGCCTTCAATTTGAATGCTGTTAATTGCTGTATTTACGCTATTACGGTCCTCCAGTGTTGTGAGCGGAACAACACGTGAAAACGTGTCATCAAAGGACATTACGCCGATGTAATCGGTGTCACGCATTGTCTGTACAGCCGCGAGAGCAGCCTGCTTTGCCTGTTCGAGGTTCCTGCCGCTCATTGAACCGGATTTATCGATAACAAGCTGTATTGCCATCTTCGGAATCTCTTTTTCACCCTGAACATCCATATAAACCGGAAGGATGTCCTCGAGAACAGTGTCCTTATAACCGCCTAAGGCGAATGACTGTTTTCCGCCGCATACAACAAACCCTTTACCATAATCTGAAACGTATGCTTCAATGTTTTCAAGAAAGCCTGTATTTAAGCCCATGGCGGAAACATTTATGAATACTACGGCATCGTAGTTTAAAAGCTCTGAGAGTGTGTTTGGAATATATTCGGGAGTAACACGTACGTAAGCACGTTTTATATTGTCCAAAAGCTCACAAAAGGAATCACCATAGCCGGGCTTCCCCTCAACTATGAGAAGGGGATTTTTACGGGATATATTCGTATAGGCTGAATATTCGTTATTTATGAAATAAGTATCTTTTTCCGGTTCGATTGTTACCTGATAGGATTTTAAACCGGTTTCCGACTGAGTGTCTTTAAAGGTGAGATAATTTGGACCGGGCAAAAGAGCCACATCCTGTCTTCCGCGAAGTTCGCGCCCAAGATAAAGTGATACGACAGCATTTGTGGAAACGTTGCTTTTTATTTCAACCTTGATTGAAAAGTCCTCGTTTACGCCACAGCTTTCGGGAACGGTGAGATTACTTATATAAACTTCATCTCCGAGTTGAGCTGTTTCCGGTATCCATGTAAGAAGGCTGCATTCGGAAAGAGCAAGAGAAGCGGCAGTGTCTTCAAGACATCCGAGATTTTCATCGCCATCGGAAATGATTACAATGCGTTTTGCGTAACCTTCCGGAATTGAGGAGAGTGCCAGCATAACGGCATCCTCGATATTTGTTGCAGAACTGTCTACCTCTGACAAAATTCCTGTAAACACGGTTTCAGTGGAGAGTACGTTTTCGATTGCTGCATTTCTGCCGAAGGCAACAACTCCGACATAATCATTTTTACTTTTTTCTAAGATGGCACTGTTTATGAATTCTGAAATCTCATCAGCGTTGTTTTTTAATGTGTCCGAAACGTCGACAACGAAGACTGTCGCTGTCTTTTCGTTGTCAGAAAGGATACTTACTCCGGACATCGCGAGAATCAGAAAAGAGAAAAGAAGAGAACGCACAATTGTCTGTTTCAGACGACGCTTTTTGTCAACGGTACGCAAAAAGCGCATCGAAAGGAACAGGCCCGCGATGATAAAGGGTATCAGTATTAGTAAATAAGGTCTTGCAAATTCGATTCTCAAAGTGTTCCCTCTAGGTTATTTTTTGATGTATATAATCCATTCTGCGATAAGAAGCAAAAGGATGAGACCTATGATAAAAGGTCTGAAGCTGTAAACACCTTCC
>JAZQQJ010000063.1:0-49285 GCA_045629005.1 Lachnospiraceae bacterium
GCAAAATCGTTCATCTTTACCTAAACTTCGCCGCGGATTAGGTAGAGAGGGCTGAATCCCGCTTGCTATACCTAACCGTTAGGTATAAACGACTGAAATTCAGAGCTTATACCTAACGCCAGCGATATTTTAGGTAAGACGTGGCGAAATCGCTCGTTTGTACCTATTTTTCGCCGCGGATTAGATTTCCGGGATTCCCCACAACAGATGATAGAAAAATGTCGAAATAATGAATAGACGGAACGGCAATAGTGAATTAAAATAAATCATATTATTTTGAAAGGACATCATTATGAAAAGCAAAAACCCTATAATTTCGTCAATTTACACAGCAGATCCTGCACCGACGGTTGTTGGTGATACCCTTTATCTTTACACAACGCATGATGAGGATGAACTTGTCGACAATTTCTACACCATGAATGACTGGCGTTGCTTTTCAACAAAGGACATGGTTAATTGGACAGATCATGGCAAGGTGTTTTCGCTGGATGATATTTCATGGGCAGACCGCAGAGCATGGGCACCTCAGTGCATTGAAAGAAACGGCAGGTTTTATCTTTACTGTCCTGTACACAAAATCGATGGCGGAATGGCCATTGCAGTAGGCATTTCGGATAAGCCGGAGGGGCCTTTCAAGGACCTTGGCAAGCCGCTCGTTGACGAAGGGGACTGGAATGATATCGATCCCACAGTTTTCATTGATGATGACGGACAGGCATATCTTTATTTCGGAAATCCCGAGCTTCGTTACGTTCTTCTTAACGAGGATATGGTTTCTTACGATGAAAAGGTCGGAGTTGTAAAGATTCCGATGACGGAAGAAGCTTTTGCAAAGGGAAGCCATATGACCGGCACAACATACGGAGAAGGCCCTTGGTTCTATAAGAGAAACGGTCTCTACTATATGGTTTTCGCAGGCTTTGGCCTTGATAAGAAGGTAGAACATCTTGCGTACTCCACATCAGAAGGCCCGACAGGTCCTTGGAAGTATGGCGGATATCTTATGGAAGAAGGCAGTTGCTTTACAAATCATCCCGGTGTGTGTGACTTTAAGGGACATTCATACCTTTTCTACCACACAGATCAGCTTGAAGGCGGAAACCTTTTCCACAGAAGTGTATGCGTAGCGGAATTCAAATATAACGATGACGGCAGCATAAACATCATCAGCAAATGCGATGGTGTTGAGGGCATTGAGTAGGCCAAGGTTTTCTTAATTTGCTTTGACACGTAAGACGGCGGATATTGATAGAATATCTGCCGCTTTTTTGAACATTGTTATTTTTGAACGTAAGCGAAAAAATGATGATTGCAATCTATTCCATTATCCATGCAGAGTATTCCGTTTTTATTGTTTTTTGTCATTTCAACTGTATACTGAAATCACAGGAGGTGAAAAAATGCGAGTAAGACTTAAGCTGAATCCTGACAGACGAGAGCAGGTACAGAGAGAACTTTTGAATCTGGGGATAGAAATCAGTGATGATGCTGATTTGATATTGACGGAGGAAAACTTTCTTGAGGGTGAAATCCTTTGCCGTAAAGAGGATAATCGTATTCGTGTATCGATTGATGCTGTCTTATATGCGGAATCTCTGGGGAAAGATGTTTATATTATTGCAGATAATCAAAGATATTCTGTGAATATGCGACTATATGAATTAGAGCGTATGCTTCCCGCGGATAAGTTTATACGAAT
The DNA here is from genome assembly GCA_045629005.1 of Lachnospiraceae bacterium. Classification (GTDB taxonomy): domain Bacteria; phylum Bacillota; class Clostridia; order Lachnospirales; family Lachnospiraceae; genus RGIG3528. Next base: position 1,703 of record JAZQQJ010000063.1, read on the forward strand.
CAGTAATTCCGTAATTATCAGGAAAAATGCTATTAAAAAAATTCGGCCTTCTGTAGGTCAAAAATATTATTTGACCTTGAAAAACGGCACGGTTGTTGATGTTACCAGGTCTTATTATGCAAGGTTTAAGGATTTTTACGGCATTTAAGGAGGAAGAATAGTGTTAAATATTGCTCGAATTATTATTCTGATTGCGTTGCTGTCAGTTGTGACAATAATTGTGTATTACATCATATATTCCTGGCGCATCAATGCCAAAATAGCAAGCGGTGAAGTAACAGGGAAACGTATGATTGACATTCCTAAGGTAATTATCGCAGTAATATTGGCCGCGCTGCTGATTTATTCGCTGATTGTTACCCATGCACTAAATGAAAGCCGTCGCCAGGGAACAGTGGAAAATCGCAATACGTTTTCTGTGATTGACCTGTCAGATTATACCTATAGTGGATTTAATGGAACGCTGGTTGGTAACGATGCTTCCTATGCCAAAAGTTATTCGAAAGAAAGCAACGCAGGCTATCAAAAGTCCATAACACATGATGGGGATTTTGTTTTCACTGCATTTACACGTGTGGGTCAATGCGATGCATTTCATCCGGATTATTTCTGCTTCGTAGACTATGTAGGAGAAAATTCAGAAAATCTTTCCCTATATGAGTATTATGAATTTATCAATATTGATTCTATGGATAGTATTGGCGGAATCGGGGCCGGAGGGGGAAGCATCCGGGATGGTTTTTTGATTATCGGTAACTTGAACAAAACAGAAATGTTTAAAATCACTACGTACATTCTTGACGGAAAGGGAGAAGATGCGTATTTCGAGGCAGAACATAAGGCCTTCGAAGAGGATAAAGGCAATTTCCCGAATGCATATGATTATGCAGTGTCAACCGGTAGTTTGGTAATCTCCTTGCAATAATTAAGAAAATCTGTAAAGATTACAAAAAGGTATTGCTATAGAAGGGAGTGTAATAATGTATGTCAGAGAATAATAAAAAAGACGTTCTCACGATTCGTGTTTTCATTACGGGATGTAATGAAGTGAAGGGCGGGAACGCTACAGCGCGCATGATTACTTTTGACGGTGACTGTGATTGCGAAAACTTTAAAGGAAAAATACTTCCGGGCGGAGTGGACACCCAGCGTGAATACAAAGATGCACCGTTTTCACTCTCAGCAAGATATATGCTTGAGGGTGTGGACAAGGAAGGTGTACCTTGCAGGATTTTTATTGAAAACAACGGAACTATTGTAAATGGTGCGATGCTTACACAGCCCAAAATAACAACAGACAGCAAGGCGCTTTCATTCCTTGAAAACGCTTCTCTTGAGGGCACAATTGAAGGCTGGGAGAAGGGCGTAATCATTCACATTTACGAAAAAGTTTTTCGATAAGCCCAAGCTTTTCCATTGGAATGTCTGTGTAATACAAAGAAAAATATTGATCTTTTGCGTTTGATATTTCGCTTATGGGTGTAATCAAAATACCAAGAGATGAAGCAGCTTTGCAGAGAACCTCAGGTTCTTCAAAGGCTGCTCTTTTTATAATTACGGAAAGCCCCGAGCCTTCGTTTGCAAGCTCTGTATGAGACTTCTTGGGCAATTCGGAAATAATATTTTTAATGGCATCAAGCTTCCTTGAAAAGAGGACACGCTTTTTTCTGATGGCGGCATAGTAATAGCCTTCGTGCATATAATGGGCGAGAGCAAGCTGCTCTGTTTTGGAGCAGGCCTGACGGTAGTTCTCGCGGTTTGCTTCAAAAAGTCTGACGAAGGCATCCGGAAGCACCATATAAGAGATTTTGACGGACGAAAAAAGTGTAGTTGAAAATGAACCGAGATAAATGACACGGTCCTCCATGTCGAGAGCCTTTAAGCTTGGCAGGGGACGTCCGAAGTAGCGGAGCTCACTGTCGTAATCGTCCTCGATAATGTATGAATTATTGTCCGATGCCCATTTGAGAAGCTGCTGTCTTGCGGTTATCGGCATGACAGCACCTGTCGGAAACTGATTTGACGGATTTACGTAAACTGCCGACGGAATGTTTGTCGGAAGCTTTTCTATGGTGATGCCTGTAGGTGTTACAGGAATATCGAACACGGTAAACCCCGCATCGGCAAGCATTGAACGGACAGGTGTGTACCCTGGTTTTTCAACGGAGGTCATATTGATGTCCGCAAGGTGGAGAAGCTTTCCGAGCTGAAGTATTGTCTGCTGTGTGCCTGCTGCAACAATAATGTTTTCCTTTGAGGTACGAACGCCTCTTGAATGAAGCAGGTAATCTGCTATTTCTTCGCGCAGGACGCTTTCTCCTTTAGGCTCGGACCGTGAGAGAAGCTTGTCTGTCTGTTCTGTGAGTACGTGGGAAATACATTTCTTCCATTTTACGAAATCGAATGATGAAGGGTCCGTAAGCGGAGATACATTTGCAGAGCCTGCATCGGAGCACATATCGGGGCGGTTGCTGAAATTTACGGTGTAATCGCCAAAGCCTGAATGGTTTACGTCCTCAGTATAGCGATTATTTTCTGTGCGCCTTCCATTCCCCGCATAGTCGCGTCCTGTGCGTTTTACATTCTCTGCATAGTAGCCGCTTCCGGCGCGGCTTTTGATGTAGCCTTCGCAGACAAGCTGGTCGTAGGCGCGGATTACAGTGGTTGTGCTTGTGCGAGTAGTGTCTGCAAGTGTCCTTACAGAAGGCATTTTCTCGCCCGAAACAATGTCTCCGGAAAGAAGCTGTTGCTTGATGGCTTCATATAACTGTATATATAATGATTTTGAAGAACTGTTATCTTTTTCGAGAATAATTTGATTCATACGTTGTTCTCCTGCAAACTGTATGCTTAAAAATAGTTAAAATTGAATATTTATATATTAACAGTAAGGGACTATAATTGCAAGCAGTCTAAAGGAGATGTGAAACTATGGAAAAAAAGAAAAAACCGATAATGCTTATAACGGGTGCGGTTATGACGGCTTTGGGACTCGGAGCATCCATATTCGGCTTTGCAAATTATGTCGTTGACGAGAAGTCAATAAATAAAGACGATCCGATGTTTCCGGTTATATGCATAGGTCTTTTTGCTTTTATGACAGGAATGGTTGTTCTCGTTGAAGGAATATTGCAGCTTCGTAAAAATGATGAGAATGTTGTTTCCTACTCGAAAAAGGAGCAGCTTACAACAATGGCCCAGGCAGGTCTTTTTGCGGCACTCTCATACGTACTGTTTGTATTTTTAAAGATTCCTCTTGGCTCGGGCAATACATCTCTTCATCTCGGAAACACGATGGTTGTGCTTGCGGCACTTCTTATCGGCGGATCATGGGGTGGTCTTGCGGGTGCAATAGGTCTTACACTTGCTGATTTTACTTCAGGCTATACAACAAGCGCACCGAAGACGTTTTTTCTTAAGCTTCTCATAGGACTTATCACAGGCTTCCTTGCACATAAAGTATTTAAGCTTTCACGCACTTCGGACAATAAAAAGATCGTTACAGGCACAATTGTTTCTTCTGTAGCGGGACTTCTTTTTAACTGTGTTGCAGACCCTGTTGTCGGGTATTTTTACAAGCAGTATTTATTCGGTTATCCTCAGGATGCAGCAAAGGCTCTCGCAAAGGTTTCATCCCTTGCAACGGCAGTAAATGCGGTGCTTTCAGGCATTGTTGCAGTTCTCCTTTATCTCGCTCTCAGACCTGCGTTAAAGAAGGTTGGTCTCTTTAAAACTTTATAGCTGACTTATTAAGACCAAAGGTCGGATTGATTAAATCTTTGTAGTTGACTTATTAAGATTAAACGCACATAATACTTCCATTAGATTGGGAGTATTTTTTATGAGAATTTATGTAGATTGCGATGACGTAATAAGCAAAACAGGAGAAATGTTCTGTCGTCTTGGCAGAGAGGTTTTCAATAAGGACATTGCGTACGATGAAATTACGGATTTTAACATCCAGAAGTCGTTTAAACTGTCTGATGAAGACTTTAAAAAGATGATGTTTCTTGCACATGAACCGGAAAATCTCGGTACAGTCGGAATCATCGACGGTGCTGCGGAGACAATCAATTCATGGTTTGATGCAGGGCATGAAGTGAATGTTGTTACGGGACGTCCCTTCAGAACATATGAACTCACAAGAAACTGGCTTGACGAACACGGACTGGAAAGAATCAAGCTCATTCATGTAGACAAGTACGGTGTTGAAAAAGAGCATGATGGCAAAAAGGGTGTGACCATCGACGAATTCAAGAGTTACAAATATGATTTCGCTGTTGAAGACTCGCCGCTTGCTTTCCCTCTTCTTGAAAGTATACAGTGTGGAAAGGTTGCAGTGCTTGACAGGCCGTGGAACAGTGGTACCAATCTTGAGACAGACCGTTTTTCGCGATGTACGGACTGGAAAGATGTAGCTGCTCTTTTTGAAAGGTTTGTAAGATAAATTTGCTAAGGAGACCGGCATTATGAATAAAGTAACAGATAACATACTCGATCTTATCGGCGATACACCGATGATCGATTTGAAGAAATCAACGGGATTGAATATCTATGCAAAGGCAGAATTTCTGAATCCCGGCGGAAGCATTAAGGACCGTATCGCCAAGAATATGATTGAAGTGGCCGAGCGCGAAGGAAAACTTAAGCCCGGTATGACAATCATTGAGCCTACAAGCGGTAATACAGGCATCGGCCTTGCACTTTGCGGCGTAAGAATGGGCTACCGTGTTGTCATAGTTATGCCTGAAAATATGAGTGAGGAGCGTAAGAAAATCATCCGCGCACTTGGTGCAGAGCTTGTGCTTACACCTGCAGAGCTCTCCATCGGCGGTTCTGTTGCGAAGGCTGAAGAGCTTGCGGCTTCTTCCGATGAGTATTTTGTGCCTCAGCAGTTCACAAATCAGGCAAATCCCGATGCTCACTATGCTTCAACAGCTAAAGAAATCTATGAGCAGATGAACGGCAAGGTTGATATATTTGTAAGCGGTATAGGCAGTGGCGGTACACTCCAGGGCATCAGCAAATACCTGAAGGAGAAAAATCCCGACCTTAAGATTGTTGCCGTTGAGCCGAAGAATGTGTCCGCACTTCTCGGCGATGAGCCCGGTCTTCACCAGATTCAGGGTATCGGTGACGGATTTGTTCCCGACATTCTTGACGTAGATATGATTACCGACATTGTAACCGTTACCGATGAGGACGCCATCAATACAGCCCGTGAGCTTGCAAGAGTACAGGGACTTCTCGTAGGAACGTCTTCAGGTGCCAATGTCTGGGCTGCAAAGAAGATGGCAAAGAAGTACGGAAACGACAAGGTTATTTGCACAGTCCTTGCCGACAGAGTTGAGAGGTATTTCAGTACATCTCTCATCTAAAAGCGAAGAAGAGAGTTATTATGGATAAACGTTCATTTATCCGTGGCTTGCAGTGTCCCAAGATGCTGTGGATGGATAGTAACATGGCCGACAAGGCCGACAATACAGAAGAAAATGACGAAACGGTAATGCCGGAAGGCTACAGAGCGGAAACTCTTGCCAAGGATTTCTTCCCTGAAGAGGAAGGTGTCACAAACTCGTTCAATGTGAACATATATGCAGACGAGCTTATGGCACATGTCGATATTCTGCGTGATTTCGGAGACTATGTCGACATAGTGGAGGTTCGTTGCGCTGTCAGAGTGAGTGATATCTGCCTTTATGAAATGGCTTACCAGAAGTACGTTCTGACAAAGAGCGGTAAGACTGTCCGCAACGTGTACAACCTTCACCTCAACAAAGATTATGTCCGTGACGGAAGCATTGATGTCAGTCAGCTGTTTGAACTGAAGGATTGCACGGAGGATGTCACAAACAGAATCCCAAACGTAAAGGCAACATTAAGAAATATTCGTAAGTCACTGTCCTCAAAGAAAGAACCTCAGAAAGAACTTTCGGAATCATGTTTTGAGCCGGGTGACTGCCCTTACTGGAATTATTGTTCGCGCGCCCTTGAGAAGCCGAATGTATTCGATGTGCACGGAATGCAAAGGAAAAAACAGTTCGATCTCCTTTCTGAAGGAGTTGTCACTTTTTCGGATATGATTTCCTACAAGCATGACATACCCGAGAGTCAGTATCGTCAGGTGGACTTTGAAGTAAATAAAAAGCCGCCGGAGATGGATAAAAAGGCAATAAACCGCTTTTTAAAAACATTGAGTTATCCGCTCTATTACCTTGACTTTGAAGCTTATACAAAGGCAATTCCCGAGTTTGACGGCGTGTCGCCCTTCACTCAGATTCCTTTCCAGTATTCGCTGCACGTACAGAAGGTTAAGGGCTGTTCAACAGAGCATTTTGAATTTCTTGCAAAAGAGGGTACCGACCCGAGAAGGATGCTCGCCGAACAGCTTGTCAGAGATATTCCTGAAAACGTGTGTGTACTTGCATATAACAGCACCTTTGAAAAATCTGTCATAAGTAAGCTCGCTTCGCAGTTTCCTGAGTTCTCGGTTCACCTTATGAATATTCATTCGAATGTTCAGGATTTGGAACTACCGTTCCGCACACACAGCTATTATTGCCGTGAAATGGCCGGCTCCTTTTCTCTGAAGGCAGTGCTGCCGGCGCTTTGTCCGGATGACCCGAAGCTTGACTACAATGCGCTTCGCGGTGTTCATAACGGAGCGGAAGCAAGTGCAACCTTTGCGGACCTTACAAATCATACTTCGGAAGAAATAAAAAACATACGTGCCGGCCTTTTAAAGTATTGTGGCCTTGACACGTATGCAATGGTTAAAATTCTTGAAAAGCTTTATGCGGCTGTTAAAGCATAATAATTGAAAACTGGCTTCCGCGTTGTCCGTTTGTATAACGATGCGAAAAATATCTGTCGGGATGGCACATTGTGCATGTCCCGACTTTTTCTATGTTTTCGGGATGAACACCGAGCTGGATGAGACGCTCGCGGACAACACCGCGAAGGTTCAGCATGTATTTCTCTTCGCGTTTTTGATAGAAAACTGCAGCCTCTACAGGTCCGAGAAGTTCATCAACTGCGCTTATTACTTCGCTGCCGACTTCGAAACAGCACATATCGATGGCCGGACCGATGGCGGCGCGGATATTATTTACATCTGCGCCGAGTTCAATCATTTTAGTGATGGCTTCTTTTTCGATATCTGCCACAGTTGGACGCCAGCCGCAATGCAGCGCTCCGACAACCTGGTTCACGGTGTCTTCAAGGAGCACAGGAACACAATCCGCGGTTGATATGGCTAAAGGCAGATTTTTGACTTTTGTGACATAACCATCGAATTGTAAAGGATTCGGAATGTTTTCAATAGGACGGGCATCGCCTATTTCGGCTACGTGAATCTGATTTCCGTGAACTTGTTTTCCAAAGACAACCTTTGTCTGGGGAATGCCGCAGGCTTCGAGAAAACGGCGCCAGTTTTCCTGTACGTTTTCAATGTCATCTCCTCTGTCAACACCGAGGTTCAGCGAAGTAAATATGCCTGTGCTGACACCGTCCAGCCTTGTGGAAAAGCCGTGCTGGGATTTGAGAATTGTGGATTTTTCGATTTCACAGAGAGCCATGGAACACCTCGTTTTTGTTTTAACTATAGACTTTTTTACAGGCTTTGCCAAGTGAAAATAATTCTTCGTTAATCATAATACCAATGCGTAATAAAGTGTGCTATACTTCATTCGGACGGAAAGTCCATAATATTCACATTTCGGTCAAAGAAGGTCGATATACTTTACAGACGCAGTCTTTGACATAGGGGAAAATATGAAAAAGAAAAATCCGTACAATGTAATACTTATTTCCGTAGATGCACTTGCAAAGCCTGATGTTCAGCGTATTTCGGGTCTTTCTGCGTTTAAGTGGCTGACGGACAACGGTACTTTCTGTGACAATATGACAACGGTGTTTCCGACTATTACCTATCCGATTCACACATCTGCAATTACAGGTGTGCGCCCGGATAAGCATAACATTTTCCACAATGAACCCTGGCAGGAGGACGTTCCCGACGACCTTCGAAAATGGTTTTGGGAAGTGAGTGATATAGGGGCGCGTACGCTCTGGAAGGCCGCCTCTGAAAAAGGGCTTAAAGTCGCATCACTTCTTTGGCCTGTTTCCGGAAAAGGTTTTGGAAGCATACGTTGGGATTTCCCGGAGTGCATGCCTCTCCGCGGTGAGAACCCTGTTGTCAAATATTTTAAGTATGCGACAAAAACGTGGCTTGCTTACACACAGATTAAATGGGGCAAAGAGCGAAAGAGCAGTAAACGCGGTGATGTTGATGATTACTGCTGTTTCCTTACGGAACGCCTTCTCGAGAAGAAAAATGTACCGGACCTTATTACGATTCATTTTGCTGATACGGATTTCTCGAGGCATGATTTTGGCGTCGGTTCCGAGAATGACGAGAAAGCCATACTTCATACGAATGATATGGTGCAGAGGCTTATCGATGCTGTAAATAAAAGAGGCCTCCTTGAAAAAACGGTGTTTGTTGTTATGAGCGATCATGGTCAGGAAAATGTTGTAAACGGCTATATCCCTCTTGACGAAACGCTCTGTGACGCAGGCATCGGCAGGGCGCAGTCTGTAGGTATGGGCGCATATATTTACGCCAAAGACAATAACAAAGCCGTTGAATATTTAAAGGCACATAAAGAGGAGCTTCATATCGAGACGATACTTGAAAATGACGAGCTTCGCAAAATGCATGCACCGAAGGATATTACGCTTGCGGTTCAATCAGCCGAAGGCTATGGCTATGTTGACAGAAACTGCAATTGTGACCATAAAGGAGATCATGGCTTTGGTGTAGATCATCCTACGGCAAAGACTCTTTTGTGGCTTTGCGGTGGGCCCTTTAAAAAGGGTGAAAGGCTTGAAAGTGTTGATGTTGTGGACATTGCCCCCACGATTTCGGTACTTATGGGCCTTGACATGCCCGGCTGTGACGGCAAATCATTAATTTAAGCAGTGACATTTTCGGATTCCTTCCGATAAATGCTTATACATGGTATTTTGGGTTTAATCTAATGCAGACCGTTAAACTGTTTTAAAGTAAAGGCGGTTATGAATTTAATGCAGAAAGGTAAATAAACAGGAAATGGAAAGAAACAACAGACCTGCAAGTCACAATAAAAATGTGACAGGCAGCGCAAACGTGAACAAAAGAGGAAGTGGTCTCGGTACCGGTCCCGTAGGCACAGGTACAGGAAGAAGGAACAGCACCGGAGCGGGCGGCGGCGGAACGAGAGCAGCCGGTATCGGCGGTGGCGGACTCCTTCTCATTGCTATTGCCTTTTTCCTTTTAAGGGGCTTTTTCGGAGGCGGGAGCGATACAGATACAGGAAGCGGCACACAGAGCAATATTGGTTCTACCGTGAGCTCCCTTCTCAGCTCTTTTGTTGACACAAGCGCAGTTACGGGACTTGGCAGCGGAAGCAATGATACATCCGCATATACATGGACTTCAGGAAGCACCACGTCATCGCTTGATGAGAGCGTTGCTGCAGGCTCAAGAGCAAAGCGTACGGAAATCATCGGGAACAATAAAGACGTTGTCACGATAATGGTTTATATGTGCGGTACCGACCTTGAATCCAAGAACGGTATGGCAACATCAGACCTTTCCGAAATGGCCGCAGCCACAATAAGCGACAATGTTAATCTCATTGTTTACACAGGTGGCTGTACAAAATGGAAGAACAGCATTGTAAGCAGTTCGAAGAACCAGATTTACAGGGTTAAGGATGGCGGGCTCATCTGTCTCGAACAGGACATGGGAACAGGCTCAATGACCGATCCCGCAACACTTACAGAGTTCATTAAGTACTGCACAAAGAATTTCCCTGCTAACAGAAACGAACTTATTTTCTGGGATCACGGCGGCGGTTCCATCTCGGGCTTCGGCTATGACGAAAAGAACAAAAACAGCGGTTCCATGAATCTTGCAGGCATTGACAAGGCGCTTAAGAATTCCGGAGCAACGTTTGATTTCATAGGATTTGATGCATGTCTTATGGGCACGCTTGAGAGTGCGCTCACGCTTGAGAAGTATGCAGACTACATGATTGCTTCTGAGGAAACAGAGCCCGGCGTTGGCTGGTACTATACAAACTGGCTTACAGAGCTTTCAAAGAATACATCAAAGCCTACCATCGAAATCGGAAAGAGAATCGTTGACGATTTCGTTGATGTATGTAATCAGAGATGCAACGGACAGAAGACAACACTTGCCGTTACAGACCTTGCAGAGCTTATCAACACTGTTCCTTCAGAACTTACCGATTTTGCAAAGAACATTAACAGCCTTGTGACCGGTAAGGAATACAAGAAAGTTTCAACCGCAAGAAATAATACAAGAGAGTTTGCGGTTTCATCAAAAATCGATCAGGTTGACCTTGTTAATCTTTGCGAAAACCTTGGTACATCGGAGGCAGCAGACCTTGCAAATGCAATAAAGGGTGCGGTTAAGTACAACAGACATTCACAGAATATGTCTGATTCAAACGGAATTGCAATTTACTTCCCGTACAGAAAGGCTGCAAATCTCAAGAAGGCAAAGCAGGTTTATGAGCAGATCGGTATGGATGATGAGTATTCGCGTTGTATTACCGAATTTGCCGGTGTTGAAGTTTCCGGTCAGGAGACAACAGGCGGTTCATCCACATCTCCGCTTTCAACACTTCTTGGTGGCGGTTCATCATCTTCATCATCAGCAGGCGGAAGTGTTGACTCCATTACATCACTTCTCGGCGGACTTCTTGGTGGCTCGGATTTTAGCTTCCTTAGCGGAAAATCCTTGTCAAACGAAGAAACTGCACAATACCTTGCAGCAAACTACTTCGATCCGAATGCACTCGTATGGACAAATCAGGGCGGAACAAAGAAGCTTGTACTTTCCGATTCCCAGTGGGATCTCGTTCAGGCACTTGATTTGAACGTATTTGTTGATGACGGAGAAGGTTACATTGACCTTGGTCTCGACAATCAGTTCGAGTTTGATAATGACGGCAACCTCATAGGTGAATACGACGGCACATGGCTTGCAATCAATAATAACGTTGTTGCATACTATCATACCGATTCAACAGGTGATGCATCGAACTATTCCCAGAGCGGTTATGTTCCCGCAATGGTAAACGGTGAGCGTGTTGAGCTTATTCTTGTCTTTGACAATGCACATCCGAATGGATATGTTGCAGGTGTAAGAAACGTTTACAAGAACAACGAAACAGAAACGGTTGCAAAGAGTGCTGTTAATCTTGAGCCCGGTGACAAGATTGATTTCCTTTGCGACTACTACGGCTACGATGGCGAGTATCAGGACAGCTACTACCTTGGCGAACAGATGATTTACAACGGAAATCTTGTTATTTCCTATGTGTCCATCGCGGGTGAGAAGACAGAGGCTTCATACCGCTTTACCGATATTTACCAGCAGCATTATTGGACACCTGTTATAAAGTAAAATTAAGAGCGGGCCGGCAGCCTGTTTAAAACCATTGGAACAAACGAGCCGTAGTTACGCTACGGCTCATTTTGGAAAGAGGAACCATGAAAAAGATTATCGAATTTAAAGAAAAACACACAAGATGGTTTTCGCTTATCGTCTGTGTGTTAATGTGCTGTTTTGTATTGCTTCGTAAGCTTTGCGACGGCATTTTCAACGTTTTTGGATATGATACGAATCTCTATTGGCTGATGCGCCAGATTGCACTTATGATTCCCGTCATGGTTCTTGTTATTCTGTCAGGACAGCTCAAGGCTTTGAAATGGAATACAAAAGGCTTTTTTAAAGGGCTTTTGGCAGGTGGTTATATTATCGCTATTTCAGCAATTGTTCTTTGGACAACCTTTTCAATCATTGCGGAGGACAACGTAGGGCTTAAGAGTGCAGCGGAAATTGTTCAGTTCATTCTGCTTATGCTGTTTATAGGAATGACAGAAGAATTCGTCTACAGGGGCATCATTACAGATTCACTTCTTGCTAAATACGATGAAACAGGCAAAGGTCTTGCAAGTGCTATCATCATCTCGGGAGTTCTTTTCGGATTGTCTCATCTTACAAATATAGTCGGAGCCGATGACGTTTTTGCTGTTTTACAGCAGGTTATCCAGACATGTTTCCTTGGAGCGCTTCTGGCAGCTGTTTATTTCAGAAGCAGATGCATCTGGGCACCGGTTTTTCTTCATGCATTGTTTGACTTTGCAACAGACAGTGCTTGCGGATTGTTTGCAGAGCGCACGCTTGGAGCGCCCGGAGAAACCAACAGTTCGATTTGGGTGAATCTTGCAATTGTGGCATTGTATCTCGTTGTAACACTGTTTATTCTCAGAAGGAAAAAACGTGAGGTGAAGAAATGACAAGAAGATCTGTATTCGGTAATCCCATTGAAACAGAAGCAATCCTTCAAAAGCCTGAGGCGGAGGAGTTTGAATCCGACAGGCTGACACGTACGGAGGAAGGCTTTAAGATTAGTCTTGGTGAAAAGGAAATGGTTTTCGGCCTTGGTGAGAACGTGCGTGGAATAAACAAGCGCGGTCACATCTACAAGAGCTTCTGTAGTGATAACCCTAATCATGATGAATCAACAACATCACTTTATGGTGGTCACAACTTCTTCATCCTTTCGGATTCAAAACTTGGCGTATTTATTGACTGTCCTTTTGAAGTCACTTTTGACATAGGCTATACAGAAATATCAGAGCTTTCGATTAAGCTTGAACGTCAGGATTTTGAGCTGTATCTCATTGAGGGAGAAAGCTGCGACGCTGTTGTAAAAGAGTTCCGCGGACTTATCGGTATGAGTTACATTCCTCCGATTTGGGCATTCGGTTACGGTCAGTGTCGATGGAGTTACATGTCCGAGGAGGAAGTTCGTGAAGTTGCGGACCGCTTTAAAGAAAACGGGCTTCCGCTTGATATGATTTATCTTGATATCGATTACATGGATGGCTACAGAGACTTTACTATTAATCGCAAGTCTTTCCCAAATTTTGAGAAGCTTGTGGAAGATATGAAGGCGCGTAACATCCATCTTATCCCCATTATTGACGCGGGTATCAAAAAGGATGAGGGCTTTGATACGTACGATGAAGGCCGTGAAAAGGGATATTTCTGCAAGGATGAAAACGGAGATGACTTCGTTGTCGGGGTATGGCCCGGCAAATGCTGTTTCCCTGATATGCTGAACGATGAAGCAAGAGAGTGGTTCGGTAATAAATATAAGTTCCTCCTGGATAAGGGAATTGACGGTTTCTGGAACGATATGAACGAGCCTGCCATTTTCTATTCTGAGAAGAGGCTTAACCGGACTTTTGAAAAAATTAAGGCATATCAGAATGAAAACCTTGATATTGACAGCTTTTTCAGGGTCAAAGACATATTTAACAATATTTCCAACTCCGACGAAGACTATGCCTCATTTTATCACAACTATAAGGGCAAAAAGGTTTGTCATAAGGACGTTCACAATCTTTTCGGCTACTATATGACACGCGGTGCGTCTGAGGCTTTTGAACGCCTTGCACCTGATAAGCAGATTCTCATGTTCTCACGTGCGTCTTACATCGGAATGCATCGCTACGGCGGCATCTGGCAGGGAGACAACAAATCCTGGTGGTCACATCTTCTTATGAACATTAAGATGATGCCTTCACTGAATATGTGCGGCTTCCTTTATACGGGTGCGGATTTAGGCGGCTTCGGCTGTGATACAACAGAAGACCTTGTGCTTCGTTGGCTTGCTTTTGGTGTATTTACGCCTCTTATGAGAAATCATTCTGCAGCGGGCACACGTCGTCAGGAACCATATCGCTTTAGCAACATCAAGGCATTTAGGGATGTAATGGGAGTCCGTTATAAGATGCTTCCATACATATACAGTGAATATATGAAGGCAGCTCTTCGAGGTACAATGATGTTCCGTCCGCTTGCCTTTGAATACTGCAACGATGATGTAATCTGTCATGTGGAAGATCAGCTTCTTCTGGGCGATTCGATAATGATTGCGCCTGTATATGAACAGAATGCTATCGGGCGCACGGTTTACATTCCGGAGCGTATGCAGCTTATCCGTTTCAAGAACGGAGAAATAATTCGGGAAAAGATTTATGATAAAGGCGTCATTTACATCGACGTTGCATTGGATGAAGTCGTTATTTTCCTTCGTGAAAATCATGTCCTTCCGCTTTCGGAGGGAGGCATGTCCGTTCCGGAGACAGACATGGAACATCTTACATTCTTAAGCTTTGGAGAAGATGTTAATGCTTACGAGTATTACACAGAAGAAGGAATTAAAGAAATTTAATAACATAAACCCGCGCAGGCTTAGTCCGCGTGGGTTTGTTTTTTTGAACATTATTATTCCGGGATGCATTTTTGAACACATTGATTACAGGACAGGTTTACGCTTTGTAGAAAAAATAATCTACAAACTGTCGAAAACGTGTCTGTAATATAGTATACTGTTGTTGTAACATAAATTCCGACGAAGGAGAGATGCCTATTATGATAATTAGATTAGCGGACAATTTGCGAAAACTCAGAAAAGAAAATGCAATGACGCAGGAGGAACTTGCGGAGAGGCTGAACGTCAGTGTTGGTGTTGTCTCCAAGTGGGAACGTGGAGCTTCGGAGCCGGAACTTGGTTGCCTTGTCAACATAGCGGAAGTGTTTAAGGTTTCGGTGGATTCACTTATCGGATACAACATGACCGGAGATAATCCAAAGGATGCTGCGGATAAAATTGCTGAATTAAAAAGACAGCTGAAGGTGCGTGAGGCAATGGAGCTGGCTGACGAATCACTTATCAGGTTTCCAAACGACTTTTATGTTATTGTTGAAGCTGCCGCGCTTTTTGCCATTTCCGAACAGGCGGGATGTGAACCGAATTATGACAAAGCAATAACATTGTATAAGAAAGCGATAACATTGCTGCCACAGGACACGGAAAGAAAGTACAGTGAAACAGATATTCAGACCGGGATTGCGCTGTGCCTTCTTCAACTTGGCAGAAACGATGAGGCAATAGAGGTATTAAAAGCAAATAATCCGGGCGGAAACAGCGAAGACCTTCTTGGCAATGTCTATGTTCTGGAAAAGAAGGATTACGATGAAGGGATGCAGCATCTTGCAAAGGCAACATTGTATCTTATTGAACGATTTACGAGAGTTGCTTCGACAGCGGTCATAGCTTATGCGGGGAAAAAAGAGTTTGAGAAAATGGAAAGGGTTTGCGGGCTTTTTGATAGTGTTACGGAAGCAATTGCGGTAGACCCGGGCGTACCTACTTTGTTTTACAAGATAAACAGCATGATGATGGCTTTTCTTGCATCGGAGACGGACAAAGCCGGAGACGAAAAGCGCGCGAAAGTGTATATGAAAAGGGCATATGAATGCGGGAGGAAATATGACGCATCTCCCGAATGCAGCACTGACAATATCCTTTGCGCCTGTGAAATAAATAAGGGTGCTGTGGCCTTTGATGATGTAGGAAAGATTGCTTTGGAATCCGTGGAAAATTACCTTAAAGAGGGTGACAATCCACATGCGTTGACAATATGGAAAAACGTTATTGAGGAAGAGAAAAACAAAAATGAAAAAAGTGAGTGCAAAAAAACTGAAAAGAGAGTTCATGCGAAATAACTCGCTCAGATTTGTTCTTGTGGTATTATTCGGACTTGCAGCAGATGTTCTGGAACTGATGATTTCACCGTTACTTATGAAAATCACCGATATTATTGCAGGGGAAGGTAGTACGGCCAGCCTTAAAACAGTTGCTTTGGAAACCTTGATTGTCCTGGTGGGGCTTTTTACTATGGGAGCAATATGCGGGGCTTTTCACGGTAAGTTTAACAAAGTTGCTATGGTAAACTATAAGGAAAAGGTAATGTCGCTTATTACCGAGAAAGACATCTACGCTTTTAAGGGGGAGTCAAGTGCAACCTACATTTCCACGCTTACAAATGATGCTTCCACAATTGAAACGGGCTACCTCAACGGCATTCTTGGGCTTGTTTCGAAGGCATTCACGTTTGTCGGTGCAATGGCACTGATGATTAATGCAAGTCCGCTGCTTACCCTTATTACTGTTGGATTGCTTATTATCCCTGTTATTGTGTCAATACTGACCGGCAACACACTTGTTAAATACGAAAAAGCCACTTCCGACAGAAATGCAGGTTTTGTAGGAAGTATCACGGAAATCCTGAGAGGCTTTTCGGTTGTTAAGTGTTTTCAGGCAGAGAAGGAAGTTAAAGACCTCGTAAATTCTTCGAATCAGGAACTTGAAAACGTCAAATGCAAGAAATATGTAATAAAAAATGTCATTGATCTTTTGGGAATGACTGCCGGTGCATGTACGCAGTTCGGTATTTTCCTTATTGGCGCATTGATTGCAATAAAGTCCGGAAATATAACCGCAGGCACGCTTCTTTTGTTCGTAAATCTTATGAACTATGTTCTTGCTCCAATCAGCTCAATGCCGGCCCTTATTTCAGGCATTCGTTCTTCGAATGCACTGATTAATAAGATGGCAGACAATTTTTCGGTTGCAGGAGATGAAGGCACACTTGAAATTGACCTTGAAAAACCTTGCGATATCGAAATGAAAAACGTTTCTTTCTCTTATGAGGAGGGTAAGGAAGTTATTCATAACATTAGTGCGTCTTTTGAGGATGGTAAATCATACGCTCTTGTCGGAAGCTCAGGAAGCGGCAAGTCAACGGTTCTGAAACTTATAATGAGCTCGTATGAAAACTATAATGGTTCCATAAGTATCGGTGGAAATGAGATACGTGATGTTAAGACGAATTCGCTGTATGACACGATGTCTTTGATAGAACAGGAGGTCTTCATGTTCAATAGTACGATTCGTGAGAACATAACGATGTTCAAGGAATTTGCAAAAGAGAAAATAGATGATGCAATCGTAAAGGCAGGCCTTTCTGAACTTATTCAGAACAAAGGCGAAGACTATAAATGCGGAGAGGCAGGCTGCAATCTGTCAGGCGGCGAACGCCAAAGAATCTCAATCGCAAGAAGCCTTCTCCTTGAAAATGATGTTCTGCTTGTAGATGAAGCAACTGCAGCACTCGACGCGGAAACTGCTTTTAAGGTAACCAACTCCATTCTTGATCTTAAAGACAAAACAAGAATTGTCGTAACACATGATTTGGATGCCGCAACACTTTCAAGATTTGACAAGATTCTCGCACTGAAAGACGGGCGTATTGTTGAAGAAGGAAACTTTGATGAACTTATGAACAGAAAAGAGTTTTTCTATTCACTGTTTACAATTGCGCAGTAATGAATTAATCTTAATCCTGCATTTGCAAGGAGGATTATTAAATGATTATAAGAAGAGCAAAAGCCGGAGACGAGAAGCGTGTGCTCGAGCTGCTTATACAGGTTGATAACGTGCATGCGGACATCCGCCCGGACCTGTTTATCCATAACAGCACAAAGTATAACGAAGCAAGCCTCAAAGAAATATTTGGCGATGAAACGCGGCCCATCTTTGTATATCTGAATGATGACGGAGAACTTTGCGGATATGCTTTCTGCGTAATGCAGGAAATGGATGGCAATAATCTTGTGGCACATAAAAGCATTTATATAGACGATATCTGCGTTGATGAGAAGCACCGTAGGGAACATGTCGCCACTGCTCTTTATGATTTTGTTGTTGATTTCGCCCGAACGGAAGGCTGCTACAATATCACTCTTAATGTGTGGGAGGGCAATGCGCCTGCACGCACTTTCTATGAGGGGCGTGGAATGAAAATCCAAAAGACTGTTATGGAGTATATTCTTTAAACGCGCGTAAAGGTTTTTTGAAAAATCGCACAATAATTGAGAAAAGATAAGTGGATTCGGCTATAGAATCTCTTATCTTTTTTTGCTATTCTGAATACAAATAGCAACATTTGTTACATATTGATTTTGAACAAATGCCGGAAATGATTAAGGAGGGTTACCATGAAAAGAGTTTATGAGTTTTTGAAAGCAGCGCAGACATATTACCTTGCAACCGTTGAAGGAGACCAGCCTCGTGTTCGTCCTTTTGGTACGGTAAATGTTTTTGAAGACAAGCTTTACATTCAGACAGGCAAGGTTAAGCCTACCGCACACCAGCTTGCTGCCAATCCGAAGGCAGAGATTTGTGCATTTATGAATGGTGAGTGGATTCGTGTGAGCGGCCTCCTTATCGAAGATGACCGTTTCGAGGCGCGTAAGTCGATGCTGGACGCATATCCTAACCTTCGCGGAATGTATGATGAGAATGATGGCAACACGGTTGTATATTACTTTAAGGACGCAACGGCTATTATTTCATCCTTCTCAAAGCCGCCTGTTGAGATTAAGTTTTAGGAGTTGTTATGGAAAGAATTAAAGAGGTTTACAAAGATTATTTCAGAATTGGTGTTGCCGTTGAGCATATCCATGAGCCTTTCGTGAAAAACGAAATAGGCAATCCCGAAAAAGAAAAGTTTATTGCTGAACAGTTCAACAGCATGACCTTTGGTAATGAACTGAAAGATGACCGAAATATGGGCTTTATGAGCCCGGAAGCAACAGAAGAGTATCTCCCTTTCTGTATTAACGACGGTGCAAAGAAGATGCTCGACTGGGCGCGCGAGAATAAGATGCCTGTCAGAGGCCATGTTCTTGTATGGCACAGCCAGTGTCCGAGAGAGGTTTTCTGCAAGGGCTATAAGGCAGTGACAATACCCACACCGCCCGAAAAGCTTAAAGAGAATCCTATGCTTGCACGTTTTGAAAAGCTTGATCCTGTTTGCTTTGTAAGCCGTGAGACAATGCTTAAACGTATGGAAAGCTACATTTTCTCTGTTATGGAGTATATGTATGCCAATGATTACGCCCGCACAATTTATGCGTGGGATGTTGTAAATGAGGCTATTGAGCTTGAAGACAAGACTGAGACCGGTTTGAGAAACAGTTACTGGTACCAGGTTATCGGTGACGATTTCATCTACTGGGCATTTAAGTTTGCAAAGGCAGCGGTTACAGAAACATCAAAGAAGTATGCTGAAAAGTATGGTGTGGATGCATCTGATGAAGAGGCACTTAAAGCCATTCAGCCCAAGCTCTTCTATAATGACTATAACGAATTCCAGCCTGCCAAGAAGGAAGCAATCATTGGTGCGCTCACTCGTGAAGGTCACGGTCATGGAAGCATTGTTGGCGAGAAGCTTATCGATGCTGTTGGTATGCAGGGCCATATCAGTGACAATAACGATATTGATGAATATATTACAGCACTGAAGGATTACGACAAACTTGTTCCGGAAGTCCACATCACAGAGTTTGATGTTAAGTGCACATGCACAAACAAGAACCAGGAATATTATCAGGCTGTATTTTTCAAGAATTTCTTTGAAGCTCTTATAAAGGCGAGAAAAGAAGGCGTAAATCTTACAACTGTTACATTCTGGGGACTTACGGATGATAACTCCTGGATACATGGTGCGAATCCGCTTCTTTTCCACGGCGATCTTACGCCGAAGAAATGCTTTGATGCAATGATTATGGCAGTGCGCGGTGGTGACCTTGGAGAGCCTGAAAGAATTGAAACCGATCTTTCGAAGCATATTTTTGACTTCGAAGTTCCCGAGGGCAAGGAAATTGTTAAGCTTCCTGCAGGCAGACCTCCGAGACCCGAAGAGCTGGAAGCTATCCAAAAGAATCCGAATATTTACAAGCCCGAAGACATCGGCTTCAAGGCAAAAGGCTTTACACAAATCAATTTCTGCGATACAGAGGCTCACAGCGGAAATTATTCAATGGCGTGCGAGCACAGATTCGGCGGTTGGAGTGGCATAAGCTACGATGCTTCCGACTTCATCGGCCAGACTGTTGTTGTTACTGCATGGGTAAAGAGCCCCGCAGAAGCTGTTACGCTCAGCCTTGATGCTTACGGCGAAGGTCCTGCTCTTGCAGAAGCAGTGACACGCGGTGAGTGGAGCGAGCTTTCGGCAACCTTCAAAATTCCGTGCGATGTTCATTCGGCTATCCTTTCATTTGGTACTAAGGAAGCTGAGCCGGATAAGTTCAATGCAATTTATGTTGATGACATGACAATTGAGCCGACAGGTCTTTACGAAAGCTTCGAAGACAAGGCAAACATTGCGGCCATTCGTGGTGCAGGACATCTTCCTTTCCTGTTTGTTACAGATAAAGAAGCACATACTGCAGGCGGACATTCTCTTTGCGTTACACGTCAGGAGAAGGATGCAACGGTTAAACTGAACATTTCTTCATATATTGGTTACAAGGTTGAATTTACAGCATTTGTAAAGACTTCTGATAAAGAAATCCGCATCGGCCTTGACGGAAACGTTCCGCAGGAGTGGACGAAGGTTTCTTCTGACGGCGAGTGGACAGAGCTTAAAGCTGTTGCCGAAATACCTAAGGATTTAAGGTCTGCCGAAGTTTACATTGAGACTGACGGAAACGCCGAATTCTTCGTGGATGATGTTGTTGTAAAGCTTGCATAAGAAGAAATTAAAAGTAGCGAAGGCTTTATATGGAATGGATATTGCTTACACTTCTGTATGGTGTCATTAAAGGCGCCAGAGATGTTGTAAAAAAAGAATCTTTGAAGAAGAGTACCGTAGTAGAGGTGCTCTTCTTCTATACTTTATTCGCTTTTATTTTTTGCATTCCCGCTTCAAGGGACATAGCATCGATAAATCCGAAATTTTTGCCGCTTATTTTTGTGAAGGCACTTGTTATTTTCATAGCCTGGATACTCAGCTTTAAGGCTATAAAGGATCTTCCGCTCAGCATATACGGCATACTTGATCTCTCGCGTGTGCTGTTTGCCACACTGCTTGGTTTCCTGGTGCTTCACGAGGCATGTACTTTTAACCAGATTATCGGCCTTGTTCTTGTTGCGGGTGGACTTCTCCTTCTGAAGTTCGGAGGCTTTGGCAAGCAAAAGGAAAATGTTAAACCGAAAGTTGTTCTGCTTGCCCTTTTGTCATGTCTTTTAAATGCGGTTTCGGGTTTTCTTGATAAGGTGCTGACAAAGGATGTCACTGCATCGCAGCTTCAGTTTTACTACATGCTTTTCCTTGTTCTTTTATACTTTGGATATATGCTTTTCAGTAAAACAAAGGTCGATGTAAAGGGTGCCGTAAAGAATTACTGGATATGGATACTCGCCTTACTGTTTGTTGTTGCCGACAAGGCTTTGTTTATGGCAAATGCAATACCCGAAAGCAAAGTGACGGTTATGACACTCATTAAGCAGAGCGGATGTGTTGTGTCGCTCATTGCGGGAAAATTCCTTTATCACGAAAAAAATATGGTGCACAAGTTTGTTTGTACGGTTATAATAATAGCAGGAATTGTAATCGCCGTAATGAAATAGGAATAATCAAAACCGGTTTATAATTTTTTAATTTTTTGCCGGCTTTTTGAAACGAATTGAATTTTTATTCGGTTATTCCTGTATACAGGAGGGTAACACCATGAAGAAAAAATTATCATTTATATTATTGATTGCAATCATAACAGCCTTTACAGCATGTGGAAGTTCCATGGAGGCTACATATAAGGCTCAGCCCACAGACGAGCCTAAGGCCACACCTACTTTGGCTGTAAAGGAAGATACTAAAACATCTTTGGATGATGTAAAATCAAATCCTGAGGTAATCTTTAACGGAGAAGCAGGAGAGCCGGCACCGGATGCAGAACTTGGAGCATCTGATGAAGCAACACCGACTCCCACACCTGAGGCTGCAATTCTTCCGGTTACTACAAAGGCACCGGATGAAGTTGCGCAGATTCTTCCCGAAGAAAGAGAAGAAGTATATTACTTTGTCGGGGAGACTTCGGATTCATTTATTTCCGTCACTCTTGACAAGGTAACAAATGATTGCGTTCTTACTCTCGGTGACGATGAAATATTAAAAGGTACTTACATCGAAAGTGATTCAGAACTTGTTTTAGAAGTTGGAGGAACTCAGTTGTATTTCGAAAAGGTAGACAACAGTCTTATCATTAATAAAAAGAAAATTGCCGCAACGAAGATTTCCGACAGATTCGGCGAAGGTTCATTATTTAAAAAGGTTACCGGTTCTGAAAAGATTAAAGAAAACATTGGAGATGCAGTCATTGCCGGAGACCCTATCGAAACAAAATCCCATGTTGTCCGCACAAACGGCTATGTTGACGGTGAAAAGTATCCGAAGACAGTTGTAATCACTTCAAGAGCAGAGCTTGATAAATATTATGAGGATTACAAGGACGTTTACGAGCTTGGTTCGGCATTTTCTTCAGCTGTAACATTCTGGCTTGCATGTTCAGGCTATGATGATGCGTTCTTTGCAGAAAAGAATCTTGTTCTTATAGTGCTTGAGAGCGGTACAGGCATGATAAACTACACTGTAACAGATGCATTTTACGGCAATGGTTTTCTTTCGGTAAATATTGATGCTGCAACTCCCGAAGTACATACAACGGATATGGCAGAGTGGCACCTTATTCTTGAGACATCAAAGATCGTAAAGCCCGAGGATAAAGTGGCTGTAAATATTACAAATAAACAGGCTGACGGCTTCAGCCCTACGGAAAAAATACCAACAGGAACAAAATAATATGAACATTGATTTGAAAAGAGTAACAGAAACAATTTGCCCGGAAGCGGCAGAGGCTGCATGTGAAGAAGCAAAATGTATAACAAAAGCATTCTTCAAATATGCATCAAAGACTACGGGGACAACAAGAGGCGCAGGCATTCTTCTTCCTGCGGATTATGACACATCAAAGGAATATCCTGTTCTTTTCTTCCTTCATGGCATTTTCGGTGACGAATATTGCATGTTGAACGACCCTAATAACAGAATTCCAGAGATCCTCGCTAATCTTAAGGCTGACGGCTGTTTGGGCGATGTCATCGTTGTATTTCCTAACATGTACGCAACAACCGTTCAGGACGGACGTCCTGTTATGGGCAAAATTGATAACGAAACAATGGCACCCTACGATAATTTCATTAACGATCTTGTTAATGACCTCATTCCATATGTGGAAGCCAATTATTCCGTAAGCAGGGACAGAAATAAGAGAGGGATAATCGGTTTTTCACTGGGTGGAAGAGAAACTCTTTTCATAGGTACAAGACGTTCGGACCTTTTCTCCTGCATTGGCGCCATTTCACCTGCTCCGGGGCTTACACCCGGCGTTGACTGGGCAATGGAACACCCGGGACAGCTGAAGGAAGAGGAGCTTGTTGTTGTACAGCAGAACGAATTCCCTCTCAGTCTCATTATGGTTACATGCGGAACGAAGGACGGTGTTGTAGGAAAGTTCCCTGAAAGCTATCACAACATTCTTACGACAAACGGCGTTGGCCATTTATGGTACGAAGTTCCGGAAGCAGATCACAACAATATTGCCATAAAGAGCGGCTTCTATAACTACCTTATCAGGTGGGGAAAACTGATGAACGAGCAATAATTTATAAGGGGTGTTTCTTAACACCCTTATTTTTTATAACAAAACTGTATAATAATTCAGCGATTTTTTTGTTTACAAATAAAAAAAGTGGAAGTAAAATACTTTTGGTTTTTTGCGGGTAAACCGCAGAAACATGGAGGAAAAATATATGGAAAGACGTGTAGGTACTGTTTCCAGAGGCATCAGAGGTCCCATCATCAGAGAAGGCGACAATCTGGTAGATATCACCACTTCAAGCGTTCTTGAAGCTGCAAAGAGCGAAGGTTTTGAGCTCCGCAACAGAGATGTTATTGCTCTTACAGAGTCTATCGTTGCGCGTGCACAGGGCAACTACGCTACAGTAGATGCTATTGCAAAGGACGTTAGGGCAAAGCTTGGCGGCGGCACTGTGGGAGTTATCTTCCCCATCCTTTCTCGTAACCGTTTTGCAATTGTTCTTAAGGGTATTGCAATGGGCTGCAAGAAGGTTGTTCTTATGCTCAGCTATCCCAGTGATGAAGTCGGCAATGCACTCATCACATATGACCAGCTTGATGAAGCAGGCGTTAACCCTTACTCCGACGTTCTCACTCTTGAGAAGTATCGTGAGCTTTTCGGCAATAACGTTCATGAGTTCACAGGCGTTGACTACGTTCAGTACTATTCAGACGTCATTAAGGAAGCAGGCGCAGAAGTTGAAGTTATCTTCGCCAACAACCCTCGTACAATCCTTAAATATACAGACTGCGTTCTTACATGTGATATTCACACAAGAAAGCGCACAAAGAGAATTCTCACCGCTTCAGGCGCAAAGGTAGTTTGCGGACTTGATGACATTCTCACAACATCCGTTGACGGAAGCGGTTACAATACACAGTATGGTCTTCTTGGTTCCAACAAGTCCACAGAAGACAAGATTAAGCTTTTCCCTAACGAGTGCAAGCAGCTTGTTCTCGACATCCAGTCCGAAATCCTTAAGCAGACCGGTAAGCATGTAGAAGTTATGGTTTACGGCGACGGTGCATTCAAGGATCCTCAGGGAAAGATTTGGGAGCTTGCAGATCCCGTTGTTTCACCTGCATTCACAGACGGGCTCATCGGTACTCCGAACGAGCTTAAGCTTAAGTACCTTGCAGATAATGCTTATGCTAATCTTTCCGGTGAAGCTCTTAAAGAAGCTATTTCAAAGAGCATTAAGGAAAAGGATGCAAACCTTAAGGGAAGTATGGCTTCACAGGGAACAACACCCCGTCAGCTTACAGACCTCATCGGTTCACTCTGCGACCTTACATCCGGTTCCGGAGATAAGGGTACACCTATTATCCTTATTCAGGGTTACTTCGATAACTACACAATGGAATAATGTAATATTCGAATGGGCTGATAACTGCCCGATGAATGTGCTCACAAAAAAGCAAGCCGGATATCGACTTGCTTTTTTATATTAACGCATGATGCGTATAGAACGCTGATTATTTATCTTTCTTGGAGCCACGGTCCTCGGAAAGCCATTTTTCAGATACTTCAAGGATGCGTCCGATGTACTCGAAAAATTTTTCTTTGTCTTCTTTTGAGAAGTCAGCCGTGAGCTCGTTAAGACGAGCGTTGTGACGATCGCGAAGCTTGTTGGCAAGCTCTGTACCGTGCTCGGTAATATTGAGAACGTTTCTGCGACGGTCCTGCGGATCCTCTTTGCGGGATACAATGCCCTTGTTTTCAAGTGAAAGCAGAGCTTTTGCAACAGTTGTCTTATCTAAAAGAAGGGCTCTTGCAACATTGTCCTGCGAGCAACCGGGATGAACATGAATGAAGGCACAGATTTTAATCTCAGTGTCACTCATGCCGATGCCGCCTGAAGCTTTGTGAATGAAATCACGCTCACAAGTGTAAAGGATACTAAGTTTTAATAAATCCATATGTCATACCTCTAATTTTTCCCCTCTATTGCATTATACAGAATTAGTGTATTATAATCAATCAAAAATAAAAAAACGAATTATAAAAAGAAAAGAAGATATGTTAACTTTGTAGTTTCGTTGGGGTGTTTTATGACAAAGGTTTTTCTTGTTGAAGATGAATATGTTGTGCGTGAGGGCATAAAAAAGAATGTTGCCTGGACGGAAAACGGTTTTGAATTTTGCGGCGAGGCTTCCGATGGTGAGCTTGCACTTCCGATGATTGAAAAAGAAGTTCCGGACATTGTAATTACCGATATAAAGATGCCTTTCATGGATGGGCTGGAGCTCAGCAGACTTATCCGTAATGAATTTCCTGAAATGGAAATAGTATTTCTTACCGGATATGCTGAGTTTGAATATGCGAAAGAGGCCATAAAGCTTGGTGTTGCGGAGTATCTTTCAAAGCCTGTCAGCGGTGACGAACTTCTGAAAGTCCTTAAAAACATCCAGAAACGTGTTGAAGAAAAACATCAGGAAAAAGAATTTAAGCTCCATTACCTTAAAGAGATGACGGAGAACATAGAAAAAGATAAAAATATGCTCTTTAAGGACCTTGTTTCAGGAGAAATGCATTCCGCAGAGCTTTTAATGCGTGCGAGAGAGCTTGGTATTGAACTTACTGCGCCCTGTTATACGGTTCTTCTTCTGAAATTGAAGAGCAAATATCATGAGCAGGAAGAATTTTCAAAGAGCGTTATTACGCGTTTTGATGAAATAGATGCACTTTGTGTCAACAATAACCCCATTGAATTTGACAGAAGCCCTGAAGGAAAGGCATATGTTTTCAAGGGCGATACAGAGGAAGAACTGAAGAAGTGTGTTGAAGAGTTTATTCATACCGTAAAGGGACATTTGGATGAACATGCCCATATTCAGTACTTCGGAGGCATAGGAGAAACTGTTAACCGCCTCGGTGAGCTGTCAAAGAGCTTTGAAAGTGCGGGACGTGCATTTGCACTGCGATATCTTCTTGATGAAAATCTTATTCTTTCTTCAGAGGAAGTGAAGGAAGATGCTATTTTCAGGCGTGCTGAAAACAACGAAGGCGAGATTGTTATCCCTAAGCAGCTCGACAGAACAAAATTCCTTGAGTTCCTTAAACTCGGTGAAGCTGAAGATGCAAAGTTTTTTGTCGAAGAGTTTTTTGCGGGACTTGGCGACAGTGCCATTAAATCAGCAATTATGCGTCAATACGTTGTGGTTGATGCGTTCCTTAAGGTGACCGACTTCCTTTCGTCCATAGGCTGCGAGGAAGAAAAGGTTGAGCAGGTAAACGAAAAGCCCGAAACACTTACGAGCGAGGAGGGTGCGAGAACGTACCTTATCCGTCTCATCGATACCGCTATCAATGCCCGTGAGCAGGTGAGCAAAAGCCGTTACGGTGAGCTTGTTAATGAAATTACCAAATACATAAACGATAATTATTCCGATGAAGAGCTGAATCTTAATATGGTCGCCCAATATATGAATTTCTCGCCAAACCATCTCAGCATGATATTCACACGTGAAACAGGTCAGACATTCATCAAATATCTGACTGATTTACGAATGAAAAAAGCAAAGGAACTTCTTAAATGTACATCAAAGAGATCCAATGAAATATGCGAAGAAGTCGGCTATAAGGATCCGCATTATTTTTCCTATCTGTTTAAGAAAAATGTCGGGATGTCACCTACGGAGTACAGAGAAGGCAGATAATGAAGCTTCAGGGGATAAAAAAGAGAATAAAGTCTGCATTCACGGGAAGAAGTCTGGCTAACCGTATACGTTATTCGTATATTCTTCTTGCCGTGCCTTTTGTTATCCTCATCATTTACTGTATCCGAAATCTCTGGTCCATAAACCAGCGATATGATGATATGATTTCCTCAACCCTTATGGCTACGGAGTTCGGTCTGGATTTTAAAGAAAACTTTGACTATGAGACATATCTTCTTATTGCCGGGGACACACCGCTTCATGAATCGCGGCTGCATGACAGGCTTTCCGAAGCCCGCGCCATTGTAGGAAGAATTGCTGAGGTTACGGATTTTGAAGAAAATAAGGCAAGACTGACTTACGTTAACAAATATCTGATAAACCTTGACACCTATACATCCAGAATTGAAGAAAATCTTCTTGAAGGAGACAAATACGAAGAGTGTCTTGAAATCTGGGAAAACGACGTTCAGATTGTAACGCAGATGGTAAGCGATACAATGTCGGAGTTCATATATTACGAAGTGCGTGACATTCAGAAGTCTAAGACGGAGTATGAAAAGATATACAAAAATATGCTTAATTCTTCATTTATCGGTTTTGGCGTAGCGCTTATCCTTATTCTTGTGCTTTCATACACAATCCCAAGAGGACTTACGAGGCCGATTACCGAGATTACCCTCGTTACCGATGAGGTGGCGAACGGTAATCTGAGCGTTCATGCGAATGAATACAAGGGCAGTGAGGCAAAGATACTTGCAGATTCTATCAATGTCATGATTGACCGTATCAATGAGCTGCTTGTGCAGATTAAACAGGAACAGCTCTCGTTAAGAAAAGCGGAGTTCGAACTTCTGCAGGCTCAAATCAACCCTCACTTCCTTTACAACACCCTGGATGCCATTGTATGGCTCGCAGAGTCCGATGACAGCAAAAAAGTAGTGGAAATGGTTGAAAATCTGTCTTCCTTCTTCAGAACATCACTGAATCAGGGAAAAGAAATAGTATCCATTCGTGATGAGGTTGAACATATCAGAAGCTACCTTGGCATACAGAAAGTCAGATATCAGGACATCCTGAATTACGAAATCGAAGTTGATGACAATATTCTCGATATGGACATACCGAAGCTGTCACTTCAGCCGTTCGTTGAAAATGCTCTGTATCACGGTATTAAGGAAAAACGCGGAGGCGGTAAAATCTGCGTCACGGGACATCTTGACAATAATCGCATTTTGCTGGAAATTACCGATGACGGTGCAGGCATGACCGAAGAAAGACTTATCCGGGTGCGCAGGGAACTTGAAGAGCAGACTGCCGAAGAACGTTCGATTTACGGCATGTATAATGTTAACCAGCGTATAAAACTTAATTACGGCAAGGATTATGGCGTTGTGATTGAGTCAACACTTGGAAAAGGAACAAAAGCCGGAATTATTCTTCCGTTTCTTGTTAAAAACGAAGGGTAATAATAAAAAAATCAAACAGAATAATTGAAAATTCAAACAGGGCTTAAAAATTAATAAAAAATCGAACAATAATTTGAGAATTGTGCATTCATAAATTCCCTCCCCGGACGTACACTTTTTGCAGAAGTCAAAGACTTCGGAAAAAGAGAGACTCGCATAGTGCGTAGTCAGACGTTTAGAGGAGGGTTTTTACATGAAGAAATTTTTAGCATTACTTCTTGTTGCAGCTATGGCAGTTCTTTGCCTTGCAGGCTGTGGCAAAAAAGACAACGGATTAATCAAAGTCGGCATCATCAACAACGACCCCAATGAATCCGGTTATCGTACAGCAAACGATGCAGACCTCAAGAAGATGTTCTGCGAAGCTAACGGCTATGAAGCAACATTCAACTACAGCTTAAAGAACGATGAGCAGATTACATTCGCTAAGAACCTCATCAATGCAGGCGTTGATTATCTTCTTCTTTCAGCAGCTGATACAGCCGGCTGGGATTCCGTACTTAAGGATGCTCAGAAGGCAGGCATTAAGGTTATCCTTTTCGACCGTACAATCGATGCAGATCCCAGCCTCTATGAAGCTTCTATCGTTTCCGATATGGCTAAAGAAGGCGAAACAGCAGTTGCATGGCTTAAGAGCCAGAATCTTTCCGAGTACAACATCATCCACATTCAGGGTGCTATGGGCTCAGCAGCTCAGAAGGGCCGCTCAGGCGCTCTTGAAGATGCAGTAGCAGCTAACGGAAACTGGAACCTTGTTGCTCAGCAGACAGCTACATGGTCAGCTGATACAGCTCAGCAGATTGTTCAGTCCGTTATCGACAGCGGCAAGTCTTTCAACGTAATCTACGCTGAGAACGACGATATGGCTAAGGGTGCTGTAGTAGCTCTTGATAAGGCTAACATCTCTCACGGCGTTGGCAAGGACGTTATCGTTATGGGTTACGACTGCAATAAGTGGGCACTTGAAGAGCTCCTTAAGGGCAACTGGAACTATGATGGACAGTGCAATCCTTTCCAGGCTTCTTACATTGATGACATCATCAAGAAACTCGAAAAGGGTGAAACAATTGCCACAAAGACAATCATCATGGATGAGAAGGGCTTTGATGCAAGCACAATTACACAGGATGACGTTAACAACTACGGTATCTGATGTAAGTTAATTAACATGGGCGTGAGCTGCTAAAGCCCACGCCCATATTTCTCTTTTTTGGTTAAACACAAACGTGGATGGGATGAGATATGGGAGAAAAAGTTATTTTAAAAATGCGTAATATCGTTAAGACCTTTCCCGGCGTTAAGGCACTTCAGAACGTGGATTTCACACTTCATGAAGGGGAGATTCATGCACTTATGGGTGAGAACGGAGCCGGTAAATCCACGCTCATTAAGGTCCTGACGGGAGTTTACGCAAAAGACGGCGGTAAAATTTATCTTGGCGATATGGAAAAGGAAGTACAAATTCATTCGCCCGAAAGTGCGCAGAAAATAGGTATAAGCACGGTTTACCAGGAAATCACGCTTTGCCCGAATCTTTCTGTTGCTGAAAATCTTTTCATAGCCAGAGACGGTAAGAAATGGAAAGATTGGAAAGAAATGAATAAGAAGGCAGAAGTACTTCTTAATTCTCTTGACATTCCTGTTAAGCCTACAGACCAGCTCGCCAACTGTTCAATAGCTATTCAGCAGATGGTTGCGATTGCACGTGCTGTGGATATGGAGTGTAAGGTCCTTATTCTTGATGAGCCCACATCCTCTCTGGATGAAACAGAGGTTGAGAGACTGTTTGGACTTATGAGAGACCTGAAACAAAGAGGCGTAGGCATTATTTTTGTTACGCACTTCCTTGACCAGGTTTATAAGGTTTGTGACAAGATTACCGTTCTTCGTGACGGCCAGCTTGTCGGTGAATATGAAATTAAAGATCTTCCGAGAGTACAGCTTGTTTCGAAGATGCTTGGTAAGGATATGGATGACCTTTCCGATATCAAGAGCGAAGCGAAAGCGTATGAGGGAGAGAATTCAGATAAAGCGGTATTTGAGGCTGAAGGGCTTCAGAGTAATGCCGGAATCAAGCCCTTTGACTTTAATATTAAAAAGGGAGAGGTCAACGGCTTTACAGGGCTTCTCGGTTCCGGAAGAAGCGAATGCGTTCGTGCCATCTTTGGTGCGGATAAGGTAATTAACGGAAGCGTTTCCAAAAACGGTAAGACTGTTAAGATTACAAAGCCTCTGGATGCAATGAAGCAGGGCATAGGATATCTTCCTGAGGACAGAAAGAACGACGGCATCATTGGTGATCTTTCCGTACGTGAAAACATTATACTTGCTCTTCAGGTTTTAAATGGTTTCTTTAAGCCCTTTTCAAAATCGGAGGCACAGGCCTTTGCTGAAGAATACATTAAGGCACTCAGTATTAAAACTGCCTCGGCGGATACTCCGGTCAAGTCTCTTTCCGGCGGTAACCAGCAGAAGGTTATTCTTGCCAGATGGCTTCTTACGCATCCGGAATACCTTATCCTCGACGAACCTACGAGAGGCATTGATGTCGGTACCAAGGTTGATATACAGAAGCTTGTTCTTAAGCTTGCTTCGGAAGGCATGAGCGTTACATTCATTTCATCGGAGATTGATGAAATGGTCAGAACCTGCAGCAGACTCATTGTTATGCGTGACCGTGAAAAAGTCGGGGAACTGGACGGCGCAGATATTACGCAGAGCAAGATTATGAGCACAATTGCAGGAGATTAAGGAGGGGAAAGCCATGAATAAAGTTAAAAAGTTTTTTGCAAGTCTGGCCGGTAATCAGATGATTATTCCCCTTGCCGCTTTGCTCATACTTGTTGTCTTCAATCTTATTAAGGACCCCTCTTTCTTTAGGATTACGTTGTCTGTTAACTCTGATAACAATCCTGTCCTTAACGGTTACCTTATCACAATTCTTGATTTCGGTTCGGAACTCGCCATTCTTTCATTGGGCATGACTCTTGTTACTGCTGCATCAGGCGGACAGGACATTTCCGTCGGAGCTACAATAGCGATAGCCGGAAGTATTATTCTCCGCATTCTCTGCGGTGCAGATGCACGTGCAGATGTTATGGAGGCACCGGTTCTCCTTGCATTTCTTGTTGCAGTGCTGGCGTCCATGGCGTTTGGAGCCTTTAATGGTGTTCTGGTCTCGTATTTCAAGATTCAGCCTATGGTAGCAACGCTCATTCTGTTTACTGCAGGCCGTTCTATTGCTGCTTGGATTAATGAGAACAGAATTCCGGTACTTAACGACAAAGATTTCCTTATATACGGTTTGTATATTCCCGGAATTCCCATTCCGACGCCGATTTTCATTACGCTTGCATGTATGATTGTTATGGCTCTTCTACTGAAGTTCTCTAACCTCGGTCTTTACTGCCAGGCAGTCGGAATTAATGAAAATACGTCCAGACTTAACGGAATCAATCCGAAGTTCATAAAGTTCTTAACATTTGTAATTCTTGGTGTTTGTGTTGCCGTGTGCGGACTTATAAAGGCTTCACGTACGACAAACCTGAACTATTCAACGTGTGCCAAGGATATCGAAATGGACGCCATTCTTGCGGTTGCACTTGGCGGAAATGCACTCGGCGGAGGTAAGTTCAATATGAAGGCCTCAGTCCTTGGTGCATATGTTATCCAGTTCCTGATGACGACACTCTACAAGATGGAAGTAAGGTCCGACTCGCTGTCGGCATACAAGGCTGTTGTAGTAATAATTCTTGTTATCCTTTCGGCACCGGTTGTCAGAGAAAAGCTTTCTAAGATTTTCAAAAAGAAGGCTGTTAATGCCGGAAAGGAGATGGCAGCATGAAGAACAGTAAGAATAAATCTCTTTTCTCGAAAATAACGGCTACCGACACAAATCTCCTTCTGACGATAACGGTTGTTGTCTTTTTCGCAATGTATATTCTTGCGATGATATTTATAGGACAGCCTTTTACGAGAGGTCAGACGTTCCTTGATATTATCAATAACGATGCGGCACTCCTCATCTGTTCCTGCGGTATGAGCCTTGTAATGATTACCGGGGGCATTGATATCTCTGTCGGAGGTGTTGTTGCACTTTGCAGTATGTGTTCTGCAGTATACCTTGATTTAAAGGGTGGAAGCATCTTGGGTGCAATTGTTATTTCCCTGCTGATAGGTGTTGCTTTCGGAGTTGTCCAGGGATTCCTTGTTGCTTACCTCGATATTCAGCCCTTCATTGTCAGCCTTGCAGGTATGTTCTTTGCAAGAGGTATGATTACTATTGTTCATACGCAGCCTTTTAATGTTGAGAATCCTGCTTTTATCGCTCTTAAGGATACACGTTTTGTTATTCCGTTTATCGGATATTATAACAAGGCAGGCGTTTACGTTGATGCTGAAATAGAGATCGGCTTTATTGTTGCTCTCGTAATCGTAGCACTTATGTTTGTTGTACTTAAGTGGACAAGCCTAGGAAGAAGCTTTTACGCAGTGGGCGGAAATCAGCAGAGCGCTCTCATGCTTGGTATTAACGTTCGCAGAACTAAATTCCTTTCCCACGTTATATGCAGCTCGCTTGCAGGTGTGGCAGGCTTTGTATATTTCCTGCACGTTGGTTCCGGCTCTCCGGCACATGCTACCGGCATGGAAATGAATGCAATAGCAAGCTCCATTATCGGAGGAACAATGCTTACCGGCGGCGTCGGAAACATTATAGGAACTTTGTTCGGGCTTATGTCGCTTGACACTATAAAGAATATTGTTTCCTCGCTAGGTCTTGGTGATGCATGGTGGACAGGAATTACAATAGCCGCAATGCTTTGCATATTCCTTGTCGTTCAGAGTGTAGTTATTTCGCGTAACAAAAAATAAACTTCCTTTCCTAAAATGTGTTCAGTGTAAAACGGGGCTTTACGCCCCGTTTTGCGTTGTGCTAAAATGTAGCAATGAATTGTGAAAGGTTTGATAAATATGAAGAAGACAAAACGATTCTGCCTGTTTATGATAATTATATTACTTTCAAGTATGCTTATTTCCTGTGGTGAGCAAACCCCTCCTAATGCTCCTGTTGCAGAGGAGACAAAACTCATCACCGTCGGATTTTCCCAGGTTGGTGCAGAGTCTGACTGGAGACGTGCAAATACTGAGTCCATGAAGGAAGCGCTGTCAAAGGAAAACGGTTTTGACCTCGTTTATATGGACGGCCAGCAAAAGCAGACAAACCAGATCAGAGCCATCAGGACTTTCATTCAGAAAGAGGTCGATTACATCGTTCTTGCACCGGTTAAGGAAGAAGGTTTTTCTACCGTTCTTCAGGAAGCTAAAGATGCAGGCATTCCCGTCATCATTGTAGACCGTATGGTTGATGAAAAGGACAATGCACTTTTCACATGCTTTGTCGGCTCCGACTTTGAGCTCGAAGGACTTAAAATGGTAGAGTGGCTTAACTCCTATGCCACATCATGTGAGGTTGATCCGGCAGATTTGAAAATAGTCAATGTTCAGGGAACGCCCGGGTCGTCGGCACAGCTTGGCAGAAGCAAAGGGCTTGAGACCGGCGTGGAAAAGTTCGGATGGACTCTTCTTTCTGCAGAATTCGGCGACTATACACAGACAAAGGGTAAGGAAGTAATGAAAGGCTTTTTAGAGTCATATCCGGACCTGAACGTAGTTTACTGCGAAAACGATAACATGGCATTTGGTGTTATCGAAGCTGTTGAAGAAGCAGGACGTAACGTCGGAACCGATTTAAAAAACGGAGATGTTCTTGTCCTTTCGTTTGATGGCGTCAGCAGGACAGCACAGACGCTTGTGAAGGATGGCAAGATTGCATGCATCGGAGAATGTAACCCGTTGCATGGACCTCGTGTCAGTGCCATCATAAGACAGCTCGAAAAAGGGGAGAAGGTTGACAAAATCTCCTATGTTGACGAAAGCGTCTTTTCATTCACGGATATGGTGAAGCAGGTTGAAGTAAACGGAAAAGCATACGACATTATGGTATTGGGACAGGAGAAGGAGTAATTATGGCAAAAATCACATTACATCCCGCCTTCACAATCGGCGAGATATCCCCAAGGCTGTACGGCACATTTGTTGAGCCTATCGGCACAATCGTAAACGGAACAATGTACAATCCTAAGCATCCTACAGCTGACAAGCAGGGCTTCAGAACAGATGTCATCAACAGCCTTAAAGAGGCCGGAATGAAGTATGTCCGCATGCCCGGCGGAAACTTTGTTTCATGCTGGAACTGGAAGGACTCCATTGGTCCGAAGTCTGAAAGAAAAACTCATCTGGATATGGCCTGGTATCAGTACATTACAAATGAAGTAGGTCATGACGAGTATCTGCAGTGGGCTGAAAAGTGCGGTGCGGAAGCTCTTTATACAATCAACATGGGCACAGGCGACATGCAGTCTGCCATTGACCTTGTTGAATATACCAATCATGAAGGCGGCACCTGGTGGTCAGACCTTCGTAAGAAAAACGGACATAAGAAGCCTTACGGCGTTAAGCTTTTCTACCTCGGAAACGAGATGGACGGCCCTTGGCAGCTTGGTTCATGGGATAAGGATCCCAGAGGCTACGGCGTTCGTGTAAATGAAACATCAAAAGCCTGCAAGTGGGTTGATGCTTCCATCGAGACAGTAGTTTGCGGAAGCTCCGCTCCGTTTATGGCACACTTCCCTGAGTGGGAGCAGACAGTCCTTAACGAGTGCTACGAGTCTGTTGATTACCTTTCACTTCATCACTATCACGTTGCACCTCCCGGAGACATCCTTTCTCTCCTTGGCGGTTCTGTATACTATGAGGACTTCATTAATGCAGAGGTTGCAATGTGTGACTATGTTGCAGCAAAGCTTCGTACACCTAAGAAGATGATGATTTCCTTCGATGAGTACGGCAGTATGTGCAGACCTCTTCGTGAGCCTCGTCCGGGCTATGGCTACCATAACATGGTTGAGGATCATTACCGTTTCGATCCTAAACGCGAGTATGTTCTTCATGATCCTGACAAGATGAGACACTTTGAATTCCCGGGCGGAGACATGCTTCATGCACTTACACTCGGCTCTACGCAGCTTGCATTCCTGCGTCATGCAGATCGTGTTAAGATTGCGTGCGCAACAGGCGGTATCGGTGATCTTTGTGCTTCAGACCATGACCACGTTTGGAAGAAAGCTTCACATTACGTATTCACACAGCTTATGAAGTACGGCCACGGAACATCCCTTCAGGTTTCTGTTGATTGTGACCGCTTTGACATTCCCGGTTATGCAATCGATGACAACTCACAGTACACAGGAAAGAAGAATCTTCCTTTCATTGACTGCGCAGCTGCATACGACGAGAAGACAGGTGAGCTCAGCGTATTCGTAATTAACCGCAACGAGAAGGAAACAACACCTGTTGAGCTTGATATGAGTGCATTCCCCGGCTTTAAGCTTGATGCACATACAGAGCTTTTCAGTAAGGACTTCGATGCAAAGAATACATATGAGAATCCTAACGTTGTTGTTCCGAAGAAGAGCAGAAGCGCTAAGATGACCGGCGAAATCTTCAAGACAAAGGTTCAGCCGCTGTCATGGAATGTAATTCATTTTACAAAATAAAATAAAGCCCTCAGCAATGACAATGTCAATGACATTGTCAATGACATTGTCAGCAATGAGGGCTCTTTTTTATTTTGTATATTCCGAGTAGCTTACGCCGGTATACTTTTTAAAACATCGTCCGAAGTAGTTCGGGTCCGGGATTCCGACCTCGTTTGCGGCTTCGAACATCTTTTTGCCGGCTTTTGAAAGGGTAATCGCGCGCTCCATACGGCATTTCATAAGAAATTCAACGAAGCTCTGTCCTGTCTCCTGTTTAAACTTGCGGCTGAGGTAGCTCGGGTTGAAGCTGAACTGCT
Organism: Lachnospiraceae bacterium; assembly: GCA_045629005.1. GTDB lineage: Bacteria > Bacillota > Clostridia > Lachnospirales > Lachnospiraceae > RGIG3528. The sequence goes on from JAZQQJ010000063.1 coordinate 38,222, forward strand.
GTGCCACGGAGGTAAGGTTTATGCTTGAATCCGTAAAGTTCTCCTTGAGATAAGCGGTTATCTGGCCTATTGCAGAGGGAGAAATGTCAGGCGCGTTGTCCTGCCATTCGGGGTTGCGTTTGTTTAACATGTCTTTAACACGTATAAGGACATCATTTACATCTTTTCGGACAATGGGCTTCAGCATATATTCGACAACGGGCAGGCATACGCACTGGCGTGCATATTCGAAGTCGTCAAAGCCGGTAAGGACGATGATAATGAGGTTTGGATAACGCTGAGTGGCTACTTTTGTGAATTCGATGCCGTTCATGAAGGGCATAAAAATGTCAACAAATACTATATCGGGGCGATATTCATCAATTACGTTGATTGCTTCGATTCCGCTGGCTGCTTCGCCGGCGAATTCCAATGAAAGTCCTTCCCAGTCAATGGAAGAGTACAGAAGCTTTCTTGCGGATGTTTCGTCGTCAATTATCATTACTCGGTACATTATTCTCTCCCCTCTCTTCTTTTTGGAATGTATATCTCTATTTCCGTGTATTCCCCTACAGAACTCCTGATTTTAATAGCATTGGCGCTGTCGCAGTAATAACGTATGCGGTTAATTGTGCCGTGAAGTCCGAAACCTGAAAGCATGGATTTTGAATCGGAGGTGTCAGGAGACATGGCGGAATCTATTTGCTCTTGAGTCATGCCGACACCTGAATCGTATATGATAAGGCGGATGCCGTCGGCTTCCATTTTTGTGCTTATACGAATGATACAAGGCTCACCTTTAGGACGGACACCATGATAAATGCAGTTTTCAACAAGCGGCTGAAGAATGAGCTTGGGTACGACACAGTCGAGCGTGGACTCGTCAAGGTCGTATTCATCTGTAAAAATGTCGTCGTAACGAAGTTTTTGGAGTGTCAGATAATCCTGGGTAATTTTCAGCTCGCGGCGGAGAGGAATCTCCCTGTCGCCTTTGCTGAGAAAGTTTCTGTAGAAGCTTCCGAGCGTTTCAAGAGCATCATGGCAGCTTCCCGCATTTTCCTGAACTGCAAGGTAGCTGATGGTTTCGAGTGTGTTGTAAAGAAAATGAGGCTTAATCTGTTCCTGAAGAACTCGCATTTCGGCATTCTGAATATTTTTTTCTTCCTCGAGGAGTTTGTTGAAAAGCTCGTTAAGATAGTCAATCATGCTGTTGTAGCTTTCTGCAAGATTGCCTATTTCGTTGTTTGGCATGGAAGCATCTATCCGCTTAAGCCAGCCGGAGGACTTTGTGCGCTCCATTGCATCGTCAAGCTTGCTGATAGGGCGTGCAATGTTTCTTGAAACGAAGAAGGTGAATGCTACAACAGATAAAATAAACGCTGAAAGTGTAAGCAGGAGCGCGAAGGTTGTTTCGGCGGGAAGCACATAGCGGACGTTGGTACATTCGCAAAGTACAACAAGCGAAGAATACGCGAGTGAAGAATGCGCGAGCTTTCCCGAAAGCGTGGTGCGCACGCCTTTATTCTTAAAGGTTTCGGTTACGGCTTCATCTGAACAGAATTTGGTGTCGAAAAAGTTCAAAACTTCGTCGTTTCCTGCAAGAAAGACGCCTTCATCGTTGGAAATACATATAGAGTTTGCTTCCTGGAGACCGATGATATCATCAAAAACATGGCAGGAAATGTTTACAACGAGGTATCCGGTCTGTTCCTGCGAGTAGATGTCATAGATGGCACGGGAAAGGCTGAGTGTCGGGTCCCCGTCGGCGCGTCTTATCATTCCGTCGCAGTTAATGGAAATGACGTTACTTCCTTTTGCTGCGAGCAGCTCTTCTTTAACGGAATCACTTTGATTTACGATGTAATCAACGTGGCTTGTATAGGCGTAATCACCATCGTTTCTTATAACAAAAATGGAATCGATGAAGCCGGGAGCGGCATAAACTGTTGAAACGTCGTAGATTCCCATTTTTGCGTTATATTGCATATCCTTATCGGCAGCAGTGGCGCGGAGGAAATGTACAACATTATCATTGACCATAACGAGTCTCGATATGTTGTTGTATTTTTCAATGGTTGAATCGATGTATGAAGAAATGTTCCCGACAGCAGTCTCGGCGGTTCGGGTTCTGACATCGTCGTTGGAGTGTCTGTTGATTATGTAGGAAGACAGAAGAAATATTGCACAGAAAAAACAAAGCAGAACTACGAGGAGACTGATTGTGCTGCTTTGTATTGAAGTTGCATTTGCTGTTTTTTTGCTGTTTTTTTCCATAAAACCCTTCTTTCGTACGTAAGAGTAGCATAGATGGGGATGTTTTTCAATGTTTTGGACGTTTTAGAAAGAAGAAAAAGTAAAAATATTCCATATTCCTTTGTGCAAAATGTACATTTCGAATGTCAAAAAAGTGAATTTTTTGTTAAAAAAGTAAAAACAATGCTTAATGAAGTAAAAATCGTCCATTCTTGAAAACGTTTTCGGCGATTATAATTAACCTTGCTGACAGATTTACTTCAGGTTAGGGGGTACAAACGAATATGAAAACGAAGCGTTTAGTCGGTTTCTTTATGGTTCTGCTCCTGGTTGCTGTAATGACAGCCTGTGGCGAAGCAGTCATCGAGAATAAGGACATCTGTAAAAAATGGGGCTATGATTCCACAAGCACGGACCTCAAGTTTACAGAAAAAGGAAAAGCCACTTTTGAAGGAGTTGATTACTCCTTTACCATTGATGATACATACATTACTTTAACCTACAAAAAAGATCAGGTTGAAAAGCATCGTTACGAGCTTACAAAGGACGGCTTATATTTCTACCACAATATGAATTTTAAGCTTGAGACCGATCTTGGCGAAGGAATAAGGGGTGTTTGGAGTTGTGGTGAGAACTCCTTTGAGTTTACTGCGTACGATACATTCCTGGAAGATGGTTTCTTTACCGGTCATTATTCCGTTAATGAGGCAGAAGGTACAATAAAGCTCATGTATGAGCACGACATGATAGACACAGTCCTCTACTACACACTTGACGGTGACAAGCTGCTCATCGAATATCCTTACTTCTATGTAGAGACAAAGAAATAACTACGGTGTATGCGGGAAAGCCCGTTTACATAAATAAACACATTTAACTTTTCAAGGAGGGAAATCATGAAAAGAAAAATCGCTTTATTATTAGCAGTTCTGATGATCGTTTCTCTTATCGGATGTGGCAAGGGTTCAGACAACACAAACACAAGCTCCGGTAACCAGCAGACATCTTCAGGAACAGAGGAGAAGATCAATATCAACATGTGGTGTATCGCTACAGAGTCTGACTCTAACCGTGGCGCATACGAAACAGCTATTGCTTCTTACAAGGCAGCTCATCCGGAAGTAAACTTCACATGGGAGTCTTTCGAAAACGAGTCTTATAAGACAAAGATTAAGGCAGCTGTTGCAGCTAACGAAATCCCTGACATCTTCTTCACATGGTCATGTGCATTCCTTGGCGACTTCGTTAAGCAGGGTCGTGTATACTGCGTAGACGAAGAGTACAAGAAGTGGGCAGCAGATCTTCCTGCAGCTATGATGGGTAACGTTACATATGACGGCAAGTACTACGGCGTTCCGCTTACATTCAACATCGTTGGTATGTTCGCAAACATGGAAATCCTTAAGTCCGTTGGTTATAACGATGTTCCGAAGACATACGATGAGCTCATCGATTGCTGTGATAAGCTCGTTGCTAAGGGAATCATTCCTTTCGGTTGCTCCGGTAAGGAAACATGGTGTGTAACTGAGTACCTTGAGTCCATCATCGAGAAGACAGCAGGTGCTACAGCTCTCAACGCAATCTTCGCAGGTAACGCTACATGGAACAACGCAGACCTTTCTAAGGCTGTTGGTATCTTCCAGGATATGATCGCTAAGAAGTACTTCGATCCCGATGGAATCGCTCTTGGTAACGACGAAGTTAAGAACAACTTCATCGCTGGTAAGTACGCTTTCTATATGAACGGAACATGGAACTGCGCAGATATCTCCAACGCAGGTCTTGCAGACAAGGTTAAAGTTTCTGAGTTCCCTGTAATCGATTCTTCCAAGTCTCAGCTTGGTGAGCTTATCGGTGGACCTTCAGATACACTTGCAATCGCAGCTTCTTCCAAGAACGCAGCTAAGGCAGCTGAGTGCACATTCTTCCTTGCTAAGGAAATCTGCAAGCAGTGCTACCTCGCTGGTGCTGGTCTTCCTGCTTGGAAGGTTGACTACGAGACACCTAACCTCAATCCTCTTACAATCGCTGTAGCTGACATTTGTGCTAATGCTAGCCAGTACGTTCTCTTCGGCGATACAGCTATGGATTCTGAGACAGCTAACATCTACCTTGATTATGTTGGTAAGATTTACTCTTCCGAAATCAGCGGTGCAGACTTCGTTAACGGTCTTACAAAGGACATCAGATAATTTAAGTATTGCTTAAAATCTATCATTAAATCACGGCGGGACAAAACCCGCCGTGACTTTTAAGAAAAGTCTTTTCAATTGGGCGTTGGCCCTTTGAAGGACGCATTAGAGGGGACTCTATGAAAAAACTTTACGGAAACAAACTTACAATATTCCTTTTCCTGCTTCCTGCAATAATACTGTTTGTGGGAGTACTTGTAGCACCTATTTTCATTACGGGCTTTGTCAGCTTCTTTAAGATGCAGGGCGCGAATCTTGCTACAAGAGAATTTGTTGGATTCGAAAACTATGCTAAGCTCTTCAATGGCGGCACTTATGATTTGAAAATATCATTAAGAAATGCCTGCCTTCTTGCTGCTTTTTCAGTTTTTCTTCAGTTACCGCTTTCACTGGGCCTTGCACTTGCCCTTGGTAACAAGAGACCGGGAGAACGAGCTTTCCTTTCTATAAACTTCATGCCTGTTTTGATTTCTGCGGTTATCATCGGTATGCTTTGGTCAAAACTTTGTAACCCTTCCTACGGTGTTATGAATCATGTCCTTGATTTCTTCAGGCTTGAAAGACCCGAAGGTGGTCTTCTTGCAAACAAGAAAACAATTCTTGTGGCCGTGTTTACGCCTGTTTTGTGGCAGTATGTAGGCTATCATATGCTCCTCATGTACGCCGGTGTAAAGAGCGTTCCGCCCGAATACAGAGAAGCAGCCATGATCGATGGAGCAAGCGAAGGACAGGTTAACCGTTACATTGTTCTTCCTCATATCAAACCCATCATCAAAATCAGTGTTATCTTTGCAGTAACAGGTTCCTTTAAGTCATACGACCTCATTCAGGCAATGATTGGTGATACCGGTGTTTATAAAGAAGCATATGTGCCTGCTATTTCAATGGCACGTTACCTTTTCAAATTTAACCAGTACGGTCTCGGAAGTGCTGTAGCAATGCTGCTTATTATTCTTTGCTTCGCATTTGCGCTCATCATTGGTTTTGTTTTCAGAGATAAGGAGGCATAATCATGAGCAGAGAAAATACATCACGTGCCGTATACAGATTTACCGTTAAGGAGTTCTTCATTTATGCAGGACTCGTTATCTGGGCATTTATCAATCTTTTCCCGGTTTATTGGCTCTTTACATTCTCATTCAAGTCAAACGCTGAAATCCTTGGAGATAACATTGCAGGACTTCCCAGAGAATGGTTGTGGTCAAACTATACAACAGTTCTTGCTCTCGGTTCAAAGGACGAGTCTCTCGGTTTCTTTGACGGCGGAATTGCAGCAGGCTTTGTAAACAGTGCTATCATAGCAGTTGCAACAATCGTTGTTGTTCTTATCGTTGCGCTTATGGCTACATTTGCTCTTACAAGACTTATGTGGAAGGGCAAAAAGCGTGTAAACAGCATCTTTATGCTTGGACTTACAATCCCTGTTCATGTTTCTATCGTTCCGCTCCTTATCATCTTTGGTCAGTTAAAGATGTTAAGTTCATACGCAGCGCTTATTATTCCTTATGCAGCCTTCTCAATGGCTATGGCTATTCTTGTATGTTCAGGTTTCATGCAGGATATTCCTTTTGAGCTTGATGAGGCAGCCTGCATCGACGGCTGCAACACATGGGGCATTTTCTTTAAGGTTATCGTACCTCTTATGAAGCCCGCCGTTGCTACAGTTTCCATTTATACATTGCTTCAGTGTTGGAACGAGTTCCTGTTGGCAAGTATTCTTAACAGTGACTCCGCCCACAAGACAATTCCTGTTGTTGCCCAGGGCTTAAATGGTGCACACGACCGAGATTACGGTGCAACAGGTGCAGCACTCGTACTTGCAACGTTCCCTGTACTTCTTTTCTATGTATTCTTCAGCAAGAAGATTCAGGACAGCTTTATTGCAGGTGCTGTCAAAGGTTGATTATATAAAACCCTTCCGTTATAAAATAGTGCCGGGGCTGTACAAAAACTCCCCCGAAAAAGCAGCCATGGGCGTGAGCCCGGGCTGCTTTTTTGTCCACCGGGGACGGGGTGTGGTGGACATGACGGTATCTTATCTTCAAAAATGTCATATAGATACCACCCTGTAGTTCGGCCTTTTTTAGAGATTGTTCGGAAATGATGAGTATGCTATAATCCATAAAAGGAATATAAGCAACAAGAAAACGGGCGAGGCCCAACAGATATGAAAAATACGAAATTAAAAAAAATTATACAGCTTTTTTTATGCTTCATGAAAATCGGTGCTTTCACATTTGGGGGCGGATATGCGATGATAGCGCTCATAGAGCGTGAATTTGTTGAACACAAAAAATGGGTTGAGCATGAAGAATTTTTGGATATGGTTGCCATAGCAGAGTCCACACCGGGACCTATTGCAATTAACTCCGCAACATATATCGGTTATAAAGTGGCGGGCTTTTTGGGCTCTCTGGTGTCAACGATTGCAGTATGTCTGCCTTCTTTCTGCATCATTTATGTCATATCCCTGTTCTTTGATGCATTTCTTAAAAATGCCTACATTGCGGCTGCATTTAAAGGAATTCAGGTGTGTGTATGTTATTTGATTCTTTCAGCCGGTGTGAAGCTTTTTATTAAATTGAAAAAGAATGCACTCAGTATTACCCTGCTTTGCCTGACAGTAATTTCGATGGTATGCTTTTCAATCTTCTCTGTAAAAATATCATCAATATTCCTTATTCTTGCAGGGGCTGTTGTGGGAATAATTGTATGGAGGTGCAGGCATGAACATACTGCTTAAGCTCTTCCTCGAATTCCTCAAAATAGGAGCTTTCTCCTTTGGTGGCGGCTACGGTATGATAGCGGTAATGCGCGAAACGTGCCTTAACAACAGCTGGCTTACGGAAGAGGAGCTGATGAATTTTATAGCGGTTGCCGAATCAACGCCGGGTCCGATAGCGGTAAATATGGCTACGTTTATCGGTTCTTCACATGCGGGAGTTTTAGGGTCGGTTATAGCTACGCTTGGTGTTGTTTTACCGTCATTTTTGATTATTCTACTTGTTTCCGCGGTTGCAGCAAATCTTATGAAACGAGCGGGCGTGCAGGCTGCATTAAAGGGTGTTAGGCCTGTGGTAATCGGGCTTATTGTTGCAACAGGACTTACGATGATATGGAACACCATAATCAGCGCGGCAGAGACAGAGGGAGTTTCCTTCAGTTTGTGGTCTTTCGCATTGTTTATATTGATTTCTGCAATTGCCGGTGTATGGAAAAAAGTTAGAAAAAAGAGCATATCACCGATAATACTGATTATTGTTTCTGCTTTTGTGGGAATTATTCTTTACAAATAGCGTAAAACAGCCCTCTATTACTCCGAAACGTGTATGTATTACATTCTGCTTTTGCATATAATAGTATTAACTTCGGGTTCGGAAGTTGTTTAGGAGGTAGTTAATATGATTACATTAATGATTATTCTTTTAGTCTTATGCTTATTATTCGGTTTGGGATATGCAATAACAGGTTTTGCGCTTAAAACGGTTTTCTGGGTTGTTGTTAAACTTCCGCTTTCATTAATCTGTTTTGCACTTGGGCTTGTGTGCTGCTGCACATTGATTCTTATCCCGCTCGGACTTGCATTATTTGCTCTCGGTGTTAAGATTCTTCTTCCCGGAAGAAGCCGTTGCTTTGCATAATACCAATACAATTAAACAGAATGATAAAAAACCGCTGTGGCTTAATGCCATAGCGGTTTTTGTATATTGCGGATTTGTATAAAAGAAATGCCTGCAAATCATCTGATTTTAATGAGGTTTTCTCCTTCTTTAAGACGCTGAATGGGTCCCGGAACAGGAGAAGTGCCTATTGCTGCATGGAGCAGGTCTGTATCGATTACAAGAGGGGAACCGTCGGGGTTTTCGTACTGCTCTTCCGAAAGGCGTGTCATCTCGAGATTGTGTGTTCCGATCTGCTCGGTACGAAGTTTTGAAAAAGCACCTTCGGGAATTGTAATCTTAAGATAAAGACCATCTTCCTTGTGAATGATTTCCGGCTCAACGGTTGTGCCTTCGAAGTAGTTTTTTTCGCGGTCATAGTGACCGGCGCCGTTCAGGTAAACGTTATTGTTAATGTATGCAGCCTGCGGAACTTTGTGGAAACGTTCAAGGTCTCCGTGACCTTCGGCATTAAGGCGCTCGATGTATTCGTCATATGATGCGGGAGAACCGTTGTAACATGCTGTTCCGATAAAGTCGGGAAGTCCGCCGGGAACGTAAACTTTAGAGTCGTCGGGCTTTACGAAAATGTTCTGGTAGAAGCGGTCATCACACTTGTAAACGGGAACAACACCAAGCACTTCCGTAGAGTGAGGAAGGTGGTATGGTGTGCCTCTGTCCGGAGAATTCCACCAGATCATTCCGCCCAGAATGAGGTTGTGAACAAATGCACCACCTTGCGAAGCATTTTCAATGGCTTTCTTGGATGTGAGAATATTGTTTTCAATGAGATACGGGCCGTGTGAAACCTCAACCATTATATCTTCAAGATTGTTCTCGTAGATGTTCCTGTAGATGTGTGTACCCTGAGCCTGCCAGTCCATCCAGCTGCCTCTGGAGCAGTCATGAATGTAATTGTCATGAATCTGAACGTCGATGGCAACGTGGAATTTGATAGCAGCGACTTCGTAGCCGTACCATTCGTCTTTCTGGGCAATATTGTATATTTCGTTATTGTAAACTTCGGAGAAAACGCATCCCATATGGCCTACAACGCCATTCTGGCCGCAATCGTGAATCTTGTTGTTACGAACGATGTGAGAACCGATACGTTCTTTGCTCCAGCCGATATTTCTTGCTTTGAAGACAGCTTCCATCTGATAAGTGTAGCCGGGCTTTCTGTTTGTCCTTGTGCACAGATTGTCGCCTGTTGAGATTTCTTTTCCGAGAGAAACCGCTGATGTTTTTGAATCATGAATATCACAATCCTCGATAATCCATTTTTTAGCCCAGTGAGGACCAATGAGACCGCACTGATCACCTGTAGGCGGAGCGTACCACGTTGCTGCGCAGGAAAGTTCAAAACCTTTGACGGTTATGAAGTCCAGTCCTGTTTTAACAGGATAGAAAACGTGTGGACGGACATTTATTGAAATGATGGACTGATTGGGGTCGATATCGCGGAAATTAACGTAAAAGGTTGTCTTTTCATCGTCAACGGTTGCAATCCATCTGTAAAGAGTCTTTTCGGGATGAGGAAGAAGAGAGCCCTTACAGCAGGGATCGTTAATGTATTCGGTACGCATTTCGTCGCTCAGGAGGTCTTCCATGGAAGCTGCTTCGTAAGCTGAAACGCCGTTAATGTAAACGTCTCCTGTGTGCACGTCATAAGCGAACGGACCACACCACCAGTCACCGCCAAGCTTTGTCGTATACGGATTGTAATCTCCGAACAGGGAATTCTTTACAACTGCTGAATATACGCCTTTATCAGCGGTTGCTGCCCAACCTGAGACAACTTCTGCACCCGTAATCTCAACGTGTTCACCGGGAGCTGCCATATACGTGATGCGCTTTCCTTCGGACTGTCCGCCGTTTGCGGGACGAACCCATTCTCTGTAAACACCCTTATGCACGATAACACAGTCGCCGGGCATAGCAACGTCTGCAGCCTGCTGGATGCAAAGAAAGGGATCTTCTGCAGAGCCTTTACCGTGTAAACCACCTGTTTTTGCTACATGATACTCCATACTAAAATCCTCCCAAATGTTGAATATTCAGAGAAGCACATCGGCTTCCTTCTTCCATGGATTTTTCGATATCTTTGGACACACAGTATTCCGCAATGAAACCTGCCTGATAGCTGTCACCCGCCCCGGTAGTGTCTATAATGTTCGGTGTAGGTACGGCTGAGCATCGTATCTCTTCTCCGTGGAACAATGCAACGCTTCCTTTTTCAGCAAGAGTTATTATGAAAACAGTATCGAAACGCTTTGACCATGGCTTCAGCGTATTTATTACTTCATCGTTTCCACTGATGAAAAACAGGTCGATATCACCCGCAAAGGCTTCCCATTTATCAAAGTCACGATAATCGTTAAAATCAACAGCAAGAATGAATCCGGCTTCTTTACGAAGCTTAATCAGTTCGTTGAACGTGGGAGTGTGGAGTGCGGTGTGGACTACGTCGCAGGATTTAAAGAGGCTGATGTCTTCTTCGCCAAGTATTTTTTCGTCGCATAGTCCGCCTGTCCACGAGCCCGGAAGCATGTAGCGGTCTCCTTCCGGAGTGTGGTGAATGACGTTGTTTGCCGTTATACCGTCAAGAATGTGAACGTTGTCGGTATGAATATTGTATCCTTTCATACTGTCGAGAACGGCCTTGCCATATTCGTCATTACCAATGGAAGCAACAAGATATGCCTCGACATGTGAGTATTTGCATATATTACCGCAGAAATTCAGTGATTCTCCTCCCGAATGCAGCTCGCCTTTGTCGACAAATACATCTACACAGGCACGATTTGTAGCAGCAATTATATATTTATCTTTCATAATTTACGTATAATCCAATCATCTTAGATGGTGATTGGATTTATTCCTTTCTCCCAGTTATCACTGGGTATCTAAATCCATCTCTGATATATTTTGAAAAGGCACTGTGGATCTGTATCTATAACTTTACAGCTTTGACTGGTATG
>JAZQQJ010000064.1:0-12095 GCA_045629005.1 Lachnospiraceae bacterium
TTCTTTAACCTTCCCTTAGGGTTGTATTTCTCAACAAGCGCCATCATTCTGTCTGCAGCTTTATTAACATCTATTTCATCAACAAGACCCTCTGCATACTGTTTCTGCATTTTTGCGGGATGTACTCCTCTTGATGAAGGCATCTCTAAATCCATACCTGCATGCACGGACTTTGCCAAATCGGAGCACGCTCCCCAGTCTGACATGACAAGACCTTCGAAGCCCCATTCCTCACGGAGGATATGATTCTGAAGATAACCGTTCTCAGTTGCATGAGTGCCGTTAATCATGTTGTATGACGACATGATTGTTGCGGGCTGCGCATTTTTAACAGTCATTTCAAAGGCTGTGAGGTATATTTCACGGAGAGTTCTGTCATCTATAACACTGTTTGACGTCATGCGCATTGTTTCCTGGGAATTTGCGCAAAAATGCTTAAGGCTTGTACCTACGCCCTGCTCCTGAACCTTATTTACATAATGTGAGGCAATGCTTCCGGCAAGGAACGGGTCCTCACTGAAATACTCGAAGTTACGTCCGCAAAGAGGGGAACGCTTCATATTTGTTCCGGGACCGAGGAGGACTGATACATCCATATTCCATGCTTCTTTTCCAAGGCTTTCACCTATGGCATCGATAGCTTCCATATCCCAGCTGCATGCGAGTGCACTGGCTGTCGGATAACATGTTGCGGGAATTGAATCATTGTTGCCATTATTCGTTTCCGGCTGTTTTCTCAATCCGTGAGGTCCGTCGGAAAGATGAATAGACGGCAGTTTTCCGTTAAGGTCATCATTATGCCATGCGCCCTTACCCGAAAGTGTCTTGATTTTCTCGTTGATAGTAAGCATTGTAAACCCTCCGCATTAGAAATACTTGTATGTATTTTCGAGTCCGTGTATGTCACTGCCACAGGCCATGACCTTTCCGGACTTAATGTATTTATTTACCTTTAACCTTCTCGAAAGCTTGTGAAAGCTCCTTGCATTAATCTGATATCCGACAAAATCATAATCGAACTCAAGAATTTGTTTTGGTTCGTATCTTTCCACATGAGCAAGTATTATATTGCAACCGTATTTCTCATGAACAACCCGTATTGTTTTCATCGCCTTATCGGTGTCAAATTCTATAAACGGAAGTTCCAGAAGAAGATGATTAAACCCTTTTTCATTTGAAATAAGCTTTTCAAGCCCTTCCATTTTCTCAATACCGGGGCACCACAAGGTTTCAGCCCCGGGAACAATGGAAATTCCTTTTTTTTCAGCAATCGGATATGCCTTTCCCAATGCTTCGGAACGCCTTATCAAAAAGTCAGTAACCAGTTCCTTCTGTGGGTAAAAATGAGACGTTGCAATAACTGTTTTAATTCCTGCGTTTCGTGCATATTCAAGCTGTGCACGGCACATCTCCTCATTCTCACAGCCATGGTCCACGGAAGGCAGAATGTGGCAATGATAATCTGTTGTTTTGTCATACGGTCTGTTCAAGCGGTTCTCCGTCATAATAATGTTATATTTCTTTTACTTGAAGAGCATAGAGTGTAGTGTTAATATACCAATATATTTCGTTTTATCATATCGAAAAATCAAAATCAATTAATTATTTAGCAGAGGTGTCAAATGCCTAAAAAAGCAGTCCGAATTTTTCTTTTCATATGCATACTTTTTATATGTCTGGCGGTCATTTTCCTGTTCGGTATTCAGAACGGTACTGATTCAAATGAGCTGAGCGGTACAATGGCTCAAAGGCTTATCAATCTCATCGCCAAAAAGCGTGGCATCACGTTAAGAGCCAACGAAATCACCCGTATATACCATCTTGGGGACGAGCTTCTCCGTTTAGCAGCACACTTTATCATGTTTGCTTCCTTTGGAATGGCGTTCGGTACAGGATTCCTGATTATTCGCTGGAGTCGTCCGAAACCGCTTGATTATCTGCATATTTTCTTCATCGGTTCGCTTGTCGGATTAATGAGTGAAGCTTTACAGCTCTTTGTCGAAGGCCGTCAATGCGATATGCTGGATTTCCTGTTTGATGTTGCCGGTGTCTTTATTGGAATCGTATTCATCTATACTTTTATAGGCTTTTTCAGCTGGCTGTTTATCGGTCGTCACTCTTCTTCAAAAACAGAGAATTCAAACGGTCTGAATGACAATGCATCTGCTGTTCCGGAAGAAGCCGTAAATGAGTCTGTAGAATAATTGCCCATCTTTAAAACAAGCTTTGCATTTTCGTTGCTTTTAACAGCCTGTACCCATACAGGCTGTTTTTTTGCGGACATATTACAAATCACGACTGTATTCTTGTTGTCGGTAAACCTGCGGAATGCAAATACGTTCTTCGGGCTTTTAAGCCTTTCGTAATCACCCCATTGCAAAGTTTCACTGTTTTTCCTGTAATCAATCATTTGCTTATAAAATGCGAGAACACTTTCTTCATCTGTTTGCTCGTCTTTTACGTTTATAATTCGGAAATTCGAATTAATCTTAAGCCATGGTGTACCACCTGTAAAGCCTGCATTATGCGCATCACCCTCCCACTGCATAGGTGTTCGTGCGTTATCACGTGTTGTAAGCTTAATCAGTTTATCCCGTAGTTTTGCTGAAAAATGAAGGCTCTGCATCGTTTTATCAACCGTATGACTTTCAACATCCATAATCTCAGAAAGATCCTTGAAATCACCGTTTGTCATACCGATTTCCTGACCTTCGTAAATATACGGAGTTCCGCGAAGCGAAAGCAAAAGGCCTGCAAGCATTTTGCAGCTTATATCGTGCATCTTGCCTGAACCTCCGAATCTGCTTACAGAGCGGGGTTGGTCATGATTTTCAAAATAGTTCGCATTCCACTCCATTTCCCTCTGCCAGCGGTCAAGAGTATTGATAAGTTTTTCGGGCTTGTACTTTGTCTTGAACCATTTAATTCCAATCTGGTCACACTCCATATGTTCAAAGCCGAATACCATGTCAAGCTCGCCTCTTTCAGAGCCGCAAAGTTCCATTGCCTTCTTTGTATCAACAAGCACAGTTTCACCGACCGTAAAGCAATCATACTGCGAGAGCACATCTTTTCTTAATCGTCTTAATATGTCGTGGTTACCCTCTGTGCTGTGATAATGCTCAAGTCCTGTGAGCGCAATCTTCTTTTTACCATCTTCCAATGAATTCTTATAAAGGACGTTAATCACATCGCATCTAAAGCCGGCTATGCCCTTATTGAGCCAAAAGCGGAGAATCTCACACACTTCATCGTAGACTGCAGGATTGTGCCAGTTTAAATCAGGCTGCTTTTTGTCAAACAGATGCAGATAGTACATATTTTCCTCGGAAAGAACCTTTTCCCAGCAGTCACTGCCAAAGAACGATCCCCAGTTGTTCGGAAGTTTTCCGTTTTTCCCTTCACGGAATATGTAATAGTCTCTGTACTTTGCGTCGCCAGCAAGAGCCTTTTTGAACCACTCATGCTCATCGGATGTATGATTGACAACAAGGTCCATAATAATGCGGATACCGCGTGCTTCGGCCTCAAAAATGAGTTTCTCCATATCGTCCATTGTTCCGAAATCAGGATGGATTGACTTATAATCGGAAATATCATAGCCATTGTCGCAGTTTGGACTCGCATACACGGGGCTGAGCCATATTATGTCAATTCCAAGCTCTTTAAGATAATCCAGTTTCGAAATGATACCGGGAATATCGCCGATACCATCGGAATTTGAATCACAAAAAGAGCGTGGATAAATCTGATAGACAATACCGTTTCGCCACCATTTTTTATCTTTCACGCTCATATTTGCACCTCTATAGCGTATTTAGTTATCTCTGTCCTTTATCGTAAGGAATACCCTCTGCCTTCGGGCATCCTGACTTGCCTGCGGTAAACGCAAGAACAACAAGTACTACGAAATAAGGAATGATATTGTAGAAATACATCGGAAGGTTAATTGCACTTAAGAACTCAAGCTGTCCCGAAACAGCGCCTACACACTTAAGGAATCCGAAAAGGATGGCTCCGAGAGCAATTCGTACAGGATTCCAGTTTCCGAAAATCATAATAGCAAGAGCAAGGAATCCCATTCCGGCAACACTTCCTTCAGCTGTTGCACCGGCCGTTGTTGCAATGTACACATAACCGCCGAGTCCTGCGAGGGCACCGCTTATCGTTGTTCCGAGATAACGCATTTTAAAAACGCTTATACCTACGGAAGCAGCTGCCTGAGGATGTTCACCACAGGAGCGAAGGCGAAGACCTGTTTTTGTCTTATACATCCAGACGGAAAGAATGATGAATACCGCAATGACGATATATGTGGAGATGTATGCCTTGTCCGTAAAAATCTGCATGAATGGGCTTGCATCGGGATTCTTAATAGCATAGCTTTTGAAGTTCGAAGGCATTACTATCTTCTCCTGTGAAAAGAATGCAAGACCTACCGTGTTTACAATCGCCGGGGCAAGCATATTTAGCGCCGTGCCGCCTATCGTCTGATCGGCCTTCAGGTTTATTGCCGAGAAACTGAGGAGTAATGAATACAATGCTCCTGCAGCTGCGGAAACGCACATAAGGATTACGAAAATGGCCTGCGGCTTGTCAATAAGGATATTATGCTTAGCAAATGCAACGCCTACAACCGCTCCACAGAAAGCTCCGAAAATCATTTCACCTTCAAGGGCAAGATTGATAACACCGCTTCGTTCAGCAAAAACGCCTGCCAAGGCAACTATAAGCAAAGGAACCGCATACATTAATGTTTTCTGTAAAATGAGTACCATTATTTATCCTCCTTTGCTGACTTTTTCTTTGAAAGAAGTGCTCTGAAAAGATTTGCAAATCCGGCAAAATAAATAATCAGGGCAATAATGATATCGGCAACATATCTGTTGAAGCCTGCGGAAACGAGGCTGTCGCCGCCCATTGCAATGTATCTTATAAACAGTGAGGAGAAAACCGTGCCCAAAGGATTAGAAGATGCAAGAAGTGCGGCAGGAATACCGTTAAAGCCATAATCAGGCAGTTTCATGTATGCTGCATCCCACTTAAGCTCTATGCCGGGGTTAAGGTAGTAAAGAGCACCGCCAAGACCCGCAAGTGCACCTGCAATGGCCATTGAAAGAATGATGTTTCTCTTTTCGTTCATGCCGCAGTACTTGGATGCATCTTTATTATATCCGCATGCTTTAAGCTCATAACCGAATGTTGTCTTGTTTAAAATGATGAAAATCACAACAGCGGCAGCTATGGCAATAAAGATTCCAAGGTCAAGATAGGAACCGTTAAAAAGCTCATAGAGGCCAAGGTCCGGTGTACCGTTTCCTGTTGCTGCCGTCGTAATAAGAAATCCACCCTTTCCGCTTGCATAAAGGTGCTTCTGCACACTGAACACCCAGCTTACGATGTTTGCGGCAATCCAGTTTGTCATAATGCAGACAATAACTTCGTTCACTCCGAATACAGCCTTGAAGAATCCGGGAATGCTGCCCCAGAGTGCGCCCGCAACCATTCCGAGAATGACAGCGATAAGCCATGTAAAGAAACCTGCTATAGGCTTTCCGGTGTTATCAATGTTTAACGTAATCGACAGTGAAACAAGCGTCCCCATAAGGAACTGTCCGGGTGCACCGATGTTGAAAAGGCCTGTTTTAAAAGCAATTGCAACAGCAAGACCACACATTATAAGTGGTGTTGCATAAAATACCATGTTACCGAAGTTTACACCTGCATGGGAACCCGTAAAAGGTCCTGCAAGAAGGTATCCAAGCCCTTCAAATACAGAGCCGGCGGAAATATCGGGCGATGCAATTGCAAGGATAGCCATTACAATAACTCCAACAGCAACCCCGGCAAGTATACTGATTAAGGATGAAGCCAATGACTTAACTGCGGCAGACTCTAAAAAAATCTTTAAACCGTTGGAAGAGTTTGATTTATTGTCTTTATTCATTTACACTCTCCTTTCCGGTATCGCGCTTTGCGCCTGCCATATAAAGACCAAGTTCCTGAACAGTCGTCTTCTTGGGATCGAGCTCTCCGACTATTTCGCCTTCATACATAACAAGAATACGGTCCGAAAGAGACATAACCTCTTCCAGCTCGAGACTTATAAGAAGAACTGCCTTACCGTTATCACGTTCTTTTACAATCTGTTTGTGAATATATTCGATTGCACCAACATCAAGTCCTCGTGTAGGCTGAACCGCAACAAGCAGATCATGTTCTCTGTCCATTTCTCTGGCAACAATTGCCTTCTGCTGGTTACCGCCGGACATGCTTCTGGCTGCCGTGATGCTGCCCTGTCCGCTTCTTACGTCGAACTGTTCAATAAGCGCATCGGAATATTTTCTAACTTCATCAAACCTGATAAATCCATTCTTGGAGAATTCAGGTTCATAATAACGCTGAAGAACCATGTTTTCTTCAAGAGTGTAATCAAGAACAAGTCCGTGCTTATGTCTGTCTTCAGGAATATGGCTCATGCCATGCGTATTCTTGTATCTGATAGACTTATGTGTAATGTCTTCTCCTCCAAGAATAACATGACCGGAAGCAACCGGCTCAAGTCCTGTTATGCCCTGAACAAACTCGCTCTGTCCGTTTCCGTCAATGCCTGCTATGCAGACAATTTCTCCGCTTCTGACATTGAGTGAAACATTGTTTACAGCATTCTTTGAATGAGTTTTACTCTTAACCGTAAGGTTTTCAACCCTGAATATCTCTTTTCCGGGATGAGCGGGCTCCTTGTCAACAACAAGCTGAACCTTTCGTCCGACCATCATTTCAGAAAGTTCTTCTACAGAAGTATTTGCTGTTTCAACAGTTCCGATGTATTTGCCCTTTCTGAGAACAGACACTCTGTCGCTGACAGCCATAATTTCGTTTAATTTATGTGTGATAAAAAGAATCGATTTGCCTTCTTTGGCAAGATTCTTCATTATTTGCATGAGTTCATCGATTTCCTGAGGTGTAAGAACCGCTGTCGGCTCGTCGAATATCAGGATTTCGTTATCCCTGTAGAGCATCTTGAGAATTTCGGTTCTCTGCTGCATACCTACGGTAATGTCTTCAATTTTGGCATCAGGATCAACATTCAGACCATATTTGTCAGAAAGATCAATGACCTTCGCTCTTGCTTCTTTCTTCTTAATGAAGCCCAGTTTTGTTGTTTCTGCGCCAAGGATAATATTGTCCAGTACACTGAACACTTCAACAAGTTTAAAATGCTGGTGAACCATACCGATGCCCAAAGCAGTCGCATCGTTAGGGTCGTTAATCGTAACAACCTCACCATTCTTTTTAATTTCACCCTTTTCAGGTTTGTACATTCCAAAGAGAACACTCATGAGTGTTGACTTTCCTGCTCCGTTTTCCCCCAATAAAGCATGGATTTCTCCCTTCTTCAACTGCAATGTAATATCATCATTTGCAATGATTCCGGGGAATTCTTTGGTGATGTGATTCATTTCAATAATGTAATCACTCATTAGCCTGTCTCCTTTAAATTTAGTGCAAGGTTTATCATCATTTCCGTTTTTTTGCGGAAATAACGATTTAAAAATCCGGGGCCCGGAATAAACCGAGCCCCGGCACTCATTGTTCATCACAATCTTTCCGCATTGCGGAGGCAATTACGATTATTAATTATTTATCGAGTGTGATGGAAACTCTTGATCCTGCTACTGCATTTGTCCAGAAGCTTTCATCGTTGCAGTCCTCAGCAACTTCCGCCTTGATTGCTACCTTGCCGCTCTTAATGTTTGCAAAGAGTGTATCGTAAGCAGCCTTATTGAAGCTGTTGAATCTTGAGAAATCATCAGGAAGACCTGTAGCATCATCAGATGCGCCAAGATTTACGGACTTATCAGCAAGTTCTGAATCCCACTTGCCATCATAGAACTTGCCAAGGATAATTTCAACAGACTGTGAAAGACCCTTAACTGCAGATGTGATAACTCTTTCAGAGATACCGCTCTGGTTTGTATCAACACCGATAATCTTGCCGTTAGCTGTTTCTTCTGCAGCTGCCTTTACGGAGTTAACCATAGAACCGCCACATGAGAATACAACTTCTGTTCCCTTTGAATACCAGCCTGCAATCTGTGTCTGAAGTTCTGTGGAAGCAGAGAATGATGAACCATACTTGAATGAAACGATCATATCAACGTCAACGCCCTTCTCATCTGCTGCAGCCATAGCACCCTGAACATAGCCGTAACCGAATCTGTTACAAGCAGGGTTAGAACCGCCGCCACCAAGTGTAGCACCGAGCTTTGTGTAGCCATCCATAACAGCTGCATAACCTGCCATGTAACCGGACTCCTGCTCCTTGTAGATAACTGCTGTAACGTTCTGAAGACCAAAGTTCCATCCATCAACGAAAACAAACTTTACGTCAGGATTTTCCTTTGCTACTGTTTCCATAGCTGCCTGCTGAAGGAAACCGGGAGCAACGATAATCTTTGCACCGTTATCGATAGCAAGTCTCATTGCTGCGATACGGTCGTTGTCTGTAGCGTCAGCACCGTTAGCGGGCTGATAGTACTTGTAAGTAAGCTTGTGAGCTTCAGCGTAGTTCTTTGCGCCTTCCCATGTACCCTGGTTGAAGCCGCCGTCCATAAGCTGGCCTACATCAGTAACAACTGCGATTTCGTACTTTTTCTCAGCACCGCATCCGATAACGGACATCATGCCAAGAAGCATTGTTAATGCAAGAAGTACACTAAGTAATTTTTTCATAAACAACCTCCTAAAATGAATTACTCTCCAAATCATTTTCCATGATTTGTTGCTCGTTAATTCTAACCTTTTTGCAAGAAAAAGTAAACAGAGGAAAACAAAAATAATAGCAGTTCTTTCGAACTGCTATTATTAAGAGGCGACGATCGGATTTGGACCGATGAATCAGGGTGTTGCAGACCCATGCCTTACCACTTGGCTACGTCGCCATCCAAGCTTTCTGTCTCGCGACAGCTTGCTTATTGTACCTTAAAAAAACGGCCTTGTCAACGATAAAATTCATTTTTTTATTACAATTCGAATGCCGGTAAAATCATTCGTATACACACGGAATTTCAAGCACAATATCCGACGTAGGATATGATGCACACGGGTGAATATAATCATGTTTTTTATCCGCAGCACGCCTGAAATCATTGGCTTTCGGAATGTACACAGAACCGGAAATAAGCTTTGACCGGCAGAAACCGCATTCACCGCTTCGACACGATACAGGAGCTTTTATTTTTGCCCGTTCGAGTGCGGCAATAAGCGGCTCGTTTGCAAAAGCAGTTATTCTGTATTCTTTTCCTCCCCGACGTACCGAAAGCTTAAAACGTTTATTTCTGCAGTAATCAGGATAATCAATAAGGTCGTAAACATTTTGTGGAATCGGAGTAAGCTCATACCTTATGTCTTTTGGTCTTTTGCTAAGCTTTCCCGACTCCTTTTTCATATATTCCGCGAATGCCGGCGGTCCGCAGACTATCATGGAATATGGTTCAGCAGAATACTTTCTGATAAGATCGGCAGTAATATAGCCATGCTCATAACCGTCCCTATGTTCCTTTTCAAGCACATAAACAAGGCGCACTTTATCGCATACCGCAACAACATCACTGAGTGCATCAAAACAGATGATGTCCTTCTTTGCCTCAGAACCATAAAGTATGGTAAGCGTAAAATCTTCGTTGCCGTCGCGGATTGCCCGAGCCATTGCAAGTGCTACGGTAATAGAGCTGCCGCCGATAACAGCGACTACATTGTCACCGTCTCTGAGCGGTTCGTGATAAAAATGTCCTTGTGGTCCGGAGACTTTAACAACATCTCCAACCTTATAATTTCTTACCGCATAAACTGACGTAAATCCACCTTGAAAAGCTTTGATTGTAACTTCATATATCCCATGTTTTGCATCCTCGGGAGAGGAGCATATTGTATAAGGTCGAATATGTTCAAAACCATCAATATTATGTGCCAAAGTAACATACTGTCCCGCTCTGAACATTGCTGCAGGCTCATCGTCAGTACGCTTCAAGACAAAAGTTTTCGCATCTGCACCGGGATATTCCTTAATTGCCTCAATTCGCATTTCCTGCCACGCGGGATGATTATGTTTTGCCATCTCGTTTATAGGGTAGTCAGAAGTAATATCAGTTTCGGGAGAACGTTCTATTACCTTTCTCCTGTCCTCAGCCAGTCCCTTAAACTTAAGCATATCTAACGCACCGACAGGTGATATTTTAATTTTTAATTTTGTCTCACTCATATTACTGACCTGTATCCTGTGTGTTTTCATGTATATCCGCTTCGCTGTCGTGACGATTGCGCGCCATATCCGCAAGCGTAAGCATTGCCTCAAGCCGCCCCGTAGCATAGGTCATATTGTATCCTACGCCATATGCGCCTGCTGCTCCGATAAGTCTTAATCCTTTTAATGATTGTTCCTCGGAGAGCATCATCATTCGGGCCATCATTCCATCCCAGTCAGCAATCTCATAGCCGTAAACACAGCCTTCAGGAGCGTTGACATATCTTGCAAACGTAACCGGTGATGCCGTTTCCATCTCCTCAATATGCGGTGCAATATCTATACCGGTCTTTTCTCTGAGTTCTCTTATAAGCTCCGCAGCAACCTTCGATTTCTGCCAACCATATTCAGAAGAATCAAGGTTATTCCAGTCTTCGGCAGCTGTAAAGGTTGTAAGCGAAATTACACATGTTCCGTCAGGCGAAAAAGAAGGATTTGTAATGTTATAGCAAAGCATAATAAAGAAATCATCCGACAGGAAACCTCTATTTATGTCATAATATTCCCTCGCAGAATCCGCTGTTCCGTAGAAAAATGTGGAATAATCGGTAATTCCAAGCCTTTCGGGTGTGCAATCAAGTCCAAAATAGCAGGTAAACATACGACCTGAATAATTATGATTTCTGGCAGCCGAGAGTTTCTTCACTGCAGGAGGAACTATATCTGCAGGAACCATTCTGGAATAAACTATATCAGGATTAATGTTCGCAAGAACATAATCACAGTCAACAATACCATTTGACGTACGTACTCCGCATATACGTTCTTCATCAAAAAGAAATTCCTCCGCGCGACAATTCATCCAGATGTCGCCACCAAGCTCACGAAATCTTTCAAGAAGAGCAACACTTATTTCATGAGACGTGTTCTTGGGAATATAAGGGCCTTCTTTAACATAACTGAAAACCATTTCAGCAAAATGAATAAAATTCAGTCTGTCGAGCGGAACGCCAAGATAACTCCAGTACGATGCAAGAATGTCACGAGCCTTTTGAGGAAGCCCGACAGCTTTAAGCACCTTATTAGCATTGTATCCGCCTGTTCTTAAAAAGTTTCCATACTCTTCCTGAAGCACTTTCGTTTCAGGATTTCCCGAAGTACCTGAAAGATATCCGACACCATTGCAAACCTCTTCAAAAAGAGCGAAAAGCTTCTTCATGGAAGTTTTTGATCCCGGAACATACGATTCCATGGCATTAATAAAATTATCAACACCTGTAGGCATGGTAACGTCCATAGAAGAGCCGTCGGAATATCTCGAAATAACCCTGAAGCAATCCTTAACCGGTATCCAATCAACTTTTACACCATAGGCACTAAGCATTTGCCGAACGCTTCCGGGCTCTTTTGCACTTCCGACACCACACAGTTCATGAAGACTAGGATCAAATTCGAATCTGCCACGAATAAAACTCGTAGCACATCCACCGGGAAGGTTGTGCTGCTCTATAAGTAGAACTTTTTTCTTTGCAGTTATTAATTCAAGAGCTGCCGTAAGACCGGAATTACCCGCTCCGACAACCACAACATCATATTTTGGCATCGTAAACCTCGAAAAACAAAAATATGAGGAAAGTATAGCAAATATAAATTGGCTTTGCAATTCAAACAAAAATAAAAACGAGTAGGAAAATCCTACTCGCTGATTAACTCCCCGAATTGGGCTCGAACCAACAACACCTCGGTTAACAGCCGAGTGCTCTACCATTGAGCTATCGAGGAATGTCGGTATGTATTACTTATACCTTCAAAACTGTACACTGTCTCCTAACTTATTTAAGAACCTTAT
>JAZQQJ010000065.1:0-32573 GCA_045629005.1 Lachnospiraceae bacterium
ATTACCCTTCCTACATAAATCCACCATAGCATTACGCATGATGGTATATGCAAAAGTTGAAAACTTGACACTGCCGACTGTATCATATTGCTTTGCTGCTTCCAGCATTGCAAATCTTCCCTCTTGTAAAATATCGTCCAATTCAATACCACCATAATGATTTACATCCATTTCATAAGCGACTTCTATCTTCTTTCCCAGTTCAAATATCAGGCCTTCGTTTTCCAGTAACAATCTTGTCTGCGCATACAAATTATTTTCTTTTACTTGTATGCACAGTTCTCTATTTCTTTTATCCTTTTTTTCCGCTTTGCTTATTTTTGCCATAAGTTTAATAGTACAGGCATCATCTGTCTGACAGATACCTCTAACTCCTTGAATCGTTCTTCTGGAATACTTTCATCCAAAGCAATACCAGCTATGACAGCCTCAGTTATAATCTCGACTTTTTCTTCGTAAGAATATTTCTCCATATCTCCCTTCGCTGCCACTTCATTTTTTACAGTTTCTAGAATTTCATAATTCAGTTTTTCTGTAGCAGTAGTAACTTCAGCCAGTTCGTTTTCTACTTTTCTTTTAATATCTTTTACAGATGCCATCAACTGATTTTCTATTTTCATCAATTCAGTTTGGACTGCCGGAATGCGCGCAACCTTTAACTTTTTCTTCAAATTCTTCACAAAACTGTCAGCCGGAATGCGCCCCGCTTCGTTGCATTCTGAAACTATGTCACATGAAAAATCCAACAATGTATTTTGAGTTTGCAACATTCTAACCAAAGAATTTGAAAAAAATAAATCCATCATTTTTGTTGCAGTTGCAAACTTTTCATTAATCAGTAGTTCATTTATCACCTTTGTACTTACTTTTCCGGAATATAAATTCTTTGCCGCTTCCACAGATAATCCAAGTTCCTGAATATCAAAATATGTTTTCTCCGGTACATTGGCAATTCCCAAAATATAATCCGCAGAAACATTATAAAGCTCTGCCAGCTTTACCAATAATTCATTATTTATTGTTTTAGTCGCACCACTCTCAATTCGTGAGTATGTGGTTTTATCTACGATTCCACCAAGCGCATCCACCAACTGTTGTTGACTTTTATAGCCGTGTGTCTTTCTTAATTCAATCAATCTTTCCTGAAGATTTCCAGGTAAATATTCTCCCATGTCATACCTCATTTTTCCTTTTCGAACATTCGTTCTGTTTTTTTATCATAGCATAACTATTGCAGATTTGCATCATAATTTTAAAAAAATAATTTGCTCTTGTTGAAAAATTGCAATCCTGTCACTAAACAATTCTTTTACAAAAATGAAGCGAATAATTAAGTATGAGCATAAAAAAGTGGTGAGGAACCACAACCCTTTTTTCCCTTCTTTTAAGAAGGGCGCACTTCTATACCCCCTAGGTATCAAGATGCGTTTTTCTCAGTATCCCACCTGAGAAAGGGATTGCGTTCGCCACAGGCTCCGGAGATAAGGACCTATTTCTTTTTTGAAATGGATCCTTTTTCTTTTTCCAAATAAACACATAAAGGAGGAAATGATAATGACAAATTTGGAAACGGCAAGGCTTGAACTGGAGCAGGCCAAGAAAGAAAAACTCCAGACAGAGCATCAGATTACAAGGCTTGAGAATCGACTAAAGACCGCTCTTCGTAAACAGAATACTGCAAGAACTCATCGTCTTGTGGTGGAGGGAGCAGAGCTTGAGTATGTATTCGAAAACATTGAACTGCTCTCCAAAGAAAAGTTCTGGGAATTTATGGGAAGACTTTCTTCTCTTCCGGAAGTAACAAATCTCTACAAAGAATACAGGAATCTAATCAATACTTCTGATTCCGAAACCAAGGAAGGAGGTGATGCCTAATGGCTTTATATCATTTTAATGTGACACAGGTTTCCAGAGGAAAAGGACAAAGTGCCATTGCAAGTGCAGCTTATCGTTCCGGTGAAAAACTGATGGATGATTATTACGGAGAAGTACAGGATTATACCAGAAAGGGTGGCATCCTCTACACCGAAATCATTCTACCGGAACATGCTCCAAGCAGATTATCTGACCGCCAGACATTATGGAACGAAGTGGAAAATATTGAGAAACATCCTCAGGCTCAACTCTCCTATTCCTTCAACATTGCCCTGCAGAATGAATTCAGTTACGAAGAAAATCTTGCCTTGGCGAAACAATTTGTCCAGGAGAACTTCGTGTCCCGTGGTATGATTGTAGACTTCGCAGTTCATGATCCTGACAAAGGGGAAGATGGAATTCAGAATCCGCACTTTCATGTCATCTCTCCCATCCGCCCATTGAATCCGGATGGTACCTGGGGCAATAAACAACGCCGAGAATATCTTCTTGATGAAAACGGGAATCGAATAAAAGATGAAAAAGGTAAATTCAAATTCAATGCTGTTCCTACCACAGACTGGGGAAGTCCTGAAACACTTCTTCTTTGGAGAGAAAACTGGGCAAAACTTGTCAATGCAAAATTTGAAGAAAAAGGTCTGCCGGAAAGAATTGACCATCGTTCCTATGTGGATATGGGACTGGATTTACTTCCCACCATTCACGAAGGACCCGCTGTTCGTGCAATGGAAAAAAGAGGCATTGCCACTGATGTTGGTACATGGAATCGAATGATACGCTCTGTGAATTCATTAATCAAAAGGCTCCGCTCTCAGATTATGAATCTAGGTTCCTGGATTGCAGAATTGTCCAAAGAACTCTCAGAGGAAAATGCATCCCGTAAGGAATATACTTCAGACCATAATGCCTTCATCACTGCTCTGAATTCTTATTACAGCAAAAGAAATGAGGGTGCCTATTCTCAAAAAGCCAAAATCAATAACATAAAAAAGCAGGCTGAAATTATCCAATTTCTAAAAGAAAACAATCTCGGAACACTCTCCGATTTACAATCCTATGTTTCCGAAATGTATTCCAAAGTAAGCGAACTTCAAACAGAAATGAAGGCCCTAGAGAAAGAAAAGAAGGGGATTCAGGATACACAAAAAGCATTGCAGGATTACAAGGACTATAAGCCAATCTATGATAAGCTTTGCACCATAAAAAGAAAATCTGCATCAGATGCTTACAAAGAATCTCACCACATGGAACTGACACTCTTCTATCGTGCCAGACGAGTTCTTTCGGAAAAATATCCTAACATGTCTGTTCCGGCTGCAGACCTTCAATCAAGATTAAATGAAATCAACAGTTCCCACAGCGAACTCTTTGCCCGGTACAAGGAACTGAAAAAAGACACCGACAAAACCTATTCGCTGAAGAAAGCGATTGAAGCAGACTATCAGAAAGCGATTGAAGAAAACGAAATCAATAAATCTAAGAAAAGAAAGGAAGAAGAATTATAAATGAATATATTTAGTGAAGTTAAGGATGCCGTGTCCACCAAGGATGCTGCATCCTTTTATGGTATCAAAATCAACAAGCATAACATGTGCCTGTGTCCTTTTCATCCAGACAAGCACCCTAGTATGAAAATCGACAAATACTACTACTGCTTTGCCTGTGGTGAAAAAGGAGATGTCATTAACTTTGTCAGTAAACTACACGGCCTGTCACCACTGGATGCAGCAAAGCAGATGATCAAGGATTTCAATCTGAACATTTCCACTTTGCCGGAAACGAATTACAAATCGAAACCTCTAACTCCCGAAGAACAACAAGCCAGACAGGAAAAGGAACAACTAAGAGCATTTCAGCTTTATAAGCGGGATGCTCTTTTTTCTTTGCACAGATATTATGATCTTCTTCATTGTGCCCAAAGGGACCTTGCTCCTAAGACACCAGAAGAATTTGAAAACACTAATCCACTGTTCGACGAAGCAGTAATGAATCTTGAAAAAATCGACTGGATGATAGAAACCTTAGAAACCGGAACTCTACAGGAACAGATTGATTTTCTAAATACCTACAAGGAGGTGATTGTCTATGTCAACAACAGAATCGAAAACTGGAACATTATCTCCGGAGATTAAAGACCTGTTAAATCTTTTAATCTCTTCGGGACAATTAGAACCCTACATGAATCCACCTGTACCACCTGAAAAAACCTTAGATGAAATGTTGGAAAAAAATATGAATGGAACCTACAAGTCTTCCAATCAGAATTATCAGCTCATTATGAAACACAATGACCTCTTAAAAGAATCTGTTCGTTTCAATGAGTTGAAGGGACAAATGGATGTTGTAAAGGATATGCCATGGAAAAGGTTTGAAATTGCTTTTAGCCAGAATGATCTGGACAACATCATTACACAAATAGAAATTCAGTATGGAATCAATAATGAAAAGATGATTGAACGAGCTATCCGAGTGATTTCCAAAGAGAACTCCTATCATCCCATTCGTGATGAACTGAATTCTCTTGTTTGGGATGGTGAAAACAGACTATCCCATGTACTAACCAAATACCTTGGTGTGGAAGCTACTCCCCTAACCATTGAATGTCTAAAGGTCTTTATGCTTGGTGCCATATCCAGAGTCTTTACTCCCGGATGTAAGTTCGAATACATGCTTTGTCTTGTTGGTGGTCAGGGAGCCGGTAAGTCTACCTTTCTTCGTTTCCTCGCCATGGAGGACCAGTGGTTTACAGATGATATTCGTGAACTGAACGCCAAGGATATCTTCGAACGATTAAATGGTCATTGGATTTTGGAGATTCCGGAAATGCTGGCTGTACTGCAAGCCAAATCTGTTGAAGAGACCAAATCCTTCATCAGCAGGCTTTCTGATAACTACAGAATTCCTTATGACAAATTTGCTGCAGACCATGCAAGGCAAAGTGTATTTGCCGGTACCTCAAATCGAATTGCTTTTCTTCCACCGGACAAATCCGGAAACCGAAGATTTCTTCCTATTGAGGTAAACACAGAAAATGCAGAGCTTCACATTTTGGAAAATCCAACGGAAGCCAGAGCCTATTTTCGTCAGCTATGGGCAGAAGTCATGGAAATCTATAGAACTGGTGACTTCAAGCTTACCCTTGATGCAGACATGGAAAATGAACTTCGCATGGCACAGAAAAAGTATATGCCGGAGGATCCTATGGAAACAGATATTGTCAACTTTATCGAAAGAAAACATCCCAAATATGTGTGTACCAAAATGTTATTCATTGAAGCTTTGGGCCACACTCCTCTAGAGACCATGGAAACATGGCAGTCCAATGCCATTGGTGAAATCATGAACCAGTGTTTCAAAAAGGAATACAAGAAGTTATCCTCTCACAAGTTTGAAACCTACGGTGTCCAAAGAGCTTGGGTAAGTCTAGCACCTTCTTCAGAGGAAGGATTTATTCCCGTTCCCCCGGAATTAGAACCGGAACTACCATTTGAGTAGTAAGTAATAAACAAATAAACACATAAACAGTGAGTAAACAAAATATAACCAATAGAAAAACATAAATACTTTTAAAAATTTGTTGTTTTTCTGTTTATCAGGCATCTATTGCAGCTTACGCAATGGGTGCCTTTCTTTGTTTGCTCTTTTTTAAAGGAGAATACATGGAAAAGACATTAGAAATAAGAAAACTCATTCATAATTTAAAAAATCAAAAAGAATCATTGAAGTACGAGTTAAACTTAGGTATCATTGATAGTAACGGCGCTGAAAATGAACTCGAAATGATAAATAAAAAAGAACAGGCACTAAAGGAACAGTTAGTGCAACTCAATCATGTAACAGCGGACGGAACACCACGCTCTATCAGCTATCATGAACCGACAGAGAATAATCCAAAAGCATATTGGATTACCAAAATGCCGGATGGCAAGAAAGTGAAAGCCAGCACCCGTGAAGCATTGATAGACAAACTTTTCACCTATTATGCAGACGGGATCTCAGACATGACCTTAGGCTCCATATTCAAAGCTGCACTTGCAGAAAAAGCTGCCACTGAGAATCCCAAAAAGAATACCCTTGATAAAAATGAAGCAGATTTTAAACGCTTTATTTCGGCAGACCTTGCTACAAGAGATATCAGACAGTTTACAGAGCTTGAAATCAAAAAGTACATTCAGGAGTGGGTAAACAGGGAACACCCTAAGCAGAAAGCTTATTTAGGCTTTAAGGGCGTTCTAAACCTTATCTTCGGCTATGCGTACTCT
The DNA here is from genome assembly GCA_045629005.1 of Lachnospiraceae bacterium. GTDB lineage: Bacteria > Bacillota > Clostridia > Lachnospirales > Lachnospiraceae > RGIG3528. Next base: position 6,138 of record JAZQQJ010000065.1, read on the forward strand.
CACAAGCTGATTGCTGAAAATCCCTTGGAATTTATCAAGAACAAGCCATATATGAAATCCTGCGATACCCGTAAGGCAAAACCTGAAGATAAAATTCTCTCTCCGGAGGAAATCGATTCTTTGAAAGCCGAAGTAAGACGCAGAATGACCATGGTTAAATATGGTAGTTATTATATCAATGGTTATGCTATGTTGTTTGCCATTGAAACAGGTGTCAGGGTTGGTGAACTGTGTGCGTTGAAATGGGAAGACATTCATGAAACTTCCATTCATATTCATTGTCAGCAATTATCTGAAAAGATACCCGGAGGAAAGAACTACTATCTTGATTACTGTACCAAGAACGAAAAAGGTGTTTCTGCAGATGGAAGAGAATTTCCTTTGACCAGAAATCTGAAAAGCTTATTGGCAGAACTCAAGGCCAAGCAGGATGCTCTTCATATTGAATCCGAATTCATCTTCTGTCACGAGAATGGTGATTGGATTAAAACAGATGCATATCTGACTTTCCTTCGAAGATTATGTCAATCCAAGGGATTTAGCGTAACCAATAATCATGCACTTCGAATGTCCTTAAATTCCAATGTGTTAATTCCTAAGGGAGTATCTGTGGCAGACAGAGCTGCTATGCTTGGTCATTCCATTGAAACTAACCTTAGACATTACAGCTTTGCACAGAAGGATTATATCGATAATGTAAGAGCTATCTTAGATGGTTATGACGAAGATCCAGACGATTCACCGGTTTCTTCATTAGAACTTGTTAAAAACACTGCCGACTTAGGGAACCCCAGGGAACCCCTCAAAGTCATCAATTTTCCAACAAAAAAAATCCCAGAAGCACCGATTTCTCGATGTTTCTAGGACTCAACCGAATGCGGAAGATGGGACTTGAACCCACACGTCGTTTTGACACATGATCCTTAGTCATGCCTGTCTGCCAATTCCAGCACTTCCGCATTTGCTCGTTTTCTTGAGCACAAGCGAAAGTATACTACGGAAAACGCGGCTTGTCAACAATAATTCGCAAAAGTTGGTTGCGAAAATTTACATAATTGTTTGTACAATTCATTCGTAATAATAAAGAGGTGTATCAGAACGATACACCTCGCTTTTTTACTGCATTCCTTCCATTTCATAAACCTTTTTGAGGAAGGCTTTCATTATTTCCAAATAGCCCGCTTCGTCAACAAACATTGACATGGCATGCTCTGCTCCCGGAACAAGATGAAGCTCCGTATATGCAGGGTTTGCTTCTGCCATCATCTTACTGTTTTCGCACTTAATGAAAGTGTCGTCTTCACCGTGAACAAAGCAGATTGGAACCGTATTGTTCTTTAATGAATCAATGGGACGATTCTTTGTAAAGCTCCATCCAAACAGTATTCTGTTAATAACAGATGCCGGATAAATGAGCCATGCAGGGAGCTTAAACACTTCGCATATTCCTGCTTCAAGAACATTTGTAATCTCTGCAAAGCCGCAATCATTGAAAATGAAATGAACCTTAGGATTATACTTAAGTGCTGTTATCTGTAACGCCGAACCCATAGATTCACCGTGAAGTCCAAGATAGATGTCCTCACCATACCTACTGTATGTGTCATTAATAACAGCAATAAGGTCCTTAGATTCTTTTATACCAAGTGTGCTCGGATTAAAGAAACCTTTTTTATTCATACCGTGACGACGGTCATCATAAAGTACGCAGTTATAACCAAGCTCCATCCACTTATTAAAATACTTAAGTGAACCGTATCGAGTGGATGTGTAACCATGTGAAATAATAACAAATTTCTTCGAATCCGGTGCGGCTTCGTTTGGAACGAACTCAGCATGAAGTTCATAGCCATCATAGGATTTTATTGAATATTTCACGGTTCTACGCTCGTCGAAGCCTCTCCAGAAACCATGCTCTGTTTCAAACTGTCTACTGCTTTCCATTCCGCTTTTCGGAAGTGAAACGTAACAGCTTAGGTATGTAAACACACCAATTGCCAATACAAGCACAAGGCCCAAAATAACAATTAATACAATCCCTACTGTATTCATATCTTTCCCCAATCAATTGTATCTGCAGGATCTACGTCCTGTTCAACCCCATTATTATCAGTTATACGTACCGGTTTGCCCCAGGCCTGATCCTTCTGTGGAATCAGTCTGTCAACAAACGTAATATATCCGTACTCATCATTTGTTAAATCAGCCTTTAACGATTCTGCCTTGAGAATTTCGTTCTGAAGTAACGGAACACATCTTTTCGCATTAAGAATTCTACTTGCGTAGTCCTTAGAACTTTCTATCTTTTTTGAGAAAGCAACTCCGCCGCTTCTTCCTCTTTCCAAGTCACCGACTCTATGAATGTCAGAACCGCTCGTCATTAAAATGCCATTCTGTTTTGCATACTGATATGCATACTGGTCACAATAAGGAGCATTTCCGGCATTGTACGTTTCAAAAGCATCCGCATGATGAGGATGTACTCTTATTGCCTGAAGATATCCTCTGTCACGATAAGGATGCGCCTGAATCATAACACCACCGATTTTATGAACTTCCTCACGAAGCTGCTCGTGAGACCAAATCATAATATCAGGATGTGCTTTCAGCCATTCCTTGTCAGGACCGTACAGAAGATACTCATCACCTGCGAAGTTTACTTCAAGTCCGAAGAAAACATCAAAGCCGATTTTATCACCGGCTTCCTTTGCATGTTCATATCCGCTACAATAAATATCAATTCTCTCTTCCCACGGTAAGTCTCTCGGAACACCCGAATTGCCGTTGAAAAAGTGATCTGTTACAAAGATGCCTGTATATCCGGCCTCTTTATACTTCTCCGGGTAGTCTGCTCCGGGACAAACGGAGCACGCACTTGCTTCAGATGTATGCAGGTGTGTTTCGTAAAAATAAAGTTCAGTGCTCATTAACAGAATTCACCCCATTCGCATCCGACGTTCTTTGCATTAAGGACGTCAATAAGAACTTTTTCGTCATTTTCCTTCTTATAAAGTCTGATCCAGCCCTCGCCCGTTCCGCCGTTCCAAAGCCTGTTGTGCTGCTTTGTGCCGTCCGGAGCCTCATAGTTCACGAGAAGCATTTCATCCTTTTTGCAGTGAATGCAAGTCTGCATCACGTATGCACTGTTTTCCTGTTCAACATGCCATATAACCTCTGTATCGGTTTCATAGCAGTCGAACTTAGTCTTGGGATTCATCCATGCCTTCGAGAAGTTGAATTCCATCTCCTCGCCTTCGTAATACATGGCGCCCAAAAGCTTTCTATCAAGTTCAAGGCCAAATACCTTAGGTCTGCCGCCACCGATATCAAAAGCGGAATTCATAAGGCGTTTGCCTGTTGTATTCGAAATAAGATTGTTGGAGGAAAGCCAAACCCAAGGTGATGTAAAGTTAGCTCCCCAGTTCTTGTCCGAGTAACCATAAGAAGTTTCGGGAGAAACATAATAAAGCTCCCCATCCAGCTCAACCGTGCCGGAGTACTCGGTTTTCATGCCTTCCGCATGCCAGTACATTTCAAAAGCCGTTGCATCACGTAAAGGCTTTGATGTGCCGTAACCAACGTTGTAGGCAATCTTTTTGTCCACAGAGAGGCTCCACTTCATGGAACCTGCGGAACACATAAGCCAAGGCTTTGTAATTGCATCATTCTCACTGACATTCACAGAGCCTGCAAGACGCCCTTCACTTGCGTAGCAGTCATCTGCTTCAAGATAATACGGAGCACCGTCCGCAATCTTAACGTCCTTAACGGAGAAAAATCTGTGAAGCTGCTTTGCGCCGTTTCCCCATGCTCCTGCCTTAACCATAACGTAAGAAGGCTTCTTTCTCGAAGCCAGATTACAAGGCTCCTGACCGAAGACAGGTTCGTCTTCGGCCAGAGCCGGATTAATTACAAAATATTCAATGAAAAATGCTTTTTCCTCTCTCGTTTTGGCATTTATTCCGGTAAAGTTGTGCCACCACCAGTCATAGCCCTGGGTAGCGAAACGTCCCTTAAGCATAAAGCGGTCACGATTCAAATCGGGCGTGTTGAAGTGCGGCTTTTCAGCAATGGCACCCGCTGCCTTCTTTGCACCTTTTTCAAGGCCGTCCGCAACAGCATTTACGACCTTTTTTGCCTTCTTTTCAAGTTCGGAAAAATCATAATTCATACAATCACCCCATGATTACTTCTACCTTCACGGATGTCTTTCCTGCCTCGTAAGGAATAACGTTTCCTGTAAACTGCTTACCATCAACGATAATCTCCTTAACGCCCTTTTCAACGCCGTTTGTCTTAACCGAAACGCTGTATGTACAGCCTCTGAACTTTCTTGTGATTTCAAAATCACCAAAGTCCTTCGGAACGCAAGGGTTAATTGAAAGTCCGTTCAGTGTAGGATATACGCCCAGAATGTACTGTGAAAGATTTACAAAAGTCCAGGCTGCGGTACCTGTAAGCCAGCTGTTCTTTCCCTGTCCGAAGAAGTGAGCATCACGTCCGGCAACCATCTGTGAATATACATAAGGCTCTGTAGCATGAATCTCAGAGAACTCTTCCGTATATGCAGGACATGTTTTCTTATAAATTTCGAAAGCGCGGTCTCCACGTCCGACAACAGTCTCTGCAATTGAAATCCAGGGATTGTTATGGCAGAAGATACCTGCGTTCTCCTTGTATCCGGGCGGGTAGCTGGAGATTTCACCAAGCTCGACATGATAACGTGTATATGCCGGCTGGTTAACAACGATACCGTATTTAGTATCAAGCTTTTCCTTTACAGAGTCAAGTGCTTTTATTGCTTTTCCGTTTTCAACGCCGATTCCTGCCATTACACAGAAGCCCTGAGGCTCAATGAAAATCTGGCCTTCTTCACATTCGTGGGAACCGACTTTATTTGAATATGCATCGTATGCACGGATGAACCATTCACCGTCCCAGCCTGCATCTTCAACGGCTGCACGGACTTTTTCAACCTCAGCCCTTGCATATGCTGCTTCAGCGCTGTCGCCCTGAGCCTCGCAAAGCTGTGCATACTCTTCACCATACTTAACGAACATACCGCCGATGAATACTGACTCGGCAACAGGTCCTTCGCTTGGTCCGAATGTCTGGAAGGACTCACCGGGCTCTGTTGAGAAGCAGTTAAGGTTAAGACAGTCATTCCAGTCTGCACGGCCGATAAGAGGAAGCTTGTGAGGACCTTTATGATTAACAATATAATCAAGAGATCTCTTAAGATGATTCATAAGAGGTGTTGCCTTTGATGCATCGTTGTCAAAAGGAACCATCTCTTTAAGAATGGAATAATCACCTGTTTCACGGATGTATGCGCTTGTACCTGCAATGAGCCAAAGCGGGTCATCATTGAAGCCGGAGCCTATATCGGCATTGCCCTTCTTTGTAAGAGGCTGATACTGATGGTATGCAGAACCGTCTTCAAACTGAGTTGAAGCAATATCGATGATTCTTTCTCTTGCACGGTCAGGAATGAGATGAACGAAACCGAGAAGATCCTGGCAGGAATCACGGAAGCCCATACCACGGCCGATACCTGTTTCGAAGTATGAAGCTGAACGTGACATATTGAAGGTAACCATACACTGGTACTGATTCCAGATGTTCAGCATACGGTTTACACGCTCATTCTTTGTATTTACGACAAACTTGGAAAGAAGATCGTTCCAGTATTCGGTAAGCTCGTCAAGAGCAGCAAAGAACTGTTCGTCTGTCTTGAACTTGTCGAGCATGGCATATGCAGGCTTTTTATTGATGATACCGTAGCTCTCCCACTTATCTTCAACAGGGTTCTCAATGTAACCGAGAACAAAGATAAAGCTCTTCTCCTCTTCGGGAGCAAGTGTAATATCAATCTGATGTGAAGCAATAGGATACCAGCCGGAAGCAATGGAATTGGTGCACTTGCCGTTTTCAACCGCTTCAGGACTTTCTGTGCTTCTCCAGTATGCGCCGAGGAAAGCATCACGGCTTGTGTCAAAGCCGTTAACTTCTGTATTTACGGAGTAAACCGCATAATGATTTCTTCTTTCACGATATTCTGTCTTGTGGAATATTGTGGAACCGACAACTTCAACTTCACCTGTTGAAAGGTTACGCTGATAGTTCTTCATATCATCGTCGGCGTTCCAAAGGCACCACTCAACATAAGAGAACAGCTGAAGCTTCTTTTCGGAAGCGGAGTTGTTTCTGACAGTGATACGCGAAACCTCGCAATTATCATTTGTGGGAACAAACGTAATAACGTCAGCGCTGATATTGTTCTTTGCACCATGGAATGTGCTGTAGCCTATTCCGTGGCGGCACTCGTACTCATCAAGCTCCGTCTTTGTAGGCTGCCAGCCGGGATTCCATACGGTATTGCCGTCCTTAATGTAAAAGTATTTACCGTTTGTATCAACGGGCACGCTGTTGTAGCGATAACGGGTAAGTCTTAAAAGCTTTGCGTCCTTATAAAAGGTGTAACCGCCACATGTGTTTGAAATCAATGAGAAAAATGAATTTGCACCAAGGTAATTAATCCATGGTAACGGTGTCTTGGGTGTAGTGATGACATACTCTCTGTTCTCGTCATCGAAATAGCCGAATTTCATTTTGATTCCTCCATAATGCCCGCCATTAACGGGTTTTTATTCTGAATTTATATTAAGCAGCCAATGAATAAAAAGCCGCATCTGTTACTATTATAATAGCATTTTCAAAAAATTCAAGATTTTTCGAAAACGTTTAAGTAACTTTTGGTTTGCGTCATTATTAAGTATTCTGGAAGAGTCTGAGTATTTCGGGTACAAGCTGTTTCTTTCTTGACACAACTCCCTTAAGAATAACGCTTCCGCCTTCGGGATTCACGTCAAATGCGCTTTCCAGTATGCTTTCAACGTCCTCGCCGACATAGAGAAGTTCGGTTCGTTCTTCCATTATGTTGGTAAGCATAAGCAGGAAATAATCAAGATTTTGAACCTTCAAAACATTCTTCATTGCATCCTTAAGGCGCACTTTTATTTCATCAAGTTCGGCCTGATTGACAGATGAAAGCTGTGCCACTCCCATAACCTGCTTTTCTTCCATGTTGAACTTCTTAAAATCCTGATAAAGAAGTTCCTCATCAGACTTGTTTGAAAGATCGCTTGCAGCAAGGAACATTCTGTTCGCAAACTCAGCACAATCAATGCCTGCAAGGCCAGCGAGTGTTTCTGCTGCCTCTCTGTCGGTAGCTGTACATGTGGGTGAGCGGTAGTACAAAGTATCCGAAAGAATAGCGGCACATAAAAGTCCCGATATCGTTTTCGTAAGTTTAATTCCCTGCTCAACAAACATCCTGTATACGATGGTCGCCGTACATCCCAAAGGCTGGTTTCTGAAGAACACGGGAGTGATGGTTTCCATTGTTCCGAGACGGTGATGGTCGATAATCTCGACGATTTCGGCATTTTCTATGCCGTCGACAGCCTGGCTTCTCTCATTATGGTCAACAAGAATAACCTGCCTTCTCTGCATATCCAAAAGGTTTCTTCTTGAAATCATTCCGCGGTATCTGCCCTGAGTGTCAAGAACAGGGAAGTCACGGTTTCTGTTCTTCGCCATAACATCCTTAATTTCATCAACGAAGTCCGTTGTCCTGAACATATTGATTTTGTCCTTCGTCATGAAATGTTCAACGGGCATACTCTGATTGATGAGCCTTGCGGCAGTATATGTATCATAAGGAGTACATATAACGGTGCATCCGTTCTCGTCTGCCAAATGTCTTATAGTTAATGAAACCGGAGCATTTTCGCAGATTACAATGCATCCGGCCTTCATTTCAATGGCACAGAGCTGCATTTCATAGCGGTTTCCCATAATAACAAGATCGTTTTCTTCGATATATTTCTCCATAATATCAGGAGATGCAGCTGCAATAAGGACCTTACCTTCATTAAAGACACCATTGGGATCGCCGACGAGCATCTCGGCTTCCAGTGTTTCCACAATATTTGAATAAGGCGTGCCGGCCTTTGCTATTACTTCGCTGTCATAAGCATCCATATAGGATGTCGCAATATCATTAATTGTAATTAAGCCTTTAAGTTCTTCATCTTCCGTTATCGGGAGGGTAACTACGCCTTCCTCCTGCATAAGGTGATATGCATTCTTTAAGGAAAGTTTGCAGCTTACACCCTTTGTCTCACGTATTTCAATGTCTTTAACCTGTGTGCTTATATCCGAAACCAGTTCAGGCTCCGGAACACCAAACTCTTTAAGTACAAACTGAGTCTCGGAATTCAGCTCGCCCGCGCATTTTGCCACGAAAGTATCCGTATCCTCAACCTTATTTTTGAAATATGCATATGCTATTGCGGAGCAGACTGAATCAGTATCGGGATTTTTATGTCCGATGACAAATGTTTTTCTTGTATGTGTAGTCATCCTGCCTCCTATTATTTAACAAACATCTTAAATATCTTCATCTTCTTCTCTCCTGCTTTTCCCGTGTAGGGATGCTCACGAAGAGAAAGGTTAAATTTGTCCGAGCCCTTAAGAACAGTCTGCGGATGTGTAAACTCTCTAAAGCCCCATATTCCGTGATATGCGCCCATTCCCGAATGACCTGTGCCATTGAACGGAACGCCTTCAACCATAATATGCATAATGACATCATTAATGCATCCGCCGCCAAACTGCATACGTTTTGCGGTACGCGCTGCCCATTTTGTATCTTTTGTAAAGATATAACATGCGAGTCCGTGCTCACGGCATTCTATGGTATCAATGAGTTTATCAACTTCACAATCCTTATATTTAACTATAGGAAGAAGCGGACAGAACAGCTCGTGCTGAACTATTTTTTCATTAATATCTACAGGATAGATTACTGTAGGTGCATATTTGCAGGTTTCGGAATCGCCCGTACCGCCTGTCACAATGCGGTCTCTGTACTCTTCCGCCTCTTCTGCACACTTTCTGTACGCCGAAGAGCAGACAAGCTTGGGATATTCGTGGTTCTTTTCCGCATTCTCACCAATCTGCCTTATAATTTCTTTCGTTAATTCAGAAACAAACTCATCGGCAACTTCTTCGGCAACCGCAACCTGATTGATATTTATACAGATCTGGCCGGAGTTTAATATTTTAAAGAAAGCTACTTTTCTTGCGGCGTCTTTCAGGTTTGCATCTTTTCTGACGATACACCAGTTTCCTGTTTCCCCGCCAAGTTCAAGCGCAACAGGAGTCAGGTGCTTTGCGGCACATTCCATAACATGAGAAGCCACTCTGGGACTGCCCGTATAAAAGATTTTGTCAAACCGTTCTTCAAGGCAGAAATCCGCTACGTCATGTCCTCCACCTATAACCTTAACAAACTCGGGAAGAAACGTCTCATCCATTATTCTCTCAATAATCGCAGATGTTGCTGCAGATTTGGAAGATACTTTAATAACTGCCGTATTTCCTCCGGATATTGCGGCATTCAACACCCCAAGCGAAAGCATTATCGGGAAATTGAACGGTGATATTATAAGAGAACATCCATAAGGGAGGAAATTCACCTTTGTTGAGACACTTGGAAATGCGAGGAAGCCCGAGAAATGCTTTTCTGGGCGAGCCCACCTGTCAAGCTTTTTAATATTTTCATTTATTTCGCAAAGTGTCGGAAGAATATCACAAAGATATCCTTCGGTATTGCTTCTTCCCAAATCCTCATGCAACGCTCCGAGAATAAGCTCTTCATTTTTTATAATAGCATCACGAAGTTTTCGAAGCTGTTCCTTTCTCCACTTTACATCAAGCGTTTTTCCGGTTTTAAAGAATTCACGCTGTGCTTTTACAATTGCTGCTACTTCTTCCCTTGTCATTTTCCTCTCCTGATTTACCCCATATTTAGTCTTCGATTATAAGCCCCTATATATGCATATATCATGCTGATTATACGTGAAATCTAGCGTTTTTGCAAATATTCAGAATTTATTTATCATTTGTTTAGCATATAAGGCAATTTGTTAAGGGTGGCTTAATTGCAATACATTTTAAGCCATTATACAATGAGAACAATCTTTAAAAAATCCACGGAGGGTTCACTATGAAACTTAAATTCAAATTACGTGAAAGATTTCTGTTATTTATCTTCGCAACTGCTCTCATTGTTGGTGTTTCCTCAATGATCGTTGCTGCTACCAAGTCCGAGACACTTATCACTGACGCCATCAAGAACGGCATGGATAACACAGCTGCAGGTTACGGCACATTCGTAGATGCAAGAGGAACTCTTACATATGAAGAGTTTAACGTAGCACTTAAGGATGTTAAGGTTTCCGGCTTTGACACAAGTTACGTTTACGTAGTTGATAAGGAAGGCACAATGCTTTACCATCCTACAGAGAGCAAGGTTGGCAATCCTGTTTCTAACGACGCCGTTAAGGGTCTTGTATCAGGCATCGCAGCCGGCACAGTAAAGCCCGGACAGCACGATTGTATCCAGTACATATTCAATGGTGCAGACAAGCTTGCAGGCTACTACATCACATCAGAATATCTCATCGTTGTTGTTACATGTGACCTCACAGACGTTACAGCAATGATTACACCTATGAAGACAACACTTATTATCTGCTGCATAGTATGTCTCCTCGTTCTCGTTGTAGCAGGTATCATTCTTTCAGAAATCGTTGCTAAGCCTTATGCTAAGGTTGCTGCAGGTGCAGACCGTATCGCTCAGCTCGATGTTTCCGTCAATGAAGAAGTTGACAAGCTTTCAAAGCGTTCCGACGAATCAGGTTCCATTTCGAAGTCTCTCGTTGGCGTAAGACAGCAGCTCAACGAGGTTATTACAGAACTTAGAAACGAAAGTGAAATTCTTAAGCTTGACTCCGTTAAGATTAAGAAGAGTGCTACTGATGTTTCCGAAGCTTCAGCTGATAACTCAGCTGTTACTCAGGAGCTTTCAGCCGGCATGAACAACATCTCCGATACAACAGCCCGCATTAAGGACCGTGTTGACATGGTTAACCAGCAGGCTAACGATCTCGACAGCGTTGCTAAGGACAGCAAGAGAGCATCTTCTGAAATCCTTACACGTGCAGAAGGTCTTGGAAAGCAGTCACAGGAAGCTACTCAGAAGGCTGAGACAATGCTTGAAGATGTTCAGGAACAGGTTAAGCGTGCTACAGAAAGAGCTGAAGCTGTTAACAGAATCACAGCTCTTACAGATACAATATCCGAAATCGCATCTCAGACCGCACTCCTCTCTCTCAATGCTTCCATCGAAGCTGCAAGAGCAGGTGAGCAGGGCCGTGGTTTCGCAGTCGTTGCTGATGAAATCGGTAAGCTTGCTTCCGATTCTACAGAGGCTGTTTCCAACATCGTTAGCATCGTTCAGGATATTAAGGAAGCCGTTAGCGACATGCTTAATACAATGACAACAACAACAGACTTCATCAACAAGCTCGTTACCGAGGAATTCGGTGAGTTCACTAAGGTTGGTGAGCAGTACGTTGAAGATGCAGGAACATTCAGAAATACAATGGATAGCTTCATCACTCAGATTGGTGAGCTCAATTCTAACGTAGACGTTATCACAACAGCTATTTCCGAGATTAATTCCACACTCGGTGAGACAAACGTTGGTGTAAGCGAAATCGCTGACAGAACAGTTGAGATGGCAGAAGCTACACAGGGTATTGAGAACATGATTACAGAGATTGATGACAGAGCTGAATCCCTCCTCAATACAATTAAGCGTTTCACAATCTAATGCAGAAGCCGGCTCCTTTATGGGTCGCAAAAGCCCCGCACATTAAGTGCGGGGCTTATTTATTACTAATCTATTTTGTGGTCATGATTAACATCAAACTTCTTCTGAAGTGCATTCATTACAATATTCATTGTAAGATTTGCTTTCTTTTCACTGTTATCAAGCAGCACGGAAACATCCCCCGGAAGGGCGTCCCTCTCCCGCTCCGATAAAATAACACACATATTATCTTTGTTGATTGTACTCATAACGCTTAATGCAAGCACACTGCCAAGTACAATAACCTTTGATTTTTTAATACTCTCAAGAATTGAAGTAGTAAGCTCCCTGTGTTTCAGCGGGAATACATTCTCGGGAAGATTTAAAACAAACTGCTCATAATTTGCATTGTTAAACGAGTCGTACAGGAAATAGCACTTTTCAGGTTCCTTAAGCTCCATAAGTGCCTTCTGTACAAGAAACGGAACATCATCATATATCTGATAAAAGAGCTCATCGTTTACACACATATCAACGCAAATAACAGGCACAAGGTAATTGTCGGCAAGATTTCTGAAGTCTTCATGATTTAAATCAATTGCAATGATGGCATCAACATTTCTGTTAATCGGAAGCCCGTCATCATTTTTTCTAGCAGGAATGAAGGTAACGTCATATTTCATTCTGTTAAGGCGCTCCACCATCATCTGTGAAAACAGCAGAACCGATGCATCCCTGGATGTAACACCGGTTGAACAGTATGAGATTCCGATTGTATTGTTGCGTCCTGTTGCCAGGCTTTTTGCGGCATGCGACGGAACGTAATTCATAAGATTTGCAATCTGAAGAATCTTCTTTTTTGTTTCAGGGTTAATCTTCTGATCCGTTCTCTCGTTCATAACATATGAAACCGTAGCTACGGACACCCCGGCTGCTTTAGCAACATCCTTCGCTGTAACTTTTTTTGTTCTTCTTTCTTCGATATCTCCCATAGGTCACGAAATATCCTCTCTCAAGTCCGGCCTTCAAGGCACTGAATTTATTTACACAATAACTCAACTTAATTTTTAAGTAAATATAAATCTTGTTTCTTTTTTTGTCAACAGTACAGAATATAACGTGTTTGTGAATCACTTGTATTTGTTGGTTTATTTTATATCTTGACAGATTTCGTTTTCGGTGGTATACATTACTTAACCGCTTAACTTAACCGCTTAAGTTGCGAAAGGTTTTTAACATGATTTATATTAGCACATTCGTTTGCTACCGTTAAAAGCCGAAAAAGTATATAGGACGGTTTACCGCCCGGAATGGAGAATTTATGAAGAAAAGAATACTCGCATTACTCACATGTATCATTATGGTGCTTTCACTTTGTGCCTGCGGTGCAGGAAATACCGAAACACAGACTACTCCGACTGCAGCACCTACAGAAGCGCCTGAAATAACACTTACATTTGTTAACGGCAGCACAGTTCTCGGAACACTCACCGCAAAAGCAGGCGAGCTTGTTACAGGCTACGAACAGTTTGAGAATCAGGAAGGCTACGTTTTCGAAGGCTGGTATAAAACACCTACAATGCTCGCTTCAAGCGCATGTGACTTCTCTACAGCAGTTTTCAACGAAAGCAAAAAAATATTCGGAGCTTTCAGGTCACTTGAAAAGACGCCCGATACAAGATCATGGTACATCGTAGGCGAAGGTAAGAGCACAGTTCTCAGAACATCAGCATGGGCAGGCTCAGCTGTTGAAGAAAGTGACAGAAAGGTCTGTCAGCTTAACGCCACAGGCAATGCAACAAACGAATACGCCATCACTCTTGACCTTTACGAAGGCGATATGTTCCAGCTCATTTATGACTGGCAGTGGGACGGTCAGAAGGGCTTCGGCACATTCACCGAAGTTGATGCGACAATGTTCGAAAGCAGTGGCAGCTTAAGCGGCGAGTCCTCAAAAGCCAACGCCAAGGTTCTTATGGACGGCAACTATACAATTACTCTTACAACAGATCCCGATAACGCAAACTACGACGAAGTTAAGATTGTCCGTAACGGTGATGCTGCTCCTGCAGAAGTAATCGAAGACACACCTTATGTAGTATCGGAAACAACACAGATTGTCATGAAGGGAAGCTGGGTTGACGACTGGTCAGAAAACATCGAGCTCACAAGAATCGAAGGCACAAATACCTTTACTGCAACAAAAGAACTTGCTGCAGGCACTCAGCTCTATTTTATGGTTTGGGACAATGGCACCGATACAGGTATAGGCATGAACAGCACTGCAGTAACAGACGCAGGTTCTCAGGCTTTGCTTACGGAAGGTGCATACAACGTACAGGTTAATGAAGCCGGAACTTATACATTTACAGTTGATGCAGACTCTCTCACCATCACAGTAACAAAATAAAGCGAAACACAATTTGCAACGCTAATCAAACCTTACAGAAAGCAGGCGGCAGGATTTTCCCGCCGCCTTTTTAAAAAATATGGATAAATATGCACTCTTACACCTGCAGGATTCGCCCTACTGTTTCCCTACAGATGCCGACACAATGGTCATACGCCTGCGTACAAAAAGGGATGATGTAAAAAGGGTTGAACTCCTTTACGAAAACAAATACATAATCGGCACTAAGCAAAACAGCTTCGAAATGGAGAAAGCGTACAGCTCCGACATGTTCGACTGGTATGAAGCAAGGATTAAGCTTAAGGACACAAGGCTTGCCTACGTTTTTCGGGTTTACGATGCTGAAGAAAGCTTCTATTTCAGCGAAGACGGCCCAACAGAAAGCTACAATTTCACCTTGGGCTATTACAACTTTTTCCAATACCCGTACATAAACGAAGCAGACATCGTACGTCCTGTAGAATGGATGAAAAACGCTGTGTTCTACCAGATCTTTGTAGACCGCTTCAACAGAGGTGATTTCAACAAAGCCGATTCCTATATTAACATTTCATGGGGAGACAAAGTTGCGCCTAAAAGCTTTGCGGGCGGGGATTTAAAGGGCATCACCGAAAAACTGCCGTACCTCGCAGAGCTCGGCATTACAGCGCTGTACCTCACTCCTGTATTCACTTCGGTTTCAAATCATAAATACGACATCGAGGACTACTACAATATAGACCCGATGTTCGGAACAAACGATGATTTGAAGGAGCTTGTAAATAAGGCTCATTCCCTTGGAATAAAGGTCGTCCTTGATGCAGTTTTCAATCATGTCAGCGAACGTTTATCACAGTTTCGTGACGTTGTTGAAAAGGGCAGGGATTCCAAGTATTATGACTGGTTTATTATCCACGGAAACAAGCCCGTAAAAGAAAGACGTAATTACGAAACGTTCGCATCCTGCTCGTACATGCCCAAGCTCAATACATCAAATCCCGATGTACAGAAATATCTGACAGATATAGCAACCTATTACATCAGAGAATATGATACGGACGGGTGGCGTCTCGATGTCGCCGACGAAATAAGCCAGGATTTCTGGAGAATATTCAGAACAGCTGTTAAAACTGCAAAAAATGACGCTGTGATAATCGGTGAAAACTGGCATGACGCATACAGAAATTTGCGCGGAGACCAGCATGACAGTATAATGAACTATGCTTTCACCAAAGTCGCTCTTGATTATTTCTCCTACGAAACAAAGAACGCTGAAGGCACAGCACATAAAATGAACGAGCTTCTCATGCGTAATAAGGAAGGCGTCAACAAAATGATGCTTAACCTTCTCGATTCACACGATACAGACCGTTTCTTCACCTGTGTGAAAGAGAACCGTGCTCTTGCAAAGCAGGCACTCACAATGCTATTCTTTTATCAGGGAACGCCTTGCATATACTACGGAACAGAAGTATTGCTCCCCGGTGGTTACGATCCCGACTGCAGACGCTGTATGCCATGGGATAAAACCGGAGAAAACGGCGAATATGCCGATGTATACCAACTTATCAAAAAGCTGGCAGCTTTCCGTAAAAAAGAACCGCTTGGCGACGGCATATACCGATATACCGCAGAAGATGATATGCTCGTAATGACCTGTAAAACAGATGCACACACGTACAAACTTATAATAAATCACACTGCAAAGCAGCGCTCGCACAACGGTTTGGAATTAAAACCCGAAAGCTTTGCACTGCTAATGGATAACGAGGTTCTTATCAATGAATAAAACACGCAGAAAAACTACATCTCATATTCTCTCGCTTGTGCTCTCCTTCACGCTTGCATTAACATGCTCCGTTTCATTTTCAGCATGTGGAAAAGAAAAGTCCTCAGGCGAAGCTGCTGTTACTGATGTAAGTTCCCTCAATCCGACAGGGGAACAGATTACTCTCCGCATTCTCGAAAACGATACGGCAAAAAAAGAAGGCTACTTTGAAAAGCTTCTTGCAGCCTTTAATGAAAAATATGCCGAATACAACATTGTAGCGGTTGATGCAGACATGGACGAATACACGGACCTTGCTCAGAACGGCCCTTACGGCTACGGTCCCGATGTTCTCTATCAGGCAAATGACGTGCTCATGCGCTATGCAGCCGATAAGCACATTCTTCCTCTTTCATTAAATGATTACGAATGTTATTCACAGATTCCTTCAGAAGCCTGGGACGCCTTCAAAATAAGCTTTGACGGCGTAACCTATACATGCGGTGTACCTGTAAACATTCAGGAGCCTATGCTCTATTATCGCAAGGATATGCTTCCTGAGAATTGGCAGTCGGAATGGGACAAAGACAAAAATGACGTACCCGATTTTCTTGAAAACTGGTGCAATCTCTATGCCTACTCCAAATATCTTCGTGATACTGACACAAGTGCCAACAAGGATTCTCAGTACGGACTTATGCTTTCCTACAACGACCTGTACATGAACGGTGAATTCATTTTCTCCTACGGCGGATACGTATTCGCCAAGAACGAGGACGGAACCTTTGATACCGAGAACATCGGCCTTGGTTCCGGCAACGCGGCAAACGGCATGTACGCCATGAAACAGTTTGCATACCTTATGAATGAGGGTTGCATCGACGATACAATCACCTCAAACCGCTATGAAAAGCTTGCAAACGGCACATATTCCTTTGCCGTTTCCACTCCCGACACTTACGTTCTTTTTGTCGATAAGCTTGCTCTTCAATATGAATCACAGGGAATGACAGAAGCCGAAGCCAAGACAAAGGCCTCTGAAAATCTTGTCATGACAGAGCTTCCTTCAAAAATGCCTGCAAACGGTGATCTTTCCGCAGACACCACAAAACTTCAGAGCTCAGACTATGTAAGCACTGTTGTTATGGGCGGTGTTAACGGCTACGGAATAAGTGCCTACACCGAGCATAAAGAAGCAGCTGTTGCTTTTGTAAACTTCGCAACAGGCTACGAGATGATTAAACTCCGCATGGACACTCTCGGAATCGCACCCACAAGAAGCGATGTTGCAAAAGAGTCAGGCGGCACGACAGAAAAGATTTTCACATCACTTGCAGAAGGCCGGATTTATCTTATGCCCTCCGTTAAACAGCTGAACCAGGTATGGACGCCTGTTCATACGTTCTTAAGCGATATTGCAAAGGATGCATACAGAGAAGCAGGCGAATCAGAAAAATATCCTGATGTTGCTTCGGTTCAGGACGCTCTCGACAAGGTTTCCAAACAGGTTTACGACGCAATTTACACATTGGCAAAATAGTTAAAGGATAAGCCATGAATAAAGCTCTTTCATCAACAAAAAACACTTTCAGGAAGTATCTCGCCGCACCCCTTCGCGTGAAAGCTTCAATGCTTATTATGGGGCTCGGACAGATACTCCAGGGTCAGGTAATAAAAGGCCTTCTTTACATGAGTATCCTCGTATGCTACGTGATTTTTCTTGTCCTTTCCGGTGCGGGCGACATAAAGAACTTTTTTACTCTCGGCACCGTACAGGGTGACGCGTGGCTTGGCATTAAGGGCGACGATTCCATTATGATGCTTTTAAAGGGTGTCATTGCCTACGTCATCACTGCTTTCGTAATAGGCTTTTATCTTGCAAACGTCCGCGATGCATACGAATCCGAGGAAAAGCTGAAAAGCGGTAAAAAACTTCCCGATTTCATCACAGCCGTTTCAACGTTTATGGACAAAAAGTTTTATATAGCAGCCCTCGCCGTACCTGTGGCAGGTGTTATCGTATTTAACATAATGCCCATAATATTCATGATTCTCATAGCCTTCACAAACTATGGCGGAGACATTGTTCCTCCTGCACTTGTCGACTGGGTAGGCTTTGATAACTTCAAAAAGCTTGCTGCGCTCACCGAGCTCAAAGATACTTTCGTAAAAATACTCGGTTGGAACTTCATATGGGCAATAAGCGCAACATTCGTAAACTACTTCGGAGGCCTTGGGCTGGCACTTCTTCTCAACAAAAAATGCGTTAAGGGAAAAGCATTATGGAGGGCATTTCCGATAATTGCTTATGCGGTCCCCGGCTTCATCTCCTTCGTGGCCTTCAAATTTATGTTCTGCTATGGCGGGCCCATAAACTACTACATCACAATGGCCGGAAGCAAGGCCATCGGTTTCCTCGATATGGATGCAGGCATCAAAGCCAAGCTTATCGGCTTGTTTGTAAATGCCTGGATAAGCATCCCGACATCAATGCTTCTCGCCACAGGCATTCTTTCCAATATGAATACCGAGCTGTACGATGCAGCTTCCATTGACGGCGCAAACCATTGGAAACAGTTTACAAAAATCACCTTGCCTTTTGTTATCTTTTCAACAACGCCTGTGCTTATCACGAGCTTCATCGGAAATTTCAACAACTTCGGTGTGTTCTATTTCTTAAGGAACGGCCTCTATTCAGACGGCTATTTCCTTGCAAGCGATACAGACTTGCTGATTAACTGGCTGTATAACCTCACGTATTCGAACAACTACTACGGACTCGGCGCAGCAATAAGTCTTATCATCTTCCTTATAACGAGCGTCATCTCACTTGTTGTTTACGTTAATTCAAAAGCTTATAAGAAGGAGGATACGTATCGATGAAGAAAAAACACATTAATAAGCGATACGTGGCTGATTCGATTGTCACCTACATCGTTCTCATCGCCATAAGCCTCATATTTATCTTCCCAATCCTCTGGATTGTGCTTGCAAGCTTTTCGAAGTCGGGCTCGATTTATGATATTGACGGCTTTTTCCCGAAGTCCTTCGGTCTTGACAGTTACAAAAGACTTTTTACCGACACAACAATGTATGACTACCCGAACTGGCTGAAAAACACTCTGTTTGTAGCAATTATGTCATCACTTATCGGCACCGTGCTTGTCATTCTTACAGCCTACACAATAAGCCGTTTTGAGTTCAAATCAAGAAAAACGCTTATGAAGTCCACGCTTATACTCAGCATGTTCCCCGGTTTTATGGGCATGACAGCTGTGCACCTCATTATGATTAACTTCAATCTGATCAATAATCTCTGGAGCCTCATTCTCATTTCCGCAGCAGGTGCTCCGATGGGATACCTTGTTCAGAAAGGCTTCTTCGACACAATCCCGGGCACCATATATGAAGCGGCACGAATAGACGGTGCAGACAACTGGCGAATATTTGCAAAGATTACAATGCCTCTCTCAAAGCCTATGCTCGTATACACTGCATTGACGCTTTTCGCATGGCCCTGGAGTGATTTTATCCTCCCAAAGATGTTACTTAAAAATAAGAATCTCTGGACGGTTGCCGTTGGCCTTACATCACTTGATGAAACCGAATTCACAAGATTCGCAGCGGGTTCAATATTCATTGCGGTACCAATCGTCATCCTGTACTTCCTTCTTTCGAGATTCCTTGTAATGGGAGTTTCATCAGGAGCAGTTAAGGAATAATGTTCAAAAAAAGAGCTCTCGTGCTTTGTCAGTCACGAGAGTTCATTTTTTATATGTCATAAAATTCATTAATCATTTTAGAAGCTTCATCAAACGGATTTTTCGTCATATCAATCCAATTAATGTCCTTACGCTTCCTGAACCACGTCATCTGCTCCTTTGCAAGATGGCGGATTTCCATAAACAGCTTGTTGTAGAAAGCATCAAAGCTTTCGAATTCGCCACGCAGATACATAAGAATATATCTGTACTCAAGGCCAAGTGAATAAAGGAAGTCATCCGTAGCTCCCTGCTCACGAAGATTCACGACTTCGTCTATCATGCCCTGCTCAAGGCGTTTGTCCAGGCGCTCATGTATGCGTTCATAAAGCACATCTCTGGGCCACGTAACTCCGATGACAAGTGTTTCGTATCTGGGAGAATTAACCGGAACAGCTGTGTTTCCCTGAAGTACTCTTTCTACCGCACGCTCCACACGCCTTTTATTTTGGTTATCCACACGTTCAAGCGCCTCAGGGCATTTTTCCTTTAATATGGCAAGAAGCTCCTCAAGACTCTTTGCCGCAACATCTTTTCTGAGCTCCGGATCAACAAGTTCTTTTTGAATATTATAACCGTCCACCACTGAGTTCACATAGAGCCCTGTTCCGCCCACGAGAAAGGCCTTTTTAGAGCGTGCCAGGGTGTCATCTATACATTCATATGCCTTTTCCTGAAAGTCCGTCAGAGAGAAGAAATCGTTAGGCTTTGCAACATCAATAAGATGATGCGGGATACCCTGCATTTCTTCCTTCGTAACCTTCCCGGACCCAAGATCGAGTCCCGTAAACACTTGCCTTGAATCCGCAGATATTATTTCCGCTCCGAACTCCTTTGCAAGCTCAATTCCAAGCCCGCTCTTTCCAGATGCATTTGTTCCTGTTATTACCACAAGTTTATTCATACTTATCTTGTAGAGCTTTCCACTACAGCTTCCTCGCTGATTTCAGACGAATAAGCTGCGGCAATTGCTTCTTTTTTCGAGTCTATGATAACGGTACCCGAAAGGATGATTACTTTTCCCTTCTGGTTTCCTTTCTTTGAAATTTCCGTGTTTTCAGTCTTAATTCCGCTGCCGTTCTTTGCAACAAGTTTAAGAGTTCCGGACTTGATTTCAACTTCGTCGTTTCCCTTGAGTGCGTTCTTCAATGCTTCAACATTTAATGTAACATTCTTGATGGACAGAGAATCCTTTGTATGAATACCATTGTTGAAGGATGCAACGACGTTCAGCTCACCCTTTCCTGTAATATCAAGGTCACAGGTTGCATAAACGGCTCCTTTTTCCTCTGTATCATCATCCTTTGCCCTTGCAGACCTGTTGTCGTTAATATAGTTTACTGTGCCTTCCGAAACCTTTATCTTTGCGGTATCAGCATCGATAATACTAATCGGGGCTCCGGTTGAGCACGAAATCGATGTGCCGTTGAGAATTATTACAACTTCGGCTCCCTTGGCATCAACAACAATCTGACCCTCAGAAAGTGTTCCTGAAGCACTAAACTCACCTGCTGTCGTAATTTTATATATTCCGTTTTCACCCTTGATTTCGGAGTTCGCTTCCGACATAAGTCTGAAGTCATCCTTCGTCTGTTTTGTTTCTTCCACGGGTTTATCTGTTTCTGCAGGCTTTTCGGCTTTAGTCGGAACCGGTGTGTCCGGCACAGACGTAGGCTGCACAGCTTCGGTCGGAGCCGATGTGTCCGGCACAGACGTAGGCTGCGCAACGTCGGTAGCCACAACATTCGGAACGTCTTTCTGCTCTTCTGCCTGCTTCCCGCATCCCGTAAGCATAACAGCTGCCATAAGTGCAAGTACCATCGTAACAGATATAAATCTTTTCATAAGCTTTTTCCTTTCAGAACATTTTTTCAAATTGTTTTTAAGAGAGTTATACATTATTGCACACGAAAAAGCAACCTATCCCGGAGATAAGAAAAAACCTCAGCAGGTTTCTCCGCTGAGGTCTGTTTTTAGCAGGGCTACAAGGATTCGAACCTTGAAAATGACGGAGTCAGAGTCCGTTGCCTTACCGTTTGGCGATAGCCCTATATCGCTCGCTTTCGTAGCGAACGATGTGTATTATACTACCGAATTTTCTAAAATGCAAGCATAATTTTGAATATTATTGTCTGACTTTTTAGAGGCTAAAAAACCTTACTATTTAACGCTGTAATCCTTAAATCCGACGTTCATGTCAACATGTCCTGAGAAGCCGGGGAGGCTTCCGTCAGAGGCATACTGCCATATCTTGTAATCATACGGATAGTAAATATCGTCTGCGTAATATGCATACCAGATGTCGTAATCCGTAAGTTCCTCAAGATCCAGGTTCATAACGCTCCAGTTCGTCGAGAAGTAAATCATAGGCGTATAACCTGCTGCTTTTATAGTTTCGCAGAAAGCTTTGGCAATTTGAGTACGTTCCTCGCAGGAAAGGTCATTTGCACGGGCGTTATCACTCTTCTCGGTATCGAAAGCTACAGGGAACGTAATCTTGTCTTTATAAGGCTTCAACACCTCAATGATATAGTTTGCTTCCTCGATTGCTTCTTCAACAGTAATAGCCTGCGAGAAGAAGTATGCGCCTGCCTTTACACCGTTTTCTGCACATCCTTTAATATTCTGCTCGAAGTATGCATCGGTATATACAAGACCTTCTGTTGACGTTCCTCTGTAAGCAGCACGGATCATTGCGAAATCAACGCCTGCTGCAGCCGCTTTCTTCCAGTCGATGTCCTCGTTCCAGCGCGATACGTCAACGCCGAACATGGCCTTATTTACACCGTCTATGTAATAGCCTTTAAGGCCTGTCTCAACGTCATATGCATAATTATGAGGATCGAGTGTGGTACGCGGGATATTGTCCTTAAGTGCTGCAAGAAGCTTTTCTCCGTTGCTTCCCGAAACGGTAATTCTGTCCTTCAGAGCCTCTTCAATTGTAATCGGCTCAACAATGCCAACGTGGTCCTTATCGTTAAAATCATCCGAACTGTAAAGGTAAAACGTATTTGCACTTGCCTGGAACATGTCCCTGCTCGTAAACGTCACTGCAGAACGTATTTCTCCGATATAGCCCGCATTTGTAAGTCTTACAAGACTACGCATGGTAATGTGATCAACATCAATAAAATAATTCGTAAGTATATCTGTTTCAAGCTTAAACTGCTCTGCACAAGCCTCTTCACTCATAAATGGAAGTGCCACATAGTATGCCTTGTCGTTTGCTATAATACGTGCTATGCGCTTAAAGCCGGCATCCCAGAAAGCATCTATCTCAATAACATCCTCAAAGCTCTTTGAAGGATTGATAACAAAGTACTCAGAGAAATCACGTGTTGAAACAACATGGAGCGTATTGCTTTCCTTCTTTTCATCCGTAAAGAAGGCAAATGCAATCTGCTTTCTCCCGTTTCCTACAAAGTCCGCAACAGTGGGAATGAAATTAATAATGTTATTTGCATCGATGATGTAATCCCAGTCATACTCATGCATCTGTGCACCATCATCAATGATGAACTTCCCTTCAGGCTCTCCTGAATATTTAACATAGTCATTTCTAACCTTGATTACATAGTCACCGGCTTGAATGACAAGATATTCATCACCTTCAATATTGCTGACATAAGTATTAAGCCCATACAGTTCAACAATACCGGAAGCATCGATTGCCTTTTGCAAATCCGCACAATGCTTTGCGGCCTCGGGAGCATGTGAAACTTCAGGAACAGTCGTTGGTGTTACATCTGTCGCATCACCGTTTTGTCCCTGTGTCTGTTTGTCAGTGCCGTCAGATGCATTGCCTCCCTGATTTCCCTGCGCCGAAGCATCCACCTGCTGTTCAGTCGATTTATTATCCTTAAGGAATCCGAACAGTCCGTTTTCATCCTTCTGAAATAAGAGTATGCCCGCCACAACAATGAGAATCAGCAGAACCACTGCAATAATAAGGCCTATGAGAAGTCCTTTACCGCCGCCGGGCTCCTGTTCACGTTTTGTAGCTTCTTTATTAAGGTCGATAAACTGATTGTCTTCTGCCATATTAATCCTCCATGATTTAACACATTTGATTATACCATATCCTGTTTGCTTGACAATATTGTTCACAGTAAATACAATGTATAAAAAGTTACTATTCAACCCCCCGAGGTTTTTATCTTGAGCGAATATATTACGGTTGCCGGACCTTCTTCCGGTGAAATCGAAGAAAAGAAATCCAGATTCATCGCCCACCTCATTCCATGCGAAAGCGAAGAAGCGGCAAGCGCCTTTATCGAACGCATGCGAAAGGAATACTGGGACGCCCGCCACAACTGCTATGCTTATATTATCGGCGAGCGCGGTGAACTGCTTAAATGCAGTGATGACGGAGAGCCTCAAAAGACCGCCGGTCAGCCCATTCTGTCCGTTTTACAGGGCGCCGGGCTCACAAATGTATGCTGCGTTGTCACAAGATACTTCGGAGGCACTCTCCTTGGCACAGGCGGTCTTGTACGTGCCTACACCGACTCTGCAAAAGTGGCTGTTACAGCAGGAATACTTGTTAAAAAGCAGCCGGGGGCAGTGCTTAAAATAGAAACAGACTATACCGATCTCGGTAAAATCCAGTACATACTTGCATCAGACGAAATTGAAACTCTCTCGACAGACTACGCGGAAGGCGTCACGGTAAGCATTGAAATCGAACTTTCAAAGGTCGATGAACTCACAAAAAAGCTTATAGATGCCACATCGGCAAGAGCCCGCATTTCAAAAGAAAAAGAAACAATCATTGATGTCTGCATTTAAAAACACGTCCTTTTACAGGACGTGTTTCTTTTTTCTGTCATTATTTCAACCAAGCCATATGTTTTTATTTCTGCTTAATTGTCATCTTCGTCGTCAAGCGGAAGCAGTTTTATAGCTTCGCTTTCCGGCATTTCTTCAATGTCACGAAGCTTTCTGTTGATAGCTCTTGTTCTTGTGCCGACAAGGCTGTCAAGCTCTTTGCCTGTAGATTCAATGTTCTTCTGTACCTTTGCCAGGCTCTCACCAAACTTGCCGAACTCAGCCTTTACAGCGCTGAGCGTCATAGCAATCTGGCCGCTCTTCTTTTCAACGCTCAACGTACGGAAGCCCATCTGCAGGCTGTTAAGGAACGCCGTAATTGTGGAAGGACCACAGACAGTAACCTTATAATCTTTTCGAAGCTGCTCTGTAAGCGCAACGTCACGGATGATTTCAGAGAAAAGTCCTTCAGTGGGCAGGAACATAATAGCGAAATCCGTAGTGTCGGGAACGGAAATGTACTTTGTGCTGATATTTCTTGCATCGATTTTAACGCCGTCTTTAAGTACTTTGCGTGCAACGTCAACCTTATCCTTGTCACCGCTGTCATAGGCTTCAATAAGTGCGTTGTACGCATCCAGTCTGAATTTGGCATCGATAGGAAGCCATATGAACTTGTTGTCAGTGTCCTTTGAAGGTATTTTAACGGCAAATTCGACAGGATCTCTGCTGTCCTTTTTGGTGATTACGTTTTCCTCATACTGCTCCGGAGAAAGCATCTGCTCAAGTATACGTCCGAGTTGTACTTCACCGATTTCACCACGAACCTTAACGTTAACAAGTGCATTCTTGAGGCTTCCGACATCGGAGGCAAGATTCTGCATTTCTCCGAGTCCCTTATAAACCTGCTCAAGCTGCTGGGAAACGTTCTTAAACGACTCTGCAACACGCTCACCAAGCGTTTTATCAAGTTTTTCCGCAACCGTTCCCTGAATTTCATCAAGCTTCTTCTGATTTGATTCACGAAGCTCATCAAGCTTTTTCTGGTTGGACTCACGGAGCTCGTAAAGATTCTTCTGTGTGGTCTCTCTGACATCATCAAGGGACTTCTGGTTTGAAGACTTGATTTCGTCAAGCTTGCTTTGCGTAGTTTCACGGTTCTCGCGGAACTGCTGCTCTGTCATAAGACGTACGCTCTCAAGCTTTTCCTCCTGGCTCTTTCGCATTGTCTCCATGCGGTTATCAAGAGCTGTGTTGTTTGAGTTCATCGTCTGCTCAAACTGCCCAAGGCGCTCATTTACAGTGTTTCGGAGATTATTGATGTTTTCCCTGTCAGACTCGGTAATTCTGCCGAAGTTCATGTTCAGGCTCTGGTTAAGATTGGTGTAAAGACTGTCAACACGCTGATTCAGTTCTGAACGCTGTGCGGCGAGATCGTTTTCTATTGATTCCTCCAAATCATGCGATATCTTAGTGCGCATGGAGGAAAGCTTTGCAAGCGCAACAATTAAAAGAATGATAATGATTGCCGCAAGGCCGATTATGATATATTCTGCAAGACTCATAAGATGCCCCTTTCTTTTTCCTCTTTCTATATCATACAACAAATAATGCGAAAAAAACATCCCATACAACTGTTTTAGGAATCGAAAATTTTGCAACTTGAGAAAACGTAAAAAAGTTACATAAAACAAGCAAAACAAGCCAAATATGTAACCTTACGGCTGAGAAAGAGGTGCCGGGGTTACATAAATCGGGCAAAACAAGCCAAATATGTAACCTTACGGCTGAAAAAGGGGTGCCGGGGTTACATAAATCGGGCAAAACAAGCCAAATATGTAACCTTGCGGCTGAGAAAAAGTAAAAAAGTTACATAAACCGCCCAAAACAAGCCAAATATGTAACCTTACGGCTGAGAAAAAGTAAAAAAGTTACATAAACCGCCCAAAACAAGCCAAATATGTAACCTTACGGCTGAGAAAAAGTAAAAAAGTTACATAAACCGCCCAAAACAAGCCAAATATGT
>JAZQQJ010000066.1:0-20628 GCA_045629005.1 Lachnospiraceae bacterium
AAGCGTTTTGTTAAACTGAATAACAACGGTTCAACACTCGTAATGGTAATCATTGCGGCGCTTTTTGTATGTGTTATTGCTTCGCTTGTGCTTGCGATGACATTAAATAATTTTGAATCGGCTAAGCTTCGCGGAAATTCAACGGACAACTTCTACAGCGCAGAGGACTGCGTTGATGAGGTGCGCTCCGAACTCGAAATATATGCGGACAGAGCTGCACAGGCTGCTTACACCGCCTGGCTGGAACAGTACAGTTTTATGGAAAATGCCACACAGCGAAAACAACTGTTTTACAGGGTGTATGAAGAGACACTCAGGCAGCTCATTCAGGAAGAATTCATAGACAAAGTAAATGCGGGTGACTTAAGCATTTTCTCCGATGACGTACGTGGAAACGTTGAGTGGAGTAATAAAGACGGTGATACTGATATCATCGAGCTTGCACTTGTAGATACCGATTTGGATGAAAACGGAAATCCTGTTTACAATGGAGAAGTGAAGCTTGACGGCCTGTCTCTTACGTACACCGATGAAAACGGACTTTCAACAACTATCACCACAAACCTTGATTTTACAATCAACTACCCCGGCTTCAGAAGATTTTCTTCTTCCGATGAGACTCCGGCATACGATTATGTCATCATTGCAGACGGAGACCTGAGAAATAAGATGTCAGGCGATGTCATAAATATCATAGGCAACATTTATGCGGGTGGTGATGAGAAGTCATTAACAGGGGACAACGTCAACGGAATTCACTTCAAAGGAAATGATACTGAAGTGAAGATAAGGGCTGACAGAGTAATTACAAGAAATACAATAGCTGTGGACGACTCGGCAAGCGTTGTCATTGAGGGGAAAGAAAAGGAATTCAGCGGTGATTTCCTGACCTATATGACAGAAGTATGGGCTGAAAACATGCTTCTTTCGAAAACTGATTTCGGTTCTTCAAGGTCCAGACTCTCCATAGTCGGTAGAGCATACTTGTCCGATGACCTGACGCTTGATGCTGACAATTCCGAGTTTACTCTTAAAGGCGAGTACTTTGGATATTCCGTAAGCAATGCAAAGTCAAGTGATTACAGCAATCCGGACAAAAAGCATGGAACACCTTCCGGCAGCTCATCCATAGTAATTAACGGTAAGAATGCAGTACTGGATTTATCAAATGCCCAGACCTTATGGGTTTCAGGAAAGTCCTTCATATCCGTTCCCGATTCTCTCGGCAGTACAGAGAAAACAACGTTTATTGAAGGCGAATCCATTTCATATAAAAGCCTTCAGACGGCATATCTTCTTCCCGGAGAATGCCTTGACGGAGTCGGACATAATCCTGTTGAAGTAGACATTTATACGAAGAAACTCTGTGATGCTTCGGGAAAACCTGATACAAGTAAAATCGTTCTTGATAATTACAGAAAAGCAACAGGCATAGACCTTGAACTGTATGTTGATTTTACAAATCCCTACAGAACCGTGTTTGTGAATTACAGGCAGAATGGTAAAGACCATCAGATGATTTATTTCTACCTGAACTTCAGAAATCAGGACAAAGCGCAGGAGTATTTCGAAAAGTTTGCCGATGCAAACAAGAGCCTCGTTAGGGACAGAATGGATATGTTCGGAAACGGCTCCATTAAGTTTATTCCGGATGCATTAATCAATACCGGAAATGCAATTTACTACGATAACGATGGCACCGCCAAAAAGGTTACTCTTTATGACAGCTCTGCCGATCATAAATATTCAAGCTCGGAAATCGTATCCAAGGAAAGTGAACTGAATACAAAGTACGAGGCTATAGTAACCACATTGGACGAAAACAACTCAGGAACAACGCTTTCGTCGATGGTTACGGATTCTATTGTTGATTTTACGCTTGTTGATGAGTCAAGGCAGATTGAAACATTGCTTGAACTGCCGGGAGACAATAATAAGTATTACCTCGTTACCGGAAAGAATGTCCGCATTGATGAAGACAAGTACGGCGGCTCGTCATGCGCAATAGTAATTGCCACAGGTAATGTTGAAATCGAGGGCGGAATAAGATTTAACGGTCTTATCCTTGCAGGAGGCGACGTTACCGTAAGCGGAACGAGCATGAATCTTTCTTCAGCACCGACAACGGTCGGAAAGCTTATAAAGGAATGTCCTGAAGCAAACAAGTTCTTTGTAGGACAGGGAATTCTCGGAAATAATAACGGCGGAACGGTATATACATCAGATCTTATAACGGTAAACTATGACAACTGGAAGAAGAATTAAACTGAATAATGAAGGCTTCTCGCTTGTTGAGGTTATCGTTGTTGTGCTCATCCTCGGCATACTGACTGCGGGCACCACAATTGGCATAAGCGTTCTTTATAACGCCAAGGTTGACAATGCCACGAAACGTCTTGAATCAATGCTTACAAGGGCACGCGAGGAGGCAATGGCGCATGTGGAAGCTGAAACATGGCTGGAGCTTCGAGTAGAGGATGACAACATATATTCACGTGTTTATGTGCAAAATAACGGAGCAGCGGAAGCAGAGCTTAAAGCGGAAGAGAAGCTTGGAAATACAAATATTACAATCAGGCTTTGGAAGAGTAAAAGCGATGCCTCTGAGGATGAGAAATATCCCTTTGACGATGCATCGTGGCTTAGCAGCGGAAATACAGAAACCGTGACATCAACACCTTTTGAAATCCATTACAATGCCGCAAACGGTGCGGTTGTGGCGTATGCTGAAGGAAGTTCGTTGTATTACATTACGGATATTCAGCTTACAGGCTCGGAAACAAAGTATCTTACAATAATTCCTGAGACAGGGCGCGTAATCAGAAAATGAAACTTAAGGATTTTGCAAAAGAGAATAAAGGATTTTCTCTTGTCGAACTTGTCGTAACAATTCTTATGATGGGGCTTGTAAGCCTTATGCTTGTTACGTTTATTTCTTCATCCCGAAGAAATTACACAAATCTTTCGACAGAAGTGCAGCTTCAGAATGAAGCGAACTTCGCAATGTCCTACATTGGTGATGTTGCCGTGGAAGCAGAGGAATTTACGGCAATGGAAAGCTTCAATGACGGCAGGACAACGCTGGAGGCCTTTTGTATAAAGGCTCCGGATTCGGCTACGAAGATTGTTTCGGCAAAGGATTATTATTACTTCATAGCACGAGAGCGTGTTACTGATCCGACAACAGGTACCGAAGAGGGAACACTTAGATTTATTAAGCTGGACGGTTCTCAGGTTTCGATGAAAACCGTAAAAGACGCGGATGATAATGATGTTGTAACAATCGACGTTGAAAAGACGTTAAGGGAACATAAGGTGTCCGGTGAGGGACGACATCTTCTTGCAAAGCATTCAAAAGATATGAATGTTGAAATCGATGGCTCATTGATAAAAATCACTATCAATTTTGAGCTTTTGGGCGAAGAATATTGCGCTTATAAGGTTGTTTCGGGAAGAAACATAAAGTAGTAAGAGGGGTGATTGCATGAAAACGAAAAAGAGAATAATCGGCGGAGTCGTTTGTGCATCACTTTTAATCGGGCTGATGGCGCACATGGGACACGTATTCTTCTCAAAGAATACAGAGGTTCTTGCAAGCGATGTTGTAGGCTCCGACGGAGTATATAAGACAATTCCTTCTTCGGGGACACTTGGAACGTCCTCGAATCCTTTTGTTATTCTGGAAATCGTTCCCAACGAGCTTCAGGCTCAGGCGGGATATCTTGTCGGTGGCCAGGAGCCCATCGATCTTTCGGAAGTTCTGAACGATTCTTCTACAACACTCAGCGACAAAAAAGAAATAGCCTCAGCAATATCAACATGGATGACAACAAAGAAAACCGAAATGGTTTTCAAGGATTTCCGTTCTGCTTTTTCAGACAGTGACTGGGAGAGTTTTACACGCATATACATTGTTGAAGAAGCAGGCATTGCAGACCGTTATGCGACTTACAACCGTGTTGATGACGGCGGCAATTATAACCTCAAAATTACAATGAAATGCATACCTGTGGAGCTTAACGAGGAAGGACTTCTTCCCGAATCCATGTATGCACGTACAAT
Organism: Lachnospiraceae bacterium; assembly: GCA_045629005.1. Classification (GTDB taxonomy): domain Bacteria; phylum Bacillota; class Clostridia; order Lachnospirales; family Lachnospiraceae; genus RGIG3528. Next base: position 4,063 of record JAZQQJ010000066.1, read on the forward strand.
ATATGCAAAGCCCGAGGATCTCTACGTTTCCTCAGAAATTTTGTATGGAGAGTATGGTCGTGGCAGATACACCTATGACTATGAAGAAGGCAAATATAAGATAGCCGGCAAGGGGGGCTACCTTTACGACGAAGATACAAAGAAGTACATCTACGAGGATGTTTATGACGAAAGAACTGACAGAATCATTCAGAAGAAGATTCCTGCAGGAGAATATGAAAGACTTTCCGACGAGGGAGTCCTCACTTCCTTTAAGCAGGCAGTAGGTCCTGAGTATGTAACATACTATGAAGGCCAGCCTTTTGTAAACTTTGAAGGCTCCATTGAAGAAGAAAATTATGCGTCTCTTAACAGATATGTTTTTGAGTACGTTTATACTTTTGAGCCTGTCACGGATTCAACCGGTGATTACAGGCTATATTACAAGAATCTTTCCGAAAGTCTTGAAATTGCATCAAGAGACGATCTTAAGAAAGAATATACAGGAAGCCTTTCTTTTGTTGAGGAGGATTACGATCCTTACTATGAGCCCGACTGCGTTGGTGCTCTTCCCGAGCCTGCAAAAATATACACAGGCTACAGATGGGGCTTTGAAAGCAAAGAACTGTTTAAAAAGTATGCACTTGGCCTTATTTACAAGAACGAGACTTATTCAAAGGGAGAAGATACTTCTTCATATGAATTCCTTGGATGGTATTATGAACCTGAATGTGTAAACCGCTTTAATGAATCTGCAGCAATTAAGAGCAACGTTGCTCTTTATGCAAAGTGGGCCGAGGTTTATACGGATTCCTCTCGTGCGGACAACTTCTCGGTCAGATTTGATGCAAATGTACCTGAAGGTGAAGCAACTGATAACTTCGATTTTTCAATGACTGTTGACAGACTGTCAAAGGGCACGAAGATTTGCGAGCCCGACGGAACACCTCACAGAACAGGCTATACCTTCAAGGGCTGGTATACAAACGCTTCCTGCACAAACAAAGCATCCTTCCCTATGACAATAAACGAAAGCATTACTCTTTATGCAGGGTGGGCTGTTGCTTCGGGCGAATATTCCATAAGCTTTGATGTGAATACCTTCTACACTTATGATGTTCAGGGGGTTCCCGACACCAGGGTTATTGTAAAAAACAATAACAGAACGGAAGAAGATACTCTTGCAAAGCCTGAAGATCCCATTCGTTACGACGGATATGTTTTCGGCGGATGGTATTGGGACAGCAGCTGCAAGAATGAATATGACTTTTATGACAGGGTGCCTGAAGGTTATGCATATGACAACATTACTCTTTATGCACGTTGGATTGAAGCTGATTATAAGCCGGTTTATACCATTTCCTTTAATAAAAATGAGCCGTTGAGCTCAAAAACGGTTTCGACTGAAAGCACTCCTTCCATATCTGTTGAATATGGTTCAAATGCTACGGCATCCGGTTTTGATTATGAAAATTACAGACTGTCTCTTGGAGACAATATTTCCGCGAAGCTTGATGATTATGATGTCAGGGTTGTAACCGTAACACCTGCAGATCTTACAAAATCCGCAAATCAGGCTCTTATTAAGCGTGCAAATCTTATTATTCTTTCTGAGCCTCAGATGGATGAAGGCACTGCTTCCGGTGCACAGAATAAGAAGCTTGCGGACATTATGAAGAGATACAGGAACAGGAATCTTTTCCCGGATATTTCCTCCAGAAGCTACACTTCAACGAAGTACAGCTTTACGAGTGACTCGAACGATCTTTCCTTTACAACTGTAATGAACATTTTTAAGAAGGTTGCCGGAGAAAACGGAAAGATATGCCCTGTTGTATATGATTATGATATTTATAAGGCTGTAACAGCAAGCAATAAGTCGTCATCAAGCGAGAACTTTGAAAGTGTTCTTGCAAATGGTGATAAGCTGAGCCCTAAGGGAAATGAAAAGAAGGGCTGGAATAATAACGTATATAAGCTTTACCTTCTGACACAGCAGATGAATCCGGTAACGCTTTATAATGCGTACATTAAGGGGGACAGCCCCGTCGACAATGCGAAAATCAATGATGACGGAAGCTTTAGTCTTACTATAAACGGCAATACGAAGAGCTATAAGTATTGGAACGATTATACGTTAATTCCGTGGACTGCTGTTGATTCTTCAAAGTGGAGCAGATATACAAGCAATAAAAACACTGAATGCTTTGACTTGCTTGGTTTATGCTTCACCCCTGAACTGGCTGATTCTTACAAATTCAGTAAAATTAACAATCGTCTTCTTATCCTTAATGACAAGAACAATAGCTTTGCGTCTGCCTTTGCAAGCGCAACAGCTTTGCCGAAGGCTGACAATGCCGATATGTATGAATTCCTTGGAGAATGTGCAAGCGGTGATACTTATTCCGTTGCGGACGGTATTTATTTCATGCTGAACGATACCGGTGTTTCCGAGAACTTCGATAAGGACCTGCATCTCCTTGAACTTGAACCTTCGGGAGTTTATAAGCAGAATGGTTATGCGGAATCCTTCAAGGATGAAGGCTATTGGTTCTGGCTCATTTCAAGATATGTACCGAACTACTCCGGAAAAACCGAAGTTACAAGAATGAGTACATCTGCCTTTATCGGAGACATTCAGAACCTGAACAGTACATATGACATCATTTATTTCGGTGGAAATGACAGCGGTATAAATAAGAGTCAGATGCCGCAGTCTGATAATAAGAGAATGTTTACGAAGAACACCGAATATGTTGTCGGTGCTTCGTCGAATTCACCTAGAGCACAGGATATTACAGGCTTCTGGAGAAAAGAAACGAGGAGTGGTGCGGGATCTGTTTCGGCAACTTCTAAAAACGGTTATTCGCTCGTTCCGTCACATGTTCTTCTCGGAACGAACTATCAGGGTACGTTTACTCTTACAAGCCCGCAGGGCGCAGATGCACAGTTTACATACTCATGGGTTACAGACCCTAACGGAAAATACGAAATATATCCGGACGGAAATACCGGTAACGGTATAAAGATTTCCAATCTTACTGCCACATTTACAAATACAGACGGTTCAAAGGTTAATTTCTCGCTTTCAAACGGCGGGCTTTACTTTGATGATTCCGTCTGGGGATGGTTCGGACGTGTAAATGAGTCTTGGGGTGGTTCATTCCAGGGCGGACAGGTTCGAATAAGCGACTACTATGTTAAAAGTGCCACGGATGAGTGGGTTCACTATACAGGAACGGCTTATGTCAAGGCGGGAGACCACATTAAGCTTGACAGCAATCAGTGGCTTAAAATCGGTGAAGACAGCACATATTTATACTCACACATCGGCCGTATCGTAGATGCAATGGGTAACGTTTCCGACGACTACAAGGATAGCTCGGGATGGCTTCTTGCCGAGAGGGATGGCGTTAACATTGCGAAAGCGGCATACTCCGGAAACGATATAACACGTGTTAAACTGAATGGACTCATGGAGTTCATTAAGGCCGGTTATCCCGTAATTATCGGAAGTGAACTCATGGAGCCGGGAAATATCAATACTTCTGCGGTGGACAGTGCATCCTATGTGTATGAGTTCCTGCAGAACGTATCGTCTGACGAATATTCAAAGTTATGTTTCTATGAAGGTCAGACCGACACAGAGCATGATAAGGATTTCCTGAAAGCTTTGCAGAATAAGAGTTTTACACTTGAGATGAAAAAAGTGCCTGCAGAGTATAAAGATACGGGCTACAAGGATTCGGAAGTTGATTACACTACGCTTACTGATGCTGATATATACATTAACGGCACAGATGCAAACAATAAGACAATTGAGTTCGTATTTACAATAGATTCTTTGGATAAGGATGACAGTTATACATTAAAGCTCTTCTTTGATACAAACGCCGACGGACGTTTCACGGAAGAAACTGAAAAACTTGATGCCATTGATGTATGTGAGGTTAAGTACAATGCCTCGAGTGATACTTACTCAAAGACAGCAAATGCACGCTTTGACAGTCTGAAAGCCGGTAAGACTTATAAGATTTCCTGTAATTGCGGAGAGTATATTGGACTTATTCCTTGGAAGCTTGAGCTTGTGAGCAATTCAAATCCTCTCATTTCCGACGATACAAACGGAATCAGTGCAATTAAAGCGGTTACAAAGGCGCATGCATACGTTCTTCAGATTCTCCCGAATTACGGTGCAACCATCATTCTTCCTACGAATAATGAGGTTGAGGCTGCCGATGCCAACGGCGAGAGACTTGTTGGCGTTTATAACGGAATGGGATATGTTACCGGCGGTGATTTATACGAGACTGCCAATAAGTTTTACAAGTATACAAGAAACCTTGAGGACTTTGAGGTTGAGTTTTTCAGAATGACTGTGGCCGAGTTTACAAGACTCGTTGAAGACCGCAATGACAGAATAGAAGCCGGAACGCTTTCTCCTTCCGAGGACTATTTTGTAAGGACGGTTGCGGGCTACGGCTATGACTATTCGAATGGCTCAACAGGTGTTCTTTATGCTGAAAACGTCGGATTTTCCGAAGGCGTTCTCAAGTGTAAAAACAGTGAGGGACAGCTTGCTGCAATCGATATGATTATAATCGGTTTCGCAGACTGTTTCTCGGATGTTGAAAGCGATGAAGCGTGTGATGTAATTAACGAGTTCATCAACTCCGGAAAGGCAACACTGTTTACTCACGATACCACATCGTATCACAATAAGCCCGGTGCAGGCTGGGGCTACAACATCAACAGATATTTCAGAAACATTCTGAAGCAGGACCGTTTTGATGTTACTACCTATGCCGGTGCCGAAGGCACGGATGCAGCAGACAGACCGTACGCAACAGGTGGAAGTCAGAGCCTTTCAAAGCTTGCAACAACATCTGTTGACGGCAGGACCTACGTGCTTAACCAAGGCTTCACGAATGCGGCAATGTCCATGCAGGTTGGTCAGAATCTTTCCACACATGTTACAAAGTCGAATGACGGACAGATTACAAGGTATCCGTATTACATTCCTGATGAGATGACTGTTGCACAGACGCATTCGCAGTACTACCAGATTGACTTCGAGGATGATGATATCGTTGTATGGTATTCAATCAGCGACACGAATATCGACAATTACAAGACCTTGAACGATGTCCGGAACAACTATTACATTTATAACTGCGGAAATATCACCTACACAGGCGTTGGACACAGTGCCGCATCGCTTTCCGATTACGAAGCGAAGCTCTTTGTAAATACGATGATTGCAGCATACAAGGCAATAACGACTCCTGCGGAAATGGAGATTACAAACAGCGATAAGTCTTCGTATTCTGAGGATAAGGAATATCTCTATGTGGACTATGATGAAACACCGTATCCGGTAAATGCCGATGTTTCGGACATTGACGACGATACGAAGGAAGAACTTGTTTCAAAGCCTGTCGGTACGGAGATTATCGAAAAAGAATCGGAAGTATATAAACGTGTATACTTTACGGTTAACAGCTATTCAATCGTTCTCAACAAGACACTTACAGTACATTTTTATCCGGTAGTGAGTGACGACACCGGAACGCATGTTTACAGGGAATATGCTTTTAATCTTCCTGTTTACCAATATGATTCCGATGATCCAAAGAACGAGTCAAAGTGGACGCTTCTTTCAAATGAGCCTTCATTTGACTATGAAACACAGGACGGCAGCGGAAGAGATGTGAAGATTAATCTGGAAGGACCGAAGGTCGTTTCAGGAAACACGTATTTTGTGGACATACCGCTTTCTGATGATTACTATAAAACATTATTTGGAACTGCTGTTACAGGTGTAACACCTGTGAAGGCGTCAGACTTCCCGGGCGGAACTTATTCGGAGAACAGGCCTGGCAACTGGGATGAATTTGCTCTTGATTCAAACAGCAGATTTGAGATACGACTTGATATCCTTATGCGTTACGGCAAGAAACAGAGTGATAACAAACCGCTTTCAAACTCAAAAGATGTTGTTCTTACGAGAAGAGGAATGTTTAATTTGGATTAGGTTCTTGACAAGGTAATGATAAACCGCTAAAATACGTCATACAAAAAAAGATACTCGAGAGGGAGTAGTAGCGTGGTGACACGTGGTAAGTCAACAATCTCGGCTTCGGCCTGGCTTATCTTAAATAACGAGACTCGTGCAAGGCAGTAATGCCTTGTTCGAGTCTTTTTGATTATCATTATTTTTTGAGCGAAAGCAAAGAAATGATGATTGAATATTGTGATTATTCGTGCACGAACGGGAATAATCGAGATAAGTTAATTTAGGAGGATTGTATATGATTTATGCACTTATTTTATTTATTGTAACTTATGTACTTATGCTTGTTTTTGATAAGTACCGTCCGTATATCGCAATCGGATCTGCTGTCATTTTCATTGTAACAGGAATGCTGCCGTTCAAGGCAATTCCGAACAGCACCGATATTGCATCAGACCTTAATGTAATACTTATGATAGCCGGTACAATGGGCCTGGTTGCGCTTTTCTCAGAAAGCAAAATGCCTGACAGACTTGCTGACATACTTATCGACAAGATGCCGAATGTTAAGTGGGCCATCGTAGCACTTGCACTATTCGCAGGTGTCATCTCCGCATTTGTTGACAACGTTTCTACAGTTCTTATGATTGCTCCGGTTGCTTTGGTTATCGCAAAGAAACTCAAGATTAATCCTGTTCCGATGATTATTTCCATTGCGGTTTCGTCAAATCTTCAGGGCGCAGCAACGCTTGTCGGCGATACAACAGCCATTATGCTGGGCTCCTATGCGAACATGAACTTCATGAATTTTTTCTGGTATGAAGGTAAGCCGTCTATCTTCTTTGCGGTTGAACTTGGTGCTGTTCTTTCAGCTGTTATTCTGCTTTTTATGTTCAGAAAAGAAACGGCAGCGCTTCCGAAACAGGAGAAAACGGTTGTTAAGGATTATGTTCCGACATGGCTTCTTTGCGGAGCGGTTGTGCTTCTCATTGTTGCTTCCTTCATTCCTGTAGAACTTCCTGAGACAATCAATGGTATAATCTGCTGCTCAATGTTTGTTGTCGGTATCATTTATACACTGATCAAGCGTAAGGGTGAAGCAAAGACAGTAATCGTTAATGCCCTTAAGGAAATTGATTTCAACACCATCGGTCTCTTGTTTGGCCTTTTCCTTGTTATTGCAGGCATCAACAACATGGGGGTTATTGACAAGGCGGCAGAGCTTCTTGCAAGTGTCGGCGGAGACAATGTATTCCTTCTTTACACCGTAATCGTATGGGGCAGTGTTATCATTTCAGCCTTCATCGACAACATCCCTTACGTTGCAACAATGCTTCCTGTTATTGCCGGACTTGCTGTTAAACTGAACATCGATCCTACAGTACTTTACTTCGGACTTCTTTCCGGTGCCACACTTGGCGGAAACCTTACACCTATCGGTGCATCCGCAAACATTACCGGTATCAACCTTCTCCGCAAAGAGGGCAATGAAGTCAAGAACAGTGATTTCTTTAAGATCGGAATTCCGTTCACTCTTGCAGCCATAATTCCTGCGTACATTTACATTTGGCTTGTATATGGAATTTAATAATGAGCAGACTTGTCATTTTAGCAGGCTTGTCATTTTAGCAGGCTTGTCCTGCTTGATTGTGTAAGATTTGGGCTGCGAACAAGGCTTGCAGGTTACATAAATGTGTGAAAAAGACTTGATTATGTAACCTTAAGCCCGCAGACAGGGCTCGCGGGTTACATAAATGCACGAAAAAGACTTGATTATGTAACCTTAAGGCCGCGGACAGGGCTTGCGGGTTACATAAATGCTTGAAAAGTGCTTAATTATGTAACCTTTGGGCTACGAACAAGGCTTGCAGGTTACATAAATGCTTGAAAAGTGCTTAATTATGTAACCTTTGGGCTACAAACAAGGCTTGCAGGTTACATAAATGCTTGAAAAGTGCTTAATTATGTAACCTTTGGGGTACAAACAAGGTTGAAAAGGTTACATGAATTCGGTAAAACTACCAATATATGTAAACTTTGCCACTGAGACGGTTTAATTAAATTCGTATCTAAATAATCCGCTTTTGTTAAAAACAAAAATGCCACAGCGGGAGTGGTGGCATCAGACTATAGATATAGAGGGCCCCGAGTTAACTCGGGTCCTTTGGTTGAACATCATCATTTTTGAGCGTAAGCGAAAAATTGATGATTGTATATCATCATTTTCGAGCAAATGCGAAAGAATGATGATATTAATTTTTTTTCCCATTTGAAAGACAAATTACTTTCTGAGTAAACCTGCAATCAGGATAATAATCAGCGCAACCGCAATTCCGATGGAGTCAATCATTACATCCGTAACACATCCGCACCGTCCCGGAACGTAGTATTGGTGAAGTTCGTCAAGTGCTGAGAAAATGACTGATGCGATGCCGGTGAAATAGAGGAGCATCGGAAGTGCCATTTCCGATTCCTTTGACTTGTGATACCTAAGTTTCTTCTGTTTGGAAAGAGCAAATACACTTGTTTCGGTTGCAAGTATGTAGCGGTCCTTTGAACTGAAAACACTTATCGGAAAACACACCGTAAATGTCAGGATGAGGTATTCGGTCACATGTGCTGCCTTGCGAAGAAGCGGGTGGAAATCATCAACGACGGAAGCCATCTGCTCTGCGGAAAGATTGTGCTTAAACAGTGTGCACCAGGTGCTTACAATCCATTCACATATTCTTCGGGAAAAGCTTCCGGAGGAGGTTCCCGTCTGCGCCGAAAAGGCAAAGATGATGAAAAGCATTATAATAAGCGGTATAGGCGATATTATTTTTTTAATCAGTGTTTTTTTCATATTTCAATTTCAAAAAAACAGGGTTAAAAGGTTGCATAAATTCATTTTATCATACATTTTTTCACAATTCTACAGAATTATTCTGAAAATGTAATCTTCCTTTACTTTTCCATAAAGGGTGATATAATTGTCAAAAACATTTGTAGGATTGAAAGGGTCACTGTATGGCATTCGGTAATTTTTCAAATATGGGAGATGCGCTTAAGCTTATGGGCGCATGGAACAAGTTTAAAGCAAATCATCCGAAGTTTCCTGCATTTCTTCAGGCAGTAAGGGCACGTGGTTTTAAGGAAGACATGATAATCGAAATTATCATCACAGAGCCCGATGGAGAAAAAATAGAGACAAGTCTGAAGGTCAAGCCTGATGACGTGGTGCTTTTGGAAGAGTTAAAGAATGCAGCCGCAAAGCGCGAACAGTAACAGGGGGATGACATGCATATCACATTAACCGGTAATCTTGGAAGCGGAAAATCCACATTAAGCAAGATTTTTGAAAAAGCCTATAACTACGAAATCTATTCAACAGGACGCGTAATCCGTGAGCTCGCCGAGGAAAGAGGCATAACGGTGCTTGAGATGAACAAGCTCATGAGCGAAGACAGTCAGTACGACCATATGATTGATGACCGCTCAGCTCAGATTTCCCGTGAGCGTCAGGATGACAACATTTTTTACGATTCCAGACTTGCCTGGCACTTTGTGGGAAAGGCATTCAGAGTTTTCCTTTCTGTTTCGCTTGACACGTCCGTAAAGCGCATTATGGGCGACAATCGTGGAAGCGTTGAATCTTTCAAATCTGCCGATGAATGCAAAGCATCCATTATCGCACGTGTCGAAGAAGAAGAAAAGCGTTACAAAGAGCTTTACAACATTGATTACTTTGACTTTACAAACTATAATCTTGTTCTTGATGCATCCTTCTGCCTTCCCGAAGTTCTTGCACCTCTTATGTACCTTGAGGCTGAAAGGTATTACAAAGCAATGGACAACGGCGAGGATTACACCCGTCTCCTTATAAGCAAAGAGCGTGGCCTTGATGATTTCAAAAAAGAATGCGAAAAGGCAGTTTGTGAGCCTGAAATTCAGACATTCTTCGGTCATGAGTTCTACGTAATTACAATCAAAAAGTAAAAGTTTTTTCCCACTTTTATATTATGAAATTTACATCCGCCCGTGTTAGCTGTCAGAACCTAACGCCGGCGGATTTTTTTAGGCAGAGAAAGCTGAAAACGCCAGTCTGTACCTAAGGCTGGCGGATTTTTAGGTAGAGAAAGCGGAAAATGCCAGTCTGTACCTAACGCCTGCGGATTTTTAGGTAGAGAAAGCTGAAAATGCCCATCTGTACCTAACGCTGGCGTAATTTTAGGTAGAGGAAGCGGAAAATGCCCATCTGTACCTAACGCCTGCGGAAGATTAGGTAGAGAAAGCGGAAAATGCCAGTCTGTACCTAACGCCGGCGGAAGATTAGGCACAGAAGGCGGAAAAAGCTTGTCTGTACCTAACGCCGGCGCAAGATTAGGCACAGAAGGCGGAAAAAGCTTGTCTGTACCTAACGCCGGCGGAAGATTAGGCACAGAAGGCGGAAAAAGCTTGTCTGTACCTAACGCCGGCGAAGTATTAGGTAGAGGAAGCGGAAAATGCCTATCTGTACCTAACGCCTGCGAAGTATTAGGTAGAGGAAGCGGAAAATGCCTATCTGTACCTAACGCCTGCGGATTTTTAGGTAGAGGAAGCGGAAAATGCCAGTCTGTACCTAATACTTGCGAAATTTTAGGTAGAGAAAGCTGAAAATGCCCGTCTGTACCTAATACTTGCAAAATTTTAGGTAAAGGAAGCTGAAAATGCCCGTCTGTACCTAATACTTGCGATATTTTAGGCAAAGAAAGCGGAAAATGCCTTGTTATGCCTAATCATATACAAAACAATTGAGAAAGAAACGGAAATGTGCTTTAATTGAGGAGTAAAGTAGCTGTCAAATAAGTTTCGGGAAATACTTTTTGATGGTGTTAATTTCCGGACTTCTTGTAGCACGCATGCTCTTACTTTTAAAGGAGGTAGATTATGTTTAAATTCTGGGGTGACGGTTCACAGGCTGCAAAAGATCTTGTGGACAGCGTAGTTGTTCGTAGTACTGAAAACTTCAACTGGACGTTTATTTTTATTCTTGCTGTAGTTTTCTATGTTTACTGGTCTGAAATTAACAAAAAGAACTTTAAGGCTGTATATGCCGGACTTGCTCTTTACGGTGTTCATTGGCTTTATGAAATTGTTAATGCCATTGTAGGACATTTCTTCGGATATCCGTTCTGGACAGTCAGCAATGAATCCACAACATTCATTCTACTTATCGGCGTTTGTTGGGAACTTTCCATGATGTTCGCCCTTGCAGGCATCATCTCATACAAGATGCTTCCCGAAGATACAAACAAGCGTTATTTCGCAAAGAACGGCAAGAAGGGCATAAGCAGCAAACTTGTCGGTGCAATTGAAATGGCTGTCCTTTTTGCACTCTTTGAATCTTTCCTTGCCGGCACATCAAATAACTCATTCATTTGGGTTTACAAGTGGTGGGGAGTTCTTCCTGTATTTATTACAACATATGTTCCATTTTTCCTTGCATCCAACTTCGTTCCCGATATGGAGCCGAAGAAAAGAACAAGATTCCTTATTGTTGAATGGGGGCTTGTTGCAGTACTCCTCGCAGTGCTGATTCCACTTGGAATCATATAAAAGCGGAAGATAACGCACCACATTTAGGTGGTGTGTTATCTTGTCCGGTACGGGGAATCCCCGTTCCGGACAGCTGCGAAGCAGCCCGCTTTTAACGAGCAACAAGCGAAGCGGTTGCGAGTTTAAAGCGAAGCAGCCCGCTTTTAACGATCAACAAGCGGAGCGGTTGCGAGATTAAAGCGAAGTAGTTGCGAGACATTTGCGAAGCTTGATAATTACATTGAGTGAATCGTATGGAAAAAATTAAAATACATGACAGAATAGAATATCTCCCTGCGAGCGAAAACCCTCTTTCTGCGGATGTTGTTATTGTTCATGGCGACACTTCAGATTGGGTGTTTGATGTGGGTGCGTGTGATGAAGCGTTTTCAGTTATTCAAAGTCTTAAATCAACAAGGAATGTCGTGATTTCACATTTTCACGCAGACCATTCCACTAATGTTTCGAGAATAACATACGATAAGCTTTACTGCGGGGATTTCACAGCAAAGAAGTTTGCTGATGCGACAGCTGTAACATCGGTACTTTCTTTTGACGACGGCATAAATATTGTTCTTTTCCCAATTCCGAGCGCACATTCCAAAGGTTCAATCGGAATGCTTGTGGATAAGGCCTATGCGTTTCTCGGAGACGCAACATATTGTTCAATGATAAACGGAAAGCCCGGATATAATGCCGGGCTTTTGCAGGCAACAATAAAGGCACTTGAAGGAATTGATGCCGAGTATTTTTGTTTAAGTCATGAGAACGGGTTTATTAAGAAAAAGAATGAGGTGCTCGAAAATCTGAAGTGGATTTATAAAAGTCGTGATTCACATGAAGCATATATTTATATTGACTGATGTTTTGCAATATATCGTCCTAAGTAAGTCTGCTTTTAGTTAACAACATGGGACGTTTGTGAATTTTGCCTGAATCCTAACGAATTATGAGTGCTATGCTGTTGATTGAAGGTCTTAACTTCGCATTAGTGTTTCTTGGTGAATGTTAGAAAGAGACAATCAGGTGCAGATAGCTTGAATTATGCAGTCTATTTGATTTTGATCAAGAGGGCGGTCTTCTGTTTCGCTTGTGAAGAATAAATTGATTCCCGGAAAAATCCCGTTGTTTATATACAATTTTATTTTCCTAATAAAATCCTCACGATAATCACTCTTTTCCAAAAGCCCGAGATGTTCCAGGTATACAACTTCATTTGTTATTGGATGAAGTATCGTAAAATCCGGGAAAATGGAAATGTTACCGAGTTTTAATTCACATTCATAACGGAATGGAATGCGTGCAGAATACAGTGCGTTTGCTATTAATGCTTCGGACTTTGTGCGAACTATGCAGCCTTGCATAGTTTTTATTTTTAGCCTTTCGGGGTGTGATGGATTATGTTCGTAGGGTTGTTTTTCCCATTCGGACAAAGAAGCAGATATCAATTCAGCGAAAGGCGCCGTACTGTATTTCTCATAAATAGAATTGAGCTCTTCTTCTAGTGATTGAGCTGTTTCTTCTACACGGACCATTTTCTCGTATATATTTTGTAATTCTGAATAGAAATTCTGAAGAGCAAGCTTTCGAGCCGTTTCAATTTTTGATTTGGGAATATATTCTCGTTCGGTGCCTTGGCTGGCATATAATTTGTAATACTTACCTGTTCTGGAGTATGTGAGCTTCCCTTTGGGAAGTTTTTTTGTGCAGGAATGAAGATATTCCAATTTCGATTTGATATATGATTTCATAAATTCCTCCTATTGTTGAAATGTGGAATGAAACGTGGTGAGGTATGATAAATAGAGTTTGATACAAGGGGAAACGCAATGAGAAGTAGCGAGGTTTATGAGCAAGGAAGGAGGATGGGATATGAATAAGTGGAGGCGACGAGTAATAGTAAGGGGGAGCAGAGAACCCGGTAAAGTTATGTCAAGGAATATTAGCATGGCTAAGGCAGGGAATATAGGTGTGGCTATTGGAAGTGGGGAATTGTAAAGCGAAGAAGTGAAACAGCGCAAAGATAACATGGAAATAATAAAAAAACAATGCTATTCAATAAAGATTGTGGAAAGCATACAAAAATAATGGGGTGTTTTTGGCTAACATTACTATATTTCGTGATTCTTACCTAAACCGCGGCAGGAATCAGGTACAAACATCAGTTTTTGCCGCGTCATACCTAAAAAAACTTTGGCATTAGGTACAGTAAGCATGATTTGTCATTTTATACCTAAACCGCGGCAGGAATTAGGTACAAACATCAGTTTTTCCGCGTCATACCTAAAATAACTATGGCTTTAGGTACAGTAAGCGGGATTTGCCATTTTATACCTAAACCGTGGCAGGAATTAGGTATAAACATCAGTTTTTGCCGCGTCATACCTAAAATAACTACGGCTTTAGGTATAGTAAGCGGGATTTGCCATTTTATACCTAAACCGCGGCAGGAATTAGGTATAAACATTAGTTTTTGCCGCGTCATACCTAAAATAATGTTGGCATTAGGTACAGTAAGCAGGATTTGTCATTTTATACCTAAACCGCGGCAGGAATTAGGTATAAACATTAGTTTTTGCCGCGTCATACCTAAAAAAATCTTTGGCTTTAGGTACAGTAGGCGGGATTTGTCATTTTATACCTAAACCGCGGCAGGAATTAGGTATAAACGAAAGATTTTGCCGCGTCATACCTAAAAAAATCCAAGCGTTAGGTATGGCCGGCGTTTTGCTACGTTCTGTGCCTGAAATTTGCTTGCGTGATATACGGCAAGCAATTTTCAGTATCTTCCCTTAAGCCCATCTTATCAATGCGATTAGAAATGAGCGTTTTACAAAAGTTTATGGTATGTTTATAATCCGAAACCGTGGAAGACATATTTCTTTCGCAAATAAAATATATGTGCGCAACCGGAAGAATCCCGGAATGCGATGGAGGATCAAATGAAAAAGGTTTTATGTATTGTGTTAGCATGCATTATGGTGCTTTCAATGGCAGCATGCGGAAATGCAGGTAATGGAAACTCAGATTTCAAGCTTGGTGTTATTCTTCTTCACGATGAAGCATCAACATATGACTTAAACTTCATTAACGGTGTTAAAGATGCTCAGAAGGCACTCGGCCTTTCAGATTCACAGGTTATCATTAAGAGAAATATTGAAGAGGGTGAAGCCTGCTACGAAGCAGCAGCGGACCTCGTTGACCAGGGCTGTAACATCATCTTCGCAGATTCCTTCGGTCATGAGACATACCTTTTAAAGGCAGCCAAGGAATTCCCTGACGTAGAGTTCTGTCATGCAACAGGTACAATGGCTCACACAGAGAAGCTCGCAAACTTCCACAATGCATTCGCTTCCATCTACGAAGGCAGATATCTTGCAGGTGTTGCTGCAGGTCTCAAGCTTAAAGAAATGATGGCTGCTGATTCATCAGTAGTTCCTCACATCGGTTATGTTGGCGCATTCACATATGCAGAAGTTATTTCCGGTTACACATCTTTCTATCTCGGCGTTAAGTCCATCGTAAGTGATGTTGTTATGGACGTTCAGTTCACAGGTTCATGGTACGACGAAATCGAGGAGAAGAACGCAGCAGCAGCACTTATCGACAAGGGTTGCGTACTTATTTCACAGCATGCTGATTCAATGGGCGCTCCTTCAGTTTGTGAAGAGAGAAACGTTCCCAATGTATCATATAACGGCTCCACAAAGGATGCCTGCCCCAACACATTTATTGTTTCTTCCAGAATTGACTGGGCTCCTTACTTCAAGTACATCTGCGAGCAGGTAATGGCCGGCAAGGCAATCGACACAGACTGGACAGGAACAATCGCTACAGGTTCCGTAGTTCTTACAGATGTTAATACAAAAGCTGCAGCAGCAGGCACAGCAGAGAAGCTCGAAGAAGTTAAGAAGGGCCTTCTCGATGGTTCTATCAAGGTATTTGATACAGCAAACTTCACAGTTGGCGGTGCATCCGTTTCATCCTACATGGCTGACGTTGATACAGATGCTGATTACACAAAGGATACAGAAGCTATTAAGAACGGTTTCTTCCATGAATCAGAATATCGTTCAGCTCCTTACTTCGATATAGCAATTGATGGCATCACATGTCTCAATGCGAAGTATTGATTTTGCTTTTCCCCTAACCCCTACATATATTTTCAATCAGGCGGAGCTTGTTTAACTGCTCCGCCTAATTGACTTTTTAGAGGGGCTGACATATAATCCGAATATCTTTTGTAGGGTAGGATTCGTAAATCGGAGGGCTCACATGAGCACAAATACTGCAATTGAACTGAAACACATTACAAAGCGCTTTGGCTCTGTCATTGCAAACAATGATGTTTCTCTTGAAATCAGAAAGGGTGAAATTCTTTCCGTTCTTGGTGAAAACGGCTGTGGAAAAACAACCCTCATGAATATGATCGCCGGCATCTATTTCCCTGATGAAGGCGAAATTCTTGTTGACGGCGAACCCGTCGTCATTCGTTCCCCCAAAGATGCATTCAAGTACAAAATCGGTATGGTCCACCAGCACTTTAAGCTCGTGGATATATTTACTGCGGCCGAAAATATTGTGCTTGGAGACACTGAAGACAAGCATTATAAGCCTGCCGTTGTTAATGCAAAGGTTAAGGAAATTGCTGATAAGTACGGCTTTAAGCTTGATCCTAAAAAGAAAATATATGAGATGTCGGTTTCGGAGAAGCAGACCGTTGAAATTATCAAGGTGCTCTACAGAAACGCTGATATTCTCATTCTTGATGAGCCTACGGCTGTTCTTACTCCTCAGGAAACGGAGATGCTTTTCAAGGTTCTCAGGAATATGCGTGCCGATGGTAAGTCCATTATAATCATCACACATAAGCTTCATGAAGTTCTTGAGATTTCCGACAGAGTTGCAGTCCTCAGAAAAGGTGCACATATCGCTACTGTTGAAACAAAGTACGCTTCAGAGGCCTCTCTCACTGAAATGATGGTTGGTCTTAAGGTTCAGCTTAACATTAACAGAAG
>JAZQQJ010000067.1:0-6269 GCA_045629005.1 Lachnospiraceae bacterium
GCATAAAAACAGGATACGGCCCTTCGTGGCCGTATCTTTTATTATTGACAAAATCGGGGTTAAGATATAGATTATTATGGATTATACATATGTGTTATTTTATGTATTTTTATTGAAAGAAATGTAGCACAAAGGAGATACTTATTATGGCTATGGACAAAAAGCTTGTAGAAGAAATCACTTCAATGGAAGTGGACTTCGCGCAATGGTACACTGATGTTGTCAAAAAAGCTGAACTTATTGACTATTCTGCAGTTAAAGGCTGCATGATTATTAAGCCGGATGGATATGCAATCTGGGAAAACATTCAGCACGAACTTGACAGAAGATTTAAAGAGACAGGTGTTCAGAACGTATACATGCCAATGTTCATCCCCGAAAGTCTTCTTGAAAAGGAAAAGGACCATGTAGAGGGCTTTGCACCTGAAGTCGCATGGGTTACTCAGGGCGGTCTCCAGCCTCTTCAGGAGAAGCTTTGCGTACGTCCCACATCAGAGACGCTTTTCTGCGATTTTTATAAAAATCTTATCCAGTCTTACAGAGACCTTCCGAAGGTTTACAACCAGTGGTGTTCTGTAGTACGTTGGGAGAAGGAAACAAGACCGTTCCTTCGTTCACGTGAGTTCTTATGGCAGGAAGGCCACACCATTCATGCTACGGCAAAGGAAGCCGAAGAACGCACAATTCAGATGTTAAATCTTTACGCTGATTTCTGTGAAGATTTTCTTGCAATGCCGGTTGTCCGCGGTCAGAAGACCGAGAAGGAAAAGTTTGCAGGTGCGGAAGCTACATACACAATCGAAGCACTTATGCATGACGGCAAGGCTCTCCAGTCCGGAACGAGCCATAACTTCGGAAACGGCTTTGCAAAGGCATTTGACATTCAATATACAGATAACGAGAATCATCTCCAGTATGCATATCAGACATCATGGGGCATGACAACACGACTTATCGGCGCCATCATCATGGTACATGGTGACAATGAAGGTCTTGTACTTCCTCCGAAGGTTGCTCCTACGCAGGTTATGGTTATTCCTATTCAGCAGAAGAAGGATGGCGTTCTTGACAAGGCCAACGAAATCTGCGGAAGACTCGGTCGAGTAGCACGTACAAAGCTTGATTCTTCTGACAAGAGCCCCGGCTGGAAGTTCTCTGATTGCGAGATGAGAGGTATTCCTGTTCGTGTTGAAATCGGTCCCAAGGATATCGAAGCCGGCAAGTGTGTTCTTGTAAGACGTGATACAAGAGAAAAGATTGAGTGTGCTCTTGATGATGTCGAGGCAAAGGTTACAGAACTTCTCGACACAATCCAGAAGGATATGTTTGAGCGGGCAAAGGCTCACAGAGATGCTCACATTTGGGATGCTCACAACTATGATGAGCTCAAGGATATTGCAGACAATAAGCCCGGCTTTATTCGTGCAATGTGGTGCGAGGATCAGGCTTGCGAAGAGAAGATTAAGGCAGATTTTGCCGTAACTTCACGTTGTATGCCTTTTAACGATAAGGAGCGCATTGCAGAAACATGTGTATGCTGCGGAAAGCCTGCTAAAAAGCTTGTTTACTGGGGCAAAGCATATTAATCCAAGATAATTAATAAATCGAATCGGGATATGTAATGATTACGATTAAGTTACCAAAAAATGTAAAAAAGATTATGGACTCGCTTATCGCAAAAGGCTACGAGGCCTATGCGGTGGGCGGCTGTGTGAGGGATGCGCTCCTCGAAAGAGAGCCTGATGACTGGGACATTACTACGTCCGCCAAGCCTGAGCAGGTTAAAGAGCTTTTCTCCAACACAATAGATACAGGAATTCAGCACGGAACGGTTACGGTTATGCTCGATCACGTCGGTTACGAGGTCACAACATACCGTATTGACGGCGAATATGAGGATTGCAGACATCCGAAGGAAGTTACATTTACAACGAAGCTTTCGGAGGACCTCCTTCGCAGAGATTTTACCATAAACGCCATGGCTTACAATGAGTCGGAGGGCATCATTGACCTCTTCGGGGGAATGGATGATTTAAACAATAAGGTCATCCGTTGTGTAGGTGAGGCAAGTGAGCGTTTTGATGAGGATGCGCTTCGCATTCTCCGTGCCTTTCGCTTTTCCGCACAGCTCGGTTTCAGTATTGAAGAAGAGACTTTGAAGGCTGCTTCCGAAAGGGCGGAGAATCTTCAAAAGGTCAGCGCCGAGCGTATCAGGGTTGAGCTTAATAAGCTTCTGCTCTCAAAGAATCCCGACAGGCTCTTTGATGCACGTGAGGCCGGTGTTACAAAGGTTGTTCTCCCTGAGTTTGATGCTATTGTCCGTGGCGGAATGGATGCGCAGGGGCTGAAGGGTGTGAAGTCAGGCCGGGCTATGGCGGGGATGCGTGCCGTTAAGGCTGTTTCTCTTGCCGGAAATGAGGCATTTGCCGACAAAGAATACACATCAAAGGAAATTCAGATTCTGAAATGGGCCGCCCTCCTTTCAGAGTACACAGACACCGATATATTTACTGAGGACAAATCAAACTATACTGTTGAACATGGTGAGAAGCCCGAAGATAAATACGAGGCAGTAGATCTTACATCAATGCATAAGGCGGCTGCGGAAAAGAAGCATGACAGCGTAAGAAATGTCATGATGCGTCTCAAGTTCGACAACGAGACAAGGGACATGGTTACGGCACTTTGTGATGCGCATAACCAAAAGCCCATTATTATTAACGATGTGGCAATTCGCCAGCAAATTAGAAAGCTTGGGGCAGATACATGTGCTCTTCTTTATGAACTTCAGAAGTGTCAGGCATTTGCTGAAGGATTTGTATATGTTGGCGGAATAAACGTTTCTTCCGCAAAGACGGTTGAGCGCATAAAAAAGGCTAAGGATACGTTCAATACCATTATTGAACGTGGTGACTGCGTAAGCGTCAAACAGCTTGCAGTCAACGGAAAGGACCTTATTGAGGCGGGCTTCCCCCAGGGGGAAGGCATTGGAGAAATGCTGGAGCTCCTTCTCGGAAAAGTAATTTCGGACCAGTCATTAAACGAAAAGCAAAAGCTTATCGACATTGCTTGTCTTGAATTTTAAATCGGATAGGGTGAAACATTGATCAATCTCGGACCTGACGATAAAAAGAATAATCAGAACAACAGGCTTTACGAACAGCGCATTTACGGTACCGACAAACAGCGAAAAGCTCAGTATGATAAGTTACTGAACAGGCCGGACGTAAAAGAAACACGAAAAACCGGAAAGAGCGGTGACTCACATGGTGGAGTTATTGCTCTTATGGCTGTGTTTATGGTGCTGATTTTCGGAAGCCTTATTTATCTTCTGCTGTCAAGTAAGGACCCCAAAACACCGGGGAACACAAGTACTGTAATAACGGGTACCCCTGCGGTTGCGGGCCCTACAGAAACTGTGGAAAAGGGCTATGAGCACCTGGCAGTTGTTCTTAATGTAGACCCGGAAATCAAGTCCATTAAGATGTATGATGTTGAGGACGAGATTGAGAGACTCCTCGTTTACACCGGTTCAAGCCTTTTCTATGCGGAACAGGGCAGTCAGATTACCGCTGCACAGCTTGTGCCCGGTGATTTAATTAAATTTACATGTGATTCCAGGGAAATTATCAAAAAAGCTGAGTGGAGTGACAAGACCTGGGAAAAACTCAGAATAGATAATCTTGAAATTCAAAAAGATACTCATCGTATGATGATCAGAGGCCAGTACTACAAGTATTCCGACGATCTTTGCGTAATCAGTGACGGAAAACGAGTTTCTGTTGATACTCTTCTTACAAAGGAAGACAAGTACACCATAAGAGGAATAGGCGATACCGTTTACGAAATCATTGTCACGCAGGGACACGGTGTTATTCAGCTTAAGAATTACGAAGACTTTGTAGACGGTGAGATTCTCATCGGTTCACGTTATACAGAGGTTGTACCGTCAAGTGGTATGTTTGTTGTACGCGAAGGCGAGTACATGGTAACAATAACCTCCGGAAATTTCGAAGGAACGGCGCTGCTTACCGTAAACAGAGGCGAAGAAACGGTCTGGGATGTATATGACTTCGGCAGAGGCTCCATCAAGGTCGGCGAAGTTAACTTCCGAATTGAGCCTGAAGGCGCAAAGCTCTACATAAACGGCGAAGAAACCGATTATGAGAGTGGTCCTGTTTCGTTGGACTTCGGATCATATTTCATTGAGATTCAGGCCGGCGGCTACGAGACACAGAAAACAACACTTACTGTGGACAGCCCTGCAAAGTCCATTTCACTCTACCTTACCGAAAAGGCTGACGAAATAACACCTACCCCTACGCTCACGCCCACTCCGAATCCGATTGCAACGGGTGAACCCGGTGGGAATACGGGTGATACGGGAAATACGGGCAATACCGGTGATGCCGGAAACACAGGAGATACGGGAGACACCGGAAACGCGGGAATTTCTCAAATGGTGGATATTTCTTCGTTTGGATTTGAGATTAATTCTGCAAACAGAGTTTACATCCTCGGTCCCGAAGGTGGAACAGCCTCGATTACAAATCTTGATACCGGTGTAACATATACAGTAGGAACAATTCCGTGTGACTTCCAAAAGGTTATCGGGAAGATGCAGATTATTATCACTTCCGGCATAAAAGCGGCGATATTTGACTATGAAGAAACGGATGACGGCTCTGACTGCATTTATGATTTTTCCGATAATGACAAGCTGAAGAACTAGCTCATTTGGCAGTTCAGCCAATCAGCAAAACCTGCTGTTTACAAACGGTAATAATAGTCACTTAAAATCAATAAATGACTCACAAATAAAAGGAGAGCATTATGTCAGATTACAAACAGAACTATGAAGCATGGCTTTCAAGCCCTTACTTTGATGAGAAGACAAAAGCCGAACTGAAAAGCATTGCTGACAATGACAATGAAATCAAGGAACGTTTTTATAAGGACCTTGAATTCGGTACAGGCGGCCTTCGTGGCATCATCGGCGCAGGTACAAACAGAATGAACGTTTACACGGTTCGTAAAGCTACACAGGGACTTGCAAACTACATTAAGCGTATGGGCGCAGAGAAAAAAGGCGTTGCAATTGCTTTCGATTCCAGACACATGTCTCCCGAGTTCGCTGACGAAGCAGCACTTTGCCTTAACGCAAACGGTATCAAAGCATACGTTTTTGAATCACTTCGCCCGACACCTGAGCTTTCCTTTGCTGTAAGATATTACAAAGCAACAGCAGGTATCAACGTAACAGCCAGCCACAACCCGCCCGAATATAACGGCTACAAGGTTTACTGGGATGATGGCGCACAGATTGTTGCTCCTCATGATGTTGAAATTCTCAAGGAAGTTGCTGCGGTTACGGATTATGCTGACGTTCTTACAATGGACAAGGCAGAAGCTGTTAAGCAGGGGCTTTATATTCAGATTGGCAAGGAATGCGATGACGCATACATTGCAACACTCAAGAAGCTTGTTCTTCGTCCTGATGCAATTGCCGCAAACAAGGATTTGAAGATTGTTTACACACCTCTCCATGGTACGGGAAACATCCCTGTAAGACGCATTTTAAAGGAACTTGGCTTTACAAATGTAACAGTAGTTCCTGAGCAGGAACTTCCTAACGGAGATTTCCCGACAGTTTCCTATCCTAATCCCGAAGCAAAGGAAACCTTCACACTTGGCCTTGGCATTGCGAAGAAGATTGATGCAGACCTTGTTCTTGCAACAGACCCTGATGCTGACAGACTGGGTGTTTACGTTAAGGACACTAAGAGCGGAGAGTACATTTCACTCACAGGAAATATGAGCGGATGTCTTCTTGCAGACTACGAAATTATGTCACGCAAGGAGCTTAAGGGACTTCCCTCAGACGGTGCTCTCATTACAACAATCGTTTCCACGGATATGGCTAAGGCCATTGCTGCATATTACAATGTAAACTGCATCGAAGTGCTTACAGGCTTCAAGTTTATTGGCGAAGTAATGAGACGCTTCGAGGAGCAGGGTAAAGGAACTTATCTCTTTGGATTTGAAGAGAGCTATGGCTGCCTCATCGGTGACCATGCAAGAGACAAGGATGCTGTTGTTGCAACAATGGCACTCTGCGAAGCAGCTGCATATTACAAGACAAAGAACATGACTCTCTGGGATGCCATGATTGCGCTTTATGAGCGTTACGGCTATTTCAAGGATGACATTATTTCCGTCACCATGAAGGGCATTACGGGACTTGAGAAAATCGGTCAGATTATGGAGAC
>JAZQQJ010000068.1:0-25489 GCA_045629005.1 Lachnospiraceae bacterium
AGTTTTTCAAGAGTATATCTCTTTATGCACTGGCCTTCCGACATACTTGCCGCTGCCATCATCGGAATTATTCAGGGAGCACTTTGTGGCTTTGCCTTCGTTGCTATTGATAAGAAAATCAGCAAAAAAAGAGCTGCATCCATTTCCGAAAAGGATAAGGATGCAGTCTGAAATTCTTTATTCGGCAGAAACATAATTCATTGTCTGCCATACTTCTTCATTTAACTCAACATCTGTCTCTGTTCGCCACTGGGTGTAAAAGGCTTCAAACGCCTCTTCCTGCCTGGTGGCGATTATTTCTTCTTTTTTCTCCATTGTTTTATCAATGTCAAATGCGCTTGCACAGTAGAATACGTAAAAGTAATCACTTGTTTCGAGAACACTTGAACATTCGCCATCCTGAAGGCTCAGCACTTCCTGCTCTATTGCAGAATTGAGACTTCCTTTGCCGACAAAAACATCAAGCATCTCGGAATCCTCGGTAACACCGATTGCATACTTCAGAAAATCTTCTGAAAGAATCGCATCATTCCGCATGTTCTCAACTCTTGCCTTGAGCTCCGCCTTTTCCTCTGCGGAATACTCCACACGCTCGCCCGCAGAGCCTATTTTATAATTTCTTACGGCAAAGGAATATACGTGGTGCTGACCGGCTTCATCGTTTGAGATGTTAGTATCGATGTTCAGGGTAGCCTGCTCAAAAACCTTTCTGGCAAGTGCATTATCCTGATAAACCTTTCGGACAATGTCTTTATTAATACCCTGTTTCAAAAGGTCTGAACCCTGCAGCTTAAGCATGTAATCCTCGGTCTGCGCATCCACTATGGCAAGCTCATCGCCGGTAAGCGAAACATTCATTTTTTCCGCCTGCGCGCACACTATCTTAACGTAAATCATCTCGTCAAGGACCTGCTGCTTGATTATGTCCTGCAAGGTGCTGCCGTCTGCTCTAACAGTATACGTCCAAATCTCACTTCCGTAGTACTGCTCGTAATCGGAACGGGTGGCATCAAGATAAACAAGGCCTTCGCGATAGTCAATCTGCATATCCCCGATTCGAAGATATGCACCATCTACCCACTTTGTTCCCTGTTCCTCTTCTTTTTTTAAGGAGCATCCTCCGAGAAGAAGTGCAGCTATTAATATTGTTGCCAAAACTTTTTTCATTAATACAATTCCTTCATATCGTTCAGTAAAGCTTTTATGTTGTCGAACATCTTCTGCTCGCTTTCCTTTGCAGACATCTTCTTTGTTTCCTTTGGAAGAATGTATGTCAGGAAAGGATTCTCTCCAAAAGTTATTTTAACATAAGGCGAATGGTTTGTGAGGAAATCATCTATAAGTTCGGTTTTGATAGGTGGTTTCTCATAAAATACCATCTTCACAACAGAACCCTGCTGAGTAAGAGATGTGATGTAAACACTATGGCACATTGCCTTAATCTGCGCAACATACAAAAGGCTGTTAACCGAAGCAGGAACATCACCGTAGCGGTCCACAAGCTCATCGATCATGTCCATTCGCTCTTCTTCCGTCTCTATCATGGCAATGCGCTTGTACATATCGAGCTTGTCACTCTCGCTTCGTATGTATGTGGGCGGTATAAAGGCCGCTACATCCATTTTAATGATTGTATCAAACTCCTCAAGCTGAACATCCTCGCCCTTCGCCTTCTTTATGGCAATGTCAAGCATCTTACAGTAGAGATCGTAGCCAACCTCCTCCATGTGACCGCTCTGCTCTGCGCCGAGAACATTTCCAGCGCCACGTATTTCAAGGTCGCGCATTGCAATCTTAAAGCCGCTGCCGAGGTCCGTAAATTCACGTATTGCCTGAAGACGTTTTTCCGCAACTTCCTTAAGCACCTGGCCACGCTTATACATAAGAAATGCATATGCGGTCCTCGCAGAACGTCCGACACGTCCTCTAAGCTGATAAAGCTGGGCAAGTCCCATCTTATCGGCATCATCGATAATGATGGTATTTACATTTGAAATATCGATACCGGTTTCGACGATGGTTGTGGAAACAAGCACATCAATTTCACCGGAAATAAAGGCATACATAATCTTTTCGAGCTGTCTTTCGCTCATCTGACCATGTGCAAACGCAACATTTGCATCAGGGCAAAGCTTCTGCACGAGTGCTGCCTTGTCTTCTATGCCGGCAACCCTGTTAAACACATAGTAAACCTGACCGTTTCTTGCAAGCTCACGGTTTATGGCTTCACGTATTATCTCGTCATTATGCTCCATAACAAAGGTCTGTATGGGAAGCCTGTCAACAGGCGGCTCTTCAAGAACAGACATATCGCGAATGCCCGAAAGGCTCATATGAAGAGTTCTCGGGATAGGCGTTGCCGTAAGAGTAAGTACGTCAACGTCCTTTTTCAGCTCCTTGATTTTCTCTTTATGTGTAACGCCAAAGCGCTGTTCCTCATCAACGATAAGCAGCCCGAGATTTCTGAATTTGACATCCTGCGAAAGGAGTCTGTGTGTGCCAATAACAATGTCCACTCGCCCCTCGGCAAGCTCCTTCAGTGTTTGATTCTGCTGGGACGCCGTACGGAAGCGTGACAGCATCTGCACTTTAAGACCATAATTCAAGGTTCTCGAAGAGAAGGTATTGTAATGCTGCTGTGCAAGTATAGTGGTAGGAACAAGAACAGCAACCTGTTTGTTACTCTGTACAGCTTTAAATGCGGCTCGAAGCGCCACCTCTGTTTTTCCGTAGCCAACGTCTCCGCAGATAAGACGGTCCATAATGCGCGTGCTTTCCATATCACGCTTAGTGTCTTCAATAGCCTTCAGCTGGTCTTCCGTTTCTTCATAAGGGAAAAGCTCCTCGAACTCCTTCTGCCAGTCATTGTCACAGTCATAAGCAAAGCCCTTTTCCATTGTTCTTATGGCGTAAAGATTAACAAGCTTTTCCGCAATATCGGTAACCGCGCGCTCGACTCTCGCTTTTGTACGTTTCCATTCCTGAGAATTGAGTTTGTTGACTTTAGGCTTTTTGTCTGCATCACCGCTTGCGTATTTCTGGATTGATTCAAGACCTGTTGCGGGAATGAACAACTCTCCGTCCGAGTACTCAATCTTTATATAGTCAATTGCGGATTTATCATTTTCGCGCTTTTCAATGCCTCGGTAAATACCGAGTCCGCTTCTCTCATGAACAACATAATCACCAAAGGTAAGCTCATGAAGTGAATGAATCGCATTGGCATTATTGCTGAATTTCTTCTTTTGCTTCTTTTTTCCGGCGCCGAACGTCTCGCCTTCAACAAGGACAGCAACATGATGGTTCGGATATTCAAAGCCTTTATGAAGTGCACCGTTTACAATGACAACCTCACCGTTAAGAATCTCTCTTTCCGGATTATCAGTGAAAACCGCAGGAATATCATATTCTTCGAGTTCTTCGGCAAGTCGTCTTCCTTTTGCCTGTGAGCCTGTAACGATGACTGTACGATATTTCTTTTTCCGATATGACTCGAGATCCTTAACAAGAATATCAATACCGGAAATATAGTTGTTCAGGCTCTTTGTAAGAAGGTTGTACTCTTCTTTAATCTTGATTCCGGCTGTCCCGTAATCAAGGTTTTGAACAACAAGCAGATTCTTAAGTTCTGCCTTCGCAAAAATCTTTTTAGGGTCAAAAATCACATCCATCTGCGAAGGAAGTATGTAACCGGACTCAAATCTGCCAATCATACTTTCATTAAACTCGGTGAGAGTCGCCTCACCCTTTTCTTTAAGGCGAAGAGGTTCATCAAGTACAACAAGCGAGCCCTCGCCGAAATAATCAAGTATGGATGCTGTTTCATTGAAAAATGCGTTAACAAAGCTGTCAACTGACGATTTTCCACGAGAATACTCTATTGTTTCAATAGCTTCCTCACATGTGCTTACAAGCCGGTGAGCCTCTGCATTCTTCGCGTCGTCTCTGAGAATTTTCTCGCGACGGGAAGCTTCTTTACGGATCTTCTCAAAGCCGTCCATCATTTCATCGTCGGTCAGCGGGAATTCCGTTGCAGGGAAAACAGTAAGCGAATCAAGTGTTTCCAAAGAGCGCTGGCTTTCTGCATCAAACGCTTTAATCTGGTCAATCTGGTCGCCGAAAAGTTCAATTCTTGTAGGCGTCTCATCACTTATCGCAAAGATATCGATTATACCGCCACGAATAGCAAACTCACCATGTTCGGAAACGGTATCTCGTCGTTCATAGCCAAGATCGACAAGTCTTGCCGAAAGGTCTTTTGTGTTTATTTCATCATCACAATTAAACGTAAGAACATGCTTTGCTATATGTTCCTTCGTAAGGAGCTTATCAAGCGCCGCATCCAGGCACATAACGACAACCGTTTTTTCACCGGAAACAAGCCTTTTCACAATCTGCATTCTGTCGCGGACTATGGCGTTTCCCTTAATATCCGCACTGTAAAAAATCAAATCCTTGGCAGGATAAAGATATACGTTGTCCGTAAAGAAGCGCATATCTTCAAAGATTTCTCTGGCGCGGATGTCATTGTGAGTAATAATTACGGTTGCATTAAAATGACTGCTGAGCGCAGCAACAAAATGACACTTATCGGAATCAGACACACCTGTAACGGATACAGGTGCGTGACCTCCGAGAAGTGCCTCTTTAGTCTGCAGATATTCTGCTGAAGTATTCAGTAAAGCTAAAATGTTATTCATGTTTAGAGTCAGATGAATCTTTTGCTTCGGGCTCAGGCTGTTTCTTCTTCCTGTTAAAGGTGTTCATAGCCTGTCCTATATCGCCTGTGAGTATCAATTCAACCGCAGTTACGGCATCCTGAAGGGCTGCACGCATCTTCGGCTCATCCTCGGAGCTGAAATGCCCGAGGACGTAGTCTGCAAGGTCCCATTCCTTTGGCTTTTCTCCAACACCGACACGCACACGCGGGAAGTTCTCCCCGCCCAGATGCAGTATGATGTTTTTCAAGCCGTTATGTCCGCCCGCGCTTCCTTTTTCGCGGACGCGTATGCTTCCGGGCTCGAGATTGATGTCATCGCATATGACAATAATATCTTCGGGCTCAACCTTATAGAAATTTGCGGCATCTGCGATTGCTTCGCCGCTTAAATTCATGTACGTCTGAGGCTTCATAAGGAGCACCTTCTGCCCCATAATATAACCTTTTCCGCACAGAGCTTTATGTTCTTTTTCTGTAACCGAAATCCTGTATTTGTCAGCTATTGCGGTAATTCCGTCAAAGCCTATATTATGGCGTGTTCCCGCATATTCTTTTGTAGGATTTCCAAGTCCTGCAATTATTTTCATTACTTTCTGCCTTTATTGTAGAGCTTACCGTTTTCGATAGGAATTCCCTTATAATACATAAGCTCGGAGATGTTTACAAACTGGTAGCCCTGAGCCGCAAGCTCCTCCATTGCGCGTGCTGTTGCATCATAGGAATACATGTATATTGAATGCATAAGGACTATGTCTCCGTCCTTAACCTTTAAAAGCGACTGATATGTCTCTTCACGCTTCTTGTCGCCATTTTCCCACACATCCTTTTCCGACGTCTGCTTGCCGTGTCCGTCCCAGTCCTTTGTATCAACAGACCAGTTAATCATTGGCATCGGAACATTTGTCATGTAGTCAGCGTAGCAGCCGCCCGGCATTCTGATGTAATTCGGTGCGCAACCTATTGTTTCTGCAATCTTCAGATTGCAGGAGTTAATTTCCGTCCAAAACTCTTTCATGTTCTTTTCTTTTTGTTTCTCACTGCTGAACTGGAAGTGAGACTCGTAGAAAAGAGTATGATTGAAGGTGTGCGAACAAATTTCGCATCCTATATCGGAAAGCTTCTTTAACGTTTCGGGGTACTGGTTCCACTTGAAACGGTCACCTACAGAAAAGAAAGTAACACGCGCATCATACTGCTGAAGAAGCTCGATAAACTTTTCCTCTACAGGTCTGTGCGGACCGTCATCATAAGTAAACGCAACCATAGGACGATTGGGATCCAGGTCCGTCCGGATATTCTGTCCGACTGTCTCACCCGATGTATTTACAAACATGAACAACTCTGCTTCAGAAAGTTCACACTCATAGGTAAAAGCCTTATGTGAAGCATCAATAAGCGAATCCTCTGCAAAACAGAAAACAAGCTTATCCCCATTCATGTAGAAGCTTTCATAATCAGAAGCCTTGTAAGCCTCATAATAACCGACAAATTCAGCTCCTTTAAAAGCATCGTCAACAGTCAGGACATACTCCTGAAGGCGTTCTTTTACGATGGCAAGATAGCTCTCGCGAATGAAATCCGTGACAGAAAGCTTTTCGCCGGACTCTTTTTCAAAAACCATAGGCTTCAGCGTTCCATTACCCTCCGTAAACAAAACGGAAACGTAGTAATCATTGTCAAACAATTCATACTTAACATCCAAATCAGACGCAAGGAGTTTATCATACTCACCGGAAACACTTATGTCAAGGGCCTCCCCAAAACCGGTAGAAACACTGTAGGCAGGTGTGGGAGTACTGGTAGGTGTAGGTGTTGCAGGAACAGGCGTGTCCGTAGGAGTCGGCTTAGCCTCTGTCGGCTTCGGAGTAGGCGTGTCTAAGTCTATGGTTTCCCCATTAATCGAACTCGTCACCGCAGGCGAAGGCGACAGCTTCACCATTCCCGGACCCTTCAGCTGATCCGCAAAAATCATAACCATAAGAACAATAACAAGAATTAAAAATATAGCTATTAAAACGAAAAGGAGTGTTACAAGCCCTTTATTCTGTTGCTTTTTTTTCTGCGACATATCTTTCCCTCTATACATAACGAAGCGCATATAAAAGTGCGTTCGGCTTATCTTACATCACTTTAAAGAAAGTATCAATAGGCTTAATCGCAAAAGAAAGGAGCCGGTTTCGGCTCCTTTCAAATTATTCCAGTGTTCCTTCGTTCACTGCCTTCTCATAGGTTCCAAGGATGAGCTTCTGGAGCTCGTCTCTTGTTTCGGAATTGATGGGATGTGCAATGTCTCTGTACTCGCCTTCGCCGGTTCTGCGGCTGGGCATTGCGATGAAGAGTCCCTTTTCTCCATCGATGATTTTGATGTCATGAACAACGAATTCTCCATCGATTGTGATGGATGCAACCGCTTTCATTTTGCCTTCTTTGTCAACCTTACGAATTCTGACATCTGTAATATTCATTTGTAAACCTCCGAAGGGCTCCCATAAGCCCTGTGTGCTTAACCTATCTTGTACCTTTCTCCCTTTACGACAACAACCTTTATCTCACCGTTTTCTCCGATGTAGGTGGAATTGGGCTTTATTGTGTCGCGGCTCTCAACGATGCAGTTCTCGATGTATGTGTTGTCTCCGATGCGTACATCATTCAGAATAATAGAGTTCTTAATGGTACAGTTGTTGCCTACATATACCTTCTTAAAGAGAACGGAATTTTCCACAATTCCGTTTACGATGCATCCGCTTGATACAAGGGAATTGGAAACCTTTGCCCCGGGATTGTACTTTGCGGGCGGGTTGTCATCGATTTTTGAATATACATCAGGATATTCCTTGAAGAAGTAGTCATGAATAGGCTTATCAAGGAAGTCCATGTTTGTCTTATAATATGACTCAACTGTGGAGATGTTGCTCCAATATGTGTCGATGTCATAGGCATAAATGTTTTTAACGTCCTTGTAACGGATGAGGATATCCTGAACGATGTCATGTCTTTCCTCTTCCATTGACTTTTCAAGGAGCTCGATAAGCTGACGTCTGCGGATGATGTATATGCCTGCGGAAACCCTGTTTGTCTTTGTGACAAGAGGCTTTTCTTCCATATCGATAATTTTGTTGTCGG
The DNA here is from genome assembly GCA_045629005.1 of Lachnospiraceae bacterium. Taxonomy (GTDB): domain Bacteria; phylum Bacillota; class Clostridia; order Lachnospirales; family Lachnospiraceae; genus RGIG3528. The sequence continues at coordinate 7,844 of JAZQQJ010000068.1, forward strand.
CATCAACCTTTACGATACCGAAACGTGAAACATCGACATTCTCCGGCATTACCTTTGTAACAACCGTAATATCCGCGCGCTTTGCGATGTGGTACTCAAGGACTTTGTTGTAGTCCATCTTGTAAACACAGTCACCCGAAGCTATAACCGCGTAGGGCTCATGGCTGTTTCTGAGGAATGAGAGGTTCTGTGCAATTGCATCGGCAGTGCCCTGATACCAGAAGCCGTTATCCGGTGTAATGGTAGGTGTGAAAACGTACAGGCCGCCCTGTTTACGTCCGAAATCCCACCATTTTGAGGAGCTGAGGTGCTCATTTAAAGATCTTGCATTGTACTGAGTTAAAACCGCAACCTTCTGTACATGTGAGTTGGACATGTTGGAAAGTGCAAAGTCAATTGCGCGGTAGCTTCCGCCAACAGGCATAGCCGCAATGGCACGTTTATTTGAAAGCTCACGCATTTTGGTGCTGTTTCCACCTGCTAAAATAATACCGACTGCTCTCATGCTACGCCACCTGCCTTTATGATGTTTTCACCGGAAGCAAGTTCGCCTCCGCTGTAGTCTTCAGGCATTGTAGCACCGCTGATTGCAGTGTTCTTGCCGATTGTTACTCCATCGGGAATGATGGAGGCTTCACCTATTGTAACAAGGCCGCCCTCATAGATGTTAGGCTTCCATACATTCGGAACTTCCTGACCGACACCGATTTTAACATTATTTCCGATGCCGCAGCTTTCAGCTATGATTGCTTTGTTAATCTCACAGCCTTCGCCGATAACGGTATCTCTCATAATGATGGAATCGCGGACTACAGTTCCTTTGCCTATTGTAACGCCGGGGCCGATAACGGATTTGTATACTTCACCGTATATTTCGGCGCCTTCACTAATAATGGCAGTCTCGATAACAGCGCCCGGTGCAACATACTGAGGAGGAATGATATCGGTCTTTGTATATATCTTCCAGAATTCCTCATAAAGATTGAATTCCGGCACAATATCTATAAGCTCCATATTGGACTCCCAATATGAAGAAAGTGTTCCGACGTCTTTCCAATAGCCGTTAAACTCGTACGCGAATATTCTTTTTCCACTCTTATGGCAATAAGGAATGATATGCTTTCCGAAGTCACATCCGGGCTGCTCGGAAAGGGCGATAAGAGCATCCTTAAGAACCTGCCACGAGAAGATGTAAATGCCCATGGATGCAAGATTGCTTCTGGGCTGCTTCGGCTTTTCTTCGAAGTCAACAATTCTGTCGTCATCGTCGGTAATTACAATGCCGAAACGGCTTGCCTCTTCGATGGGAACGGGGATTGTCGCAAGAGTAACATCCGCCTTGTGTGCTTTATGGAAATCAAGAACTACCTCGTAGTCCATTTTATATATGTGGTCACCACCGAGAATCATAACGTAATCGGGGTTGTAGTACTCCATGTAACGAAGATTCTGGTAGATGGCATTTGCAGTACCTGTATACCATTCGGTATTGGTGCTCTTTTCATAGGGCGGAAGGATGGATACACCTCCGACGTTACGGTCAAGGTCCCACGGAATTCCGATACCGATATGTGTGTTAAGTCTGAGTGGCTGATACTGTGTAAGAACTCCGACGGTATCGATGCCTGAATTAATGCAGTTACTGAGTGCAAAATCGATGATTCTGTACTTGCCGCCGAACGTAACTGCCGGCTTGGCGAGGCCCGATGTAAGAACACCGAGTCTGGACCCTTGCCCGCCCGCAAGGAGCATGGCAATCATTTCTTTTTTAATCAACGTCTGTCCCTCCTGATGTCAGTCTAAAATGCTAAAATCTATTGAATATATGCACACTTTGAGAAAAGTATAGCATATTTTCTCATTATTACAATTCAAAATGTTTCATTATCTCCCTTTATATTATCGGCAATTCAATCATCAATATTATATTTATGGTTACTATTCACGGCTTAATACACGTAATACGTAAGATGCAAGCTTGCTTGTAATCTTATGTATTCGTGGATTAAGCCTTGAAGGCTGTTCAAAACATATGAGTAGGCGATAAAGCCACAAAGTGGCGACTGACTGCGGAGTCTACGTTTCATCCTAAAGAAATTGCCCCATAATGCCGATATAAAAGTCGGGTATATTTCCCTTTCAGCAAAAAGAGGACAAAGAATGAATGTACATAACGCTATAAATTCATATGGAATAAACAACGATCAGGCACAGGGAACAGCAGGGCTTGACGAGCTTTTTTCCAAGTCCGGTTCCAAGGTCGATAAATCTTCAAAAGCATCGTTTATGCAGAGTATCAATGCCGCTTTTGAAGTAACGGAGGAACTTCAGGATTCTGCACTCAAGTCCGACCTTTATAAGAAAAATATAGAAAAGACAAAAGACGGTGACAGCACAGTTGATAATCGCTCCGAAGCCGAGAAAAACCAGGACCGCCTTGATAATGTTTCGAACCGCATGAGCACCGAGGACATGGAAGACCTTATAAATGAAGGTTTTGATGTTTTCGGTATGACAGCAGAGCAGCTTGAAGCCGCACTCGAACGCATCAAGCTCGGCAAAGACATGAAAGCCGCTGCCATTGAAGGTCAGGTGCAGGATATGCAGACAGACCGTCAGGCCATCATTGCAATGGCAGTACGTACTCTTGCCAACAATCCTCTTGCGGAGAAAATTGCAGATAAGCTTATAAAAGCCAATCTTCCCGTCACGGAAGCCAATCTCAGACGTATCGCAGATGCTGTCGATTCCCTCGGATCAGCTTCGCGTTTAACATCTGATGAGGCAGAATATCTTGTAAGAAACAGACTTGCTCCCACTCCAGAAAACATCGCCGAAGCTCGTTCCGGAGCCAAGGCAGGCGGAAAACCCGACAAAGTGCTTACCGATGAAGCATGGGCACAGCTTGAACCAACTGTAAACAACATGCTTTTCCAAGCAGGTTTACGTGGTGGAAAAGCAATCATCGATGCGGCAAAAGACTTCATTAAAAAAGATATTCCGCTTACCGCAGAAAATCTCAATTCCTACAGCAGAATTATGGATATCCGCATAAACATCGAAGATACCCTTGCGCGTTCCGTTGATGCAATATCCGTAGGACATGATCCCAAACAGATGAATCTTCTCTCCTCAACAGACAAGCAGGTTCGTCAGATTATTAAAAACAACAGTAAAATCACTGATGAAGGCATCGACCTTGCCGTTGCAAAAAAAGCTGCACAGACAGGCATTTACAACCCTGATAAGCTTGAATTGTCTCTTGGCGAACTGAACGATGCGCAGGAAGCACTTTCCGATAAGTCACGTGATTATTCAAAGATACTTGAAGATTACAAGCTTTCCGGGTTCGGAAATGCTGCATCAATAAAAGCCCGCAGGCAGCTTGAAGAAATCAAAGCAAAGATGACCTTTGAAGCAGGTTACCGCCTTGCGAAGGAAGGTATCCGCATTGATACCGTTGCAATGAACAAGCTCATCGAAGACCTGCATGCACTTGAAAACCGCTACTACGGTAACTTCTTCCTTGAAGCAGGTATGACAAGCTACACTGAAGACGATCTCGCTCTTCTTAAAGACACAACAGAGAAGATAACCGAAATCGAAAACATGCCGGCTACTCTCATCTATGATACCGTTGATAACGCAAGCGCCATGACCATCAACACTCTTTATGAAGAGGGTTCTTCCGCCGAGGCCCAGCGTGCATTCAGCAAGTATTCGCAGACACTTGAAACCGTAATGACCACTCCGGATGCAAAATACGGAGACAACATAGAAAAAGCCTTCAAAAACGTCGATTCCCTTTTGAACGAAGCAGGAATTCCCGCTACGGAAGAGGCGCGCAGAGCCACAAGAATCCTCGGTTATGCATCCGCTGAAATCACAAAGGAAAACATCACGAAGGTTTCCGAATATGACTCCAAACTTCAGGATGTATTCACCAACTTACATCCCGCAGTTACCGTAAGAATGATTCGTGACGGAATCAATCCGCTTAACGCGACACTTGATGAACTGAACGACAAAATTCTCGAAATCAAGAAAAAGGAAGGCATCGACTCCAATGATACGTTTTCAACCTTCCTTGTAAACCTTGACAAAAAGGGCGAGCTCACGGCATCCGAAAGAGATGCATATATCGCAATTTACAGGGCACTTCACCAGATTCAGGACTCCGAAGAAGCCGCAATGGGCAACGTCTTCAAATCAGGACAGGAGCCCACTCTTCATGGTCTTCTGACTGCAGTTCGTTCAGGTAAAGTTACCGGCACCGAAACAATCATTGATGACACCTTTAAAAACGTTTCAAAGGTGCTCACCGACGTTGACCGCATTGAAAACAAGATTCGCGCGGGACTCGGAAAGCCTACCGGTCCGGAGGCTGAAATACTAAATAAAGCTATCGAACGTGCCGATAATGTTATGAAAGAATTGACCGAAGATGTTCACACCACTGCGGAAGACTGGGTTATGAACATCAGGGAGCTTGCTGCTTCCGGCGAAAACGCAACCCGTTTTCTTGAAGATTTCAACATCCTCACCACAATGGAAAACATCGAAGCCGCCAAAGATATGCTCGGTGGCAAGGATGACATTTTCCAAGACTGGAAGCGCTTCAAAACAATGGCAACCGGCGAGGAAGGCATTCTTCCCGACTTCATCGAAAGCATGGGAAGTGCCGAGGAGCTTCAGGCCGCATACAAACAGCTTTCCGATGACGCAAAGAGCATTAAATCAAAGCTTCAGCGTTCACCTGATATGTCGAGACTTGACGTCAAAGCACTCAAGAAGATGGACGTAGGCTTCCGTTTCCTGAATCGTCTCAGTAAACGTGAATTCTACAGCATTCCCATTGATACCGGCGACGAAATCGTCAACATGAACGTCACCATTATGAACAATGAGGAAAACGCCACTTCAAAAGTCCTTGTATCGGTTCCTACCGAAACGCTCGGTACAATCCGTGCAGAGGCTTCCATTGAAGACAACAAGATGAAATGCTTCATTTCCGGTGATTCCAAAGACGGTCTCAACGAGCTTTCAAGCAGACAGCTGAATCTTTTTGCAGCTCTTGCTCAGAACGGCATCCGTATAGGCAGCATTTACTACGGTGCTGAGGAAGTACCTGCCGACAGGTACACCTACAAGACCGACGGACTTTACGAAAATGTTCCCGAAGGCTCGGGAAACGGTAGTCCCAATGAGCTTTACAGAATAGCAAAAGTATTTGTCACTCACGTAAGACAGGCAGATTCAGAGTAACTTGTCTTATAGATTAAGGAGGTACAAATGAGAATAAATCATAATATTTCAGCCCTTAAGATTAACAACATCTTAAATGGAAACGACAACGCTCTCTCGAAGAGCCTTCAGAGACTTTCATCCGGCTATCGCATTAACTGTGCGGCAGACGACGCAGCAGGACTTGCAATTTCAGAAAAAATGAAGACACAGATTGCGGGCCTTAACCAGGCTTCAAGAAATGCTTCTGACGGTATTTCCGTAATCCAGACTGCAGAAGGTGCACTCATCGAAGTAGAAGAAATGCTTCAGAGAATGCGTGAGCTTTCTGTTCAGGCTGCTAACGGAACATGTACAGATGACGACCGTGCGACTCTTCAGGATGAAGTAATCCAGCTTAAGGAAGAAATCAATCGTATTTCCACAACAACTGAGTTCAATACAAAGAAGCTCCTGAACGGAACCGTTGACAGACGTTCTTATTCCGACGATTCGAGCGTTACACTTGTATCTCTTTCCGATACTGTAGATGTTAAGAGTTACTCAATGAACATCGGTAACGACCCTTCACAGGCAATTCTTCGTACAAACCTTACTGCTTCTACAGCTCCTGCAGACGGCACGATTTTCATTAACGACGAAGCCATCTCCATCAGCGCAGGCGATACACTTAACGATATTATTACCAAAATCAGCACAGGCTGCGGAAGCCAGATTACTGTTTCACTCACTTCCAACGATCCCGATCCCGACTCCGAGACAGGCTATACAACAGTAGATGCCGCAACAGCTGCAGCAACTCCTACGGAAGCATATCTTACACTTCAGACAAAAGATTTCGGTAGAGACGCAAAGATTGAACTTGCATGCTCCAACTCCGAGCTTGCACAGATGCTTGGTATTCCCGGCACAGGCACACGCTCTTCAGGAACAGATACAAGCGTTACACTTTACTTTGGCGACGATGCCCCCGCTCCTTATGACGAGTCCGGCTTCAAGAAAACCGCAACAGTAAGCGTTGACGGCGATTACGTTACAGTAAGAGACCGCGATGGTTTTGAAATGAAATTTAACGTAGCCGAGGGCGCTGCTCCCGGAGACGTAACGGTTACAGTTCTTAAAGCAGGTCCGATGACTCTTCAGATTGGTGCAAACGAAGGTCAGACAATGGAAGTCCGCATTCCCAGAGTCGATACAATCTCTCTTGAACTTACAGATGCAGACATTTCCACTCAGAGCGGCGCTTCGGAAGCCATTACCATATTCGATAACGCAGTAAACACAGTTTCTGCTGTACGTGCAAAGCTTGGTGCATATCAGAACAGACTTGACCATGCCATCAACAGCCTTGATACTTCCGCAGAAAACCTTACCGAAGCTCTTTCACGTATTGAAGATACCGATATGGCTGCGGAAATGGCTGAATATTCACAGCTTCAGGTTCTTGTACAGGCCGCAACCGCTATGCTTTCACAGGCTAATGAAAGACCTCAGAACGTTCTGAATCTTTTACAGTCATAATCGTTCGGAATAAAGCAATCGGAGGTAGCACATGACCAGGGATGAAATAAAATCCTTTACATTAAGAACAACAGAGGCAAACGCCTGTGAACTGATTGTAATTCTTTATGATGTAATACTCACAGACACAAAAAATGCAAGAAAAGCCTTTGAACGCGAGGATTTCGAAGACTTCAGAAGTGATTTGAATCACGCAGCAAAGTTTCTTAACGAACTTATCCGCTGTCTGGACTTCAACATTCCGCTTTCCGGTAATCTTGCAAGCCTTTACGCATATATGAACCGTCGCATATCATATGCCGCAGCGGGAAATCACGTTGAAGCACTTGATATCGTCGATGAAGTAATTTTAAAGCTCCGCGATGCATTCGAGCACATTTCAAAGGATGACCAAAGCGGTCCGATGATGAAAAACACACAGAGCCTTTACGCAGGACTTACTTACGGCAAAGGATATCTCAATGAAACATACGTTGACCCAAGAGACTACAACAGGGGGTTTAATGCATAGATGAAAAAGGGCCTGAAGAATTTTCTTCAGGTCCTTTTTCCATTAAACAAGCCGCACTCATGTGAGTGCGGCTTTTGCAAAGGGGTATGGGGGAGAAACTCGTCTGTGTGTGGAGGTTCATTTCCTTCACACAGATTAGGGAACAAGCTTAAATAAGATTAACCTTCAATGGTGATGAAGCTTTCTTCAGGAAGCTTCTCTTTTTCTTTCTTGGGAACATCTACCGTGAGAACACCATTTTTGAATTTAGCCTTAATGTCGGCCTGAGTAACTGCTTCACCGACATAGAAGCTTCTGCTGCAGGAGCCTAAATAACGCTCTCTGCGGATAAAATCTTTCTTTTTGTCTTCCTTTTCGGAATTGCATTCAGCTGTAACGGTAAGATAACCGTCCTTTACTTCGCCTTTGATATTCTCGAGTTCATAGCCGGGAAGATCGATGGCAAGCTGATAGCCTTCGTCTGTTTCTTTAATGTCTGTCTTCATAACACCAAAGGGCTTTTCCATTTTGTCGATTGAATCAAGGAAACCGCCATTACCAAAGAAATCATCAAAAAAGTTATTGGGAACAAGATTTGTCATAAACATAATGTCTACCTCCTGTGAGTTGTATGTTAGTTTGTTATTTGTGTTGTTTTGTTGGGGTTCTTATTTGATCGATTTGCTTTTCTCTTTCGATCTGACTACGTTATACCACCATTGTTAGCACTCGTCAAGAGCGAGTGCTAACAATTCACAATTTTTTCACAGTTTGGTCAGAAGGTATGGAGAAAATGTCCACCACACCCCGTCCCCGGTGGACAAAAAAGAGGTGCGTGATTTTCACGTACCTCTTATTCTTTGTCCGTTGATTCTCTTATAACAAGCTTGGGCCTAAGCAAAAGCTTTGACATTGATACGTTGCGAATGAGTCCGTCAAGCATTAATGCTGCGCTCTTTCCAAGATTGCTTCTGTCCTGGCGTATTGTTGTAAGTGCAGGTGTAAGCTGAGCAGCAATAGGAAGGTCATCGAAGCCTGTAACTGCAACATCGTCAGGAACGAGTTTCCCAAGGCGGTTAAGCTCATTTAGAACTCCACTTGCGATAAGGTCTGAAGCGCACATAATTGCCGTCGCACCATTCTCAACAAAGCCGCTTACATAGGTTTTGGCACAGTCGGGAACATAATAGCCATATGCTACGAGTTTTTCGTCGACATCAATGCCGTTTTCTTCCATTGCCAGAAGGAATGCCTGGTTACGTTCCTCAGAAACCATGGAGTTCTTTGAACCGTTTAAAAATGCTATTTTTTCATGACCCTGTTGCACAAGATGCGCAACTGCCTGTGAAATGCCTTCTTTTGAATCTGTTCCGACATATCCTACATGTTCATTGTCCGGAATAAAGTTATCCAGAAGTACTGTCGGTACCGTTGTCTTTTCAAGCTGACGGATCCAGTCATCATGAAGTGTAAAACCAAGTAAGAACGCTCCCGCATATCCGTTCTTCAGCATATAGCTGTCATATTTCTCGAGTGATCTGAAGTTCAGCTGCGAGGGTTCAATCTGTACTTCCCAGTTTCTGCTTATTGCAGCCTTTTTAAACCCATTTACTATGTCATAACCGAACTGATCGACATTCTCATAGTCCATGTTTCTGCTGTCGACAAAAATACATACCTTTGTCGTAGCCGTGCGTTTGATTTTCTTAAGAGAGTAGCCCATCTCAACGGCTGTATCCAGAACAAGCTGCCTTGTTTCTTCCGAAATGTCCTCAGCTCCGTTCAACCCCTTTGAAACGGTACTAACCGCGATATTTAACCGTTCTGCAATGTCCTTAATAGTAACCATAAAACCCTCCATGCACCATATACGCATACAAGAAGTTTAGCAAATTTTCGTAACATTGTAAAGTGTCTGCGATATTGCTTGAAAAAACGGCGCTTTTGGTTTATAATCCATTGAATATTTTTTGTTGTTTTATACATTAAATATCAGAAACTATAAGGATGGTGACTAAAATGAGCAAACCGAAGTACTACATTACAACTGCAATTGCATACACTTCGGCCACGCCTCACATCGGTAACACCTACGAAGCAATACTTGCGGACTCCATCGCTCGTTACAAACGCCTCAGAGGCTACGACGTATTCTTCCAGACGGGTACCGACGAGCATGGTATGAAAATCGAAGACGCAGCAAAAGCAAAAGGAATTTCCCCGAAGGAATACGTTAACAAGGTTGCAGGCGACATTAAGCGCATCTGGGACCGCGTAAACTGTTCTTACGACAAATTCATCAGAACAACCGACGCAGACCACGAAGCTCAGATTAAGAAGATTTTCAAGAAATTCTATGAGCAGGGTGATATCTACAAAGGATATTACGAAGGTCTGTACTGTAAGCCCTGTGAATCCTTCTGGACTTCTTCACAGCTTGTTGACGGCAAGTGCCCCGACTGCGGACGTGAAGTAATTCCCGCAAAGGAAGAGGCTTACTTCTTTAGGATGAGCAAGTACGCTCCAAAGCTTATTGATTATATTAACGAGCATCCTGAGTTCATTCAGCCCGTTTCCAGAAAGAACGAGATGATGAACAACTTCCTTCTTCCGGGTCTTCAGGATCTCTGTGTTTCCAGAACAACATTTAAGTGGGGCATCCCCGTAGATTTCGACGACAAACACGTTGTATATGTATGGCTCGATGCGCTTTCAAACTATATTACCGGTATAGGCTACGACTGCGACGGCAACAATTCAGACCGCTTCAACACAATGTGGCCGGCAGGCCTTCATCTTATCGGTAAGGATATCATCCGTTTCCATACGATTTACTGGCCTATTTTCCTTATGGCTCTTGACCTTCCTCTTCCGAAGCAGGTGTTCGGTCACCCCTGGCTGTTAAAGGGCGGCGAAAAGATGAGCAAATCCAGAGGAAACGTGCTCTATGCAGAGGACCTCTGTGATGTATTCGGTGTAGATGCAGTCCGCTACTTCGTTCTTCACGAAATGCCTTTTGAAAACGATGGTATCATCACTTGGGAGCTTCTTACGGAGCGTACCAATTCCGAGCTTGCAAACACACTTGGAAACCTTGTAAATCGTACAATCTCCATGACAAACAAGTACTTTGGAGGCGAAGTAATCAATTCCATGGTTACAGAGCCTCTTGACGAGGATCTTAAGGAAGTTGTTACAAGTGCTGTTGACAAAGTATTCGCAAAGATGGATGACCTTCACGTTGCAGATGCAATAAGCGAAGTATTCAACGTCTACAAGCGTTGCAATAAATACATCGATGAGACAATGCCTTGGGCTCTTGCAAAGGATCCCGAGAAGCAGGGCAGACTTCAGACTGTTCTTTACAATCTCATCGAGTCCATCTCCATTGCAACAAACCTTCTTCGTCCGTTCATGCCCGAAACTGCTGAAAAGATTTTCAAGCAGTTAAACGTAAAAGAAAGAGATTTCGATCATCTTAAGGAGTTCGGTGGCGTTCCGAGTGGCACAAAGGTTACGGAAACACCTGAAATTCTCTTCGCACGTCTCGATGTAAACGAAATTCTTGAAAAGGGTGAAGAAATCCGCAAGAAGCAGGCTGAGGCTTATGCAAAGGAGAACGGTCTCCCTGTAGATGGCGAAACAAAAGATGCCGCTCCCGCAGAGGAAATCAAGCTTGAAATGAAGCCTGAAATCACTTTCGATGATTTTGGCAAAATGCAGTTCGCAGTTGGCGAAATTATCAAATGCGAAGAAGTTCCGAAGTCAAAGAAGCTTCTCTGTTCACAGGTAAAGATCGGTTCCGAAGTTAAACAGATTGTTTCCGGCATTAAGCTTCACTACAGTGCAGAAGAAATGGTCGGCAAAAAGGTAATGGTTTTTGTAAACCTTAAGCCCGCCACTCTCGCCGGTGTCCTTTCCGAAGGAATGCTTCTCTGTGCAGAAGGTCCTGACGGAACACTTGCTCTTATGACACCCGAGAAAGATCTTCCTTCAGGTTCGGAAATCTGCTAAACCATTAAAAATAAGGCGTACCCACGAGGTGTACGCCTTTTTTACGCAATAAAGCCGGAGGCTTTAAACCTCCGGCCTGTTTTTTTACTTCTTTGTTGTCTTCTTAGCAGGTGCTTTCTTAGCGGGAGCTGCTGCCTTCTTGGGAGCTGCTGCCTTCTTGGGAGCTGCTGCCTTCTTAGGAGCTGCAAGAGCCTTTGTAACCTTCTTAAGAGCTGCAAGAGCCTCGTCAGGAAGCTTGTCATAGCCTTCCTTCTTAGTAGCGAAGTCTTCAACAGCCTTAACTCTTGTTTCCATAGCGTCCTTAAGAGCCTTTACATAAGCTGCATCAGCAAGGTTAGGTGTGAAGTCACCTGTCTTGCCGGACCAGTCGTTCATGATTTCGATGTCTTCGAAGTCGCCCCACTTCTCGAATTTAGCCTTACCTTCAACGATTGTCTCAAGGATGCCGAGAGTGTCTTCCTTCTTAACCTTCTTGCCCATGAAGTCGCCTGTGTTAACGATGTAGCAGTCAACTTTCTTCTCTGCAACGAGCTTTCTGAACTTCTCATAGTCGTTAACAAGAGGATATGTTCTGAAAGGATTTGCGTAAGGAACGATACGGATAGCGTTCATATCTGTGCCGGCCTTAACACGCTCTGCAGAAGATGTCTTTGTAGCAAGTGTAGCGCCCATAACAGCTGCAAGAGGAGCACCCTTAAGCTTAACAATAGGCGGAATTGTAGGATCCTTCATGATCCAGAAGATTGCATTAACAGGGCTGTCAATCTTATCTACACGGTTAGGGCTCCAAAGCTTTGACTTGATGGCACGTCCGTTACCGTTTCTGATATCTTCTGTAACAAGCTGAATCTTGCCGTTCTCATCAAGAGTTGCAGAGCAGTTCTGAACTGTGATGAGGTATTCATTATCAGGACATCCTGTAGGATAGTCTGCTGTCTTATCGAAATATGTAGGCACAAGAGCGATAGATGCACATGTATCGGAGTTGATGATGAAAGCGTCATCATGAAGAACCTTGATACCGCCGAACTTATCGTACTTGCCGCCATGCTTTGCATGTGTAAGTGTGGACTTACCTGATCCTGAAAGGCCGTATACGGAAGCAACGAACTTCTTACCGCCCTTAAGGGAGTATTCCTTCTGACCGCCGTGGCATGATGCGTAACCGTTTCTGTTAGCGATTGCCCATGCGATTGTAAGTGTGCCCTTCTTGTGCTCACCAAAGTACTTCATACCAAGGATTGCTGCGCAATTCTGGTTTGTATCGAAGTAGCAAAGTGTGCGAGGGTCGCTTAAGCAGCTGTAATCAACGTCAGGTGCCTCATGGGGCTCCCACTGAGGATCTGAGAAGATATAGATATCAGGCTCCTTGCCGTCACCAACGGGCTTGGAATCCTTGTACATCTTAACATATGCATCACTCATGTACTGGAAGTTAAGCATCCAGTTATAGAGAAGGTTCTCTTCTCCTTCAGGAATAAGGAGGTGTGCCTTAACCATGAATTCAGGATCAAGACCGATGAAGCACTCTGCATGATACATTGTCTTCCAACGTGTCTCATAAACAGCGTCCATAACAACCTTGTCAAGCTTTGTATCATCAACGCCGGGCTCACCCTTGATACGACGAGCTACAGCGTAACGGCCTGTAACAGCGCCATCGTTGAAAAGAAGAACCTTTGCGTCCTTCTCAAGACCAAATGTGTCGCCATCCTTAACGGGCATATCCGTAACGATGGTTCCGGGTGAATTCTTTGCTAAGTTGTAGGCTTCCTTGAGTGTGTTTACCTTAACAACGTTGTTGCCGTAGAAAGCAGCTTCAATGATTGAACGTGTCTTAGAAAAACCAACCTTACCGGCGCCAATTTCTTCCGGCTTGTAAAAAGCTTTTGTTGACATATACATGTCCTCCTTATGAAATTTTAAATAAATTACCGACTTATTTTAAGGCGGTATGTAAACCCGAAATATTACCGAGTCATATTATAGCCAAAAGATTGTCAATGTCAATTCGATAAATACTCATTTCATAAGCATTTAAGCCTATTTTTAGAATTATTACAGTGCAAAACAGGCTAAATGAGCCGATTTTTACACTTTATGATGTATGAACACCGCATATTTACTGTTTTTATGACTATTTATTCTTTTGTTAATATGCTACACTCTTTCATATGATGATTATTAGGTACAGCCTGATGTTTTCGGACAATTACGCCTAAAATTCCGCTGACATTAGGTATAAATCGGCATTTTGGATTGTTTATGCCTAAAATCTCGCCTGCATTAGGTACAAACGGGCATTTTCAGCTGTTTATACCTAAAATCTCGCCTGCATTAGGTACAAACGGGAATTTTCAGCTGTTTATACCTAAAATCTCGCCTGCATTAGGTACAAACGGGCATTTTAAGCTGTTTATGCCTAAAATTTCGCCAGCGTTAGGTACAAACGGGCATTTTCAGCTGTTTATGCCTAATTCGCGGCAAAGTTTAAATACAGATTTTGATTTTCGAAGCATCTTGTCTAAAAAAACTCAGGCATTAGGCACAGACGATGTCCACATACATCATTTCACGTTCAAGGAGATTCGTTTTATGAATATTGTCATCTCGAAAACAAAAAAAGGTGCCGTACAGACCTTTAAAGAGGCTGCAGCGCTCATAAATTCACGTTCCGAAGGGGAACCCGTTGAAATCACACTCGATGAAGGTGTATATCACGAAAAAGTCGAACTGATTGGGGATAATATAACGCTGATTGGGGAGGACCCGCAGAACACAATTATCGAGTACGACGATTATGCTCTGTATATCATACCCGAGGAAGACAGGAAACGCGGCACTTTCAGGTCTTACACAATGTTTGTGGACGGTGACAATTTTACAATGAAGAACTTAACCGTAGCAAATACCGCCGGATATGGTGCAAAGGTCGGTCAGGCAGTTGCCTTATATATGGACGGCGACAATACAAACATTGAAAACTGCCGGTTTCTCGGACGTCAGGACACTCTCTTCACCGCGCCGCTTCCGCCAAGCGTTATTGAGCCGGGCGGTTTCCGCGGACCTAAAGAAAACGCTCCTCGCAAAAATCAGACTCATCATTACAAAAACTGCTATATAGAAGGGGATGTGGACTTCATATTCGGAGGTGCAACCGCTTACTTTGATAACTGTGAAATAAAGTCGCTGCGCCGTGAAGGCATTGCAGATAGTGCAGTGCAGGGATATGTAACCGCAGCCTCAACACCACAGGAAAGACAAACCGGGTACGTATTTAAGAATTGCAGATTTACTTCGGACTGTCCCGATCATTCGGTTTATCTTGGAAGACCATGGAGAATATACGCAAAAGTAAGCATAAAAAATTGTGAGCTTGGTGCCCACATTAAACCCGAAGGCTGGTTCGACTGGGGAAAAGAAGAATCGCACAGCACCACTTTCTTCGAAGAGCATGACAATTACGGTCCCGGAGCCCGCACAGACTCCCGCGTTTCCTGGTGTCACACGTAATTTCAGCGTTCTTCCCGCTTTTTTACGTCCACATATAGTGTGACATGCGAAATAACAGCACAAGTACTTGGTCGGTTTATACAATTTTAAGAATTGGTTTTTGTGCAATTTGCACAAAATTATCTCTCAAAGGCACAAGTTTATTGACAAAATTGACATATTGAGGTACTATACACGAGGTTGATACGGAGAAGGTATTTTCCAGAGAGAGAAGCGCACCCTTTATAGGGCGTGGGAGGGACTTTTATAAGAAAAAGGACACCTTGAAAGCGTCGGCTTAAGCCGCGGGCTGATAGGCGTCCATTTTTCTTTGTTTTTTTATTTGAAAAACTCTTTCATAAGCTTAATGAGCTGCTCTTCATCATCAAGTCCCATGATTTCGCGAGCCGAGTGCATTGCAAGAATCGGAACTCCGATATCAACGGTGCGCATCGGAAGATGTGACGAAATCATAGGTCCGAGAGTCCTTCCGCCGGCAACATCGGAATGATTTGCGTACTTTGTGTACTGCGCGCCGCATGCTTCGCAAAGTGAAACCGCTGTTGCAACAGCCGACGTGTCGAAGGTGTATCTCTGATTGGAATTAATCTTTATCATCACGCCTGAATTCATAGGCGCATTGTTCAAAGGATCATACTTTTCAGCATGTGAAGGATGCGTCGCATGAGCTACATCCACTGAGAACAGGAAGCTTCTGTATACCGCATCTGTAAGGAAATCTGTGCTGAAACCAAGACCCACATAAATCTTTTTAAGAATGTTCTCAAGCATGGAGGAATCCGCTCCCTGCTTTGTTCCGCTGCCGATTTCCTCATGATCGAAAAGGCATGCAACGTTGATGCCGTCAGCCCTTGTGCAGGATGTAATGCCCTCAAGAAGAGCATAGCAGGATGTGAGGTTATCAAGACGCGGTGAAGAAATCATATCATTGTTAAGTCCTATTATTTCAGGCTTGTCACAACAATATACATATAAATCAAAATCAAGGATGTATGCCGAATCAACATCAAGCTCCTTTGCAAGTGCTTCAATAAAGAAAGCTTCCTTGTCCTGCCCCTCCTTCATAGGTCCGAGTATCGGGATGAGATCCGTCTGAGGCTTCAGTTCAATGCCCTTGTTCAACTCACGGTTCATATGAATTGCAAGGTTCGGGACATATGCAACGGGACGTTTGAAATCTACATAGCGGATTTCAGGGAAATAGCTGTCATGTCCTTTAAGTGCCACTATACCGGCAATTGAAAGAGGTCTGTCAAGCCATGTATTATTAATAGGGCCGCCATAAACCTCCGTATCTATTTTCATGTAATTGGAAGCCTTAAGCTCTGCTTTTGGCTTAAGGTGAAGGCAAGGGTGATCGGTATGTGCGGCAGCAACATGAAAAGACAATGTCTCATCATCGGCACGCTCACCTATTGTAAATGCTATAAGCGTTGTTGAAAATGCATTGACATAGTAGCGTCCGCCACGCTCAACAGCAAAGGGCTTGTCGAGCTTAAGTTCCTGAAAACCCTCTTCTTCCAATAATTCCGCTGATGTCTTAACAACCTGGTGAGGCGTAACTCCGGCATGCAAATAAGATAATAAATCCATATAGACCTCCAAAATTCCTTAAATATCTATTACCATTACCGTTTATTCTACCACATTACATTCATATCTGATATAATATTATTTCAAATACTGATAAAACCTCGAAACCTTATTTTTTACCAGTCAGAATATAGCAAGTGTGACCGGTAAAAACACTGAATCCTATCTTTTACCAGTCGGAATATATCAAATGTGACTGGTAAAAACACTGAATCTACTCTTTTACCAGTCAAAATAGCGGATGGCGCACTGGTAAGATTCAGAAAAATATATTTTTACCAGTCAGAATAAAGCAAGTCACACTAGTAAAAGCACGGAAATTTGTTTTTTAACAGTCATGCTATTGGAAGCCTTACATAAAAACGGAAAAGTAAGCGAGATATGTAAGGTTTGCATGGGGTGGTTGATACAAATTGTTAACTAGAATGTTACTGTGCACGTTAGCGGCGAAAGGAAAAAATTATGGAAATTCGCGGTCTTTCAAAACTCACATTGCTTGATTACCCGGGACACATCGCCTGTACTGTTTTCACAGGCGGTTGCAATTTCAGATGCCCGTTTTGCCATAACGGCGGTCTTGTGCTTCAGCCGGACATCACTCCGCTTATTCCGGAAGAATACTTCTTTGAATTTCTCAGTTCCAGAAAAAACAAGCTCGAAGGCGTATGCATAACAGGCGGCGAGCCGACATTACGCCCCGACCTTAAGGAATTTCTCCGCAAAATTGCAGATCTCGGTTTTCTTGTAAAGCTTGATACAAACGGCTATCAGCCTAAAGTTGTCAAGGAGCTCATCAATGAAAAGCTCGTTAACATGATTGCCATGGACATTAAAAATTCCCCTGACAAATACGCGCTTACGGTAGGCCTTGACCCTGAACACTTCGACATTGGCCGCATCAACGAAAGCATAAGCATATTAAAGGGCTCCGACATTCCTTACGAATTCCGTACAACAGCCGTTCGCGAACTCCACGAAAAATCTGATTTTTACGCTATCGGCGAATGGATTGCAGGTCCTTCCCAATACTTCATTCAGAATTACAAGGAATCCGAAGACACCATATTCAGATACGATAACACAGCTTCATTCACACCTTTTACCGACATTGACCTTTTGAAGTTCTTAAGCATTGTCAGAACAAACCTTCCGAACTCACATATCAGAGGCGTAGAGGATTAATGAATTTCGTATACGAAACCGAACACTTGTATATGCAGACGCTCATTGAAAGTGATGCGCCTTTGCTTCTTGATTTCTGCCGAAGAAAC
>JAZQQJ010000069.1:0-31568 GCA_045629005.1 Lachnospiraceae bacterium
CAGAGATTTGCTTACAGCTTCCTTCAGATTCCACCTCACGATAGACACCCTTGCTGTTCAGCTATACACTTCCCACTATCTGGGCGTGTTCGGGACTTGCACCCGTTAGAGCGCGCCCATGGCGCGCAAACTAAAAAAGCCACATTCCGGATTTGGAATGTGGCTTTATTCTACGCATGTAGATTAATCTGAAACCAACCATTCAACAACATATTGTATTCGAGAGCAGATGTGAAAACGCATTTGAAGTAAATAGTCACTTTCAAAATGATTTTTGTTACATTATTTACTATCATTATCGCAAATTGTCTGACTATTGTTTCTTAACAGGATATTTTCAGAAAGTTTATATATGTTATTTTTTCTTAATATCGTGTTGTTTTTATCTTACTATGCCGAAGCCAAGCACGGTGAACTTTTTGTTTTCGTCACCCTTCTTCATTGAAACAGAAACCTTATGCTTCGAACTTGTCTTTTCATCAACAATAATCGTTGCGTGGCAATGAACCCATCCGACTATGTGAGGATCCATAGACTTAATGAGCTTACCGTCGGCGTAAACCTCTGCAACACCGTCTTCAGGAGAAGCCGAATCCTTAAAAATCACAAGGAGCTTCCTACACTCCGCCTCAATTGTTAAAGGCTCTGTGCCCTCTATGTGATGGTAGTTATAGGGGAATTCCTTTGTCTGTACGACGTCGTAGTTCATCTCTACAGCCTGAAGAGCTTCATCCTTCTTGTCAAAGCTTCCTTCCGTAATGATGATGTCATCGTAAGTATACTTTCTGTCTACAAGGAAAACGTCTTCGAAGCCATCACCTATAGCACTTCCGTTTCCGCTCTTTCCTTCAGCGGCAGCCTTGAAAATTTCTATGATGCCGTCAGCCATAATTCTGTGGCCGAGATTTGTGGGATGGAACTGATCGTAGAAATATTCGTTACGCTGGACAACAGATGCAGCCTTGTCGGGATTGTTAAACTCAGGAAGCACTGCATTCTTTGTGCTGACCATAGGAAGATCGTATCTGTATCCGACAGGGCTTAAACGCTCCTGAAGGTTGAAATCATCTGCAAATACCGCAAAATCAAGGATAACAGCCGGCTTTTTCTTACCGTTCATGATTTTCTTAACGAGAGACTCATAGCATACACCACGTGTTTCATCGTCCGCATCATTTACAGCAAACTCAACAACGACTATATCGGGCTCGTTAGTTCCGTCAACAAGAACGTCACGCTCATAGCGAAGCATTCCGAGCTGTGAAGGAGTGCCGCCGACACCGGCCTTAACATACCTAACATTTGTAAAAGGCTTTACGCCGCATATATTACAGAAGCCTTCGTAGGCAAGGTATGCATAGCACTTATTGTTGATGGGGATAGCCCCTGCGCCCTGGGTAATGGAGCCGCCGATGCATGCAAAGGAAACTTCTTTTCCGGCTTTTGCATCGTCAATGGCCTTTTTGATACGTTCAAGGTTGCCAAGGTGCATAACGGAACGGGCAATCATGGCTATATATCTGTCAGAAGTAATGTCAACTGTTCTGTCAGGAATTACCTCAGGAGCTGTAAAACCTGGGTTAAGATATAATTTGACAGAAACACATGCGGAAACATTGGGCTCAGCAAATTCAAATCTGATCTGACCAAGTACTCTGTCATCACCTGACCAATTAACTTCAGAAAGTGCAATGTACTCTTCTGCTCCTGTTAAAGGGATTTCCTTTGAAATAGTCGTTCCTGAACCGTATGCATCCTTATTACCGTAAAACTGTATGCAGCAGAGAGTCTTATCAGCCTTAACTTCACTGTCCGGCGCAAGCTCGCATGTAACACCAACGCCTTTTACAAGCTTTCTGAAGCCGTCAGCGGTCTCAAGAAGTTTGAGCATTTCCTTATCTTCAACGTTTCCGACAAGTCTTGCGGAAGTAACAATTCTTCCGTCCTGGTAAAGATACTGGACATTAAGGCCGTTTGCCTGGTGTAAGCCGAAAATATCTTTATTTCTTATGATGTAGAAAAACTGGCCCTTTGCCACTGCATCAGTTGGTGTTTTTCTTTCCATGAATCAATATCCTTTCAATAATTACGCCTGCTTCAACTGCTGTAAGCGTAAGTGTATTCCTGCCGTTTTTAATATCTGCTTTTAATGCGGTACGTCTTTCCTGATTGATAACATCCCTGCACCAACGGGGATCCGAGTTCTCACCGGCCATAAAATCATTCGGAACAAGATTAACCGTTCTTCCTTCAGAGCTGTTTACGCTTACTTTAAGGTTAAGAGCTCCGCCATATTTTAAAGGATTGGTAGGCGCCGTAATGATTTCAACATCAAGCTCTCCCTCGTAAGGAGACTCAAACTCCCATGTAACGGAAGGTGCATCCTCGTTCTCTTCATAGTCATCAATACGATTGAGAACCTTAATGCCCTCCTCGTATTTGCCATAACCCTTAAGAACCGTAAAGCTTTCTTTACCAACATCCTTCTTTGAGGTGACGTCGGAAGGAGTAAGGATGACACAATTTTCTTCTGCAAAGCTTCTGATGTCACCGAACTCATAGCGGCTTGCAGCCTTAAAATCCGCCTCAAAGCCAACTGTTTCGATTTCAACGAGCGTTCCGTCTTTTCCACGTACAGGATAAACGTGATTCTTACCATCAACAAGCTTTGCGGTTACTCTGAAAATATCTGTTTCTTCTGCCTTACCTTCGTAAATCTCACCGATAGAGTATTCGATCTCACCTCCACCGCAGTTGGAAACTTCAATGAAAGAATCAGGCTTATCAAGAATCATACGCATCGGGCGACCATATACTCTTACATATACACGCTCACTGTCTGCCTTTGAAAGCTTAAGTAAAGGCTTCTCAACAGGAGTAAAGTCATAGAGTACAGGCATACGCATATCGAAGTCATTCCAGGTTGTAAAGCCAATGTGCGCCTCAAGCTGCATTCCATGCCACTTTCCGCCCTTAAACTTATCAAATTCGTCCGCAAAAATCTTATCCTTCAACATACAGCGCTTTGCATCGAGTGCATACTTCTCTGCCTCACGTTTGCCCTGATTTGCATACAGATGGTTCTTGTCTGTGTAAAGCCACATGAGGTAAAGATTTGCAGATACAAGCACCGGGTAGAAAATCATGCTGTAATAAGCATCACGGTTTTCCATAAGCATATTCTCATTAATGGCAACCGCACGTGCAGCAAGCTCTTCAACGGTATTGGTGAGTTTGTCGTTTTCAAGGTTCTTGCAAACACTGTAAACACCGGAATGAACTGTTTCAGGACGTCTTTGCGAATTAAGCTGATATGCATCATCGATGAGAGCACTGAGCTTAGCAAGCTGTTCTTCTGACTCACCGGTGAAATTCTCTCTGACAAATTTATCAGTGAATTCTCTCGCACTGTTCAGATTTCCTGCGCCCCATCTGTCATAATCATATGCAATCTGAAGGAAGTAATAAAGCGGAATTTCATTAAACTTAATGTCACCGACATTAACAACCCAAAGATCCTGAACGCCAAAGTCATAGGCTTCGGTCATTTCTTCCCATACCTGGTAAAGAGATGTCGAGTTGACCCATTCATAGGAAACCGGACCACCGTGGTAGTCAAGGTGGAAGTACATACCGTATCCGCCCTTGTGATTACGCATTTTCTTTGTGGGAAGACCTCTCATATGGCCATGATTGTCCTCACAAAGCATTAATATAACATCATCGAGCTCTTCCCAGCCCATAAGACCGGGTGTTGTTTTATCACCGTAGAAGTACTGCTCAACCTCTTTGTAGATGGCAAGAGTCTGAGGAAGTGTAACCCCTACTTCTTTTATGAGCTTCTTCTGCGCAACAATAATGCGCTTCAAAGCATTAATATTTTCTTCAAGTGTGGCGTTTTCAAGCATTATTGAATCATACTCGCCACGCATTCCTATTGTGACAAGATGGTTCTGCTTTCCACTTCTTACAAGTGCATCACGCCAGTAATTTAAAAGTCCCTGTTCGTTCTTATCGAAGTTCCATGCTGTGCCATAAGGTGTGTCGGGGCCGTTGACATGTTTCCATTCCTCGGAAGCTCTGAGACAAGGCTCATGATGAGAGTAAGAAACCGTAATGCCAAGCTCTGTGGCAAGTTCTTCGTTCTTCTGACCGGGGCCGTCGCAAGGGAAAGATGAAGCCCACATTGCAGGCCAGAGGAAATTGCCCTTCATACGAAGGAGAAACTCGAAAATAACCTCGTAGCAGTCTGCATTAACACCGTTAAAATGTGATGTTGCCCATGTTCCGAAGCAAGGCCATTCATCATTTATGAAAAAGCCTCTGTACTTAACACTGGGCTGCTTTGATTCAAATGAAAAGTCCTCTGTCTCAAGAGCATCAAGCTTCTTCGGAGAAACATCACCGAAATAAACCATAGGAGTAACTCCGATAAGCTCTGAAACATGGAACAATCCGTATATACAACCGAGAAGGTCTGCACCAATAATGCTGATAATTCCGTCTTTTGATGAAATTCTGTAGCACTGGTACTTTCCGCCAAAAGCTGTTGAGTCAATATCAACTACGATATCGCCGGCATTTGCTTTAGCCTTTCCGGTGACATTAACCTTGCCCCCGAAAACACTTTCAATGTCCGTTGCAACAACCTTTGCTATTCTTGTTATGCCGGGGAACTCTTCGGCATTAACAACGATTCTGTTCAGATTTTTGGAAAATTTAAAGCTCATAACATATTCCTCTCAGAATTTTTCTTAACATTCTCGATTATAGCACAAACGGGAGGGTAAAACCCTCCCAAAATTTGTTTTGTGTTATTAACCCGTTGCTTAAAATCTGCTTACTCTGCAAAGCTGACCTTGATAGCTGAAGGAGCCTTACCCATAAGCTTAACGGATTCTTCGTCAGGCTGTGAGAAGCCAAGGTAAACGGTATATTCACCCTTGTTGATGTAGAACTCGCCCTTTTCGTTGACGATTTCGAAAGCATCACGTGTAAGCTGAATATCGATATCCTTCTCTTCACCTGACTTAAGGAATACTTTCTTGAAGAACTTAAGCTGATACTTAGGAGCACCCTCAACGCCGCTTGCAACATAGCCCTGAAGAACAGCCGCACCATCAACCTTGCTTGTATTCTTAACAGTAGCACAGATGTTAACATTGTAATCAACATTTGCTTCGGGGCTCTCATCAATACCAATCTCGGAAATTTCAAAATCGGAGTATGAAAGACCGTAACCGAAAGGATACTGTGCCTTCTTATTCATGTAACGATATGTTCTTCCTGTCATGTTGTAGTCGGTGAAGGAAGGAAGTTCCTCTGTTGACTCATAGAAGGTGATAGGAAGATGTCCGGAGAAATTTGCCTCACCGAACAGAAGCTTTGCAAGTGCTGTACCACCCATTGCGCCGGGGTAACCTGCGTAAATAACTGCAGCAGCCTTTTCCTTTGCGGATTCGATGTTGATTGCGGAACCTGCGAGAAGTACAACGATAACAGGCTTTCCTGAAGCATATGCTGCATCAAGAATCTTGTTCTGGAGGCCGGGAAGCTCAAGGTCTTTCTTATCTCCGGAAGCATAAGCATTACCCTGATCGCCCTCTTCTCCTTCAAGACCTGAATCAAGGCCTATGCAGCAGATAACAACGTCGGAGAATTCAAAAACGCCCTTTGCTTCAGCCATTCTGTCGTTTTCAACGCCAAGGTTTTCAACCTTCTCTTTATAGAGGTGGCAACCCTCGGAATAAAGAACACGTACTTCATCCTTAAGGTAATCCTGAAGTCCGAGAAGAAGTGTCTCATAACGGGATGAAGTACCCTCGTAGTTACCGACAAGAGCACGTCTGTTGTCTGCATTGGGGCCTACAACACCGATATTTCTTAAGTTTTCCTTCTTAAGAGGAAGGATATGGTTTTCATTCTTGAGGAGAACCATTGAAGCAAGAGAAGCATCAAGATTCAGCTTTCTGTTTGAAGCAGAATCGGCATCCTCAAATGTAAGGTTGTCATACTTTGTGGACTGTCCGTCCATGATTCCGAGTTTGAAACGGGTTGTGAAAAGATTAATGCATGCTTCATCAACTCTTTCTTCGGAAACAAGGCCCTGCTCAACTGCAGTCTGAAGGTTCTCGAAGAGATTACCGCAGTTAAGGTCACAGCCGTTGTTCATTGCAAGAGCAACTGCCTCAAGAGGAGTCTCGCAGACCATATGGCCCTTAAAGAAGTCCTGAATAGCCCAGCAGTCGGAAGTAACATGACCCTTGAAACCGAACTTATCACGAAGGATGTCCTTAAGAAGAGTCTTGCTGCCGCATGCAGGCTCACCGTTTACACGGTTATAAGCACCCATAACTGTTTCAACCTGTGTATTTTCAATACACTTCTGGAAAGCGTAGAGATATGTTTCGCTCATATCCTTTGCAGATGCCTTTGCATCAAAGGAATGGCGGATGTCTTCGGGACCTGAATGAACAGCAAAATGCTTTGTGCATGCTGCTGCTTTAAGGTTCTCAGGGTCACGGCCCTGAATGCCTTCGATATAACGTGTGCCCATACGGCTTGTAAGATACGGGTCCTCACCGAACGTCTCATGGCCTCTGCCCCATCTGGGATCACGGAAAATATTAATATTGGGAGCCCAGAATGTGAGTCCCTTATAAATGTCTGTATCGTTGTACTTCTGTTGGTTGTTGTATTTAGCTCTGCCCTCTGTGGAAACGGCATCGCCGACCTTCTCTGCAAGATCCTCATCAAAAGAACATGCAAGAGTGATTGCCTGAGGGAAAACAGTTGCAACACCGGCTCTTGCTACTCCGTGAAGAGCCTCATTCCACCAGTTGTAAGCCTTGACATTGAGTCTCTCGATTGCGGGAGCCCAGTTGAGTGTCTGAAGGCATTTCTCGGCAAGAGTCATCTTGGAAACAAGTTCCTTTGCCATTTCTCTGTATTCATCACACTTTTCGGTGTTAAAGTTGACACTGTAGTATTTTTCTTCGCTCATTTTGCGCCTCCAAATATGATTTTTTCTCATACCTACTAAAAGTATAACAAATGAAAAAATTTTCTTCTTATTATTCCATTGCAAAGATATATCAAATGTTGCTATAATATAAAAGTGATTGCCACGCAATCACTTTTATATTATAGCAACAAGCTGCGAAGCAGCAAAACCTAAATTCCAAAGGAGCTCCCCATATGATTGAAGAACTGCATGGAACAAAAGAAATAGTACATCATATCGATTATCCCAGTTTTCGCATCTACGTTAATGACGAAAGTGAAAGTTATCCCACACATTGGCATTCCGACATTGAAATCATTATGCCTCTTCAGAATTCATATACAGTCACGGTGGATAACAAAACACACAAGCTTAGCGAAGGCGACATCATAATCATTCCAAGCGGAGAAATTCACTCTCTTGCCGCTCCCAAGGAAGGTAAACGTCTTATTTTCCAGGTTGAGCACGCTCTTCTTCGTGAAGTAAGCGGTTTTGATGCTGCATACAGCCGTTTCTTCCCTTGTGCCATCTTCGAAAAAAACGAAGAGAACGACGACTATAAAAAGCTTCGTTCCCTTCTTAACAAAATCATTATGGAAAAACAGGCAAATGATATACTCGCAGCTGCAAGTATACACGCGCTTACGCTCTCCTTCTTCGTAGAAGCCGGACGTATGTGCCTCCGCCAGAACTCCGAAAGCACGGCCGAAAGCCATCTTCGCCAGCAAAGCTATATCGATACATTCTTCAATGTTTGTAAGTACATTAACGAGCACTGTGCCGAGGAGCTGTCCCTTGATATGGTTGTAGAGCTTTCCGGTTTTTCGAAGTCTCATTTCATCCGTCTTTTCAAGGATTTCACCGGCGTTACGTACTATGATTACCTTCAGAAACGTCGTATGGCAAATGCCGAGCTTCTTCTCATTGACACCGGTAATTCCATTTCCGATGTCGCAATGCAGTCCGGTTACAACTCACTTGCAACCTTCAACCGCGTATTCAAGGATTCTCACGGCTGCACTCCTACAGAGTACCGCAGACAGGCATGGATGAATCCCGTAAAACACTGAAAATCATTCCACAAGTCCGGCAAGAACACCGCCGGACTTTTTTAATTCCGCTGCCAGAAGCTGTGCAAAACATATTGCCCCTTCGGGACGCAGATGTGTATTATCTGCCTTCCCCTCCGGATAATTCTCATAAATACCTTTGTCAAAATTCATAAAAAATGCTCTGCTGTTCTCAATACCCACTTCGCTAATTTTATCCCGTGTGAGCTTATTCATATCAATTACAGCACATTTTTCCTCTTCAGCCACCTGCAGAACGGCTTCAATATATTCGCCATGCGTAGCTTTAAGTTTCCCGCTTTCGTCAAACAGTCTTCTTTCAATGGCAGTAAGAAGAACCGGAACGGCTCTGTGCTTTCTCGCAGTTTCAATGAAAATTTTAAGGTTATCCTTAAAGCTTCCGAACGCTGAAGTATATCTCGAAGTATCCTCCTTCTTCTCGTCATTGTGACCGAACTGTATAAACAGATAATCCCCTTCCCGAATTTCCTTATCAATGCGTTCAAGTCTGCCTTCATCAATAAAACTTTTTGTACTTCTTCCGTTAACAGCGTGGTTATGCACCGTAACATTTTCTTTCAGGAAAAGCGGAAGCATCTGTCCGATACCCGTTTCCGGATATGCGGCGGCAGTCTTCTGTGCCGCTGTCGAATCGCCCGCATAAAAAATGTATGTCTTCGAATCCATGGTTTACCTCATCCATTTTTCCATGCCACATGGAATTCTTTTCAAATACGAAACGAACCCCAAATGCTTAACACATTCGGGGTTCTATAAAAATAACTACCCAATAATTTATCTGATATCTGTCATCTTAACTGCATCCATGTCATCGAATGCCTGATTCTCACCAACCATGCCCCAGATGAATGTGTAGTTTCTTGTACCGCAGCCTGAATGAATTGACCAGCTGGGAGAAATAACAGCCTGCTCGTTTCTCATAACGATATGACGTGTCTCTGTAGGCTCGCCCATGTAATGGAATACGCAATCATTCTCACCCATTTCGAAGTAGAGATAAACTTCCATTCTTCTGTCATGTGTATGGCAGGGCATTGTGTTCCAAACGGAACCTTCCTCAAGGTGTGTCATACCCATAACGAGCTGACATGACTCAACCTGGCCGGGAAGAATGTATTTGCAGATTGTTCTGTGGTTTGCATCCTGAAGGCTTCCGCACTCAACCTTGTTTTCCTTCTTAACAATGACAACACCCTTTTCCTTCTTGCCTTCGGGCTTAATAAGAACTGTAGGATATGTCTTGTGTGCAGGTGCACTGTTAAGATAGAACTTTGCAGGCTTCTTTGCGCTCTTTGATGCGAAAGAAATGTCCTTTGAGCCCATACCGATGTACATGCCCTCTTTGTAACCGAGTACATATTCCTTACCATCTATGGTAATGACACCTTCGCCACCGATATTGATGACACCCATCTCACGTCTCTCAAGGAAATACTCTGCACGAAGCTCGTCGCCTGCTGTAAGAACAAGTTTTTTCTTTACGGGAACAGCGGAACCGGTAATGATTCTGTCGATATGGCTGTAAACAAGCTTGATTTCGTCTGCTTTGAAAAGATCGTCGATGAGGAATTCCTCACGAAGTCTGTCTGTTGTGTAGTTCTTAACGTCCTTGGGTGATGCTGCTGTACGTAATTCCATAATACATTTCTCCTTTTCCTTACTCTGTTTTTTATATTATATCAAAACACGGTATGAATCGTTATAAAAATTATCTCTGAACACGGCCGGAACCGTCGCCGCCTGCAAGGTTATCAACGTCTGCACGGGAAACCATATTGAAGTCGCCGGGGATGGTGTGCTTAAGAGCAGATGCTGCCACACCGAACTCAAGTGCGCTCTTGAAATCCTTGCCATCAAGGAAACCGCAGATAACGCCACCTGCAAAAGAATCGCCGCCGCCTACACGGTCAACAATAGGACAGATTCTGTACTCTCTTGAATGATAGAACTCCTTTGTATCTCTTGAGTAGATGCAAGCGCTCCAGCCGTTGTCGGATGCGGAATGGCTTACACGGAGTGAAGAAATAACATATTCAAAATTGAACTTCTCTACCATCTGTTCAAAAATGCTCTTGTATCCTGCAAGTTCAAGTGAACCGCTTGTAACATCAGTATTGCCGGGCTTGAAGCCGAGAACCTTTTCAGCATCCTCTTCGTTGCCGATGCATACATCAACATACTGCATAAGGTTTGTCATAACCTTCTGAGCCTTTTCGGATGACCAGAGTTTCTTTCTGAAGTTAAGGTCACAGCTTACTTTAACGCCTGCCTTCTTTGCTGCCTTAAGTGCAACCTCGGTAAGAGCTGCAGCCTTATCGGAAATGGCAGGTGTAATACCTGTAAAGTGGAACCAGTCGCATCCTTCGAAAATCTTTTCGAAGTCGAAATCTGAAGGATCTGCTTCGGAGATGGAAGAATGAGCACGGTCATAAACTACGTTTGAAGCACGCATTGCTGCGCCTGTTTCAAGGAAGTAGATGCCAAGTCTCTCACCGCCGACTGCGATGTTCTTTGTGCCGACATTCATCTTGCGGAGTGCTGCTACTGCAGACTCACCGATAGGGTTCTTCGGAACCTTTGTAACGAACTCTGCATCATGTCCGTAATTTGCAAGAGAAACAGCTACGTTTGCTTCTCCGCCGCCATAACATACATCGAACTCATCAGCCTGGATGAATTTCTCGTTGTTGGGTGTGGAAAGTCTGAGCATAATCTCACCCATTGTTACTACTTTTGCCATAATAATCTCTCCTTTATCTCCGGGCAGACGTAATATCGGTCTGCTCTAAAATACTTACAATGTAACTCCGTTTTTGAAAATGGCCATATCACGATAGCCCTTTTCCTCATGTTGAACCTTTTTTCCGGAAGCCACCTGAAGAACATATGAGAACAGCTCTTCAGCAAGCTCCTTTTTATCTTTTCCATCCACAAGAACGCCGCAGTTGAAATCAATCCAATTGTTTTTCTTCTCTGCCAGAGCATCGTTCGTGGAAATCTTAACCGTCGGAACAGGTGAAGCAAAAGGTGTACCTCTTCCCGTCGTGAAAAGAACAATCTGCGCACCGCTTGCCGCAAGACTTGTTGCAGCAACGAGGTCATTACCCGGAGCTGAAAGCAGGTTCAGTCCTTTATTCTCAACTCTCTCTGCATATCCGAGGACTCCCGTAACTTTTGCGGTACCTGACTTTTGCGTACATCCGAGTGATTTATCCTCAAGTGTGGAAATGCCACCCTTTTTGTTTCCCGGTGAAGGATTCTCGTATATGGTTTGATTGTTCTTTTTGTAGTACTCTTTAAAATCGTTTATAAGCAAAACCGTTTTGTCAAACAGTTCTTTTGTGGCACAACGGTCCATAAGCAGTGTTTCTGCACCAAACATCTCCGGAACTTCGGTAAGTATTGTGGTGCCGCCTTCTGAAATCAGCTTGTCGGAGAACAGGCCGACCGTAGGATTCGCAGTGATTCCGGACAATCCGTCCGAGCCTCCGCACTTCATGCCGATAATAAGCTTGTCGGCTGAAATGGCTGTACGCTTATCCTCCGCAAGTACAGCGATGAGCTCATCTATTATTTTAGAGCCTTCTGCAAGTTCATCCGAAACATCCTGGCACTGAAGGAAACGCACTCTTTCGGTATCGTACTCACCAATATAGCCTTTAAGTATGTCAATGTTGGAGTTCTCGCATCCGAGTCCGACAACAAGCACCGCACCTGCATTGGGATGATGTACGAAATCAGCCAGCACTTTTCTGGAGTTCTCCTGATCGTCTCCCATCTGCGAGCAGCCGTAGGGATGAGGGAAAGCAATAATATCCTCTGCGTTGCCGCGAAGCTTTTGCCTGTTAATTTCAGCAAGCTTTGTTGCTATGGAATTCACACATCCGACAGTAGGAATAATCCAAAGTTCGTTCCTGACTCCCGCTTTTCCATCCTTACGCATATAGCCTTGGAATGTGGCGTTTGTACGTTCCCACTCAATAACCTCGGGGCTTCTTTCGGGGTGGTACTCATACTCCAGAAGATCACCGAGATTTGTTTTTATATTGTGGATGTGAACGTGTGACCCTTCTGCTACATCCATGGTGACGTGCCCGATGGGATTGCCGTATTTGATAACGTTCTGACCTTCCCGAAGCGCACATAATGTAAACTTATGTCCTCTCGGAATGTCATCGTTCAAAGTAACCTTTTTCCCACCGCAGTTAACGATATCACCTTTGGCAAGGTCGTTCAACGCAACCGCAACATTATCCTTGTCATTTATGACCATGTAATCCATAGTTACCTCGGAAATTATGCAAAATACTTTTCAAGAGTGGCTTTCATACCGTTCTTTCTGATTTCGGAAAGGTACTCTGTAACCTTATCCTCAACTCCCGGGAGAGAAGAAAGGTCAATATCCCAGAACGCCTTGTTTGAAAGAACTGCATGGGCAAATTCCTTTGCATCCTTTGAAGACTCATTCTTAAAGAACTCAAGGACAGCCATATCATCCATAATGTTATATTCGTTTCCGTCACGATGTCCGATAAGCGCTTTGTCACGGATTTCTGAACCTGTGTAGAATGCGCAAAGTGATGCAATTGAGAAGCAAAGATGCTCGGGAACCTTCTTAAACTTCTCGATGTAACCAAGGAAGCTGGGCATACATCTTGCTTTCCACTTGGAAACGGAGTTGAGGGAAATGCTAAGAAGAGCATGCTTAACATAAGGATTGTCGAAACGTGAAAGCACAGCCTTTGCGAACTCTTCGCACTCTTCCTTCGGAAGGGTAAGTGTAGGAATGATTTCGTTGTAAACAGTGTTTTCGATGTAGTTTCTGATAAGCTTATTGTTCATGCACTCCAGAACAATGTCATTGCCGTAAAGGAAACCCGCAAGTACAAAAGAAGTATGCGCACCGTTAAGAATACGTACTTTTCTCTGCTTGTAAGGGTGATGGTCTTTTGTAAAGATGACAGGAAGACCTGCCTTAGGAAGCGGGAATTCGTCCGAAATATCCTTGTCACTTTCGATTACCCAAAGAGCAAAAGGCTCGGCAGTTACGCAGCACTCATCCTTGTAGCCCCATTCCTTCCATAAGTCATCAACCACATCACGTGGATAACCTGTAACAATACGGTCAACAAGAGTCTGTGTGAAAACGCATGCCTCTTTAACCCACTTAACAAAAGCTTCGGGAAGCTTCCAGTTCTCGCACTGCTTAAGGACGCACTCCTTGAGATGCATTCCGTTATCGTCAATAAGCTCAACGGGAAGCATAACGAGGCCCTTAGACATATCACCGTTGAAGT
The DNA here is from genome assembly GCA_045629005.1 of Lachnospiraceae bacterium. GTDB lineage: Bacteria > Bacillota > Clostridia > Lachnospirales > Lachnospiraceae > RGIG3528. Next base: position 13,392 of record JAZQQJ010000069.1, read on the forward strand.
GCTCATATCTTGTATAAAGGAACTTTGTAAGCTTGCCGGGGAATGTCATGGGCGGGCAAAGCTCGAATTTGTCATTTGCATCATATACAATGCCTGCTTCGGTTGTGTTTGAAACAACAAAACGAAGTGTATCAATCTTTGCAAGGTCATTGTATTTTTCATACTCTTCATAAGCACCTACAGCGTCCTTAACGGAAGTAACGATGCGGTTCTGAACCTTTGCTTCACCATTGTCTATACCACGAAGAGATACTGTGTACTGGCAGTCCTGTGTGTGGAATCTGTCAAGTGTACCGAACTCAATGGGCTTTATAAGAACGATGTCACCGTCGAAAAGGCCCTTTTCGTTAGTGATATCAATCATGTAGTCTACGAATGCGCGGAGGAAGTTTCCTTCTCCGAACTGAACGACTTTGACGGGACGATCCGTCTTTTTTGTCATCGCTTTGCTTAATACTTCCATAATGTGCCTCCATCATGTCAACATTGTTATTAGTTTGGGCAAAATAAGCATTTTTAGCTCAATTAATTGTCCTTATCTTACAGCTTATTAACTCATGTAAGCGTTTACATTTCGAATTCTAATACGCTTTTAAAGCCTTGTCAACACTTTTTAAATTATGACAATATAATACTATTTTTCTCAAAAAAGTCAGCAATAATTAAGATGTTTGCACTTGCGAAAGATTTTTTCGTATAGTATAATCCATTTTATCATGTAAGCGCTTTCAATATTATACGTTTTACATTTTAGGGAGTCATTAATGAATATTTACGACGTTTCAGAAAAATCAGGAGTATCCATTGCAACGGTTTCCCGTGTTCTTAACGGAAGTCCGAACGTTTCGGAATCCACCAAGAACAAGGTTCTCTCCGTTATGGAAGAATTAGGCTACACGCCTAATGTTTTTGCGCGCGGTTTAGGTCTCAATACAATGAACACCATCGGAATCATGTGTTCCGATTCCTCCGACCCGTTTCTTGCAAACGCCGTATACTACCTCGAGCAGAATCTTCGAAAGAACGGCTACGATTCTTTTCTTTGCTGCACGGGTTATGAACTCACCACAAAGCAGAAATACCTTCAGCTTCTTCTCGGCAAACGTGTGGATGCGGTAATCCTTGTCGGTTCCAATTTCCTCGAGCCGAACGCTGCGGACAATGAATACATTATTGAGGCTGCGAAGAGTGTTCCCGTTATGCTCATAAACGGCTATATCTCCCATCCGAACATTTACTGCACGGTCTGCGATGACTATCAGGCAGTTTATGATGCCACAAGTTCATTTATAAAAACCGGCAGAAAGAATATTCTGTACGTTTACACAACCAAGTCTTTTTCAGGGCTTCAGAAGCTTTCCGGCTATAAAGATGCCATTCAGTCCTACGGACTTCTTCCAAATGACGCACTTATTCTCCAGACAACCGGTGAAATCGAGAAAACAACGGAAGCAATTGCTTCTGTCTATAAAAAAATAAAGTTTGATGCTGTTATTACAAGTGAGGACAAGATGGCGGTAAGTGCCGTCAAATTCGCAAAGCGTGCCGGAATAAACATTCCCGACGAGCTGCAGATTATCGGCTACAACAATTCCATCCTCTCTCTTTGCACGGATCCCGAAATCACTTCCGTAGATAATCACGTTGAAGCGCTTTCCATTGCTACAGTCACAAACCTTATGCGTGTACTTGAAAAGAATGACGTTCCAAACAAAACGACGCTTTCAAACGATTTGATTAAACGTGATACAACAAACTTTTAACACAGGAGAACATATATGAAAAACTTTATGGATAAAGATTTTCTTTTATCTACGGAAACAGCTAAAACCCTCTTCAATGATTATGCTGCAAAGATGCCTGTCATCGACTATCACTGCCACATAAATCCTAGGGAAATCGCTGAAAACAGAAAATTCGAAAACATTACACAGGTATGGCTTGGCGGCGATCACTACAAGTGGCGTCAGATGCGTTCAAATGGTGTTGAAGAAAAATACATTACAGGTGATGCTCCCGACTATGACAAATTCGTCAAATGGGCCGAGGTACTTCAGAAAGCTGTCGGCAACCCTCTTTATCACTGGAGTCACCTTGAGCTTCAGCGTTACTTCGGCTTCACAAAGCCTCTTACTCCTGAAACCGCAAAAGAGTGTTGGGACATCTGCAATGAGAAGCTTAAATCGCTTACAGTCCGCGAGATTATTGAAAAGTCAAATGTCGATATCATCTGCACAACAGATGACCCTGTAGATTCTCTTAAATGGCACAGAATAATCAAAGCAGACACATCCTTTAAGACCCGCGTGCTTCCCGCATGGCGTCCGGACAAAGCGATGAACATTGAAAAGCCCGATTATTCCGAATATCTCTGCAAGCTTGAAGCAGTAAGCGGAGTAAAAATCAATTCCTTCAAGGCACTTATCAAGGCTCTCAAAGTCCGCATGGATTTCTTCGCGGAAAACGGTTGTCTTGTTTCGGACCATGCCCTTGAATATGTTATGTTCAAACCCGCATCCGAGGATGAAATCGAGAATATTTTCTCTGCAAGGCTTGAAGGTCAGGTTCCTTCCAAGGAGGATGAGCTCAAGTTCAAGACTGCATTTATGAATGCCGTCGGCAAAGAATATCACAGACGTAACTGGGTAATGCAGCTTCACTACGGCACCATCCGTGACAACAACAATCTGATGTTTTCAAAGATTGGTCCCGATACCGGTTTTGATGCCATTAACACTTACGGTTCTTCTGCAGAAATGGCAGCTTTCCTCGATTCTCTTAACAAGACCGACGAGCTTCCCAAAACAATCATCTACTCGCTTAATCCGTCAGACAATGCAGCAATCGGAACAATCATCGGATGTTTCCAGGATTCTTCCGCTGTCGGCAAAATCCAGCAGGGTTCCGCATGGTGGTTCAACGACAACAAGACAGGCATGCAGGAACAGATGACAAGTCTTGCAAACCTTGGTCTTCTTTCCAATTTCATCGGAATGCTTACAGATTCCAGAAGCTTCCTCTCCTACACCCGTCACGAGTATTTCCGCCGTATCCTCTGCGATCTCGTAGGCACCTGGGTTGAAAACGGAGAATACCCGAATGACATCGAATTCCTCGGCCATATGGTGCAGAACATTTCCTACAACAACACCCTGAACTATTTCGGCTTCTAAAAAAATAGCGACCTGAAGCAGGCCCCCGCCCGCCTCGGGTCTTTTTTTATGCCCAAAGGGCATAAAAAAAGCCCGGAGCGGGTGTAAGCCTGCTTCAGGCACATCCGTCCGTGGCTTCGTCGCTTTCAATTTCTTTGAAGGCAGGGAGTACAATGCCGGCGATGGTCATTATCATTACCATCGGTCCGATACAGAGTCCGATTACAAAAAGAATTTCATTGATTCCGTAGAAAAGGAATACTTCCATCACAAGAAGCACTGCGATAAGAATCGTTCTGCCATAATATTTTATGCCGATGCGACGTGCATTCGTGAAAGCATTCCAAAGAGTGTTTTCATAACGCGCCTCCAGAGGGAAAACGTAAATCATATGCAACAACGTTACTGCAGCAACAATCATTCCTATTACAAAAAAGAATACTGCAAATGTGTCGTCATGTGGAGCAATGCTTAGCTCAAACATTCCGAAATCAAGAACTTTTCCGCCTTCCTCCGATGGAAACGCAAAGATAAAGTCGAAAATTACTCCGAACACAAGAACCCCGAATATGAAGGTAAGTGCAATTCCATGCTTAAGGTTCTCAACATAGGCCTTAAAGAACTGTTTTATAACGTGTGCATCTCTTGATTCGTAAATCTTAAGAGCAACATTAAAAGCAGCCGTAACGGAAGTCCCGACCGTAATAATCGGAATGCAGCCTATGAGGAAGCAAAGGTTCAGAATGAACACGTTTGCAAGCGTTGTCATAAAGTCATTAAATTTGCCGTCAAGTTTAAAAAAATCTTTCATCTGTCACCTATACGGAAAAGGAGGTCATATCTGACCTCCCGTTCCGAAACATTTATGAATGAAGTGGCATTACTTTATCTGACATGAGAATCTGAGAGCAGCTGTGTCCTTACTGAACTTAAGGCACTCATCATATCCGTATGCTTTACACTTCTTAATCATTTCATTCTTCAGGTATTCATACTCGCCTTCACTCTGAGCGTAAATGCACTTCCAGGAATACTGTGTAAGGCACTCTGTAACCTGCTTCCAGATTGTAGTAAGCTCAGAGGACTTATCTTCCGGTGAGAAGCCCTTTGTTGCAGGGAATACTACATAGTTTGTAGACTCAAAGTATTCGTCGGTTGTATTGTAACCTGTGAAATCAACCCAGTCTTTCTGGATGGGAGTAAAGCTCTTTTCAAGCTGGGTCTTCCAAGTTTCTTTATCATAAGTCTCTCCGTGCTTGGAGTCAAGGTTTACAGCAGCAGAATCCCATGTTGTATTGTTAATCTGAATGCAACCGTTGTTAAAGTCTGAAGAAAGTTCGTAAGACTTACCTGTTTCCGGTGAAACATAGGTAATGCCTGTCATATCATACTTGGAATCCTTATTTGTCTTCTCGCCGAGTTCTGTAAAGTAAACATAGCCTTCAGCATCATAATCCCAAGTAAGTCCCTTAGGTCCGTAAAGAATTGTCATAGCACCTTCGGGTGTTGCAAGCCAGTTGATAATCTGCATGCAAAGTTCAGGATACTTTGTGTCTGCACCGATAGTCCAAAGTCTGTTTCCACCGTAAGGGCTCATACCGCCTACAAGTGTATGTGCGTTCTCGGGGCAAAGTGAAAGCATTGCCTTGCCTGCTTCAAGGTGTTCGGTTGTATTGAAGCCTGCACGTCCCGCATAATTGAAGATTGAGAATAAAACGCCACCGTTTGCAAGCTTTTCAGCCATCATATCGTATGTCTGGGACATTGAATCGGGGTCGATGAGACCTGCTCTGTAAAGCTTGTTTGTCCACTCAAGCATTTCAAGATAAGGGGAATTGTCATCAAGTGCACCATAGAACTCACCGGTCTGTGCGTTGTAATGGCCAAGACCAACGTCGCCGTCATAGCCATAGTATGTTGTAGCAAGACACTTTACATACATGCACATATCGCCATCCCAATCAGGCCACATTGAAAGTGCATACATAGGCTCGCCTGCTTCGTCTGTAGGACAGATTTCCTTCATCTTTACAAGTACATTGAAAAGATCGTCCATATCCTTAATCTGAGGATATCCGAGCTGCTTGTAAAGATCCCATCTGATATCCCATGTATAGAAGAATGCCGAGTGAGAAGCCGCACTGGGAGCAACACCATGACCGAAGCCGTAGATTGTTGTGCCGTCGCCGGAAATTTCACGGTTGTTCTCAAGAGCATACTGGAGATGCTCGTAAATATAAGGGCCATACTCCTTGCAGAGATTATCTTCTTCCCAGTCATAAAGAAGTCCAAGCTTAACTGCGTTCTGATAATCTTCTCCGTCACTTCCCCAAACAACGATATCACCGAGGTTTCCTGCTTCGACTCTTGTCTCGTAAGTTCCTTCGGAACGGGGAATAATGTTCAGCTGAACGCCAAACTTATCTGCAAGAAGCGCTGCACTCCAACCGCCCTGAATGCCGGAGTAGTTTGCAAGTTCGGAATAAACATCAAGTGTAATAAGTTCCTTCTTCTCCTCTTTTCCCGTCTGACTGCCTGTGCTGTCGCCGGTATTGCTCTGACCGGATGCCGCAGGTGTGTTTCCTGCCTGTGAACCTGTTCCCTTGTCGCCACATGCAGTAAGAGAAAGGAGCATCGTCATGCAGAGAAGAATGCTTAAAATTCTTTTTTTCATATATTTTTCCTCCCAATAATTTTTAAAATCATCCCTTTACCGCTCCAAGCATAATGCCCTTTACAAAGTAACGTTGCATGAAGGGATATACAAGAAGAATCGGTATAACCGTAACCATTGATATTGAGTACTTGATTATTCTGTTTGAAAGCATGCCTGCTGCTATTCTGTCAGCCATGGCTGCATCAACTTCAGAAGAAAGGCTCGTTGCCTGGTTAAGGTATATATACAGTCTGTGCTGCAAAGTGTACAGACCGGGGTTCGAATTCATAAGCAGCAGTGAATCCTGGAATGAGTTCCAGTTGCCTACCGCTCCGAAAATGGCAATTGTTGCAAGAATAGGCTTCGAAAGAGGCCATATAATCTTTGTGAAAACCTGCATTGTTGTTGCGCCGTCAAGGAGAGCACTTTCCTCAAGTTCCTGCGAAATGGATTCAACATAAGTCTTTACAAGAATAATGTTATAAGGTGCAACGATTCCCGGAATGATATATGCCCAAAAACTGTTTGTAAGTCCGAGCATAAGCATATTCAGGTACCACGGTATAAGTCCTGCATTAAAGTACATAGTGATAACAATCATTCTGTACCATATTTTTCTTTTCCACATGTGCTGCTTTGTAACGATATAACCGGCGAATCCGGAAACCGCAACCATAAGAGCCGTTCCGAGAATTGTTCTTCCGATTGTTACAATGAATGATTTGCCAAGGTCGGAAATATTCAGCAGCGCCTTGTAGTTATTCAGGTGAATCCCCTTTGGAATGAAGGTTATCATTCCTCTGTTTACAAGATCATTATTCGAAATGGTGTTAATAAACAGATAGTAAAACGGGAAAACGCAGATAAGCATAAACAGCGTAAATATCACTACATTGACAACGTTAAATATCTTATCTCCGACCGTGCTTTTATAAATAATCAGTCCAAAGCTGGAATCACGCTTTGTCTTTTTCTTTTTTGTTGTTTCAGCGTCCATCTTTCCTCCCTCCTTAAATTATGCTTTCGCCACGTATAATCTTCGACACACTGTTAGCAAAGAAAAGAAGTGTAACGCTTATAAGTGACTTTGCCATTGATACTACAGTTGAAAGAGGAATCTGACCGCCGCCTATTCCAAGGTTATAAACATAAAGATCAAGCACTTCCAAAGTGTCCTTGTTTATGGCATTTGAGAACACAAGATACTGCTCCATTCCGTTTGAAAGAATGTTTGCTATAGAAAGCATAAGCATTACGCAGTATGTTGGAACAAGTGCAGGCACGGTAATGTGAACCATGCGTTTGAAACGTCCCGCACCGTCAACCATTGCTGCTTCATAAAGGCTTTGATCCACTCCCGAAATTGCAGCAATGTAGACAATAGCGCTCCAGCCAAGGCCCTTCCATGTTCCCCAGAGGAGCATCTTAATCCATGACAAGTCATCATTCTGAAGATAGTTTGTGTTGGCAATTGTTCCGGCAATCTGCTCAATAAGGTCATTTACAAAACCTTCTGTTGAGAAAAGAGCAAGAGCAATCGCATATACAAGTACCCATGAAATAAAGTTTGGAATTGTTGTAAGAATCTGAACGGTTTTTCTGAAACCGGTACTTCTGATTTCGGAAAGAAAAACCGCGAAAGCAATGGGCAGCCAGCTTGTAAGTATGCCAAGTCCCGACATCGCAAGTGTATTCTTAAGCACACGGAATATGTCCGAACGCGTTACTTCACTTTCAAAAAGGAATTTAAACCACTGAAAGCCTACAAATGTATCTTTTGTAAGTTCTCCGCCGGCTTTATAGTCAAAGAAGGCATATCGCCAACCCCACAAAGGCAAATAGGAAAAAATGAAAGAAATAAGAAGTATGGGAAGCATATACAGGAAAAGCTTGTAACGCTCAAGCATCTCCGATTTTGATTCCTTTTCACATTTTATTTCTCCAATGAGAAGAATAACCGAGAGCAGAAGTATTAATCCTGCGGCAATTGCCATGAAGTAGAAGCTCCAGCCTTCGGTTCTCGGGCCAAGCTTATTGGCTTTTCCCGATGCCTCAAGTTCCGCAGCAACTCTCACATATGCGTTATGAACACCGAGAAGGCCTCCACCGATTATTATTGAGCCTGATATCGGGAAAACGATGCCTCTCATTCTCATCCTGTTGTTTCCGAGTGACATGCATCCGCCTATGCCGCACACTATAACGCCAAGGACAATAACAATGCTTGAAACCTGAAGAAGTCTGAAGGTACCTTCCGTAACCCATGCCTTTGTAAAGCCCTGTCCTATTTTTGAAACAAGATTGTTGTAAGAAACGGCAGAAGTAAACACAGAACAGTATTTGCTTATTTTTTCAACTATTCTTCCCGGATTAAACGCAGGAAGAAACAAGGCTGCAACAAAAAACAGAATCAACCCGCGCTGAAACCAGTATATTATGTTGAAAGGCTTTAACGGCCTTGAAATGATTGTCTTTGAGTCAGTATTCACTTTCTTCCTCCGGTCACAAATATGTCGGAATGATTATATTCCAAACCCAAACAATCTTTTAGAATACAAATCCGATTTCATATAGCTTAAATTTTCGACCTTCCGAAGTGTAAATACTACGGTGTATTAATTCTTCTAATGAATCCTATTTCGTTATTGTTTTTCGTAAACGGTTATTATACAATAGAAAAAATTTCAGGAGGCAGACAATGCGACACTTAATCAGTCCACAGGATTTATCAGTCAGTGAAATTGAAAATCTCATCAGTCTGGCAAAAGACATTATTGCCAATCCCTCAGTTTTTTCCGAAAAATGCAAAGGTAAGAAATTAGCCACTTTATTCTATGAACCAAGCACACGTACCCGCTTAAGTTTTGAAGCAGCAATGCTCAATCTCGGCGGTAGTGTTCTTGGTTTTTCTTCTGCCGATTCTTCATCTGCGGCAAAAGGAGAAAGCGTATCCGACACAATCCGTGTCATCTCCAGTTACGCTGATATTTGTGCCATGAGACATCCAAAAGAAGGTGCTCCGCAGGTAGCTGCAATGCACTCACGCATTCCTGTAATAAATGCCGGTGACGGTGGTCACAACCACCCCACTCAGACACTTACAGACCTTCTTACAATCAGTCAGCTTAAAGGGCGTCTTGACCACCTTACAATAGGTTGCTGCGGAGACCTTAAGTTCGGTCGTACCGTGCACTCACTTATCAACGCAATGTCGCGTTACGAAGGTGTAAAGTTTGTACTCATCTCCCCCGAGGAACTTCGCATTCCAAACTATCTCCGTACGGAAACACTTGATGAAAACGGCATCGAATACAAGGAAGTCAGGAGGCTTGAGGACGTTATGCCAGAGCTTGACATTCTTTACATGACACGTGTTCAGCGTGAGCGTTTCTTCAACGAAGAAGATTACATCCGTCTCAAGGATTCCTTCATTCTGGACAAAGCAAAGATGCGTCTTGCCCGCGAGGACATGATTGTCATGCATCCGCTTCCAAGAGTCAACGAGATTTCAACCGAGGTCGATGACGATCCTCGTGCAGTTTATTTCAAGCAGGCAGAGTTCGGCGTGTACATAAGAATGGCTCTCATCCTTACACTTCTTGAGGATGCAAAGCGTGAAAAGGAGGCGCAGAATGCTTAATATCAGCGGATTGAATGAAGGCTACGTTCTCGACCACATTAAGGCCGGCGAAGGAATGGACGTTTACAACTACCTTGGTCTCGATAAGCTTGAAACAGAAGTAGCCCTCATAAAGAACGTTAAGAGCAACAAAATGGGCAAAAAGGATATCATCAAAATCGAAGGAGCTTATGATTTAAACTTCAATATGCTTGGTTGCTTCGATCCCAATATCACAATTGATGTAATAAGAGACGGCAAAATTGTTCAGAAAAAGAAGCCCGATCTTCCCGATTTTGTTGAAGGTATCATTAAATGCAAAAATCCCCGTTGCATTACAACCGTAGAGCAGGAGCTCGTACACCGTTTCAAACTCACCAACCGCGAAAAAGGCACATACCGTTGTGTCTATTGCGAGCAAAGTTTTAAAAAACGATAAACTATGACCGATTTGTTTCTTCTTTATTAATGGTTTTGCCCCACGTAATTGTGATAGAATTACGTGGGGCTTTTCACAATTTTCACATAGTAAAAATTGTGAAATTAAACAATTTCTAATCGGAGGGACACTATGGGCAATAAAGAAACCAGGACAAACGTTCTGCGATTTCTGCTGGACAACAGATATTTCGAGCATCCCGAAGAGATATCTCTCATCGAAGAAAAAGACGTTTTTTACGTTGTCGGTGAGGAGGATTACTCTCTTCTTTATGCGAGCGAAATACGAAACGGTTACATTATGGGGCGCTGTAACTGTGTATCAGGCACACAAAAATGCTACAAAGCACTCTACGGGCTTGATAAACCATGTAACGGCTGTACCTTGTACAGCAAGGATAAGGACGCTTCTTCTTCCTGGATTAAGAGAGATTCCAACGGAGCACTCACTTTCGTCAGAAGTCATTACACTTTAAAAGAATCTGAAGGTGAATACAGTAATATAGCAACAACCGTATCGGATACCGAAGAAGCATTCCGCCATATGCAACGCATTATTTCTTCAAGAGAGCTTGTTATGCGTTGTATCGCCGCTGTTTCAAACGAATCCCTTCCTGTTGAAAAGAAATACATTGAAATACTTAAAGGGTTATCCTCCTTCTACGGCTTAAGTGAGGCATACATATATTTTTACGGAAGCACTCCCGAAGTCTACAAATACAACCGTGGTAACGGCAAAACAGTAGATATCGCTCCGGAAGTATTCTCCGACTCAGAACTTGAGTTTATGAAAAACCGTATGGCTCCGCATAGTGTCTGCTATCTTGACTATCCGGAATCCATCAGAGATTCCTTCCCCAATATATACGATGCCTTTACCTTCTCAGGTATAGACAGTATTCTAATGGCGCCCATTTTCAAAGAAGATGAGCTTCTCGGAATCATTCTGTTATGCGATCTTCCATTGAACAGACGTGATATTTCAATCCTAAACTCGGTAATAGATATGATTGCAGGATTAAAATACGAATCCAATCACCGTCTTCTTTTGGACCGCATCGCAAGCACCGATACGATGACGGGAATACTGAACTTCGAAGGTTTTAAGCAGAAAGCTGAGGAAATAATAACTAAGAATTCGGCTCAGAGACATTCTCTTTTAAGCGTCGATATTCGTGATTTCCGAAACATTAATGACCTCTTCGGCTACGATGCAGGTGATGATCTTCTTAAATACTGGGCAGAACGTTCAAAAAAGGTCGCCAAAAAAGGTGACATTTTCTGCCGAATCCAGGCAGATACCTTCTGCTTCCTTTCAGCACATAACGATGAATCCGAGGTTTGCAGATTTTTCAAGCGTATAACCGAAGACCTTCGTGATTATGTTCACGAAAACATCTCCGACTCTCTGTCTCTTGACCTTGTAGCGGGTGCATATTTCATTGACCCCGACGACAATCTCACGATGAACGAGATGTTCAACCGCTCTCATATGGCGCGAAGCCGTGCCAAGGAGTATCCTGGAACAAAGCTTTGCATATATGACAAAGAACTTCACGATGACTATCGTTTCTCCAAAGAAATCGAAATGTCCTTCAACGAAGCCATTGCCAAGGAAGAAATTCAGGCTTTCTATCAGCCTCAGAAATGTCTTTCGGAACGTGCAAAAAGCCTTAACAAAATCAGAGCCGAGGCTCTTGCAAGATGGCTTAATCCCGACGGAACGGTATTCGCCCGTCCCGATCAGTTCATTCCTATTTTTGAACGTACGGGGCAGATTTCAAAGCTTGACCACTACATTTTCAGACAGGTTTGCAAGACAATACGTGAACTCAAGCGAAAAGAGATTTCCGCAAGAATATCAATTAACGTTTCAAGATATACAATGTTCAAACCCGGTTTCGTTGAATATTACGAATCCGTCCGTCAGGAAAACAATATCGATTACTCAGATATCATTCTGGAATTTACCGAGAGCATTTCGGTAAACGATATGGAAAAGTTTTCATCGATAATCAAGCGTCTTCGCGATTTGGGCTTTGTATGTTCAATGGATGATTTCGGTTCGGATTACTCCTCTCTCAATTCGCTTCATCGTCTCGAGCTTGATGAGCTTAAGCTTGACCGCGCGTTCTTTATGGGTGATACGGACGATTCCAGAAAGAACATTATCGTCAACAACATATTAAAGCTTTCGGATGATTTAAACATGGAATCCGTTGCAGAAGGAATCGAAACCGAAGAACTCATCGAAGAACTCCGTAAAACAGGATGTGACTACGTACAAGGCTTTGCCTACGCCAAGCCGTTGTCCAAAAAGAGTTTTATCGACTGGGCTCAAACAAATGAGTAAAACAGTATATAAAAAAGCCGATGCATTTAACGCATCGGCTTTTAAATTATTTCTCTTCGGTATTTTCTTCAGCAACTTCTTCTTTTTCTTCGGGTGTTTCCTTATTGCCTTTAAAAACTGATTTAACCTTATCTTTAAGGTCTTTCTTTTCTTTCTTGGATGCTGTCATTCTGTCAAGAATATCGGGAACCATATCAAGAACCTTTGTAACGGTATCCTGGTTCTTAACGTTAATAAGCTTTGCGTGACCATCCTTAAGCACAACAACAGCGCTCGGTGTAATTTTACCGCCAAGTCCGCCGCCGCTTCCGCCGGCACCTGTATGCTTTGCCCACGCGCCTGCTCCTACACCGAAGGAAACATCCACGAGAGGAAGAATGATTGTGCCATCGTCGAATTTAACAGCCTCACCTACTACTGTTTTTGTTGTAAGGAATCCGTCCATTCCTTTGAAAAGAGAATCTACCGTTGTGTTAAACTTGTCTTCAGCCATTTTCTTTCTCCTTTTGTTTTTCTGCTTTTTCTTCGTCTATATTAACTTCAGTGCAATGTTTAATGTACTTAACAAGCTTTCTCATATCCTTGTTAAAGTATATCAAGGCAGCAAGTAAAAGTACAGTAAAAATTCTGATATTGCCTTTGAGCCGTGCGTCGGCATCCAATTCCTTTTCCTCGAAGTTCGGCCTGATTTTAAGTTTTTCTCCCATCCTGCCGTAAAGAATTGCGATAACACCAAGAACCTTACCGGTTGTCGACGGATCGTCAAAGCCAAAGTATATTCTGCCGTAAAGCTTTCTCGGAAGGATGTGTTTTATCAGCTTTATAACCCTGTTCCACGTCTTATCAACAGCTTCACGCTTTTTATCAAATGCATTTTCTACGTAATCGCGGTTTTCGTACAGATTTAGAAGCCTTTTTGCAAATGTAAGTTCCTCTTTATCCGGCTTTTCTTCCTTCGATTTCTTCTTTTTCTTTGATTTCTTTGATTTACCCTTCAGTGCTTCATCAAAATCATCTGAATTGAATTCTTCTGATATGCCTTCGGCATCGCCCTCATCACTTTCGGAATTAACTGCTTCCGCAGAACTTCCGGAATTTTCGGTGAGTTGTACATTTTCGACGGCTTCGTTACTTTCACCGGCTGCATTTTCTTCTTTGCCTTCAGGACCTTCAAGCACCGCCGGTTCTTCATTGCCTTCATTGCCTTCGCTACTTTCAGAAGCTGCCGAATCCTCGGCATCATCAGTACCCTCTGCGCTCTCCGTCTCTTTCTTCGGATTATCCTTAAACAGATAAATGAACGCAATCCGTAGTGACTTGCCAAGTCCGTTTTTATCAAAACGAAACTTAAACATTACAAGTGCCAGCAGCCAGGAAACCTTTACCTCAGCAAGGTAGGTTTCATCATTCTTAACACCCCGCCCTTTGTATCTGATGGGCACAAATAAGAGAAGCCCAACCAAAAGAAGAATGAGGCCAAGAATACCAAGCAACACAAACCCTATGATTTTAAGAATCTGCAGAAACACCATACTTCTTTTCCAACATCTTTAGGAGAAGCTTTTCCGCTTCGTCCTGCCCCTTTGCTACAGCATATACATGAATATTAAGCCTTTTGTAATATGAAAAAATGAGAAGCTTTGCATCGAAAATATCGAAAAGGTTTTCCTCATTTGTGGGGTTCGTTACAAGCCACACACCCGGCAAAGCCTTCTCTTTTGTAAGTCTTCTCATTATTCTTCTGATTTTCTTCTTGACACCCGCTCCGATAAGGAGATCATTGTCAAAATCAATCATAGCACTCTCTTATAAGGTTAATTGAAATCTGTTTTTCACCCGCATCTGTGCAGGCATCCAATGAGTTGCGAACGTAATCCATTACTTCTGTACGATTTGACATTGTAAGAGGAAGCTCACGTAACAGCTGTGCAATGATTGCTCTGTTTTTAATTCTGCTTCCGCCCTGCAATACTTTGCTGAGATCTGAAGCAAATGCAGTGCGTGTCTTTTCAAGATACTCATCGCTTGTCGTCTCGTTCTCTTCAAGAAGATCCGCAAAAGTGCTTTCACTGCAGAGCTTTGACGTCATGATAAGCCTCTCAAAAGGTACAGAAAGCATAAGCTCTTCAACATTTTTCCTGTAATTTTCCTTAATGACAAGAAGAACAGACTCCTCATCGTTAATTCTGTTATTCAGCGCATCAACACGCTCTTCCGTGCCACCGAAAAGGTCATCAAAGGACGTATTTCCGTTAAGCATATCCGAAAGTATGCTTATAGGCTTTGCAGAGTTCTTCTCAGCTTCTGTTGAGAAATACTGACGTGTAAGAAGAACTGCAAGAAGAGCATTGCTGACTTCCTGTAAATCCGTAAGCTCGTCACTAAGGCTCTCGGAGATGTTTGCGCTGAGTCTGAAATCATCTTTAAGTTCCCAGAAGCGTCTCTCGTCGATTGCGGTAAAATCGGCATTACGAAGCTCTTCAAGCATCTCGGTTACATTTGAGTATACGTCAAACTGCTTGTCTGCCTTAAACATACCTGCTGCTGAACGAAGCATGTAATCGAATGTATCGATAGCCTTTTTATCAGAACCGCCGTAAAGAGAAAACGTATTATCGACCATATCAATAATCTTGTTCTTTGTAAGTCTTATAGGCAAGCAGCTCATTGCTGTTCTGATGCGCTCGTTTACAAGTCCTGTCTCGTCATCGGTTCCGAAAATCCATCCGAGTATTTCTCTGGCAAGCTCATCATTTGAAAGGCTGTCATACTGAATGCTCATGAATTTGGGCTCAAGACGGTTAAGAATATATTCGTAAATAATAAGCTCATCTACATAGCTTGTAACAGCTTCCATACGGTGTTTAATCGTCTCACGAAGCTTTATTGTTTCCTGAATTGCATTCTTATATGCATCAGGATCAAAGCCGGGTGCCGTAACAAGATTAATCTTTTCAAGGAGTTCCTCGTAAAGCGGTTTATTCTTTTCGCTGAAATCCGTGTCGTTCTCTTCCGATTTGTCAAGAACGATTGAAAGCGTCATACAAAGATTGTATAAAGAAAACTCACCATAAAGAGAAGCCATGTTTGTAAGGTATACAGGAATGTTCTCCTCAAGGTTTCTTCCTTTTCTTATTTCATTGCAAAACTGTTTTACCGATGCCATTTCTTTCCCTCAAACTCTATATCAGATTTTTTTAACGTGCTCGTGTGTGTAAAGATGATTGCTGCAGTATTCATAATTTCCGTCGCACTTTGAGCAGAAACGGAATTCGATATTTTCGCCGTCAAGCTCAGTTGCTCCGCAGATTGCACATTTATGACGTGTAAATACTGTTTTGCCCTCGTGGACAGCTTCCTGTCCCATATTTATCTTTGCAACACGTATCTTTCTTGTAAATTCGGAGCGGCGCTTGTAGCTGCTCTTAATCCTGTTTTTGCTGTAATACTTTCTTGTTGCTAAGAAGAAAATGATGGTATTGAGCATTGAGGCAAAAATTATAATTGCCATATAGTACTCTCCGGCAATAATCATATCCGCTGCTTCGAAAGCGATTAATACCGCATACACTATACCAAGAATCTTAACCCTTACAGGTATAAAGAACATAAGCAGTACTCTGTTTTCA
This sequence comes from Lachnospiraceae bacterium, assembly GCA_045629005.1. Classification (GTDB taxonomy): domain Bacteria; phylum Bacillota; class Clostridia; order Lachnospirales; family Lachnospiraceae; genus RGIG3528. The sequence goes on from JAZQQJ010000069.1 coordinate 29,239, forward strand.
GGAAATGTAATTGCATAAGCCAGGAAAATGGACATTGAAATGTAATACGTTGACACACTTCTGAACCACACTCCCGGAAGTATAATATACTCCATGTTGGAGTAGTCATAGAGAATTGAAGAAGAAAACAGTTCTTCAGCACTCATCCCTGCTGCAAGATTATCCTTGAATACAATATACGCAAGGCCATAAAGAACAAATGCACCGATTACTGTAAATAAAACACCTGCAAAAATAAAAATGTTGTATCTGAAATCTCCCCAAATCTGTTCCAGATTTCTGCCTATTGAAAAATAGAAATAAAGCATAATTATGGTAAGAATAGAAAATTCTTCAGGTGGAATAAAAAGCCACGAGACAATTCTCCATACTTCACCACGAAGAATAAAGTAGGGGTTTAGCGTAAGATATTGAATAATGTCTACTGACATCATGTTAGAAAACAGCTCCAGCATATAGCCGATGCAGTAGCACACAATAATAATCAAGGTAAGATTCTTAACCGCGTACTGTCCGTATTTTCTTTCCGCTTTGAAAAGGAAGTTACTCATTAATTCTGTTCCTTTAATTTCATCTTCTTGGAAATGCCAATGTAAATCCATATAGCAAAGCCAAGGCATAAGAGACCAATGGGAATCATAAGGTATGAAAGCACGTCAGAGACAGGGCCTTCAGGAAGCTCCGAAAGAATTTCCGCAGAGCTGTTTAAAACCATGTGCAGAAGTACCGTAGGCCATACCGAACCAAACTTTACCGCAATAAGTCCGAAAACAATGCCGATAAGGAAAGCATATATTACCTGCACAAGTGCACCAAGTGTCAAGCCGTTTCCAAAATGCATGCAGCCGAACCAGAATGCCTGAACAAATACCGCAACCATAGTGGGCATGTACTTGTCACAGATTTTTAAGGTAATACCTCTAAAGAAAAGCTCTTCTGCCATCGGGCCAAGAACGGCAACCGATATAATAAATGGCCATGAAGAAGTATCCAAAAGGTAATCGGAAAGTGCTTCGTAGCTGTCATATACTGCATCCGGCAATACTTCAAATGCAAAGGAGAGCAGATATGTGATAAGTATCTGAAGTGCGATGCCAAGCAAAAGTGCAAAGACAATTGTTGACGGCTTTAATGTCTTAATTCCCTTGTCTTTTTTTCTGAATGCAAGGAAATACCACAATGCACCGCATAAAAGCATAGCGATTTCCGATATAAGAGTTACCATCCCAAGGAACTCACTGTCGGAAAGCATTCCGAAAAGCATATCTTCCACATCAAAATTGCCGCTCAGTGCTGCTTCCATGCTAATCTTTACAGTGTAAATTATTTCAACTACAAGTCCGGCAACAATCTGACATCCTAATGCTGCCAGCATAGGCAGACCGCTTAACAGAATGCCTATAAAAGGTCTATTCTTTTTTTCCATTCATAACCTCCAAAGAACATAGTTCACCCAATTATCCGAAGAATTATAACATTTCGTTTCATTTAGGGCAATAAAAAATGTATTATTTCGCACCGGAGGGGCTTGCCGTTTTCACACGAAAGGAGAGCGCTACAGCGCTCTCCCACAAAAGTATCATAACTATTTAAGAGTAATCTTAACAACTGAGCATGCAGGCATTTTGAAGGAGATTCCCTTTTCTGTCTTCTTAACGTCTGTAAAAGGCTTTTCAACAACATTTTCCTTCTCGTCGAAGGTATTGAAAGCGCCCATGTCTGCTGTAATAACTGTGCCGGAAACCTTTGTGAAATCGAAGTCTGTGATAGTAGCATCAATTTCTTTTGCATCATCTGCGGAAAGGTTTGAAAGAGTGATTGTAAGTGTTCCGTCAGCATTCTTTGATACAGACTCATAAAGATCGTCAACCATATTCTTGCCTGTACCGACTTTTGTCTTCTCGATGGAGCTCTGTACAAGTGTAGCATCCTGATGGTCGGAATACATCTTGAATACATAGTATGTAGGTGTCTTAACCATCTGTGCGCCTTCGGTAAGAACTACGGACTGAAGTACGTTAACAAGCTGTGCAATGTTAGCCATACGGATACGGTTGCAATGCTTATTGAAGATGTTAAGAGTTGTGCCTGCTACAATTGCATCTCTCATTGTATTCTGCTGATAGAGGAAGCCGGGATTTGTGCCGGGCTCTACATCGTACCATGTCCCCCACTCATCAAAGATAAGCCCGACTCTTCTTTCAGGGTCGTACTGGTCCATAATAGCGATATGCTTGTCAAGGAGTTCCTCAGTAAAGGTCATGTACTTCATTGTTGTGTAGTACTCATCCTTTGTGAAGCCTGTAGCTGCGCCCTTATGGTTCCAGTCG
>JAZQQJ010000070.1:0-6330 GCA_045629005.1 Lachnospiraceae bacterium
ATCAAACAGCAAAACACCGCAGATTATAACCAGATAGTTGTAGCTCTCGTTGACGACGAAGCTACACTTAAACGTTTTCGTCCGCAGGAAGATTGCATCATACTTCACCCCGAAAACCCCAATTTTGACGATATCATCGTACAGGACTGCATAATCCAGGGGGTGGCTGTAAAGGTGCTCAAGGATTTGAGATAAGAGGAACTCACATGCAGCAGCGCACTTACATGGTAATAGACATGAAATGCTTCTACGCTTCCGTGGAGTGTGCGGAACGGCAGCTGAATCCGTTTGACACATGCCTTGTCGTAGCGGATGAAACACGCGGCAAAAATGCCTTGTGTCTCGCCATAAGCCCCAAGATGAAGGCACTGGGTATCAAAAACCGCTGCAGACTTTCCGAGATCCCGAACAGCTGCAAATACATCATTGCTCCGCCCCGAATGCAGCTGTACATCGAATACGCTGCAGATATATATGCTATTTACCTGAATTACTTTTCTCCGGAAGACATTCATGTTTACAGCATTGATGAAAGCTTTATAGACGTAACTCATTACCTTGACGTGTACCACTCCACACCGAAGGCGCTGGCCAAAAAGCTTATGAATGAGATTGCGGAAAAGCTGCAGATACCTTCCACAGTCGGCATCGGCACAAATCTTTATCTTGCAAAGATAGCTCTGGATATAACGGCAAAACACGCGAAAGATCATATGGGCTATCTCGATGAGCAGCTGTACCGGGAGACACTGTGGAAACACAAACCGCTTACGGACTTCTGGCAGGTGGCAAACGGAACAGTACGCCGCCTGGAGCGATACGGTATTCTTACCATGAAAGATATAGCTGAAGCTTCGGAGGAAATCCTGTATAAGGAATTCGGAAAAAACGCCGAGCTTCTTATTGACCATGCGTGGGGTCGGGAAAGCTGCCTCATGGAGGACATAAAGAAATACCGTGCCAAAACTCATTCGGTATCCTTCTCTCAGATTCTGCCCAGAGATTACAGCTATGAGGAAGCACGCGTGGTTCTGCAGGAGATGATACTTCACGGTTCACACGAACTCATGAAGCGCAAGGTAATTACTCCTAAGGTGTGGATCGGTATAGGATACACCTACAACGCACCGACGTCATCAAAAGGCAGCACGCGTCTTATAAGCGCCACCAGCGCCAATTCCCTGCTGCAGGGTCCGACCCTGGATCTCTTTGACAAAATAGCCGACCGCAATGTGAAAATACGCAGGCTGGCAATAGCCTTCGAGGACGTTGTCGATGAGGGCTGTGAGGGCTATGACATGTTCACCGACTGGAACTCGATCGAACGTGAGAAAGCCCGCGAACGTGCCATTCTGGAGCTTGCGGAAAAGTACGGAAAAAACGCCGTGCTGCACGGCACCAGTTATCTGGACTGTGCGACCCAGCGTGAACGCAACGAAATGATTGGAGGACATCGAGCCGGATATGATGACCCGAGCAGAAAGAGCTAAACAGTTCGCTCCGTTTGATGCCATGAAGGGCTTGCAGGAAGCACTCCGTGACCGTGAGGAACGACACTCCCGTACGGAACGGCATGAAATTTCCGACGAGCAGATAGAGAAGAACTGTGCGGTGATTGTAAAGCTTGAAAAAGGCTCCGCTGTATGCGTTGAACACTACTCGAATTTCCATGATATCGAAAGTAAAGGAATAATCAGTGAGATCAGCACGGCCTTTAAATATCTCAAGCTGAACGATCAGAAAATCTTCTTTGATGACATTTACAGTATAAGGATTACCGGCGATGACCTACATCTCTAGCGAAGAAATCGAAAACATATCCAAGCGTGTTTACCGTGCTTACACAAAGCTGCCCGAGGTCAGTGAGCACAGTTTCAATGTTGACCCCGAATTACTAAGTGAGATGCTGGGCTTGACTATAGAATACCGGCATCTTTCTTCGGATAGAACAATACTCGGCATGACTTCCTTTGAGGAAACCTGGATTGAGGTTTTTGACAGTCCGTGCGAAGAAATGCTGTTTCTTGACGGCAAGACGATTCTTATAGAGCAGGACCTGCTTAATGATCCGCAGATGCCGGGCAGGCTGAACTTTACGATTGTACACGAAGCATGTCACCATATTATGAACATGCTTTTTCCTAAGGATTCCTGCCGCACCGCAAGAACACGCAAAGTCCTTGCATACCGCTCACCATATCAAACCCGATATATTAAACCTCTGGAAGAAATCCTGATAGACAAGATGACATCCGCCGTTTTAATGCCGGAGGAACTGGTAAGAAGCAATATGCTTATATGCGGTCTTCCTGCCGAAATGGATATGATTAATCGCATCTGGAGGCCAAAAAACTATGAGCGCTTTGAGTTATTAAGTCAGATGATGGGCGTCTCCAAACAAGCTCTCGCAATAAGGCTTAAGAGCCTTGGCATTGTAAAAGAGGAGCATCTTAAACATCCAAATGAAATAACCAACATTTACATGCCCGAGGAGGAATTGAGATTTGGATAACAACACAATAAGAGTAAGTAAGAAATGCCCGGCATGCGGCTGGAGGCTTTTTGACAAGGTCTCTCCCGCTACCGGAGTAGTACAGATAAAGTGCCCTAAATGCAGACAGACCGTTACCATAGATCTTGCATATCGCAAAACTGTAGTGTGCCGTACGGCAAGCTATGTCGCATAACAATTAGATTTACCCGATAGTACCGAGCAACGGGTCCGTGGTGTAAACAATCACCCAACGAGTCACCAAATAGCCGGACATCGAAACGACAGAATTTTGAATTCTATTGTTTTGGTGTCCGGCTTTTATTTTAACCAAATATCATTTGCCTGATTACGTATAAGGGCGAGGATACAAATACTGCTGCAAAATCTCACTCGAGAGAAGCAGTATGGGTACCCTTACTTTGTTGCGCCCTTTTTTGGCAATGGAGCCGGTGTACCCGTATACACCGGTTTTTTGTTTTCTCCCCTTTTCCATCTCAGGTGGAAAGGACAGCAAATGCGTTCCATACGCGCCCCTCCTCCGATCGAGTTTATACAAATCAAATTCAATCACATGGAGGAAAACAAAATGAAATTCATACCAAAGAAAGTTTATATAAAAGGAAACAATGACTATATTGAAGTGGAATACGACGAATTCTTAAAAGCGTATCCGGAATATACGGAAAACACCATCCGTCGTTTATGCAACAAATCTGATGAGAGATTCTTCATACCGATTCAGGGCTGTCTGCTTGAAGTAAAAAAGGAGACCTACCGGGAATATTACAGGGAAAAGGAAAGGTACAAATATATCCGGTCTCTGGATAATAAGAACCGCTTGCTCTCAGCATCTGCTATTTCAGACTCTCAGAATCAGGAGGATTTCGCAGACATCGAAGCCGGACCCGGATATGACGTTGAAGCTACTACTATAACCAGGATCATGGTAGAAGTCCTCAAAGTTGTGCTGCATTTTCTCTCAGAAGAGGAACTGACTATGATTGATCTTGTATATGATAAGTGCCTGTCTTACGGTGAAGCTGCAGAAGAGATGAGAATTCCCAAATCAACCTTTGAGAAGCGCCTTTCAGAGCTTCTTGAAAAAATTAAGGTTCTCATGGATATTTAATACTCATTAAAAATAATCCGCAGGAAATATCATTTCCGGCGAATTCATCTTCTCCGTGTCGTTTTTGGAAGATTGGCCAAATATTTTTCGGAAGGTTGGCCGTGATTGGCTTGGAACATTGGCGCGAATGCACTTATGAAAAAGTCCGTTTTTCAAATAAGTAGCATAATTTCAAATATTTATTTATGTTTTGACGTGATTTTATACCAATGCTATAATATAGAGAAATGTAATTTGTTGTAAAACAAGAATTGTTTAGAAAACCAAAAAGAAATAGCGCAGGGCAATGATATGGAAGAATATGAAGTAATCTTATTTAATACAGAGTCAAAGGACGAGATGTCAGTTCAAATCAATGTTGACGAAGCAGAATCAAGCGAGAACATTATTATCCATGCCCTGATAAATGGAAAAGAGTTCTCAAGCTCAGATGCTTATTACTTCCCAGCATTCCAGGAGTTTAGAGATAAGCTTTTGGAATCAGGTTTCGGAATCAAATGTAATGGCGCGCAGCTTAATGCCGTACAGTCCGGAATGTTCGGTGCTACAGACAAGATATATCTTGTTAAACCGGGAAAACCGGCACTAATGAAAGATTTGGTGTGCATCTGGGACTATGCGGATATAACTGCATTTCCAAATACCGAACAACAAAATGCTTATTCGGAGCAATGGATGAAGCGATAAATCTCGGCCCACTCGATAGATATGTTGGGCAATTAATTTCAATTGTAAATTGTAAGAGAAGGAGCAGATTAGATGTATATAGTGATTGGCTTGATTGTGTCAGCGGTTCTTATTGGCCTTCCTACATTACTAGTCGTCAGGACCTTTAAGAAAGCAGATGAAAGTACAATTGTATATTCACCGGAAGAAGTAACACAAAGACTCAGCAAAGGCTTTTTTATGTCACACTGGGGCATTGAATTGGCATTTGGAGCAATTCCGACTTTTGCACTATTGTTCTGCGACGTTAACACTATTTTTCAGTTTGCAGTCCCGATTGCTACGTTAATCATTGGTGTAATACTCCTGTTCGTCGGTAGAATTAAAGTTGGTTTGATGACCAGATACCTCAGCTCCTGTAACAGAGACAGAACAGACCTCGAAGACTGGGTTCTGGAAAGAATGCAAGGGATCGAGGTCGCTGCCATGGAGCTAAGTGGGATAAATGCCATATCAAGATTAACTCCCGGTGTAACCGATGACATACTTATGCTGATAAACGGCAAAGACGTTATATTCGGTTATAGGGCAGTGGGACGAGTTTATATGGGAAAGAATATTCTCAAAAAACATTGGCCGATCATCTGCATTGCTTTGATAGTTATCGTATCTGTTCTAATAACTATTGTTGCATAAATTTCAGTCTTCTCGTTTGGCTTGACGGCCAACAAATTTAGGTTTTTCTTTGAATAGACATTTGTGAAGAACGGTGCTGATTATGGTTCAAGATGTATTTAAAAAATTGATTAATGACATATATATTGAAAACTTCAAACCTAAGGGATGGCGGAAGCAAGGTTTGAATTATAGATTGTTCGATGATAGCGGACTTGGAAAAATAATAAGTTTTCAAAAATCAAAATGGAATGATGCTGCCAATATAGAATTCTTTATTAATTATGGAGTCTATATGGAAGTTGATGACTGTATCGTAAACAAATCATTCAAAGAATGTGATTGTCAATTTAGAAATAGAACGAAATTGAATAAGGGCAGTTATAGTTTGGACGAAAACACGAATTATGAGGACCTAAAAAGCAATGTCTTAAACGCGTTAAAAGAAGCAGATGCCCTATTTGATAAAATAGATTGCAAGCAGGTTTTTATATCGAAGATATTAAGTGGTACATTACAAAGAGAAACAGGAACACCTATTATGCATTATTATACTTGTAAACTTCTATCGGATATGGGATATTACAAGGAAATTTATGAATATGTAAAAGCCCGGGGTGGCCAGTATTTTGATATATTAGCAGAAGAAATAGAAATGAAGATGAAGAGTTAAATTTGAGTTTATCGAGATAAACAAATTTGAATTTGTTAATCCGGCCATGGTGCCTGATTATATAAAGCAAAGATAAAAACGCAACGTGTGCTTTCGCATGCCAGAGCCGGTAGGTAGCCCGGCCGTCACGATGAAACGTGGTAAGTAACCTGCCCCTCCGGGTTGTCCGTTCTTTGCTCATTTCAATCATCAAGGAGGGATTGTCATGGGCGAAGTTAAAAGCGGACTGACAGTGTATTTTGATGAACCGTTTTGGGTAGGCGTTTTTGAACGGTACGAAGACGGAAAACTATCCGCAGCAAAAATCACATTCGGCGCTGAGCCGAAAGACTACGAAATATACGAGTTCATCTTAAAGCACTATTACATTCTGCAATTCAGCCCTGCTGTGGCAGCTGTTGCAAAGGAAGTAAAAAAGAATCCGAAGAAAAGGCAGCGGGATATTGAAAAATCTCTCGGGAAAACCGGGATAGGCACTAAATCCCAGCAAGCACTGAAGTTGCAACAGGAGCAGAGAAAGCTGGAACGAAAAGAGAAAAGCCGGGAAGAAAAGCAGGCAGAAGCGGATCGCCAGTTTGAACTGAAACAGCAAAAGAAAAAAGAGAAGCACCGGGGCAGATAATGCCCCGCACCTTCTCGCAAAAGCAAAAAGTACCACGACAAGAGCCTGCACGACCTGACCGTGAAGATGGG
>JAZQQJ010000071.1:0-38148 GCA_045629005.1 Lachnospiraceae bacterium
TTACATTCCCATGTCGTATGTGCTAAACTGTTCATATCCATCTAGGATAAACCTCCTTCGTATTTTTTTGTGCGGTTGGCGAACCTGCACCTATTATACCTCAGGAGGTTTTTTTCTTGAAGCTTAAGCTGACCGGGGACAAACCTGCATAGCAGGTGGTTTATTTGTATTGGGAATACAAAGAAAAAAGCCTTGCATTTGCAAGGCTTTCTTACAGGGGACGAGAGAATCGAACTCCCACCAAAAGTTTTGGAGACTCCTATCATACCATTTGACCAGTCCCCTTTGACTGTTACCCGCATAATTTACCACCTATACAGACATTTGTCAAGGAATTCCGTTAAATTGAATTGTCTGACTTTTGTACACAAAGGAATAGCAATAAATCAGCGTTAAAAGGCAATATCCTCCTTGAAAAAACGATGCATTTCGGTAGGATATTATTTAGATATTGTTTTTCATAAGGAGGTATATTTTATGGCACATCTGAATGGTGTATTTTTCTCAAAATGTCTTTCAAAGCCGGTTCATTATACGGCAGTTTTATGCAACGATAATCAGTGGATCAGTAATGATAATCCGCACTACAAGAGACCTACAAAGTCCGTATATCTGCTTCACGGCTACAGCGGATGCGACCAGGACTGGTTCGTAAACGCTCCTCTTGGTGATCTTGCTAATCAGTTCAACGTAAACTTCTTCATGCCTTGCGGTGATAACAGCTTCTACCTTGACGGCGAGGCTACAGGCTTCAAGTATGCAACCTTCGTTGGTGAAGAGTTCGTGGAGTACACAAGAAAGACCTTCAATCTTTCAACAAAACGTGAAGATACATTCATAGGCGGTCTTTCAATGGGCGGCTTCGGTGCGCTTCACACTGCACTTATGTTTCCTCAGAATTTCTCAAAGACACTCGCTCTTTCATCAGCTCTCATTCACAATGGCTTAAAATTTATGAAGCCTACGGATGAGAACCCTGTTGCGAACTATGCTTACTATCGTCAGATGTTTGGCAACCTTGAGAAGCTTCCCGAGTCTGACAACAGCCCCGAAGTTCTTTTAAAGAAGCTTGTTGATGGCGGCAAGACCGTTCCCGAAATCTATCTTGCTGTAGGTACGGAGGATTTCCTTATTGAGCCCAACAAAGCTTTCAAAGCCTTCTGTGACTCACTTAATGTCCCGGTTACCTTCTTTACAGGTCCGGGTGTGCATGATTTTGTTTTCTGGCGTGCGCAGCTTCGTGCAGGCCTCGAATGGGCATTAAACAGATAGTACTAAAGTTTGATATGCGATAGATCTCTTAGGTTCCGTACTTCTATGATTTCCATACCATCGGGGAGTTTCAGCTCCTCGATGTGTTTTTTTGCGCCTGCGGGCAAAATGCATTTTCTGTAGCCAAGCTTGGCAGCTTCCTTTACACGCTGAGGCAGCATGGAAACGGAACGTATTTCGCCGGTAAGTCCGATTTCGCCAAATGCAATTGTAAGGTCGCCTGCGGGCCTGTTGTTATAACTGGACATAAGTGCCATTACTATTGCGAGGTCAAGTCCGGGTTCATTTACTTTCATTCCGCCGACAACATTTACGTAAGCATCACATTCCGCAAAAGACACACCGAGGCGTTTTTCCATAACGGCTATGAGGAGATTCACTCTGTTGTAATCAACTCCCGCTGCCGTTCTTCTCGGCATCTGGTAGGAAGTGCGTGATACAAGTGCCTGAACCTCAACAAGGATCGGGCGCGTGCCTTCCATTACGCAGGTGACAACGCTTCCGGGTTCATCCGAAGGTCTTCCGTCCAGCATAAACTGAGAAGGATTACTGATTTCTTTTAAGCCGGAGCCTTGCATCTCAAAAACACCGATTTCGTTCGTAGAACCGAATCTGTTTTTTACAGCGCGAAGAATACGATAAACTGCTGAATTGTCACCCTCAAAATACAGCACCGTATCGACCATATGCTCAAGCATCTTAGGGCCTGCAACGGCGCCCTCTTTCGTCACATGTCCGACAATAAATATGGTTATATCGTTGTCTTTGGCAAGTCTCAGAAGAACACTTGTTGCCTCTCTGACCTGCCCGACGGAGCCCGGCGCGGAATCAAGCTGTTCACGGTACATTGTCTGGATGGAATCGATGACAACAACCTCCGGTTTTGTCTGTATAAGAAGCTCCTCGATGTCATTAAGGCATGTTTCGGCAAGGAAAAGTACGTTATCGGAAAAATCCCCGATACGGTCTGCGCGAAGCTTCGTCTGCTCCGCTGATTCCTCTCCGGAAATGTACAACACGCCGTGTTCTTTAAGTGCTCTGCACATTTGGAGCAGTAATGTGGATTTGCCTATTCCGGGGTCACCTCCGACGAGAACAAGCGATCCGCGGACAATACCGCCGCCCAGTACCCTGTCAAATTCTTTTATTCCTGTTTTGATTCTTTCCTGCTTTTCAGGTGAAATCTGTGAAAACGGCTTCGGTTTATTTCCCGCGGAAGAACGTTTTGCCGCTGTTCCGGGTGTTCCGATTCTCTTCTCTTCAGGTGCTTCCACACAGGTGTTGAACTGTCCGCAGGCAGTACATTTTCCGAACCATTTTGCGGATTCGTTTCCGCATTCTGAACAATAAAATGATGTTTTTGCTTTTACAGCCATATTCACCCCAAATTTAAATCAGCATCTGTGCCGGAGATGCAAATAACATTTAAAAAGGGACTGTGCCAGGCACAATCCCTTAACGTTTACTTTTTAATGATTATTACTTCCTGAGGCTTACCGGGCTCAAGCTCTGCTGAAACAGAAAGCTTACCGCCGATGTTTGTAGCCATTGTTCCAAGGCTTACGCCATTCAAGGAAACCTCGTATTCTGTATCATCCTCAAGACCAAGTGTAATCTGTGTGGTACCTTCACCCAAAACGGTAAAGGAAACCTTATTTCCGTTACATAAGAGGTCTTCTACATTTGTTCCCGGGTTGGACTCGTAAACAAACATTTCATTCTTCTCAAGTCTGGTGAGCTCTTTAAAAGTTTTGCATTTATAAATGTCGCCCTTAAACTCGAAATCGGATAATTTTGTCTTTTCAGGAAGTGTGTAATCACCAAATCCAATGCTTCCATCAGCTTTGGTACGTATTAATTCTGCCATTTTAATTCCTCCGCTTGCAGTTACTACACTACAAAATTTGTAGATTTATTATACCAACCAACAGCGGAAAATCAAATTATCAAACAATAAATTTTATATCACCGTTTTCAACAGTAATTTTTATTTTTTTAAGCCCCGGATTCTTTAGGAACTCTTCTGCAACAAGGTCCTCCACGCGTGTCTGAACAGCACGACGGATGGGACGCGCGCCAAATTTCTTGTCGATTCCCTTCTCAAGTATAAAATCGCATACCGAATCATCGTAGGTAAGCTCCGTACCCATCTGTGCCAGGCAACGCTTCTTAAGAATATCAAGCTGCATCTTTGCGATATCCTTTAAGGTTTCCTTTGAAAGAGGTCTGAAAACGATTGTTTCATCAATTCGGTTCAGAAATTCTGGTTTGAAGATATTTTTAATCTGCTCCATAACGCCTTCTTTCATGCGTTCGTATGTAGCATTTGCATCATCACCGCCAAGAAAACCGAGATGTTTGGGGCTCATGATAGCCTGTGCACCTGCGTTGGAAGTCATAATGATGATGCAATTCTTGAAGCTTACCTTTCTGCCGTTGGAGTCTGTAATGTGACCATCCTCCAAAACCTGAAGAAGAATATTGAAAACATCAGGATGTGCTTTCTCAAGCTCATCGAAAAGAAGCACAGAATAAGGCTTTCTGCGAATCTGTTCGGAAAGCTGACCGCCTTCTTCGTGTCCGACATATCCCGGAGGCGAACCGATGAACTTTGAAACACTGTGTTTCTCCATGTATTCGGACATGTCAACGCGGATCATCGCATTTTCATCACCGAACATAGCTTCGGCAAGAGCTTTTGCAAGCTCGGTTTTACCAACACCTGTAGGTCCGAGGAAAAGAAATGAACCGATAGGTCTGTTCGGATCCTTAAGTCCGACACGCCCACGGCGTATTGCCTTTGAAACAGCCGTAACAGCTTCATTCTGACCTTTTACGCGAAGTTCAAGAAGGTCTGAAAGCTTAAGAAGTCTTTCACTCTCACTTGCCTGAACCTTTTCAAGCGGAATCTTTGTCCACTGTGAAATGATTTTCTCAATATGCTCTGCCTTAAGCTCAGCTTTATCTTTCTTAGTCTTTTTCTTTGTGCCCTTCTTTTCTGCTTTAATCAGGGCAGAAAGCTCTGCTTCCTTCTCAGCAAGAGCAGATGCCTCTTTTAATTTATTGCCGATGAGAGCTTTTTCAAGATTCTTCTGAACCTCTTTCAACTCATTTTTAAGCTTTTCTGTCTCCTCCGAACCGGTATCAAGATTCAGATGCAGGCGTGATGCAGCTTCATCCATTGCATCAATGGCCTTATCCGGAAGGAAACGGTCATTCACATAGCGTGATGTAAGCTTTGCACATGCAATAAGTGCATCATCGGAAATAACAACTCCATGATGCTTTTCGTAAGACGGGCGAAGTCCTTTAAGAATCTCAACAGTCTCATCTACGGTAGGCTCTTCTATAACAACACGCTGGAAACGACGCTCAAGTGCGGCATCCTTTTCAATGTGCTTTCTGTATTCTTCAAGCGTTGTCGCACCAATCATACGGAGCTCGCCACGTGCAAGCGCAGGCTTAAGGATGTTTGCGGCATCCATGGAGCCTTCAGCTCCGCCGGCACCGATGATGGTGTGAAGCTCATCGACAAAGAGAATAACGTCAGGATCGGAACTAACCTCGCTAATAACCTGCTTTATACGTTCCTCAAACTCACCGCGGTACTTCGTCCCCGCAACCATTCCCGAAATATCCAGGGAAAGAATGTGCTTATTCTTCATCATTTCAGGAACTTTACCACTGACGATACGCGCAGCAAGTCCCTCAAGAACTGCTGTTTTTCCGACACCGGGCTCGCCTACAAGGCAAGGGTTGTTCTTTGTCTTTCGGCAGAGAATCTGAATAAGTCTTTGTATTTCTGTTTCACGACCGATACAGGGATCGAGTTTTCCATCCTTTGCAAGTCGTGTAATATCCCTTGAAAACTGCTCCGTGAGCGCATTTTTCGGCATGTTGTCCTGATTGCCGAACGCCGACTGATACTCCATTCTTGCTGCGTTTGCATCGCCGCCCATAACAAGAATGACCTCGGAGAATACTTTCGGGATGTTTACTCCAAGCTCCATAAGGATACGCGATGCAAGGCATCCACGCTCTTTAAGAAGAGACAGAAGAATGTGCTCCGTGCCCACCTGCTTGTAGCCATAATAAACCGCATCCCCCTCTGCCGAAAGAAGCACACGCCTTGCAGCAGGAGAAAATGAATCATTCCCGTCGCTCTCTTCAACTGTATCAAAAAGAACAAGCTTTCTTAACGTATCAAGAAGCTTTTCAACAGTAACATCATTCTCCTCGAGAATACGCGCTGCGGCGCAGTCCGTCTCTATAAGTGCAATAAGAAGGTGTTCCGTACCAACGTATCCCTGACCGATGTCCTCAGCCAGCTGCATTGCCACTGCAATGGCGGAACGTGCGGCTTTGGAATATTTGTCATCATGATTTTCCAATGCTTCGTCTTTGAATTTGTTCATAGTTTCCTCGTTATTCTTTCCTGCTAAACAAGTTCTTCAGGAGAAGTACAAGCAGGATAACACACCCTGCAGCGCAAACTCCTGCTATTATAAGCAACTGAAGCTGCTTTTTTTCGTATTCTTCCAAGGTTTCCAAAAGCTCTTCGTTGTAATCGGCTTTGACTGTAACATACTTGACTTCTGTATCATTAAGCTTCTGAAATGTCTGTTCAACACGGTCATAGGTGTACCAGCGGATATCTCCCGCCTCATTCTTTAACGGAACCAGGAGAATGTCACTCGGAAGCTCCGGCGATTCATATGCCAGAACAGCAATTGAATCAATGTAGAGCTTTGTTTCTTTACAATCCGAAGGAACAGAAAGATTCTTTGCATCGCTTACAGACGTATATGTGTGATACTCATTTATGGTGATTCCGTACTTACCGCTTTCGGCATGCACGCCCTTCTCAGGCTCCTTCTCCGCTGCTTCAAGCGCAGCCTGAGTAAGAAGAGGGTTAATAGGCTCGGATGTGGCTGTAGGCTCGGGGTACGGAGTGGGAGTAAGTCCGACAGGAATTCCCTGGTCATCCACGTCAGCCGATTCAAGGCCTTCCCTGATGACAAGAATAGTGTACGTCTCTCTTTGACCGTTTTCTGCGGTAACCAGAACCTTTACGGAGTTACTGCCTATACGAAGCCCTGCCTCGCCGGAAACTTCAACGGTAGCGTGTTTGTCATTCGTTGTTGCTACAATAACTATTTTAGTAATTGCAAAGGGAACTTTTGCCCCATAATCGAATGTTTCGGAAATAAATTCCGGAGAAATCCTGATTGGGTTGCCCGCAACATCATAAACCTGCATATCCTTAAGTGATGTATCGCCGGAAAGTGTCGCTGTGGAGCGGATGGAAACGATTTTTTCCGTAACTGACACAGCCATTTTGGAATTGTCGTTATATCCGTAAACAACAGGCTTTTCAAATGCTGTAATCTCACATTCTCCCGCCTTTTTTGCGAGGAACGTCAATACAAAGGTTTTTTCTCCGTTTGACGAGCCTTCTCCTGCATCTCTTATGCAGATGATGCCTTCCTCCTCAGAAACACAGGACGGTCCTGTAACATACTCAAGGATATTCGTGTCATATCTGAAGCTTGCATCCAAATCACCGATGGTTTCGTCTGCTTTGAAGTTAATCTCAAGCTTAAATTCTTCCCCTTCGACTATAAAATCGGATGCAGAAAACTCTACACACACGCTTGCGGCGTAAACCTCTGCCGGAGGCAGCAGTCCGAAGACTGCTGTCAGCAAAAGCAACGCCGCAAGAATTATCATTTTGTATTTTTTGTTTTTGAACATGAAAGACGTTAATACTCCTGCCTTACGATGTTTATAACGTAACTCTTGTACTCTCCGCTTTCGGATATGACAAGAATTTCGTAAGTGTTCATGCCTACCCAGAGCGAAACAACACCATTTCCTATAACTGTTGCAGAACCGCTTACAGGTGTTGCATTAATCTGAACGTAATCACTGTAGTTTGCTACAGAAACATAATATTCCTGATCCGTTGCCGGTGAGAAATATGGTGCCAGTGCGACTTCGTTGCCGTAACAGTCAAGAACCTGAATGTTTGAAAGGAGATTGTTCGGATTCATATCTCCCGAAGGCTTCGGAGACGGTATATCAGGCATATTGTCAAAAACGGGAATACTGAATGTAATGGGCTTCTCAAGGTCTGTATAAGCCGTTGCCATCTTCTTCGATTCGGAGCTCGGTGCAACAACGTTTGCCATGTACTGATGCATGAACGTATTGTCCGCAGTCATGTTGAACTTCTGGAGGTAGATGGTGTTCTGTCCACGGTTTATATAGTTCTGACCGATGATATATGCACCGCCGACAATTGCCCTGAAAGGATCTGTCCAAGGAATGAGTGAACCGGTATTGAGGGCATCATTGTTGGAAGCACCGTTTCTTGCATACTTGAGGCCATTTTTAATTGCGCCGCCGGAAACTGTTGAATGGTATGCGCCGATGTTATAGAAGTTGTAAAGTCCTTCATAACCTTCAACCGTACCTGTTGCGCTGTTTGAAACTGTTGTTGAGCTTGTAACTATTTCCTGACGCACACGGGATGCAAGATGATACGGGCTGACGCCTGAGTACTCCGCTGCCGTAATGAACGTCTCGGCATAGGTTGTTGTTCTTGTAATGCCGTTACTGTCAACGTATGTATAACTTGTGTGGTAGAAAGGTGTATTAACGAGAAGTGCTTCAACACCTTCTACGTCCTGATAATCAGGCTTGTATTCAAGGTTTTCGAACATGAAAACGCTCTGCTCATCAAGCCAGTTTCTGGGATCGATGAAGTATGCAAGAGCATCTGCAGATGCAGTAACCCACGTTGAACCATCGTAAATTATGAACTGATTTGTGTCCCAGTTGTATGCGCCGGTTTCAAGCGACTTCCATGCAACGCTGTAGCTGTTCGGGATGAGGTTTCTGCCGACAACATTTTCGGAAGAAATAGCATCGTCCCATGAAATACCTGTCTGATATGCTGTGAGAATCCAGTTCGGATGCATTCTGTGAAGTTCTCTCAAGCTGTCCTTGTAGGTTTCAGGGAAGCCTTGTGAATCCATATAGCTTTCGAACTGTTCATTTGTCATGTAAGGATCCCATGCGTCGACAAGCGATGCGTTAGGGTCTCTGACGTAATAATAAATGTATGTCTCGTCTTGAGTGAGGGTATGGGCCTTAATAAAGGATGTGTAGCCTGTTTCAACCGTATCGGGATAAACCTCATGATGGTCATAGATGTATCCGACAGGAGCAACCATGGAAACAGCAGGGAAGTAGTAATCCACGCCATCAAGTACAAGAGTCTGTACACCGTTACGAACCTCGTAAACATAGTAGTGATACATCCTCATACCCGTTTCTTTATCATAGATGGGCTCGCCTGGAGCGGGTGTGGGAACCGAAGCTACAGGAGTCGGCGTAGGATTGTTGCCGCCTGATGCCTTGGGTGTGGGCGTTGCTGTAGGCTTAGGTGTGGCAGTAGGAACAACCATTCCTTTTTCATCGCTCAAATCAACCTCTGTTGAAAGAACGTAGCCCGTGTTGCCTCCTGCAGATTTTACGCCAAACCATTTCTGGCCGTTCTGGTTAATTTCATCTGTAATGTAAATTACTTCGCCTAAAGAAAGTGTTGCAATATTGCCGTCTGCAAGCTTAACGTATGCGCTTGTGGCTGATGCTGTGCTTCTGAGCTTCGTCTTGTCCTCAGTAACCTTTGCATATACCGTTTCGGCAAAAACAAGCTTTGTATACTTTGCGGACATGTAGCCGTAGCTTACAGTGCCGTCCTTCTTAACAGCAACCTTATACCAGGGTGTTGTGCCTGTAACTTCTCTGTCGAGAATGAGAACTTTTGTATCCTGAGAATATGTTCCGACCGTAAGAGCAGATGTTTCAGGCTTTTCACGCATATTAAGCTGGTAGGTGTTTACTATGGCTGTGTAGCAATAATCACCGATTCCGCTTATTTCGTCCTTTGAAACCTGGTCTCCGACGAATGAAACCGCAGGTGTGGGTGTGTTCTTCGGTGCCTCTGTAGGAACAGGTGTTGCTGTTGCCTCGGGCGCTTTCGTAGGCTCCTGGACAACGCCCGGAATTTCTACGGAAATGTAGCTTGATGAAGCATAGCCCTTGTATGTCTTACCACTCTTTGTGACTGTAACCTCGTACCATACCTTGCCGGTATCGGCTGCCTTTTTGTAGCCGGTGATGGTAACGTACTGATTCAATGTGAGAACTGTTACTTTATCGTAGGATGTGCCGGCACCCGAACGTACATTAAGTCCGGAGGTATTACAGAAGCCTTGGAGCGGGAATCCTTCTGTTACAACGCTTGTAACTACCTTAGGAGTGGGTGTCGGGCCTGCGGGCTTTGGTGTGGAAGTTGCCTTAGGAGTGGGTGTCTTTGTAGGATCGACCTTAGAATTAAGATCTACTGAAATGTAGGCCTGTGAAACCCATCCTTCTTTTGTCGTGCCGCCGGTTGTGTAAGTAATCTTGTACCAGTACTCGCCTGTTGAAGCCTTCTTTGCAGCGTTTACCGTAACAAGCTGATCCTTATCGATGCCGTCGATGCGGTCGTTGTTTGTACCTGCATCCTTTCTGACGTTAAGTCTTCCGGCTGTAACATAACCTTTAAGCGGGAAGCCTTCTGTAACAACCTCATCAGTAAGCTTCTTCGTGGCTGCCTTTGTAGGCGTCGGAGTCGGTGTCTTTGTTGCGGAAACCTTTGACGTCGGCGTAGCGCTCGGAGCAGCTGTGGGGATGTTTCCGCTTGTGGCAATATAAGCCGCTGAAACATAACCCGTAACCTTTGTTCCGTTAAAGCTTGCCGTTACATAGTACCAACCGTTTGTTTCGTACTGAATGGCAACATAGTCGCCCTTGGAAAGATATACCGTCTTTCCGTTCAATTCCAGTTTTTCATAGGATGTGGAAGGACCTTTTCTAACAAAAAGTGACGCTGCCGTAACTGTTCCTGTTGTCGCCGCGCTCGTCCTTTCGGAGTTTTTTAACGTACCGAAAAGCAGCACCAATGCAGGAATTATTATAAGCATCGCCACCATTAATTTTGAAATATATGTATTAAGTTTAAGTTTATTGTCTTTTTCCATAAATGCAGCACCCACCCGGATAAAATCATACACTATATCTAGTGTAGTATACTACATTTGGATTTTTTTGACCATAGATAATGGAAATTTTTATCCTATAGCTTTTCCTATATCATGACGCATATATTTTCCTTCGAAATCGACCCATTCCGTTGCTTTATACGCATTGGCGCGAGCCTCGAAAAGGTCCTTTCCGACAGCTGTCACACCAAGCACACGTCCGCCGTTTGTAAGGACTTTACCGTCGGAAAGCTTTGTACCTGCATGGAAGCAGAAGAAGCCCTCTTCCTTTGCAAAACGCTCAAGACCCTTGATTTCCTTGCCTTTCTCGTAGTGCTCCGGGTAACCGTCGCTTGCAAGAACGACGCATACTGCAGCGTTATCTTCAAACTGAAGGTCAATCCTGTCGAGAGTACCATCGATACATGCTTCAAAAACCTCAACGATATCATTTTTCATACGGGGAAGCACAACCTGAGTCTCGGGATCACCAAAACGGGCATTGTACTCAAGAACACGAGGGCCTCTTTCCGTAAGCATAAGTCCGAAGAAAATGATTCCCTTGAACTCTCTGCCCTCGGAAGCCATTGCGTCAACCGTAGCCTGATAAACATACTTTTTGCAGAATTCATCTGCTTCGGCAGTGTAGAACGGGCTGGGAGAGAACGTGCCCATTCCGCCTGTGTTAAGGCCTTCGTCGTTATCCTTTGCACGCTTATGGTCCTGCGCACTTGTCATAATCTTTATTGTCTTTCCGTCAACAAAGGAAAGAACGGAAACCTCGCGTCCTGTAAGGAACTCCTCGATAACAATCTTGTCACCTGCTGTACCGAACTTTTTGTCGGTCATAAGCTCTTTAACACCGAGAATGGCTTCCTCTTTTGTATTGCAAATGAGTACACCTTTACCAAGTGCAAGTCCATCTGCCTTAAGGACAGTAGGATAGCTTGCCGTCTCAAGGTATTTGAGTGCATCCTCAGGGTTTGTGAAAACTTCATATCCGGCAGTAGGGATGTTATATTTCTTCATAAGGTCCTTTGAAAATGCCTTTGAACCTTCGATAATTGCTGCATTTTTGCGGGGTCCGAAAACGCGGAGTCCGCGTGCTTCAAAAACATCAACGATGCCTGCGCAGAGAGGGTCATCCATACCGACAACCGTCAAGTCAATTTTCTTTTCCTCTGCAAAATCGGCAAGCTTTTCAAGCTCCGTTGCTCCGATATTAACGCATTCCGCAAGCTCGGAAATGCCTGCATTTCCGGGTGCACAGTAAATTTTATCAACTTTTTTGCTCTGGGCAATTTTATAAACGATGGCGTGTTCACGTCCACCGCCACCTACTACAAGGACTTTCATTTTTATGCCTCCTTGGCTGATGCAAGCTTCTTTATGGCTTCAGGAAGAATTATCCATTCTGCCTCTTCCATTACTCTCTTTTGAAGGATTTCGGGTGTATCACCCTCCTGAACATATACGGCTTTCTGTGTAATAATCGGACCTGTGTCGGTACCTTCATCAACAAAATGAACCGTTGCGCCTGTAACCTTGCATCCGCGCGCAAGTACGGCTTCATGAACCTTAAGTCCGTAAAATCCGTCTCCGCAGAAGGAAGGAATGAGCGAAGGATGGATATTTATAATCTTGTTTCTGTATTTCTTAATAACCTCAGCAGGCACAATAACAAGATATCCCGCGAGCACAACAAGGTCGGGTGAATACTTGTCGATGGTCTTTAAAAGTGCTTCATTAAAGGCTTCGGTACTTTCAAAATCCTTTTTAACAACTGCTTCTCCCGGAATACCGGCTTTTGCAGCTCTCTCAAGCGCAAAGGCTGTGCGGGAAGAGGAAATAACTGCTGCAATTTTTGTATTCGGAATTTCTTTTGAATTGATTTTGTCAATAATTGCCTGAAGGTTCGTGCCGCCTCCGGACACCATCACTACGATGTTGAACATAATCGCTCCTTATTTGATAATAATGTCCTGTTCACCGTCATCAATAAAGCCGAGTACGATAGGTGTTTCGCCTGCGAGCTTAATTGCTTCGATTGACTTATCGACATCGTTCTTGTCCACTGCCATGCACATACCGATGCCCATATTATATGTATTATACATTATTTTCTCTTCAATGCCTCCTTCTTTTGCAAGAAGATTGAAAAGAGCAGGAACTTCATAAGAATTTTTATTGATTACAGCACGTGTGCCTTCTTTAAGCATTCTCGGAATGTTCTCGTAGAAACCGCCACCTGTAATGTGGCTGCAGGCTTTAACGGTAACACCCGCATTCTTAATGCTCTTGAGAGCCTTTACGTAAATCTTGGTAGGTGTAAGAAGTGCTTCGCCAAGTGACATGCCGAGCTCTGCGCTGTAGCGGTTAAGCTTGGAGGCTTCCATAGGGAATACCTTACGTACAAGTGAGTAGCCGTTGGAGTGAATGCCTGAGCTTGCCATACCGATAAGGACATCTCCCTTTGTAAGCTTGTCGCCTGTAATCATCTCATCTTTATCAACAATACCTACAGCAAAACCTGCGAGGTCATACTCATCTTCAGGGTAGAAACCGGGCATTTCTGCGGTTTCGCCGCCGATGAGTGCTGCACCTGCCATTTCGCATCCCGTAGCAACACCGGATACTATGGAAGCAATCTTCTCGGGGAAGTTCTTTCCACATGCAATATAGTCAAGGAAGAACAAAGGCTCACCGCCTGCACATGCAACGTCGTTTACGCACATTGCAACACAGTCGATACCGATTGTATCATGCTTATCAAGAAGGAATGCAAGCTTAAGCTTTGTGCCTACGCCATCCGTCCCGGAAAGCAATGTGGGATTCTTCATATTCATGAAGGAATTCATCGCAAATGCACCTGAAAAGCCACCGATTCCGCCGAGAACTTCCGGTCTCATCGTACGTGCAACGTGCTTTTTCATAAGCTTCACTGCTTCATAGCCTGCTTCAATATCAACTCCGGCATTTTTATAATCCATTTTGTGCCTCCATCTTTCTTATATAAAGTAAAATTGGCGCCGTTCGCCTTCGTCATTGTAGCACAGGTTTACTTATTTTGAAATTGATATATACTTATAA
Organism: Lachnospiraceae bacterium; assembly: GCA_045629005.1. Lineage (GTDB taxonomy): Bacteria > Bacillota > Clostridia > Lachnospirales > Lachnospiraceae > RGIG3528. The sequence goes on from JAZQQJ010000071.1 coordinate 13,455, forward strand.
ATGGCATTAGTGAAGCCTTGTTCTTTGATTCAAAAGGCTGTTCACGTCTGTTCAAAACTCATTCTCATCACTTTTGTAACACTTTTTTTCTTGCATTTTGCTTATTTTGTGGTAATATATCGCTTTGGCATAAAAAAATACATTTAATAAGAAGAAACACGAACAGGTTTATGGCTGAAAACAGCCGGAATGAAAGGAAATTCCAATGGTAGAGAAGAGAGAAGACGTTCGTAACATAGCAATCATTGCACACGTTGACCATGGTAAAACAACACTGGTTGACGAGCTCTTAAGACAGAGTGGTACCTTCCGTGAAAATCAGGAGGTTGCCGAGCGTGTAATGGACTCAAACGATATTGAACGAGAAAGAGGCATCACAATTCTTGCAAAGAATACTGCCATCCATTACAAAAATACAAAAATAAACATTATCGATACACCCGGACATGCTGATTTCGGCGGCGAAGTTGAGCGAGTTCTGAAGATGGTTGACGGCGTTATCCTCGTTGTTGACGCATTTGAAGGCGTTATGCCTCAGACAAAGTTCGTTCTTAAAAAGGCTCTTGAGCTTGCTCTTCCCGTTGTTGTCTGCATCAACAAGATTGACAGACCCGAGGCTCGTCCCACAGAGGTTATTGACGAAGTACTTGAGCTCTTCATCGATCTTGATGCTTCTGACGAACAGCTTGATTGTCCTTTCGTATTTGCATCCGCAAAGAAGGGTGTTGCCATTCTCGAGCTCAATCAGGACCAGAAGAACATGGAGCCTCTTTTCGAGACTATCATCGACTACATTCCCGCTCCTACAGGCGATCCCGAGAAGGGCACACAGGTACTTATCAGCACAATCGACTACAACGAATACGTTGGCCGTATCGGTGTAGGTAAGGTTTCCAACGGTACAATCAAGGTTAACCAGGAAGTTTGCATCGTAAACGCGCATGAGCCCGAAAAGAGCCGCCGCGTTAAGGTCAGCAAGCTCTATGAGTTCGAAGGCCTCAAGAAGGTTGAAGTTACGGAAGCCGGAATCGGTTCCATCGTTGCCATTTCCGGTATTTCCGACATTCACATCGGTGATACGCTTTGCGCACTTGACGCTATCGATCCCATTCCTTTCCAGAAGATATCAGAGCCTACAATCGCCATGACATTCTGCGTAAACGACTCTCCTCTTGCAGGTAAGGAAGGTAAATTCGTTACATCCAGACATATTCGTGAACGTCTTTTCAAAGAGCTTAACACAGACGTTTCACTCCGTGTTGAAGAAACAGACACAACCGAAGCTTTCAAGGTTTCCGGTCGTGGTGAGCTTCATCTTTCCGTTCTCATCGAGAACATGCGCCGTGAAGGCTATGAATTTGCCGTAAGTAAGGCAGAAGTTCTCTACAAGAAGGGCGAAATGGGCGAACGGCTTGAGCCTATGGAGCGTGCATATATCGACGTTCCCGACGAGTTCTCAGGCGTTGTCATTGAAAAGCTTTCATCACGTAAAGGCGAGCTCGTTTCCATGAGCAACATAAGTGGCGGTTATACCCGTCTTGAGTTCGTTATTCCTTCACGTGGTCTCATCGGTTACAGAGGCGACTTCATGACGGATACAAAGGGTGAGGGCATCATCAATACATTGTTTGATGGTTACGCACCTTTCAAGGGTGATATCTCCTATCGTAAGACCGGCTCCCTCATTGCTTTTGAAGCAGGCGACGCTGTTACATATGGTCTTTTCAATGCCCAGGAGCGTGGTACTCTCTTCATCGGTCCCGGTGAAAAGGTTTACTCCGGCATGGTTATCGGCCAGAGCGCAAAACCCGAGGATATCGAAGTTAACGTCTGCAAGAAGAAACAGCTTACAAACACTCGTTCTTCTGCCGCCGACGAAGCTCTCCGTCTTACCCCTCCCCGTATTTTAAGCCTCGAGCAGGCTATGGACTTCATTGAAACCGATGAGCTCCTTGAGGTTACACCTACAACGCTCAGAATAAGAAAGAAAATTCTCGATCCCCTTATGAGAAAGAGAGCAGGCTTTAGAAAATAAAAAAATAATGGACGGTTCATCTTAGAACCGTCCACATTTTTTATTCTTCCGGTATATCCGGGTTAAATGCTATTTTTGCGAAGTTGTAGAAACCAAGATACCATACGTTGAAGTCATGAACGCCGTTTGTTTTATCCTGCCATTTGTAGTTCTTTTTGTCTGCAAGCTTGTCAGTGTAAAGCGTAATATTCTTTGCTGCTGCGGTGTGGCTCCAATAAGCTGTACCGTCCTTTGTTCCGCAGATATTGTAGAAGAAATCGATGTCATATTCACTTTCGTTGATGTATCCTGCAACCTTTGATGCTTCATAAGATGTAGGTGCTGCAGAAAATGCTCCGAACCAGCTGAAGAGGTCGAGGCACTCGCAGATACCGATGTTGATTGTCTGCATGCCGCCCATGGAAAGACCTGCCATCGCACGGTGTGTACGTGTTGCGGAAAGGTCATAGCCATCTTCGCTGTACTCGGCGTATGTTGAGTAATGACTCTCGATGTAAGGAATAAGGTCATTACGGAGCTCGAGACCGAAGCTGTAAAATGCATCTGTTCCGCTTGTGTAGGGACATGCAAGGGCTTTACCATTAGGGCAAACAACAATGAAGGGCTCTATTGCTCCTGTTTCAGTAAGCTCATCCATAATCTTTTTAACTCTGGAGTCGGTACCTTTATTCATTCCCCATTCGTTTTCGTCACCGCCGATACCATGCATAAGGTAAATAACGTTGTACTGCTTTGACTCATCATAACCGCTCGGGAGATAAACCCATGCCTTCTTTTCAACATCAGGGCCGTCACCGATGTAGTCCTTTGCCATATAGGTAATGGACTCAATTCTGCTTGTAGCGTTAAAGTGCATCTTCTGCGTTCCGACAGGCATTATCTCGCTATAAAACGGAGCCGGTGTCGGTGTTGCCGTGGGCTCGGGTGTGGCTGTAGGCTCAGGTGTAACTGTTGGCGTAGGAGTATCGGGTACAACCGTGGGTGTTGCCGGTGCTTCTGTCGGTGTCACTTCCGGAACAACGGGTTTTTCTCCGCATCCGAAAAGAGCTGTACACAGCAGTGCGAGTATTAACATTCTGCATATTGTTTTTTTCATGAAAATCACCTCTCATATAATATTGTTTGTATCATACCATTTTCATAAAAAAAATGCGCCTCTTACATTGCTGTATTGTAAGAGGCGTTTTTCTCAATGATTGCCAATTCTTCCCTTGTTTGCTGCTGCAAGCTTCATTGCATCCGCCTGAGATGCCGCAAGTGCCGCTGCCGCATAAATAGGGTCTGTATACATATTGATTCTTTGTGCTTCCGTAACGAGAGCCTGGTCCTTCGGTGAAAGCGCGAGATGTGAAATTGCCATGGAAACAACGGAAATGCCTCTCAGCTCTTCCCACTTCGCGGACATATTCTTTTCAAACGCATCACTCACCATCTTCGTAATGGCAGGAAGCGCACTCGGACGTCCTCCTTCGGAATAAATTTCGGAAACACTCATCTGAAGGACAGACAAAGCTTCGGCATTCATCTGCTTAACAAGCATATCCGTCGTGACAGTCCCCTGAGGGGATCTGGAAACCTTCTCAAAGAACGTTTTCGGGTCAGTTACCCGGATGGAGTAGCAACCGCTCATTTCCGCCGTGACATCCAAATCCATATTCAGATTGCTGTCAACAATGTGAATCGGAAATCCGCCGGACACATCAAACTGAAGGTCCATAATCTCTTTTGTATTAACGTAATAGATACGATGAATGGTGTGGATATCTCCGCCAAAGCCGAACCTGCCCCAGATATTTTTTGCTACAGCGGATAATCCGCCACCACTGAAAACACCTGATGAAGCCATACTGTGAAACCTGCTTTCACCGGGTTCCTGAAATACTTCGATTATTTTTCCGTTTTCTGTTGAAATCGCAGCTTCACCGTCATTTACAATGATAACGGAATTGTCCGAAATGATTTCTCCGCTGCCTTTAACGTTAGCGCTTCCTTTTCCGGTCATTTTGGAGCCCCTTTTCAAGAGCAGCCCTTCCGAAAAACCTTCAGATGAGAAAGCTTCCAGCCATTGCTCGGCGAACTCACCCTTTACCGATGTAGACATTGCTTTTATTACGCCCATACTGTATCTCCGTTTTATAATAAAATGAACAATAACGTTTTATCACATAAGAAAGCCCGAGGCAATTATCCTCGGGCTTTTTTATAATATTGTTAGGGATTCGACAATCAAACTCTGCCGTTGCAGCCAAGAACGTCAATCATCTTGTGCTCAACCATAGCCTTGATGTTTGCTCTAGCGGGCTTAAGGTATTCACGAGGATCGAACTTGTCAGGGTTCTCTGCAAGGAACTTACGAACTGTACCTGTCATAGCAAGACGGATATCAGAGTCGATGTTAATCTTACATACAGCGAGCTTAGCAGCTTCTCTTAACTGCTCTTCAGGGATACCTACTGCATCAGGCATCTTACCGCCGTTCTCGTTGATCATCTTAACGTATTCCTGAGGAACGGATGATGAACCGTGAAGAACGATAGGGAATTCAGGAAGTCTCTTTGCAACTTCTTCAAGGATGTCGAAACGAAGAGGAGGAGGACAAAGGATGCCCTTCTCGTTTCTTGTGCACTGCTCAGGTGTGAACTTGTATGCGCCGTGTGATGTACCGATAGCGATAGCAAGAGAGTCACAACCTGTTCTTGTAACGAACTCTTCAACTTCTTCAGGACGTGTGTAAGAAGAATCCTCTGCGGAAACCTTAACTTCATCTTCTACGCCTGCAAGAGAGCCGAGCTCTGCTTCTACTGTAACGCCGTATTTGTGAGCGTACTCAACAACTTTCTTTGTGATTTCAATGTTCTCTTCAAAAGGCTTTGAAGAAGCATCGATCATAACGGATGTGAAACCACCGTCGATACATGACTTACATGTCTCGAAGTCCGGGCCGTGATCAAGATGAAGAGCCATCGGGATTTCAGGATTAACGAGAGCTGCTGCTTCAACAAGCTTTACAAGGTATGTGTGATTTGCATATGCTCTTGCACCCTTGGAAACCTGGAGAATAACAGGAGCCTTGAGCTCTGCTGCTGCATCTGTGATGCCCTGGATGATTTCCATGTTGTTTACGTTGAATGCGCCTACTGCGTATCCGCCGGCATATGCCTTCTTAAACATTTCTTTTGTGTTAACTAATGCCATAATGTTTTTCCTCTCTTTATAATTTGTAGGGGGACTTTCCCATCGCGCCTATAATACTACAGAAAATGCAAATTGTCATTCTTTTTATTGTTAAAAAATAAACTTTGAGAAGAAATTGGGTTAAAGTGTGTGATTTTTCTCCTTAAGCCACTTCTGATACTTGGTAAACATAGGAGTTATTGTCCCATTCTTCACAAGTGCTTCCACATCGGCCAGCACCTTTTTCGTCCATTCAAGCGACTTTGGAATGTCCTTCGTCAAATCGCTGAGGATGCGGTCTCCCTCTTCCAATGCCTCTTTATACTGGCTTTCGTTTATGTCACCTGTCCGAAACGCTTCGTCCAGCTCATCACGGTCCTGAAGCATAACATCACCCGCTGCCGTAAAAATTACATCGAGATATTTGTCGGTAAAGGTCGCAACGCCATCTTCATCGAATCCACTTTCTTCAATAACATCAACATAGTAAACAAGCGGATTACCGTTAATGTCAATCATGGCCGTGATGCATCTCTTCTGTCCTTCGGGAATGAGCTGAAGCCACTTCATACCCTTTCCGCACACCGGGGACTTACCTGCTTTCTGAAGAAATTCCCAGTAGCAAAGGTCACCGTCGGTAAATCTGATATAGGATGCAAGCCCTGTAAAGAATTCCGTTTTCAATTCCGTCTGATAATAAGGGAAAAACTGGAAACCCCATTTTTTGTCCCTGTCAAGACGCTTTACATTCATATGCTTCCCCTTCTATCGCCTTCTGTACATAGCAATAACTATAATAATGCCGACTATCATTACCGTTCCGCCTGCAAGAATGCCTATAATTACAGGTCTGTGCTCTGTTTCTTCCACCGGAGTATCATCAGGAAGAATGCCTCGCAGCCGGTCATATTCAGCCTGATCAAAAGTGTCCTTACCTTCATTTTCCTGAAGATATACCTCCGGAGCATCTATAATTTCTTCTTTATCGGAAGTATAAATAATATTTGTTGTTCCGACCGAAACGCCCGCATAATAGAAATTGGCGGTTCCGATTACGTTTTCGCCTTTTTCTATTTTAATGAGAGGTGTAAGCTCGCAGCGGTTTTCAACATCAGAGAAGCTTCCGTTTATAGGAAGAACGAGTGTTGCATCACTTACCGAGAGAGCGGATGAAATCTCATATACAAATGCATCTTCATCATCAAAAAGTACAGGAAATGCATTCACTTTCTCGGTTTCATCGGAGCTGCTTGCGGAATACAACATGAAATTGTTGTAGCCGTAATCAAAGAGATTCATTGTATCTTCGTAGGCGTCATCCTGCGTTTCTTCCTTAAGAACAACGCATATTAACGTCAGTCCGTCACGCTCACAGGCTGTAACAAGGCACTGTCCTGCTTCATCGGTATGGCCTGTCTTTCCTGCGAAAACACCCTCATACGTTCTTGTCTTTCTGAGAATCTGATGCGTCTGTGCGATGACTCTGGACTCGCAGAGGTTTGTTGCGGGAATCTCGTAGTAATGATTATGGGATATACGGCAGAAGGTCGTATAGCTTATGCACTTGTTCATAATAAGTGCAAGGTCGTATGCGCATGTATAATGGTCCTCTTCATGAAGGCCGTGAGGATTTGCAAAATGCGTATTTACGCAGCCAAGCTCATTTGCACGGGCCTGCATCATCTTAACAAACTCCTTAACGGAGCCACCTACATGCTCAGCAACAGCATATGTTACTTCGTTTGCTGAGGCAAGAAGAATGCTGTAAAGACAATCCTCCAGGGAAAGCTGCTCGCCGGTAATAACGCCGATTCGTGAAGAATCCCATCCGACGTTTGCAATAGCATCGTGCGACATTTCAACAACGTCTGACAGCGGGCACTGCTCAATGGCGAGAAGCGCCGACATAAGCTTCGTAGTGCTGGCAGGGTAAAACTTTTCTTTGGCATTCTTTTCGTAAATGACCGTTCCTGTTGATGACTCGAAAAGAATGGCCGCTCCGGCTTTTACTTCAGGAGACTCCGGCCAGACGGCATCCGACGGTGCCGCTTTAACTTCAGAAGCATTCAAGCCCGTTCCTATAAGAGAAACGCATAAAAAGCCGCAGGCAAGTGTAAACGCTGCGGCTCTTTTAACGTATTTAATTATCTTTTTGCTACAAGACAACATATTTTATTTCCTAACGCAGAAAACCTCTCTTCGTACTCGGTCATAACATTTCCTTCGGCGCGTTCGCTGCTATGAAGGTCATATGTCACAAACTCAAGTGTCCAACCGGCTTCTTTCATTTCTTCGACGGAAAAATCAAATAAATCTTTATTATCGGTCTTAAAAATAACCTCTCCGTCTGCCTTAAGTACTTTATCATATTTTACGAGATATTGCCTCGATGTCAAGCGTCTTTTGGCATGACGTGCCTTCGGCCACGGATCTGAGAAGTTGAGATATATTCTGCTCACCTCATGCTCATCGAAAATATCGAGTATCTCTCCCGCATCCTCGCAAAGGAAATAACAGTTGGGGAAGCGTTCCTCATCTGCTTCACGCTTCTCAACCGCGCGAATAAGTACACTTTCGTAACGCTCAATTCCAAGATAGTTTATGTCCGGATTCTGCTTTGAAAGAGTGGTTATGAACTTACCTTTTCCCATTCCTATTTCAAGGTATATGGGATGGTCGTTTCCGAAAACTTCCTTCCACTCGCCTTTATGTCCCTTTGTGTCATGTATTACAAAATCACTTGCTGTAACCTTTTCATCCGCACCGCGGACCTTTTTAAGTCTCATATTAAATCACCCGAAAACAATATTTCTTATTTTTCCTACTGATACGTAGTTGTTGAAAAGCGCCTCAAGGTCCGAGCCCGGAGTAGCTTCCGTAACAGGCTGTCCGTCAAGCTGAACAAGAACTCCGCCGTCCTCTGTTTTTCCTTTATCATAGTATACATCGGTAAAGAACTGGTGTTTTGCCAGTATTCTGTCCCAAAGTACACCCTTACATTCCTCTGCAGGGCAGGAAGGGAAGTTGACATTCCATATTTCTCCACAGAGAGGCTTTGAATTTATGATTTTTTCCACAACCTCATGTCCGTATTTATCTGCTGTCTCGTAATGATCCACAAAATCCACAGAGAACGCTATTGCGGGAATTCCCTTCATAAGTGCTTCCATTGCTGCGGCAACTGTTCCCGAGTATGATGTTTCTATACTTGTGTTGTAACCAAAGTTCATTCCGGAAAAAACATAGTCCGGTTTTTCTTTTAAGATGAATTCTACTGCAACCTTCACACAGTCCGCAGGTGTGCCCGCAAGTGAGTATGCCTCCACTCCTTCCACGGGAAAAGCCGCTTTTTTAAGCTCCATCGGCTGTCCTATTGTTATTTTGGCAGACATGGCGCTGCACTGATTTGCGGGCGCAACAACCGTTACTTCACCAAACTCCTTTGCGAGTGCAGCAAGCTTCTGTATGCCCTTTGCATTGATTCCATCATCGTTAACTACAAGTATTTTCATTTCCTATCCCCTATTGCTTATTCTTTTCTATCCAATCTGTCATTTTTTGGATATTTGTTGCTCTGAACTGTATAAACTCTTTTATGCATTTAGAGCTTGCATATCCACCGTTTAAGGCATCGTTTGCCGAGCCCGTTCCAGGGTAACGCTTGAAAAACTGTTCGAAAAGAGGGCCATAGGAGCCTTCGTATTCTTTAAGCAGTGCCAATAACTTTTCCTTTTCAAAGGTAGTATTATTGCTTTCAAGAAGTGCTTCCTCAAACTCCTTTACGAAGCCTTCATTTGTCATTGAATATGCAAACATTAATACTACAGGGTTATTGGTATTTTTGTCAAGTAATCCGAGATTTTTATAGTTAGCTTCTTTAATTGTATTTGCAGATGCTTCTCCGCGACCGCTTACCCCACCGAAATCAAGGTCGAGCATTGCAAGCCTCCAACGGCCGTCCGCGTACTCATTTGAAGCGTCTGTCACGGCGGATTTCCAGATGACCCAGTTCTTACCCGGCCAGTCCCACTTATTATTTATCCACGCCTCCGAAACAAAGTAATCTCGAAGACTTTCAACATCGACAAGCTTCGCAAATTCATCAAAATCAGCCTGCGGCTTCAGATTGTCGTGCTTATTGAAAAAGTCGATTAACTCTCTTAAATAATAATCCTCGGACTCTCCGTCAGGAACATCGCCTTCATCAAGCTTATATCCGCTTTCGTATTCCTCCGCATCTCCCTTATATATAATGACATCATCCGCATTTACACCATAATGTGCTTCAAAGAAATCCTGTGAATAATCTTCCTCGAGAACATACAGGCCGAAATATTCACCATTTATGTAAACGACGCAGGGGCGTGAGGCCTTTGTCGCAAGATCAAGGTTACTTACGGTGTCCTGCCAGTAGGTGTCATTATATTTTGCCTGGAACGTAGTATTTCCACCTGCGCGGAGCACAAGCGTATCGTACTTTTTAATTTTCTTTCCTTCGGAATCGGTTGCATCTTTCCCAAATACAGCATATTTGAATTTCTTATCACCGTAGCTGCTTCTCGCATAAAGCCTCAGGCCCTTCTGAAGGTCGGAACGGGAATAATTTCCTTGAACACGCATGCCGCAATCTGTTGAAATAACCTGTGTTGCACCGTTCTCATCCATTTCGAACATTTCAACATGAATTTCCCGTTCCCACGCTTTTCCGCGCTGTGAATAGTTTGCGTCGACTTTTCTTGCGTCGTCCGCAGAGGAATTTGGGTTTTTAGCGAGAAACGCAGAATATGCAACATCAAAAACCTTTCCTTTTACATATATTCCTTTTGCTTCATCATACAAATTATCAAAGTCCGTCGTAATGCTTATAACGGCAAGCGGCTGTCCCGCTGCCTCGCACGATTCCTTTATGCCTTGTATGTGGTCTTCGCTTTTTCCAATAAAATACGTATTTGTCAATGTGCGTCCACATGTTCCGTCCGAAGACTTCGCAACTGCACGGATTACCGTACATTTGTCTACATCCTCGTCTGCGGGAGTCTTCATTGTACAGGAATGCACTCCGTTAACAAGCCTTCCGTAATTTGTACAGAACAGCGAAGTATCAACCGCTGCCAGTACGTTTACGTCACCTTTTCGGTCCTTTATTTCTATGGACGTTTCGTATTTTATTGCAGTCTTGCTTTCTGCAGGGTCGCTGCCATCTACAGTATAATATATGGTACTTCCCGCTTCACATGTAAGCTCGAGCTCAAATGCATCTGCGTATACGCCGCCTTCTGCAGAGAATATAACGTCATTCTTCTCCTGTTTTTTCTCCATCGGATCTATGTCGGAAGCGTATTTGCGCTCCTTATCCTTGTTTTCCCGGCCGACTTTCGTATCCGGTTCAGGAACTTCAGTGTTTTTCGGTTCCGCTGATTGTTCAGAAGGCCCCGATGTTTCCGGAATCTCCGATTTCTCAGATAAATCCGATGTTTCCGGAATCTCCGATACATCTGATTTATCTGTTGCAACGTAATCCGTCGTGTTTGATATATCCGTTGGATTTGATGGTGTTTGCTCCGCACATCCTGTAAGCACAAAAGCCATTATTATGGCTATTAATACTGCTATCAATGGTCTTTTATGTATTTTCATCTGAATCCCCTCCAAAAGTAACTGTCTTAGGTTGTTTATATTGCTTTTTCACATACCGATATTCTATTTATCATGCATTTTGTTCCAAGACAACATAACTTTTTCTACCACATAGGCATGAAAAAATACCACTTGGTAAAAAGCTCTTTTCAAAAATAAAATCCATGCTATACTGTGCTCAACGAAAGGAAAACAGACATGAAATTCAAAGTTGAGATTGACGAAAACTGCATAGAACCCGAAGTTACCGTCAAATGCCGCGAGCTGAGTCCTGAAGTTATTGCTCTTCAGAAAGCACTCACCTCACCGGGAGTCGGAAGCCAGACACTCTCTCTTATTAAAGAGGACACCGAGTACTTCCTCTCCGCAGACGACATCATCTTCTTCGAGACAGACGAGCGGTCGGTCAGCGCACACACAGTCGACAATGTGTATCTGACAAAGTACAAGCTTTACGAAATCGAAAAGATGTTCCCGCTTACCTTCATGAGAGTTTCCAAATCGGCAATAGTGAACGTTAACAAAATCTATTCTATAACAAAAGGCATCTCGAGCTGCTTCATACAGTTTGCAGGATCGATCAAGCAGCTGTATGTTTCGAGAATGTACTACAAACCACTTAGAGACAGAATGGATGAAAGGAGATAGAATATGAACATTACAATTAACAACAATAACAAATCAACAACAAAGAGAGTTTTATGGGGTATCATTTTACTTCTTACCGTTGCAGCAATCATTGTTTCGGCTCTTGGCTTATGGGAGTTCCCTCAGATGTCCGTAGGCAGCATCATCTGGACAGTTCTTTCACTGCTCATCCTCATCGAAGGCATCTCCAGCAGAAGCTTCGTTGAAATATGTATGCCTCTCGCAATTCTTGCAATAGTTTGGAAACAGTACATCGGACTTGCAAATGTAAACAACTGGCTTCTTGTCCTTTGTGGCTTACTGCTTTCCATCGGTTTAAAATTTGTTTTCCCGTCTTTCAAAAAAAAAGTTAACATAAACGTTAACGGTCAGGAAATAGATGGCGACAAATGGAATCATTTTTCAAACAACTGCAACAATGACGGCTCAAACACAAACTTTAAAGATGCAACCTTTGAATCAACAGGCGACAATGATTGTGCAGAAGTAAACTTCGGATCACAGACCAAGTACTATAAGAGCCAGACCTTCGAATCAGCCTGCATCGAAGCAAACTTTGCTTCCATCAAGGCATACTTCACAGATGCAAAGATGCTTAATGACAGCGCACATGTAAGTGTTGAGTGTAATTTCGGTTCCGCAGAGCTCTTCATCCCGAAGGAATGGAAGGTTCAGGTCAAGGGAGACGGCGCTTTCTCAGGCGTTAACGAACGCGGCGAAGTAGAATGGGATGGTATTCACACACTTTACCTCAGCACAGAAGTTAACTTCGGCGGACTTACAATTCATCACGTATAAAAAACTCTTGCATATAATTGACGAAAACGTCATTATAAATTGAGCGGACAGCAAAATTGCTGCCCGCTCTTCTTTATTATCTGAATTCTGTTCTGAGTTCTGCTTTACCGTTTTTCAGTGTAAATTCTCCGATAGCGCCGTTTATGATGGTGATACTCGGTTTAACGTGTCCTATGTCAGCGCCTGTAATGATGGGAAGTCCAAGGTCTCCGATTGCATTCTGAACAGCTTCTTCGAAGGTGATGTCGGTATCACTTCGATAAAAGCACGGTCTTCCGAACACAAAGCCCTTTGCATGTTCAAACCAGCCTGCATATTTAAGCTGAAGAAGGGCCAGGGTCAGATTTTCTCCTGTGAGTGCAAAACTTTCAAGGCACCAGACAATGCCGTCATCCTTATACCTTTCAATGAAACCTTTCGTGTCCTGATAGGGTGTCCCGATGAGGAAAGAAATCACATCAAGGCAACCGCCAATCATGCGGCCTTTTATATTCATTTCCTGCTCGTTGTGAAGACCGGACCACTTTACAAGTGCATCTTCATTATAAGTTTCCTTTCCGGTAATACGCTCTTGAAAACTGCTCTGGTAGAAATTAAAGTTCGTCTGAACAACATCTTCTCCACGAAGAATCTTAATATTGTCTTCCAAAGCCTTGTGCCACGGATGCATACTGAACTCTGCATAGTTATGGGAATAAACCGTTGCAATATCATACTTTGTTGTAAGCCCGAAAAGAAGACCTGTCGGGTCAGAATAGCCCTGATACCACTTTGGATTTTTAACAATGGCATCGTAATCGACATATGGAAGCATTTCAAAAAGATAATCTCCGCCTGCAGCAGAGATAATAGCTTTAACCTGCGGGTTATCAACAAGCTGGGCAAGTTCTCCTGCTCTTGTTTTCGCATCAGAACTTCTGCCCTTTTCATCCTTGTGGACGTTATCCGTTTTTGTAACCTGAATGTTCCTTGCTGCAAATTCTTCCTGCGCATATGTTGCGCGTGCAATATCAACTTCTTCTGCAAGACCGCCCGATAATGCTGTAACCCCTATAAGCTCGTTATCATGAATAAAGTCCGGATATATCATTTCCACGTCTCCTGTTTGATTTTAATGGTTTTTCCACAATCAGTATAACATTTCCCCATTCCTTCACGCAAGCCCGTCAAATCCGTTGAAAGTTTACTTTACTTAACGCAGGAAAAAAGCTACACTAACGGTAATAAACGGAGGGTCGGACTATGACAGACACACAGCTTAATGAGCTTTTAAATTCACTTTCTCTTGATGAAAAAATCGGTCAGCTTTTACAGGTTACCGGTGGGTTATACGATGACGACGCACTTGTTACAGGAGCGCTTGATTATTTTAAAATTACTGAGGACGAGAAGAAGCTTACAGGCTCCATCCTCAGCGTGAGTGGTGCAGAAAAGCTTAAGAAACTGCAGGATAAGTGTATGGCCGCACAGCCTCATCATATTCCTCAGGTATTTATGCTGGATATAATAAACGGCTACGAAACAATATATCCCGTTCCTCTCGGACAGGGTGCTTCTTTCAATCCCGAGCTCACCGAAAAGCTTGCCGAGGTGGCTGCAAGAGAAGGTGCTGCCGCAGGTGTACATGTAACCTTTTCTCCGATGTGCGATCTCGTAAGGGACGCTCGCTGGGGTCGTGTCATGGAATCCACCGGTGAGGACCCGTACCTGAACGGACTTATGGGCGCTGCCATGGTGCGTGGTTATCAGGGTAAAAATGTACGCGAAAAAGGAAGACTCGGCTCATGCATTAAGCACTTTGCAGGATACGGCGGCGCAGAAGGCGGTCGTGACTACGACACCGTTGAACTTTCCGAACGTACGCTCCGCGATTCCTATCTTCCCGCATACAAGGAGGCTGTTGACGCAGGCGCAAAGCTCGTCATGACAAGCTTTAACGTTCTTAACCAGGTTCCTTCATCCGGTAACAGATGGCTTATGACGGACGTTCTTCGCGATGAAATGGGCTTCACGGGCATGACCATCTCTGATTATGGTGCAATTAAGGAAATGGTTAACCATGGTTTTGCAAAAGATGAAACCCGGGCAGGTGAACTGGCCATCAAAGCCGGCGTAGATATGGATATGATGTCCTTCTGCTATATAAGAGGTTTAAAGCAGCTTGTTTCCGAAGGAAAAATCTCCGAAGACGTTATAGATGCGTCTGTTATGAGAGTTCTTAAGCTTAAGAATGAGCTCGGTCTTTTTGAAAATCCTTATAAAGATGCAAGTGAAACAGATGAAAAGGCATTAATTCTCTGTGACGAACACCGGGCACTTGCCCGTAAGGCCGCTGCCGAATCTTTTGTTCTTCTGAAAAATGAGGAGGACATTCTTCCGTTTTCTTCTGAAAACGCAAAGAGCCTTGCTTTTATCGGACCTTTCGTAGACAGCCACAAGGTATACGGTTCCTGGACATTTCCAAAGGATGAAAAGAAATCCATGGTAACGATTCATCAGGGTGTAGAGGCATTGAAGCCCGCACAAGACTGTTCCTTTGTTCAGGGAAGCCAGTTCTTCTCAACAAATATGCGTTTCAAGAACGGTGAACGTCTTGAACACGATATTCTTAAAACAGAATCTCTTCTTGACGAGGCTCTTGCAAGTGCAAAAAAAGCCGATACTGTTGTTATGTGCATAGGTGAGTACAATCAGCAGACCGGCGAGGCTGCAAGCCGCACGGAAATAAGGATTCCCGATGAGCAGATAGGACTGCTTCGCAAGGTTCATGAAGTTAATGATAATATTGTTACTCTCGTATTTACCGGAAGACCTCTGGAGCTTAAAGAGGTTTCCGAGCTTTCAAAAGCTGTTATGATTGTATGGTTCCCGGGCGTGGAAAGCGGAAATGCCATTGCCGACGTGCTTTTTGGAAAATCCGAGCCCGGCGGACGTCTTCCAATGAGTTTCCCTTATTCGGTTGCACAGCTTCCCTGCTACTACAACCGTTTCCACAGCGGAAGACCTAATAACGGAACATTAAATCAGTCCTTTGTTATGGGTTACATTGACCAAATCGATAAAATGCTTTATCCTTTCGGTTCCGGTGAAACATATACAAGCTTCGAATACAGCCCCGTAACGCTTTCAAGTAATGAGCTCACTAAGGCCGAGCTTCCAAATGCAGAATTTTCACATGCACCACTTTTAGACGGAGGAAGCATCATCGCTTCGATTACATTGAAAAACACAGGTTCTCGTCCCGGCACCGAAACAGTCCAGATGTACATTCAGGATCTTTTCGGTAGCGTTGTACGTCCCCGTAAGGAACTGAAGGGCTTTAAGAAAGTTTCTCTTGCCCCGGGCGAATCTACTGTTGTTTCATTTGAAATTAAGGAATCTATGCTTCGTTTCTACGACATAAACATGAAATATGTATCGGAGCCCGGTGATTTCAAGGTTTACGTAGGCCATGACAGTGAAACGGACAATTTCGCAAGCTTTACCATTGGAGAATAAGATGATTACTAAGAAAATTTCCGATTTGGATATAAAAATCCTTGGAAGACACATAATAAAAGATGATATTCTTTATCTTTCCTTTTCGGCATCTTCTGTAGAGTTTAACTTCACAGGCTCTTCCCTTTCGATGCGTATACGCACAGACCGTGCCGACGACGATATTCAAAGAGGCTATCTTGGCGTTTTTGTAGATGGTAGGTTCTCTCATAAAATTAAGCTCGATAAGCCCGAGGGCGACTACGAAGTTTATAAAGCCGCTGCCGCTGTGCCCGTTGTTATACGCATTATGCGCTTTTCGGAAAACAATTTCGGAAAAGCGGGTCTCATCTCCGCGACATTTGACGGAGAAATTACAAGAACTCCGGACAAGGATTTTAAAATCGAGTTCATAGGTGATTCCATTACTTGTGGTTACGGCGTGGAAGGCGTTTTTATGAAGGACAATTTCTCCACTGCCACTGAAAATCCGTACCGCGCATATTCCATGAAGACCGTCGAATTGCTTGATGCCGACTTTTCCTTCTGTTCGTGGAGCGGAAACGGCATTGTTACAAACTGGATTCCTCCGGAGCGTGACGAGCCCGACCACAGTGTTCCGTTCATGCCGGAGCTTTACCCTTACACAGACCTTGCAGGTGCTGCATTTCAGGGATTTAAGGATGCGCCTGAATACGATTTCGATTCTTTTCAGCCCGATGTTGTTATTCTGAATCTTGGAACGAACGATCACAGCTTCACACGCGGAATTGAAGCCCGCGTTGAGGACTTTGGCACACGCTACGGAAATTTTGTCCGTTTCATTCGCTCAAAGCGTCCGAACGCAGCAATTATCGGTTGTCTCGGTGTTATGGGACAGGACCTTTGTAAAGAAGAAGCCCGAAGGTTTAAGCTTCTTAACGATAAAAACGCTTTCTATATGGAATTTGATTTGCAGAAGGAAGAAGACGGTATCGGTGTAGACTGGCATCCTTCAGAAGTTACTCACACTAAAATGGCAGAAAAGCTTTCAGCATTTATCAGGAGCAATGTATGTCAGACAAAATGACAACAGCCGAAACAAAAGAAATACGCCCGATTGCTTACATCCACACGGATTTTTCCGATAAATTCGGGATTCCCCGTCAGAGCAATCTCATTTCAGAGCTTAAAGGGCGTATTATTTTTGAGCCCGAATTTCGGGACGCCAACGCAGTTCGTGAGATTGAACAGTATTCGCATCTCTGGCTGATTTGGGGTTTCTCCGCAAATGAAGAAGGTGAATTTCGCCCGACGGTTCGTCCTCCGAGACTTGGTGGGAACACACGTGTCGGTGTTTTTGCGTCACGCTCTCCTTTCAGGCCGAATTCTCTTGGCTTAAGCGTTGTCAAACTTGAAAAAGTGGAGCTTTCTGCCGAAAACGGTCCGGTAATTACAGTTTCTTCCGTCGATATGTTGGACGGAACTCCGATTTATGACATAAAGCCTTATCTTCCATATGTTGATTCCGTGCCGGATGCAACAGATGGTTTTGCGTTAAATAAAAAGGAAGGCACGTTAATCGTTACCTTCCTTGATAATTTAAAGGAAATTGTTCCGGCAGCTTCTCTTGATGCTCTTATCGCAGTGCTTTCGCAGGACCCTCGTCCACAGTATCAGGACGACCCTTCCCGCATCTACAAAATGGATTTTGCCGGAATGAATGTGTCTTTCACGGTTTCCGGGGACACACTTTGTGTTACCGAATTAAAGCTTTAACTCGGGGACATTTCCTGTTTTGATTATTTCAAAATAGTCTTCGTAATTTTTCTTAAGAAGCTTGGGGATGTTCAGCTCGTACGGGCATTTTGTCATGCATGCACCGCATTCAACGCAGTCCTCAATTTTATGCATTTCACCCTGCCACTTTTCGGAAAGCCAGCCTGCAGAAGGCGCTCTTCTTATCATAAGTGACATACGTGCACATGCATTTACAACTATACCGACTGTGCATGGAGCACAGTATCCGCAACCTCGGCAGAAGTCTCCGCCGAGTTTTTTCTTGTCTTCTTCTATAAAGGACTTAATTTCCTCGTCCATGGAAACAGGATTTTCCATGAATGAAAGCCACTCATCAAGCTCGTTCATCTTCTGAACGCCCCAAATTGGAATAACATTATCAAACTGAGACATAAAAGCAAAGCATGCCTTCGAATTGGTGAGAAGCCCGCCTGCAAGGCCTTTCATGGCAATAAAGCCCATGTTTTTCTGCTTACACTTTTCAACAAGGGCAAGCTCTCTTTCGGTTGAAAGATAGCTGAGAGGGTATTGCAAGGTTTCGTAGAGGCCTGACTCAATAATTTCTTCTGCAATTCCGACTTTATGGGTTGTAATTCCGATATGCCTGATTGTGCCTTTATTTTTCTGCTCCTGCATGTATTCGTACATGCCTGTGCCGTCGCCCGGCTTGTAGCATCTGTCAACACAATGGAACTGATATATGTCGATGTAGTCCGTTTTCAACATCTTAAGTGAATTCTCAAGCTGCTTTTTTACATCTTCGACATTCTTTGCATCGGTTTTTGTGGCAATATAAATCTTCTCGCGCACACCTGAAAGAGCATTCCCGACCTTTTCTTCGGAATCGGTATATGCATGTGCGGTATCGAAAAATGTCATACCGCCTTCATATGCTTTTTGAAGTATTTTTACTGCTTCAGGCATTTCAACTCTCTGAAGCGGAAGAACACCGAAACCGTTTTGCGGTGTCGTAATGCCTGTACTGCCCAATGTTATGTGTTTAATCATAATAAGCTCCGTCTTCACTTTTACACAGCCATAACTGTTCAATGCCATCCGCAAACAAGTTTGCGGCTTCTTCACTTCTACACAGCCATAACTGTTCAATGCCATCCGCAAACAAGTTTGCGGATATTTACCAAGCTATTTTTTCGGGCCCGTTTTCCGTTACGAGTACCTGGTATTCCCACTGTGCTGACGGAAGTCCGTCATCTGTGTAAATCTCCCAGTCGTTTTCGTCTGTGCAATATATGCCTTCTTTGCCCATATTTACCATGGGTTCGATTGTAAACATCATGCCGGGAACGAGAAGCATGTCTGTTCCTTTTTTAGTATGATAGCCAACCCAAGGCTCTTCATGGAATTTAATGCCAACGCCATGGCCACCGATTTCACGTACAATGGTAAAGCCGTTTTTGTATGCATGATCGTGCACAGCCTGGCCCATATCTCCGAGGAAACCCCATGGCTTAACTGCTTCAAAGCCAAGGTCGCAGCATTCCTTTGTAACATCTACGAGCTTTTTTACCTTCGGGTCTACATTTCCAATGCAGAACATCCTGGACGAGTCTGAAAAATACCCGTCCAGAATGGTTGAACAGTCAACATTTATAATGTCGCCCGATTTAAGAATTACCTTGTCTGAAGGAAATCCATGACAAACCTGGTCATTTACGGAGGTGCACACACTGTACGGAAATCCTTCATAATTCAGCGGTGCGGGGATTCCGCCCATTTTTGTTGTCATATTATAGACAATACGGTCAATTTCTCCCGTTGTCATTCCTTCATGAATGTGGTCCTGAATGTAATCCAGCACCGCAACGTTAATCTTAGCGCTTTCTTTAATTTTACGTATTTGCTCCGGTGTTTTTATAAGATCCCTTGTGGGAACTTTATGCATCGCCAGTTTATATTTTTTAATGCGGGCGTCCATGCTCATGTGACAATCGTTGTACATCTTACCGCTGCCGCACCAACAGGGATCGTCTGGTCTGTATTTCTTTGACATTTTATCACCGGTCCTTGTGTTTCAAAATTATTTGCAGATATTCTAAACCTGCTAATATAGGATATGTATCTATTTGCCTGATACTACAATGCCGTCAAAAGCCATGTACGGAATAACGCTTCCGCCGTCGAGACGTACTTCCTTTGAAATATCAACGAGGTTATTGAGCATCTCGAAGAGATTGCCGTTAATCATTGTTTCTGAAAGAGGCTTTGTAATCTTACCGTCTTCAATGAGGAAGCTGTTCTTTGCAACGCCTGAGAAATCACCGTTTACTGCGGGCTCGCCACCTGAGAACTCGCCAACAAGAATACCCTTCTTAACGCCTTTGATGATTTCGTCAATGGACTTTTCACCTGCTCCTACAACAAGGTTGTTGCCGTTGTTCTTTTCTCTTTCAAAGCCGGTCTTTCTTGCAATGTAATCACTGATTCCAAAATTCTTTACTACGCCGTCTTTAATGAAATCGTAGGGCTCAGCCTTATATCCGTCGCAAAGAGGTGCATATGTTACTATTCTGTCGTCTTCTGTAACAAAACGGAAATTGATTCTTTCATCCGCAACCTTCTGATTCAGCTTATCAAGCCATACTGAAGTCTTTTCAAGAACTGTCGTTCCACCTGTAAGTCCGCTTATAATGTACACGAAATTCTGGAGAATGGAAGGTGTGCAAACCATTGTTCCTGTGAATTTTTCGGTAAGAGGCTCTGCATCAAGCTGCTTGATTGCTGTTTCAACACACTGTCTGAAATCGGAAATCTCGATAAACGGTGTATCAAGCTCTTTGAAGGATGCTCCTGTGTATGCGAGTCCTGTTGTCTTTTCTCCGTCGTGTCCGGAAATTTCAAGTGTAACAGAATAGCTTCCTCTTCTTAACTTGCATTCTGTACCGTTCGTGTTCATATACAAGGAATCAAGCTTGTTATGATCAACGATGATGGCAACAATCTGAATCTTCGGATATTCTTTTTCAAGTGTCTCTTTAAGTTCAATTGTACGTGTAAAGAGCTTGTCTTCATCGGACTCATATACGCCCTGGTCGCTTTCAAGGAAGCCCTGATTTTCTGCAAGAACATTTGCGTCATCTGCTTCGCCTGATTCAGCAGCTTCAACTGCGCTGTTTACGGCGTTTATAATGTCATTTTCAGTAAGCTTGTTTGTTGCGTAAACGCCTTTTTTCTTATTTTTGTATACCTGAACAGTAACATCCTCATTAAAAAGTGTTCTGTAAAGTGTGAACTCTCCACCTTCAAGGTTGAATTCTTTTTTCTCAGACTGTGAAACAGAAACAAAACCTTCGTCAGCTTTTTGTCTGATGAGCTCAATTGCTTTATTTGAAAGATATTTTAAGTCTGCCATATTATCTTCCTCCAATCGTAATCTTACATCTGAGTGCGGGACCACCCATACCTACGGGCATCGGCTGTTTCTTGCCGCACATACCTGAGCTTGCCCATGTAATCTTGTCAGAAACCATATCAACGGTCTTGAGCATATCAAATGCAACTCCCATAACAGTTGTATCAAGGAGTGCGCGTCCAATTTTACCGTTTTTGATTTCGTAGCCTTCAATAACACCGAACATGAATTCGCCTGTAAGGTCAGCCTGTCCGTTGTTTGAATTGATGAGATAATATCCGTCATCTACCGATGCAATCATATCTTCAAGCTTATCCTTGCCGGGAAGAATTGCTGTATTTCTCATTCTGATAAGAGGTTCGTCGGAGAATGACCATGCTCTTGCATTACCGTCAGGCTCAACACCGTAAAGTGCAGCGCTTTCACGGTTGTTCATGTATCCTGTGAGAATGCCGTCTTTAATGATAACTGCGTCCTTTGCGGCAACACCTTCATCATCGATATATACCGGAAGAGGTGCTGTTTCGCCAAGTGCAGTGTGTGCGAAGTCTATCATTGTAACCTTTTCTGATGCAACCTGCTTATTGAGGCATGGACCCGCAACAGAGCCGCCACGAACAAGATCTGCTTCTGTTGTATGACCTACGGCTTCGTGAGAAAGCATACCTGTCATCATTCCGTCAAGAATAACGGTCTTAAGACCTGCTTCAGGATAAATACCTTCTGTTTTTTTCATGAGTGCCTGATATTCTTCTTCGAGTTCAGGCTTATACTGGTCAAGGTCCGAGAAGTAATCATTGAAACAGCCTGCCCCGCCAAATACTCTGAAAGCGTCTACGGGCTTGCCTTCTTTGGACATAGCTGTCATGAAAACATAAATATATGCTCTGGGTGATGTAACGTGACCGTCGCATGCATCCGATGTGTAAATGATTTTTTCCATGGAGTCTTCGGAATAAATTACCTGACGGCTCACAAGATTCGGATATGTCTTTGCAATATAATCATCAAGCTCTTTCGTCTTTTCAATGATACGTTTCTGCTCTGTATCAATGATTTCTCTTCTGTAAGGAACGAATCCTCCTTGAAGTGAAGGTACTACTATTGATTTCTTATCAATGTGTCCTGCCATAAAATGTGCATTCTTTGTAGCTGCTTTCAAAACAGCATCTGCCATCTCGCTTGAGTACTCTGCAGAAGAAGAAAATCCGCAAAGACCGTTCTTGCGTACACGTGCACTGATACCGGATTGCTCTGTACGCACGTTGCTTACAAGGTTTCCCTGTGCGTAAACAACAACTCTGCGTCTGTTTTCCTGTGCTCGAAGTTCGGTTGAAACCCCTGTGTCAAACAACGCTTTTTTGTCTTTTAAAAAGTCTTGTAACATTTTTTTACCCTTTCTTTCATACCTATTTGAACCCAACACAACAAATGAAATGCTTTCAGATTTGCTTTTAATTTTATTGAAAGGCTTCATTTGTTTTCCAACAATGCAAGTATACCACATATATTTTTCGTGTCTATAAAGTATGGGTAAGTGGGCAAAAAAAAGCACTAAGATACACATATTTCATATGTTTCATGTGTTTGTTTATTACTTCTTAATTGAATAAGCGCATACAATTTTGATAAAATAAAATGGCGTATGAGGATGAAAGGATTTTATTATGAAGTTTTTTAAAAAATGGCTGCTACCACTATTATTTGGCGTTGCAGCTATGTTCATGCTTACCGGATGCAGTCTTGACGATGCAATCGATATTTTAGATGCAGTTGATTCCGTTCTGGTTGATGGTGACAATTATTATTCGAACGAAAACAGTAATTACAATGAGCCTACTTTAGCTCTTGTAACGCTGACACCAACGCCTGAAGCAACAGCTACAACTGCTCCGAAAGCAACTGCTACAGAGGCTCCAAAGGCAACTGCTACATCAACACCTACAAGCACGCCTAAGCCAACCGCAACAACAAAGCCTACAAATACCCCTAAGCCAACTGCTACAGCTACACCGGTTCCTACCAAAGCAGCAATTGACGAAAATGGAAGCTATGATTCAAAGGACGAGGTTGCGCTTTATATTCACACTTATGGTAAGCTTCCAAAGAACTACATCACAAAAAAAGAAGCGGAGGCTCTCGGGTGGACAGGCGGTTCTGTTGAAAAATATGCAAAGGGTAAATGTCTTGGCGGACACAGTTTCGGAAATTACGAAGGCTTACTTCCAAAGAAAAGCGGACGTAAATATTATGAATGCGATATAGACACTCTTGGAAAGAGTTCGAGAGGTGCAAAGCGTATCGTTTATTCAAATGACGGTTTGATTTATTACACTGATGACCATTATGAATCATTCACTTTATTATACGGCGAGCCATAAAAGCTATTTTGTTTATTAAGAAAGGAAATACATGAGATCTGTAACCATTTCATCCGAAAACGTATCTTCTAAAGAAGAATTATTTGATGTTATAAAGAAGGGATTTTCACTTCCGCAGTATTGTGGTCATAATCTGGATGCAATATACGACTGCCTTGGTGATATATTTGAAGAATTTGAAATAAGTGTAGATATGGACGAAAAGCTTCGTAACGCACTTGGAGATTATCTGGACAGCTTTATTTCACTGCTTTCCGACCTGGACGATGAGAATCCGAACCTGATACTCAATATGAACTACATGTAAAAAAGTTACTATTCACGACTTAATACACGTAATATGTAAGATGCATGCTTGCTTGTAATCTTACATATTTGTGGATTAAGTCATGGAGGCTGTTCAAATCACATGAGTAGGCGATAAAGCCACGAAGTGGCGACTGACTGTGAAGCAGGCAGCGCATACGAATGGATTTGGACAGACGTGAATAGTAACTTTTTTAGATTCATTAATCCACGTAATATGTAAGATGCAAGCTTGCAGTGCTCCTCCTTTTTTTGCAGATGTGGCTTCGCCTTAAGCGGGTTACTTTGTGATGTAGGCGATAGTATAATTTTGGCAAAAAAATAAAAAAGGTACGTAGACCTTTTTTTGTAATAAAAGATGCCCAGAACCGGAATCGAACCAGTGACACACGGATTTTCAGTCCGTTGCTCTACCAACTGAGCTATCTGGGCATGTGCTTCTTTATAAAAAGTTGCGGGAGTAGGATTTGAACCTACGACCTTTGGGTTATGAGCCCAACGAGCTTCCAGACTGCTCCACCCCGCGACGTTGTGCTTTACCTCTAGGTTTGTCCCTTTTGATAAAACAATGGATGGGGAAGGATTCGAACCTTCGAAAGCGTCGCTAACAGATTTACAGTCTGCCCCCTTTGGCCACTCGGGAATCCATCCATATAAGAAAAAGCCGATGATCGGACTCGAACCGATAACCTGCTGATTACAAATCAGCTGCTCTGCCAATTGAGCCACATCGGCATATGGAAGTTACAGGGCTCGAACCTGTGACCCTCTGCTTGTAAGGCAGATGCTCTCCCAGCTGAGCTAAACTTCCAAACTTTTAGCGACCCAGACGAGACTCGAACTCGTGACCTCCGCCGTGACAGGGCGGCGCTCTAACCAACTGACCCACTGGGCCTTTTTATAACAAATGTCAGATTGTACCCTGACAACTACACATTTAGATCATCCAACTTATTTAAGAACCTTATGGTTAAGCCCTCGACCTATTAGTATGGGTCAGCTGCGTACATTACTGCACTTCCACCTCCCACCTATCAACCTTATCGTCTTTAAGGGGTCTTACTAGCTTATGCTATGGGATATCTTATC
>JAZQQJ010000072.1:0-3843 GCA_045629005.1 Lachnospiraceae bacterium
GAGGAACTCTCAGATTTCGAGGTGCTTGAGTACGAAAGTGAGATCAGCGGAGCTATTGAGGCATATCAGTCAGACGAGGAAGAAAACCGCGGAATAATGGCTTATCTCGGCGACAGAAAGCGTTTTGCTGATAAGGTCTACTCCATATTCCCTTCTGTTGAGAAGGTCGGCGACAGGCTCATGGGAGTATTTACCTGTCAGATATGCGGAGAACTTGACAGCTATGAGTATGACGAATTGCTTCAGGAGCTACGCGGTCAAGCAAGTGATGGTAATGTAGGGCTGCGGTTAATGTAAAGTAAAAGCGGAAAGTGGCTGAAAATACGGCTCTTTTCCACATAATACTTTACATTAAAAATTGTATTTTTTGTTGTAATCATAGAAATGGCCTCACTTTCTGTTATAATATTGATGTGGGTACACCCACCATTTTTTACAGGAGGAAGAGTATATGAGCGAAAACAAAAGAACTATGAAGGAGCTTGTAGCAGAGCTTGAAGAACTACTTGTAGCGCGGGGGCATTCGCCTAACGTGATTTCTCAGTACCACTACATTTTTCAAGTATTCTTAGCGTATTTTAATTCCTACCATGAATTGTATTTTTCAAAGGAATTGATGGAATCGTGTTTACGAGAACACTATGGAATTGATGAGCAGCCAATTCTGTCTCGGCGTCAGCACTACAAGAAAAAGGTGATTCGTGCCAGTCGTATGATTGAAGATCTATCGGAGGGAAGAGTCTTTGCCGACCGTTATACTCTTCCTTGTGTTCCACTGTTGACAGATAATTTTAGCGAGGGTGTTTCGAGTTTTATCGCACACCTTCAAGACATTCAGAGAAGCAGAAAAACAATTGCTTTGTATCAGGATTATGTTTCCAAATTTCTGAGTTTTGTCCAGCAGTCCGGCAAATGCTGCCTTAGAGAACTGACCGTAGAGGATATACACGCTTACATTGTTTCTCTCGCTGACAAGCCTAAAAACACCGTTAAAATTTCCATAGGATCTGTCAGGATATTTCTTCGTTACATCTATCTGAATGAATTTATAGAACAGGATCTGAGTCCGTTCGTGGAAGGCGTCAAGACTCGCACGCAGACAAAGATACCATCCATATGGGAAAAAGAAGAAGTTTTAAAGCTGCTCGCAGCCATAGACCGTGGAAATCCTTCCGGCAAAAGAGATTACGCAATCATTTTACTTGTAGCTCGGCTCGGCATTCGCATCGGCGATGTAAACAAGCTGAAGTTTGAAAATATCGACTGGGATAAAAAGTGCATAAATTTTGTCCAAAGCAAAACACATCACCCCGTTTGCCTGCCACTCCTCAAGGATGTTGGCTGGGCGATCATCGACTATGTCAGAAATGGACGCCCAAATATAGATTCACCATATATCTTCCTGACACATATCCCACCCTTCAAAAACTATTCAGATGGGAATCATCTTCACGCAACTATTACGAAATATCTTCAATTGACCAACATACAGGATCAGCCCAAAAAGAGACGCGGTATGCATTCCCTCCGACACACATTGGCTAACAGGCTTCAGGAAAATCGTGAATCCCTGCATACCATATCCTCAGCTCTCGGACATTCAAGCCCCGATTCGGCATCAGTATATATCAAAACGGATATTGAGCTTCTGCGTGAGTGTTGTCTGGATCCATCGGAGGTAGAGATATGACAGAATTTGTTTTTCGCAGTAAGCTTTCTCCATATATGGTTGGATTGGTCGAGCAAAAGCGCGCTCTTGGCTACAAATATGAGGAACAGGTAAGGATAATGAAGCATTTTGATGCGCTTTGCGCAGAGAAGTTCCCTGATGAGTGTACAGTAACAAAAAATATGCTGGATATTTGGGCGGTCAAAGCTCCAACTGAATCGCCCGCCACTCTTCGAATAAGGGTAACGGTGGTATCACATCTGGCACAGTATATGACATCTTTGGGGCTTGATGCGTATATCTATCCGACCAATGAGCTTCCAAAAGAATCGAAATATATACCGTACATTTTCTCGAAGGCCGAACTTATACGTTTTTTCCGGCAGGTGGATTGCTGCCATTTTTCTTTGGAAGTGCCAAATCGTCATTATATCATGCCGGTACTTTTCCGCCTCCTGTATTGCTGCGGACTGAGACTCGGCGAAGCACTGCGGCTTGAGGTGCGGGATGTAGACCTTGAACGAGGCGTTCTCCTCATAAGGGAGTCTAAGAACGATAATGACCGCTATGTGCCAATGTCATATGAACTCACGGAAATTTGCAGGGACTACGCATCTAAAGTGCATAGTAATGGAACCGCACATAAATACTTTTTCCCTGCCCCGGATGAAGGAATGATCTCATCGATGAATATCTACAGTAATTTTCACCGTTTTCTTTACAAAGCCGGTATCTCCTACGGAGGCAAAGGTAAGGGACCTCGTATCTATGACTTCCGTCACACCTTTGCTGTCCACTGCTTGAGACGCATAGTACTGTCTGGCAAAGATATTTCGGTGTATCATCAGGCTCTGAAAACATATATGGGGCATTCTTTTTTCAAATATACGGCGTATTATCTTAGGCTCACAAACGATATGTTCCCGGATATACGTCAGAAGACAGAAGCGTATTACAAGCTCAATATCAGCAGCGGGGGTGACTTTGATGAGTAGATCTTCGGATTTTTCGTACCATATCACCAAATACTTGGGAGAGTACCTGCCATTCATCAAGAATTACAGTGTAAACACTATCCGCTCTTACCGCGATACCTTCAAACTGCTTCTGCTGTATTTTAATGATGAGCTCAACATCCCAACGCATAAGATACAAATTAAATACTTTACTCCTGACGCCGTAAAGGGCTTCCTTGAATGGCTGAAGGAAAAGCGCAAATCTAGCGTTTGCTCAGCTAATATACGTCTTGCAGCGATACACGCTTTTTTCAAATACCTCCAAAACAGAGAGCCTCAGTATATCTTTCAGTGCCAGCAGATCATGTCGATAGAAATGGCAAGAGTTGAGAAATCGGCAATCGGTTATCTGTCGGTAGACGACCTTTATCTTATGCTGTCGCAGGTAGACGAATCGACCACGCAGGGAAAACGTCATGCCACACTGCTATATCTGCTATACGATACCGGAGCAAGAGTACAGGAGTTGTGCGACCTGAAGGTAAGGGATGTGCATCTCGGAGATAATCCTTATGTTTTATTGCACGGCAAAGGGAACAAATGGCGTAATGTCCCTATTGTTACTGATGTCGCCAACAGAGTAGAAAAATACATTGCCGAGAACAGGCTTGCTTCCACGGAGTGTCGAGATACGCCCCTGTTTTTTAACAGTCAGCGGAAACCACTCACGCGTGCAGGTGTGTCATATATTGTTTCAAAATATGCTGCCGCTGCACACGCGATATCACCGTCATTTCCCGAAAAGATAACGCCGCATATTTTTCGTCATACAAAAGCAATGCATCTTTGTCAGGCTGGAATAAATATAGTTTACGTCCGGGATTTCCTTGGTCATGTTGATCTGGCGACTACTGAAATATATGCAAAAATGAACATTGAACTTCTTCGTGACGCACTGGAAGATGCCTATCCGGAACTGCCTACTGAAGGACTCCCAGACTGGAAAGAAGACGATTCGTTAATGGAATTTTTAAAAAAACTATGATGTAACCAAAAGGCTTTGGGCAAAGAACTGTCCAAAGCCTTAATTTTTTGGAGGTGTTTTTATTGAGAAGACAAATTCATAATTTTAATGCAAAGCATTTTTCGGGAAAGAGCCGTATTTTCAGCAACTTTCCGCTTTTACTTTACATTAACCGCAGCCCTACATTACCGTCA
>JAZQQJ010000073.1:0-7311 GCA_045629005.1 Lachnospiraceae bacterium
ATTTGGCTTATTTTCCGTGTTTTCTGTAATTTTTCTCCTTCCATTCCTCGTAAACATTACATATTTGGCTTATTTTCCGTGTTTTCTGTAACTTTTCTCCTTCCATTCCTTGCAAACATTACATATTTGGCATATTTTCCGTGTTTTCTGTAACTTTTCCTCCTTCCATTCCTTGCAAACATTACATATTTGGCCATTTTTCCGTGTTTTCTGTAACTTTTCTCCTGCCGTTCCTCGCAAGCCTTACATATTTGGGGATATGCCACCGAATATCTGCAACAAAATCATGCAGAATCAACATATTTCCATTTCATCTGTGGTTTCACCCCCCCATAAGCAGCTGATTATTTCCACGCTTGAATATACAATTGCAATAGGCTATAATAATTCCGTTAATGACTTGTCAAAGGACTTGAAATGCCTTTAATAAGCATTATATGCGGGTCACTGTAACTCAGCGGATAGAGTGCCTGCCTCCGAAGCAGGTGGCCGTCGGTTCAATTCCGATCAGTGACGCTTGTCCGTATTTTTGCAAAGCAAAAATACGGACGGCTTTTAACAATTTTGGCTGTTTCACATTGCTTCAACCATATTTTTGCTAAGCAAAAATATGGACGGCTTTGATTAACTTTGGCTGTTTCGCATTGCTTCAACCGTATTTTTGCAAAGCAAAAATATGGACGGCTTTTAGCAATTTTGGCTGTTTCGCGGTGCCTCAGCCGTATTTTTGCAAAGCAAAAATACCGACAAATACTCTCCATTGCCTAATTAAGAAGGTATTCTTCATGAAGAAGCTCATATATAAACTGAACATTATTTTATTCATGGCTCTGTTTTTCTGTGCATGTGAAAAAGAGCCCGCTCAGGAGGTGGTTCCCGCCACTCCTACGGTCACTCCCACGTACACTCCCAGCCCCACTCCGACAAAAACCCCCCTTGAAAAGTGCCTTGAGGCTCCCCTTCAAAACGGTGAGGGTACAAGCATCCAGAGTTTTTCCGAGAAGTACCTGAAAGCATTGTATTCAAAAAACACAGACACGCTTTCTGCGCTTTTGCCTGCCGACTCAATCCCTTCCGAGGATGAGATTGATTCTATGGTGCTTACGGGTTCGGACGTTACAAACGTCAAAGTATCTTATAAAAGCGGAATAGGTAACGTCAGTTATTTTGTATATGCGGTTTATGATATACGCCCGGAAGGCTGTAGCATATACGTTCCCATGCTTTCCGAATTCGGCATGACGATTTCGGGTGATACCTGTATGATTTACCCTATTGCTCCTGACAACGCGGTTGAGGAAGCTCTTCTCAAGTCCAGGGAAACAGAAGAAATCAGAAATCTCTATATCCTGAATACACTTCAGAAATATACATATTCGATTCTCGCAAATTGCGAGGACCTTTATCTCGAAACAGTTACCGAAAGTACACACGAAACATTTGAGGCACTCGTCGAGTCAACCAATCTTATTGACGCATACGAAGACCTTGAAGCAAAGATTTTTAGACTCTCATCATCATGCGAAGAAGCCGATTTTCTTGTTCTCTTTTCAAAGAAAATCCGTTTCATCAGCATACCGACTGCAGCTCCCGGCGCAGAGGAATATCTCCTTGTTCTTGACGAGAACAACATTCCGTTCATATTTTTCGGAGAGACCTCCGAAGCAACAGATAAAGCCCGTGAAGAGCTTCGTAACAGCGAGGATTACAAATCCATTGTTTCGGAGGTAAGTGACGCTCTAACAGCTGCTCTTTCATCTGACACAGAGCTGTACGACTTCTATCTCAGAATGAACGGCGGGAACTAGTCATCTTAAGTCGCTCTCCTGCTTCGGCAGATATCACGCAACTCTTCTCAACTTCAAATCGGACATATCAAAGTAGTAGATGCTGTCAGACATTTTGTCTTCAGTATCTACTTCTGTTTTATTAATCTCCATAACCATATTCTTAAGCATAATCTGATTTACTTCTTTACCATCCGGAACAAGAATAAGTTCATGAACACTTGAAGGAAGAATGTAAAAGCTCTTGCCCATTCTTCTCCCAATTCTTTCAAGCACCTCGGAGTACACCATCCATATTGCACCAAAACAGCCACGTTCATTAGTCAGCACATACATCTCACTCGTATCACTTATATCAGCATCCGAATTATAAATGTTCTCTGCCCTTTTGCCTCCCATAAGCTGGCCCAGAATATCCTCAAGCCGGAACAGGAATGGTTTAAAAAGTTTTTTTGTATTTCTTTTTGCTAATTCAAATAATTCGTCTACGCCGACATCTGTTTTTTTCAAATCAGCATAAAATAAGAGTTTTGAACTTATTACATCAGTTTTGCAAAGGAGCTTCCTGTACGAAACATTTATATCCATAAAAACATCACGAGGCATGTTGCAACATATCTCGTCATCAATGTTATCTCTGCATGAAAAGCACAAAAAAATGCTATCCTTCAGTCCAACGTCTGTCATATTAAATTTTCTCCTTAATTCGGGTATCGCCCCTGCCATGAGGCGGTATGAAATAAGATAATCAAGAAAAAATGAAGCACACATATAATAGCAAAAAAACAGGCCGAAATCAATCGGTCTGTTTCTACTCATATATCATTATTTCTAATTTAACTCAAAAACAAGTAATCAGATGTAATATCGAACAATCCAAGGAAGCAATTAGGCAATCATTGCCGTAGCAACGTTGGCAGGCACAGGACAGCTATAAAGGAAGCCTTGTGCAAGATTACATTCCATCTGCTTAAGGAGAACCTCCTGCTTCTTGTTTTCAACACCTTCAGCAATTACAGAAAGGTTAAGCGACTTAGCAAGATCGATTATCATTTCAACAATGTGCTTATCTCTGTTGCTGTCGGGAATTTCATCCACAAAACTCTTATCAATCTTAAGGTTGTCTACCGGAAGACGTTTAAGGTAATTAAGTGAGGAATAACCTGTTCCGAAATCATCAAGCGAGAACTTGATGCCTATGCTCTTAAGCATATTCAGAACACCTATTGTATAGTCAAAGTCGCAGATGGCTGCGGTCTCAGTGATTTCGATTTCAAGTCTGTTCGGATTAATATCGTTTTCAGCGATACGGCTTAAAATGAAGTTAATTATGCCCGGCTCACGGAACTGTCTGCCGGAAAGATTAACAGCAAGGACAACATCTCTCTTGTCCCTCTGCCAGTCACCAAGCTGCTTGCACGCTTTTGTCAGTACAAGACGTCCGATGTCAAAGATAATATTTGTTTCCTCGGCAATAGGAATAAACTCTGAAGGAAGAAGAATACCCTTTGTGGGATGATGCCATCTGAGAAGAGCTTCAAACCCGGTAACTTCATCATTTGCAAGATCCATTTGAGGCTGATAGTACAACTCGAACTGATTCTCGTCAATTGCACGTTTCATATCTGCCTGCAACTGGGCTTTGTCCTCCATAATCTTTTCCATGGAGCTGTCAAATATTCTGTAGGTTCCTTTTCCGGACTCCTTTGCAACATGCAACGATGTTTCAAGATTTCTTAATACATCAAGAATATTTGCTTTACCGTCCTTACGCTGGATGACAACACCCATACTTGCGGAAACCTCGGTGGAATGACCACCAAACGTTTTGAAGCGTGATTTCGTAAAGACATTTAGTGTTTCACGCGCTTTTCTTTCGCAGTCCTCTCTTGACTTGAGATGGTTAAACAGAACAATGAACTCATCCCCGCCGACTCTGCCGACAAAATCATCCGTGCCGGTAAGAATCGAAGTTATCTTCTTCTCAACGGCCTCAACAACCGTATCTGCAACTGCGTGACCCAATGAATCATTCAGATTTTTAAAATTATCCAAATCGAGGTTAATGAGCACCATAAACTCATCCTGAGCAGAAACCGCAAGTTCATGCTCAAGGCGGTTCATCACCTCTGTTATTTTTTCGTAATAAAACATCATATTGCCCCCCTGAAGGCACTAAAATAAGCGGATTAACCCTTATAACCCTTATACCCGCTCATAAGTTTGCCACATTAGGGGAAAATAAACAACAAATCTATCATTTTTTTAACCATTGCTAACATCCTTGAAATGCGCTAAAATAGGCATATACGACACATTTAGGACCAAATTCCCACTTTTAACTGCTAAGGGGTTAGTTAATGAACAAAATAACAATAGCCGCATATATTGTCTTACTTTTTGTAACCGTCATTCACTTATACGGAACATACAAGAAAAACACGGAAATCAGAACGCTCACAAAAGGGCTTCTGCTTCCCCTCCTCATAATCGCATATTGCTGCGGTGTTCCGGATCAGAATCTCTACGTCGTTGCAGCCTTCTTTTTCTGCTGGGTAGGCGATGTTCTGCTTATGAAGCGTACAACTGCATTTCTTGCCTTTGGAGGCATTGCATTTTTCCTCGGTCACGTCTGTTTTATAGCCGCCTACTGCAAAAACATCGATTTCACTTCACTTCCGTACTATATTGTAATTCCTCTTTATCTGCTTATCATCGGAATCGTATTTATAAGCGTCAGGAGGCTCCGTAATTTCATTCCCAAAACACTTCAGCCTCCTATGTTCGGCTATCTCATGGGAAACGCCACAATGAATATCTTTGCCATCATGCAGCTTATGTCAAATCCGTGCAAAGAAACAATAATTATAGAAATCGGTGCCCTTCTCTTCTTCACTTCCGATCTTTTCCTCTTTGAGGTTCGTTTTCATAAAGGAGAATCAACCTACAAAAAGCATACAATAGAAATGCTTACTTACATCTTCGGAGAAGCTCTTCTGTGCTATGGAATGATTCTTATGAGAATGTAAAAAAGATGTCCTGTAGGGACAGAGTGTGGTGGACATTTTGCGTTGCAAAATGTCCACCACACTCTGTCCCTACAGGACAATTTTTATAGCGGAAGCGGTGGGATTCGAACCCACGAGCCCGTGAGGACTACCTGATTTCGAGTCAGGGCCGTTATGACCACTTCGATACGCTTCCATACGTCTATATTTTTGACTGACGGAGGCGATTATACCAAATCTCCTCCTTCATTTCAAGCACATTTTAGTGTGTAACAAATAGTTCCACAATATTCTTTTCCGAGAGTCTTCCACTCTTAGCATCACACTCCAGCGTAACACCGTAATCGATTTTATAACGCAGTTCTTTAAGTGTAAAACGTCCTGCCTGCCCCATCAGTTTTGAACATACAAAGGGATGTGCTCCAAGTGCTGTCACGATGTCATTTTTAGTTGCTCCGGATGACATCAGTTCTTTTGTAACATAAAGCTGGGTGAAGTGCTTTATAAGAGAATAGAACGTCTTAAAAACAGGTTCACGCATTCCGTTCAGCTCTTCATATACCTCAAGAGCTTTTTTTATCTGCCCGGCTGCCAGCGCATCTGTCATATCAAAAATGGCGGCTGAAACTGCTTTTGTGCAAACAGCATTAATATCATCGTTTGTAACAGAATCCCGGTCATATGCATACAATGAAAGCTTTTGTATTTCTGCAGCAAGAACTTCCATGTCTGTACCAACATAATCAACAAGATAGTCTGCTGTGGCACCCGAAACATTTTTCCCGTTTTTCTTAAGTTCGGAGCCTATCCAAAGGCGCATATCATTCTCCGACAGAGCCTTAATTTCAGTTTCATAGCCTGTTTCTTTGACAGCCTTAAAAAGCCTGCTTCTCTTGTCTACATCATCCTCAACAAAAACAAGTACAGTCGAATCGGGCATCTGTTTAATATACTCGGTAAGCCTGTCTTTATCTGAACCGCCACCTTTACCCGAATCCTCATTTGTGTCTTCGCTTTCGCCACGTTTAGCTTTGAACAGACCACTTCTGTTTACAAGAACAAATCTTCTGTCAACAAAAAACGGCATCGTATCGCAAAGCTCAATAAGTTCGTTGACACTTACCGAGTCACCCTGGAAAACAACGGAATTCATTGAGTCCGTGGGGTCGGTAACCGCATTGCGAAGCTTATCCGCATAAAGCTTTTTAAGATAGTTTTCCGCACCGTAAATGAGGTAAACTCTTTTGTATTCTCCTGTCTTAATATCCTGCTTAATGTTATTCATAATTCCAGATATCATTTTCCGGCTGTCACTGGAAAACAATAAAAATCAAAAAGGTATGATGGAATGCCCTTAAACCGCATGGCGATTTGTGAACATATCCATCATACCGCTTTAGTCTCTTATGTCAAGTATTAGAACTTGCCTGCCTTAGCAGCCTCTTCGATTGATACAGCTGTTGAAACAGTCATACCTACCATCGGGTTGTTACCGGCGCCGATAAGACCCATCATCTCTACGTGAGCGGGAACTGAAGAAGAACCTGCAAACTGAGCGTCTGAGTGCATACGACCCATTGTATCTGTCATACCATAGGAAGCAGGACCTGCTGCCATGTTATCGCGATGAAGTGTACGACCAGTGCCGCCGCCTGAAGCAACTGAGAAGTACTTCTTACCTGCTTCGATTCTTTCCTTCTTGTATGTACCTGCAACGGGATGCTGGAAACGTGTAGGATTTGTTGAGTTACCGGTGATGGAAACGTCAACGTTCTCTTTCCACATGATAGCAACGCCTTCGCAAACATCGTTAGCGCCGTAGCAGTTAACCTTTGCACGAGGTGAGTTAGCATCCTTGGAGTAGCACTTTCTTGAAACTTCCTTAACTGTATTTGTGTAAGGATCGTACTCTGTCTCAACAAATGTGAAACCATTGATACGTGCAATAATCTGAGCAGCATCCTTACCAAGACCATTAAGAATAACTCTAAGTGGAGTCTTACGAACCTTATTAGCCTTTTCAGCAATACCAATAGCACCTTCAGCAGCTGCGAATGATTCGTGACCAGCTAAAAATGCGAAACATGCTGTTTCTTCTTCAAGTAACATCTTACCAAGGTTACCATGTCCAAGACCAACCTTACGTGTATCTGCAACTGAACCTGGAATACAGAAAGCCTGAAGACCTTCACCGATTGCTGCTGCTGCATCTGCAGCCTTACGGCAGTTTTTCTTAATAGCAATAGCTGCACCTACAATATAAGCCCAGCAAGCATTTTCAAAACAAATTGGCTGAATACCCTTAACCTGATCATATACGTTAAGTCCAGCATCCTTTGTAATCTTTTCTGCTTCTTCAAGAGAAGCGATTCCATAGCTCTTTAATACTGCTTCAATCTGAGCAATACGTCTTTCATATGATTCAAATAAAGCCATTTCTATTTCCTCCTTCTCTTCTCTTATAACTCTTTATCTGTTCTAGGATCGATGATCTTAACAGCATCAGCAACACGGCC
>JAZQQJ010000074.1:0-49750 GCA_045629005.1 Lachnospiraceae bacterium
TTACATTCCCATGTCGTATGTGCTAAACTGTTCATATCCATCTAGGATAAACCTCCTTCGTATTTTTTTGTGCGGTTGGCGAACCTGCACCTATTATACCTCAGGAGGTTTTTTTCTTGAAGCTTAAGCTGACCGGGGACACACCTGCATAGCAGGTGGTTTATTTGTATTGGGAATACAATACAAAGGCCTTCCGTATTTTGTACGGAAAGCCTTTGGGAGAGCGGATATTTGATTTTGAAGATAGGAGATATTTACATCTTAGCCGCAAGACAAAGTGACACTCCTTGTGACAAAAGAACCGTCCCTGATGCGTCAAAGCATCTATGCCTTTCATACTGGTAAATTTAAGAGAACAATTTATCGCTTTTTGAGGCAAAATCTGTAACTAATTTACTGCTTTTAAAAAACATTATTTCAATCAAAATCACCAATGTTAATGATGTTCAATTTTTAATAAGAACTGCTATCTCTTTTACTTTAGAAATAATATCTTCTTTGCTAAAATACATATTAGGAATTTTCAATTCTTCTTCATTTTCCGAAAATCTACCTGTCATTGAACTTAATTCATTAAATAACTTATTTTCTTGTATTGATAAATCATCATAATCAATTTCTAAATCATAAATTCTTGTAAATTCGTCACAAAAAATTTTAATTTGATATTCATCCTTAAGTAGCTTATCTATTAAATACCATAATTGTTCCTTTTCTGTCATGTTTTGTCTCTCCTACTTTTTTATTGCTGGCAAATTACCCATAGCTTTTCTAGCATATTCAAAATGATATACCGTATTAGTTGCTTCGTCATAAAGAACCTCAATATTATACATTTTTTCATTTATATACATCTGAGAATAATACATCGTTGCACTAGAACCTCTTGGGTCAGGGAAAGCATTTCCCTGCTTTATTACATCTTGTAATGTTTGCACAGGTACTTGCCTATCTGATTCTCCCATATGCTCTGCAGCCCTACTAGAAAAATTCAGTCCTTCATTAATATTGGAGTAATTGCCACCCTCTGCCGCATTTCCACTGAACCCGGATTTAATCTTCTGGCTAATTGTTGTCTTTTTGTATTTCAGCCACTGCTTTCCCCGTTCAAATGTATTCTTTGCCCATGCATCAAAATCTACGCCCGATGCCCCTATCTCTGCTATCATGTCACCTGCATATACCAAAGCAAATTCCATTGATTCATAGGTCTGGTCATCAACGCCAAGTACATAGTCCCTGATTACATTGTCTTCACAGATGTTCGTTCCCAGTGAACCATTTATTACCTCTATGGTTCCTTCCTGCATATCTGCTACGCCGTCTGCCATGCACAGAAGTCCTATTCCACCTGCTGCACACGCAACAATGATTCCCAACGGTCCCGTTGCGGCTATAGCAATACCTATTGCTACGGTTGTGATCGATCCGCCTGCCACAGTCATAAAAAAGCCTTTTAAGCCGTCCCAAAAACCTTCGGATATTTTATCGCTGCTTTTTTTACAGTACCCGCTGGGATCGATGTATCTCAGAGGATTGTTTCTGACGTAGACGTACAGGTTTCTTCCGTCACCGTGGTACTTGTCCTCACTTATAAACCTTCCTTCCGCAGGGCTGTAGTTTCTTGCCCTCAGGTAGTAGGTTTCCGTTACTTCGTCGTACTGCTCGCCGGCATAGAGGATGTCATTAAGGAAGTGGGGTAATGCATCCGTGGATTGTACTGTGCTGCCTGCTCCGGATGTCCTTTCCAGAAGGTTTCCGAAGGCATCATACATGTATGATTCTACCACGTTCCCAAGACTGTCCGCAAGTGCTTTCACGTCACCGTGTGAGTTTGTTACGGCGTAGTCCTGTCCTATGCGCTCAATTCCGTTTCCATAGAGAATATTCCTTGTCATTGACGGCGTTGTTGTTCCCGCATCCCTTGTCTCGTTATGTACTTCCGAAAGAATCACACCTGAAAGAGTTATGAAGCTGTCCGAAATCTCCGTATACGTTTCGGCTATTGTTCTGTTTCCTGCCGAATTTCCGCTTTCGCTTACATACGTCTTCCTTGAGTTTCTGAGATTCTCAGCATCATAGGTATTTTTCTCCTTAATAACCCCGTCTTCGGTTACTGTCAGAAGCAGATCACTCAGCGAATAAGTGTATGAGGTGGTGCTCGATGTGTCGATAAATGCACTGCCGCCTATGGGTTTGTCAATAGTTACTCCAGAAAATCCGGTCGTTTCTGCCAAGTCCGGTCCTCCGGTTTCATTCTTTCCTCCCGGCATCGGTTTTTTAATTATAGGCTGGGTTACTGATTCGTGAGAAAGCAACTGAGTCTCAGTCTTTTTCGTAAGGTTTCCCTTCCCGTCATACGTGTAGCTTATGCATTCTTCTTCAGTGGTTTCCTTGATCAGACGGTTCATTGTGTCATAAGCATACGTTGTCTTACCGTATATTGAATCATCCTTCAGCACACGGTTTCCCATCGAATCATATGTATAGGAAATATGCAGAGCGGTTGCAGGCTCACCTTTCGGTAGTATCACTTCTCTGTTCCACTCATGGTCCTCCGAAATAAGTCGTGAAAGTCCGTCATAAGAATACGTGGCGTATTCATCCGGAGTCACCCGGCTTATAAGGTTTCCGAGGATATCATAATCGTTTTTCTCGGAGTAAATGATGTTTCCATACCCGTCTGACGTGTTCAAACCTGAAATGCGCTTAAGTGCATCATAAGTATAGTCCGTACGGATAATACCTGCTTCGGACGTTGTTCTTATTGTTTTTGTTTTAAGCGTATCATCGTTGTTATATTTATAGTTTATACTGTCAGAGGTTAATCTGTCATTTACCGCAAGGACGTTTCCGTTTTTATCGTAGGCATAGGTCACATCGTAGGATAAATCCCCGGTGCCCACTATGCCGGTTACGTTACCGACAGCATCATACGATATCGCAAGATTATAGCTGCTTTCGCCTCGTTCCGCCTTGGATACCGTCCTTCCAAGTTCATCGTAGGTATAGGTTATGATGTCTGATGTCGTTCCGGTTATCTTCTGCTCTGAAGTCACAAGTCCGCGGAGATCATATTTATACAGGTATGTTTCGATAAGTGCATCCGAGGTGTTCCCTGCCTCATCTGCTGCGATACCCGAAGCGTACTCTTCTCTTGTTACATATCCGAAAGAGTCATACTCCGCAGTATACACACCACCATTCCTGTCGGTCTTCTTATACACTTTTCCGTCTCTGCCTCGGGTTACGCTTTCAGAACTTCCGTCAGGATATGTTATTCTTAAGGGATTCCCCGCACAGTCATAGGAGTACGTTGTTACCGCGCCGTTTGCATCCTTAATGGATGTAACATTACCGTTAAAATCATATGTATATCGTGTTTCATTGCCAAGTGCATCGGTTACCTTTATTACATTACCCCTGATGTCCGTTTCATAAAAGGTTGTATTTCCGGCTCCGTCAGTGAAAGATGTCCGGTTTCCATGCACATCTGATGTAAGCAGCGAAAGGCTTACGGTATCGCCTTCCGCAGAGAACGTTTCAGACTTTGTCAGATTTCCTGCCAGATCATAAGAATAGTATTCTCGTGTTCCGGAAGCATTCGTGCAGTTAATTATTCTGCCGACAGTGTCATAACCATTCATGACGGTAATTATTTCACCGTCTGAAGTACTTACGAGGCGGTTAAGTCTGTCATAGGAGTATCCTGTCGTATTACCGAGTGCATCCGTTACTTCCGTCAGGTTTCCGTTAAGATCATACTTATATCCCGTTACGCCGTTAAGTGCATCCGTTACGCTTAAGCGTCTTCCGACAGAGTCATACGTATACCGGGTGGTATTTCCGAGGGGATCCGTTACCTCCGTAACGTTTCCGTATGCATTATAGGAATACGCTGTCGTGCGTGTTTCTTCCACACCGTACGGATCCGTTTCCGACTTTGTGAGAACGTTTCCGTTGGCATCATAAGTAAACAAGGTTTTCTCACCTTCGGGATATGTAA
Organism: Lachnospiraceae bacterium; assembly: GCA_045629005.1. Lineage (GTDB taxonomy): Bacteria > Bacillota > Clostridia > Lachnospirales > Lachnospiraceae > RGIG3528. The sequence continues at coordinate 4,007 of JAZQQJ010000074.1, forward strand.
CCGTAATGACGTTTCCGTTACCGTCGTAGGTATATCCGGTTCTTCCGCCGTAAGGGTTTATCTCCTCCAGGAGGTTTCCAAGTTCATCATGGACGTACTCCGACACAATGCCGTTTACGTTTTCCGAGATGAGATTACCTCTCGGATCATATCCGTATAAAGAGAAGCTTCCGTCTGAAGACCTTACTTCCGTGAGGTTTCCGAGTTCGTCATAAGTGTATTCCGTCGTGTACCATTCAGAAGAGTCATTTACGGATGTCCCGTTTATGTCCGTATACGTGCCGTAAAGCACAAAGCCGTTATACGTTTTCTCCTCAATCCTTCTTCCGTTTTTATCATAGGCATATCTTGTAAGTTCACCATATATGCTTTCGTTTTCTTCCTTGACGGGCACGAGTACTTCCGTTACGTTGCCGTTAAGGTCATACTTATACTCCGTTCCGAAACGTTCTTCATCAGTGTCACCGTATGCATAACCTTCCGCATTCATGTACTTAATGACCTTTCCGGTTTCATCATAAACAAAAGCATCGGAAACATTCCCCATTGCATCGGTTACCTTTACGAGACGTCCGAGGGAATCATATGCATATTTAGTTACGTTTCCCATGGGGTCAGTCATCCTGGTGACCAGCCCGCCTGCGTCGTACACATATGATGTGACGCCACCGTCAGGCGCCTTCACATTATCGAGATTTCCCACTTTGTCGTAAGTGTAAATGTAACCTTCGGTATCAACGAAACTTCCGTTCTCTTTTTGAGGCAGTGCAGCTTTCGTGATATTTCCATTCACATCATAGGTTACCCCTGTTGCATGGCCGAGAGGATCCTTTGCACTTACCAGTCTTCCCATTCCGTCATAAGTATAAGTGTATCCACTGATACGGTTTATATCATCCGGGGTAATGCGTGACAGCGTTACTGCTACCGCATCTGCATCGAAGTCCTTCGATTTTTCTGTGGTAAGTTCCCCTATGACCGTTATGTCCTTTGCCTGTTCGGGAAGGACAACTTTCACAAGGTTTTCAGCATCATCATAAACCATTAAGCGGGCATTACCATATGTGTCAACAATGCCGGTAATGTTTCCTGCCATGTCATAGGTATATACGACGGCTCCGGCTTCGTCTCCCGTCTTTATGGTTCTTCCGTATACGTCAAACTCATTGGTCACGGTTCTTCCGTTTGCGTATTTAACTGTAAGCGGTGTGTTTCCACTTTCCTCAGTATAGGTATATTCCGTGATGTTTCCAAGAGCATCCGCAGACCTGATTAGTCTTCCTTTCGTGTCATAGGCATACGTAAACACGGAGGTTCCGTTTTCTATTGACTCCGTCCTTTTCTCCGTCAGGTTTCCGTTTTCATCGTATATATACTCCGTTACAGAGCCCGCTTCATCCGTTACGGAAAGGATATCTCCCGAATCCGAATAGACGATTTCCGCAGAGTCTCCCAGGGAATTCGTTACCTTTGTAACATTTCCCCTTACGTCGTATTCGTAGTGAAGAGAGTATCCTCTCTCATTCCTTTCAGATATCCTGTTTCCGATTTCATCATAGTCAAAGGTCACATATGAGCCGTCAGAATAGTTTATTCTTGTAATGTACAGGTTTTCATCATACTTGTAACGGGTTACCGCATGGCTCTCCACAAGAACGTAACTGTTTTCCTGTTTCTCGTCGTCATATATGAATCTGGAAGCCTTCCCTTCGGAATCCAGCTGGTATACAACCCTTCCGTTAACGTCATAGGTGTTTGTAACGCCTGTTTTCCCGGTTGCATCCGTTATCGTTTCAAGCCCATGTTCACCGTATGTATAGCTTACTGCAGGAACACAGTTTCCCGATACACCTGTAAGGTTATCTCCCGTATAGGAATAGGATACATACCTTCCGTCGGAAGAAGCTACCTTCGTGATTTTCCCGTTTCTTACGGTAAATACAAGCTCCTTACCGTCGGAAGAAACAGCCTTGCTGAGTTTGCCAAAATTATATTTCAGTTCAGTCGTATGGCCGTTTCTGTCGGATATGCTTATAAGCTTTCCGTCTGTATCATAGACAAAATTTGTCCTGTCTGAAGTTACAAGAACTAACGATCCATCTGTTGCCCTGAACAGAACATCATTACATTTGTCAGGTGATGTATAAACATAATCCACAGATTTGCAGGCATTAAAATCACCATACGGATTTTCTCCGTATGCTCCGTTGCTTTTGTCCCTTCTAAAGCGGAACACCTGTCCGTCTGAATAGGTTACAGTTACCTTTTCACCTTTGTCTGTATTACTTACTTCCGCCTTAGTCTCATAATTCATCTTCCAGCCTTTACCGAAAAGGCCGGATTCTTTGTCCATGGAATTATAGCTTCTTGTTACGTATAGCCCCGCCGTTCCAAGGGTATTTACGTTTATGTCCTCTGATTCGTCATAAAAGTTTCCGATTATTACGTTTACCGGGTCTCCTGATTTTTCCTGGTTTATGGCATCAGCTCCGTAGCTTGATTCCACTTCTTCGGAATTACCTGCAGGAACTATTTTTTCAAAATATACACCCAAAGATACGTTATCCGTAGTAAAGGTGATTGTTATAACGTCATTATGCTGAACGAGTTCACATTCACCGAAATTTACTATAATATATGCATATCCACGGTCAGGGACCATTCTGAACGATATGGTTGTTCCTGAAGGATATGTTCCTGAGTTGTATGTCCCTTCCGAAAAATCCACCGTTCCGTGTTCCCCCACGTACACGGTCAGTGTAAGGTTCCTGTTGTAGCTGTACCCGCATTTCGGACATTCCCATACAGCAAGTCCGTCCTTCACACTCTCTTCAAAGGTACATTTCCTGCGTACCGTACCTTCTTCGGTATGTTTGCAGTCCCTGCATTTTTCAATGTAGTGGTAATAATGCTCGGAATCCGCTTTTTCCGTGCCTTCCACATGGGTATACTCCTGCATAACAGGTATAAATACACTGTGCGGACATGGTGTCGGGGTCGGGGTATTGGTCGGTTTCGGGGTATTCGTTGGTTTTGGGGTATTGGTTGCAGTCGGTGTCGGGGTTGGAGTGTTTGTTGCCGTAGGCCTTGTCGTCGGCGTAGCAGTCGGCTTCGGTGTCGGAGTCTTCGTTGGTGCCTTCGTAGGTGCTGTTGTTGCAGTCGGCTTCGGGGTCGGCGTCTTTGGCGGATAACAGATCTCACAATAACTCAGCCTCTCGTATGTTGTATCAGACCTGTAGCCGCAATCTCTGCAATAATAATACACTTTATGTCCGTACGACGATCTGTGTACCTGGTCCACCCTTGCAATGAAATCGCCGCCGCATTTAGGGCATATGGTTGCCTCATAAAATCCCGGTTCCGGAAGGACCCTCTGCTCCATCAGTTCATAATCAACTTCGTCATTTATCTCCGTTATATCAGAAAGAGACATACCCGTATAGGCAAGTCTCGTATACACGGGGCTCTGTGAGTTTTCAAAGCATGAAAAGAGATTTAAAAGGGAATAATCCCTTCCCTCCTGTTTTCCCGTATTTATGAAAAGGGCCTTCACCTGCTCGGAGCTGAGGTCCCTGTCCCGGAAAAGCAGCATCCCCGCACAGCCTGCTGCAAAGGCCGCGGCATCACTCGTGCCGTTAAGGCCGTACACGTTGTCGGGGGCATATACGTCTGCAAAGACGTCCGTTCCCGTATACGTATACCTGAACCTTGCTTCACCGTTTTCATCCGTTGCACCGACTGAAAGGGTTTCCTCATATGCTGCGGGGTACAGGAGCTTATTACCGTTTCCCGCTGAGGAAACCATGATTATGTCCCTGTAATAGAGTTCAAGTATTTCATCGTGAAGGATTCCCGAAAAGTATTCACCGCCGAGGCTCATTACGACGATATCGGCCTTCTTTTCCATTGCCCACTCAAGACCCGCCATAAGCGTGCTGTAGTAGCCCTTTCCGTTTTCATCAAGAATGGCAGCACTGTATATCTCGGCACGGGGAAGCATCCTTTTGATTATGTTTGCGATGTAGGTGCCGTGGAGCGTTTTCTCCGTATCGTTTTTTTCCGAAACAAAAGATGTCTGCTCCTTTACGGGAACCTTTGCGGTGTTTACGAGGCTGTCAAGGATGACAATCCTCAGGTCTTCACCGTAGTTTCCTTCCGGGAACAGACATGCTGCATTAACAAGTTCATACGCCCATGCGTTGTTTTCATATGTGTCACTCTCAAAGTCGTAGTCACCGTATCCGAGGGAACGTATTTCGCGGTCACGTTCCACGGAGATGACTCCGGGGTCATCAAGGAGTTTTGTGACGTCATTACGTGAGGCATCGATTACGGAGACGTTTCCCGTAAGCTTCTTCTCCACGGACTTTTCAAGCTTAATGAGGTCCTTTGCCTCCATAAATGCAAGCTCATCCATAAGGGCATTCTTACGGTCAACGTCAATGCCGCCTGACACACCCGGTACTTCAGTGTCAGATGCACCTGCACCCGGAAGCTTACCCGTACCGATACCCGACGAAAGGCTGTTTAATAAGGCATCAGAAACAAAGCGGGCTGCTTCGGCATCTGCTGCAGTACCATAATTATCATCACATTCGTCTGAAACGAAATAAAAAGAACCTGATAAATCTGCATCAACGTAGCTGCCTGCAGAATCCAGGTCCTCATCATAGTAAACGATCTCATCATAAAGTGAGGAATAGTCTGTTGTTCTCTTAACGAGAATTCTTCCTCCCTCAGAAACATCGGAAAGGGCATACGGATAACCGTCCGCATTCCATACATTCTCCGCACTCGTTGCAACGGGTGAGAGAAGTGAAACAAGCATGGCTGTAACAAGGACACCCGAAAGTGCCTTTACCGCTGTCTTCCTTCCTTTTGCCGCAAGCCTTCTTACGGCAGCCATTAAACCTCTCATAAAACCTCCTAATAAAGTCTCGTAGTTTGTTGCTTGCACAGAAATGCGGCTTAATGAGCACTACATGCGCATTTCGGGCAACACAACAAAAAACAGCCTACCGCTTTAGAAGAAGTTTGTCAACAAAAAATGTTGAATTTGTAAACTTTTCGCGCTTCACGAGGGGCAATTGCTTAATAGCAGATGGTCTATTTGTATTATGAATACAATTCAAGACTCGCCCGGTATCTGCGAACGGGTTTTCTTCTAAAAGATACCATTTTTGCGTGATTTCATGCTTTTCAACGGTCAGGTGGTATCTGTATGCTGAAAAAGCAGAAAAAGACCTCACTTTTTTGCTTGAAAGTGAGGTCTTTTTGAGATTTTTTGCCATATAGATACCACAGGTCAGGATATAAGCATTGAAATGCCGGATTTTGGTATCTTTTTCAGATTAATGGTAATATAGATACCACGTAGTATCGACAACGCCAGCCAAGAACTGCCTGCTTCTCCTCGGAAGCTTTTTAGTCCACCTCGTAACAAAGCCCAAAGGCTTTCCTACGGCAGCCGTTAAACCTCTCATAAAACCTCCCAATAAATTTATTTTCAGGACGGAAATCCGGTACAGTTCACCGGATTTCCGTCTATGAATTCGGTGTCAGAGGAAATGCGCCATCCGCACAAAAACAGCAACCGACACCTACTTTCTTCTCTTTGTATCTTTCATTACCTTAAATAAAATTGCGAGATCAAGAGGCTTTGCGACGTGGGCATCCATGCCGGAGTCGATGGCTCCTTTTTCGTCTTCGCGATATGCATTTGCGGAAAGTGCAATAATCGGAACGAGCTTAGCGTCTGCTCTGTCGAGGGAACGAATCGTTCTTGTCGCTTCGTATCCGTCCATACGGGGCATCATAATATCCATGATAATGAAATCGTAGGTATTGTTAGGCTGTGCGACGAACTGCTGAACAGCTTCAACGCCGTCAACGGCACAGTCTACGGTCATTCCATGTTCTTCAAGGAGCGTCTGGGCAACCATCATGTTAACAGGATTATCTTCAACAACGAGAACTCTTGAGCCTTTAAGTTCTTCGCCAAGCTTGTCGATGCGTACTTCTGCACTCTCAACTTCGTTATCTGCGTCGTTCTCGTGGTCGCAGTCAATCATCAATGGAAGTTCGATTGTTACTGTCGTTCCGACACCTTCTTCACTCTCGATCTGAATCTCGCCTTTCATAAGATCGAGAATCTGCTTTGAAATGGCAATTCCGAGACCGGTACCGGAATATGTGCTTCTTGCGCTCTTATTTCCTTCAATAAACGGCTTGAAGAGCTTCTGAACGAAGTCCTCATTCATGCCGATGCCGTTATCTTTTATAACAAAAGTAACATCACAGGTTCTTCCGCCGGGGCGTCGTTCTGTTTTAACGGAAAGATCGATTTGACCGTTCTTTTCGGTAAACTTTGCAGCATTTCCCATAATATTCATGGCAACCTGCTTAATGCGGACTTCATCGCCAACAAAATAGCGGTCTTTAAGCTGTGAAGTGTCCTTGTTGACCGTAATGTTTTTGGTCATCGCAGTTCCCTGAATGCTGCTCACTGCGCTGTCAAACATCTGGCTTAAGTCGAACGGCTCGCGTACAATTTCAAGCTTACCGTTTTCAATACGGCTTATATCAAGTACATCGTTTACAAGTGAAAGGAGCGTCTTTGAACACTGATCGATTACTGCAAGACTGCCTTTAACCTTATCAAAATTCTCCTCGTTTTCCATGGCAACACGAGTCATGCCCATAATGCCGTTAATAGGGGTACGAATATCATGTGACATTCTTGAAAGGAAGTCCCTCTTTGCCTCATTTGCCCGCTCGGCTTCTTCCGTCTTTTCCTCAAGCATCTGTCTGTGTTCAAGTTCTTTTCTTCTCTCTTCTTCGATTTCACGTGTAACAAACACCACGTTTCGAAGGCGTCCGCTTTCCTCACGTTCGTCAGCAATAATGCTGTATCTGCGCCACTTTCCCTGCTTATCCAGCCCTTCCATGCTGATCATATTTTTATCTTTCATTCGCATATCGAGAGAACTGAAATCCGTAAAGGCACGGAAGTCGCCATAGCTTGTTTCGCGAAGAGTGTCGCAAAATTCATCAAAAAGCTTCTGCGCATTTCCTGAGAAGGGCCTTTCACCTTTAAGGTCATCTGACTTAAGGAGTCGATACTCCCCTTTTCGAAGGTCAATTTCCAAAGTGGTCGTATAAATGTCTGCCAACGAATTAATAACTCGTGCATTACTCTCCTGATAGTCCTTCTGTATTGTAAAATACATGACAAACATACAAAGAGCATAGCCGCAATATGCGCTTGAAAACTCCGGATTCATAATTTGGAGTATTCCGAAGGCAATCGGAAATACACACATAACAAGAAGCGCAACCAAGGTTTTCTTCTTTAGACGCCTCCTGCCGAATATTATAAACAGCATGGCAATGATAATGTATATGCCTACAATGCCAAAGGTTCCGATTCCATAGAATTGATAGTGAAATACATTGTTTTCGTCAAAATAATAAAGAACGGGAACAAAAAGATTTATAACAACAAGAACACTATGAATTACAAACGGAATCAAAAGAAACTTAATACGCTTTTTACTTGCTTCGGATCCAACAGAAATAACTGTATCTATATATGCAGCCATAAAGAAAGGCTGTATTTCACACGCCATAAACAGGATAAAACAACACCATTTATTCAATATTCTGTCCAGCGACGTCGGTCCACCGTCAACAACCCATGTAACCGTACTGAAAAAAACGCAGATCATTGTTGCCAATACTGCATTTCTGAACATTATTTCCCGTTTCAGTTCTTTTTCTTTTTTCTTGCACCCGAAAATGAAAAGGATGGCAAGATTAATCAGAGCATAGCTGTTAACTACAACAGTTATCAGAACGGATGTTTGCATGCGATTTCTCCCATTTTTCAAGCTTGCTTTTTAAGCCGTGAATAGTAACCGTTACTATTCACGGCATTTCAAATCGCATTCGTATGCGTTGCCTGCTTCGCAGTCAGTCGCCACTTCGTGGCTTTTTCGCATACTCATGTGTTTTGAACAGCCTTCATGTCTTAATCCACGTATGCGTAATCTTGCAAGCGAGCTTGCAGATTACGCATAACGTGTATTAAGCCGTGAATAATAACTTTTTCTGCATTATACATCGTAGTTTTTCAAATGTCTTTATTATTCCAGTTGTTTAAAATTAATTTTAGAAAAACTTCAAACTGTTACATAGTGATTTTAGAATAATTCAATACTTAAATTCTTGCAGGAATGTTAGAATGTGGATATAATTAGATATAATTCACGAGTAATTTGCATTTTTTTGCGTAGGAGAAGGCAGAAATACTATGAAAAAGAAGATTGCTGTTTTTGCTTCCGGTTGGGGTTCATCAATATTGTCGCAATACATGAACGGTCTGTCACAGGCGCTGAAAAACGAGCCTGCAGATACGTATCTTTTTCTTGCCTACCCCCTTCCCGGATATTCAGATGAAAACAACAAAGGCCAATTTGCCATCTTCAATCTTCCTGATTTAAGCGAATTCGATGGTGCTGTTATTTTTGCAAACAGTATCGACTCGGAAAATATAAACAGTGAGCTCGTTACAAGATGCCACAAAGCAGGAATTCCTGTTATCGGACATGGTCGTGATCTCACCGGAACCTACTCAGTTGTTGTTAATAACTATGACGGAATGTGTGAACTTGTTGAGCATCTTGTTTCTGTTCATCATGTAAAAAAGGTTGTCTACATGGCCGGAACAAGAAACAGCCCGGACTCCAACGAGCGTCTTCGCGCAACGCGTGACACTCTTGCAAAATATAATCTTGAGCTTGGCCTTAGTGACATCATTTACACTGAATTCGATAACAGTAAGGCACATGATTCAACAGTTCAATATATAAAAGATAACGATATTCCGGATGCGATTGTTTGTGTAAACGATGGAATTAGTATGGCAGTAAGCCTCGCCCTTGATGAGTTGGGTATTACCGTTCCAAACAATGTCATAGTCACCGGTTTTGACTGCCTTAAGGAAGGTCAGATTTTCTATCCTTCTCTTACCACCATTAACCAGCACTTCACTCATCTCGGAAAAGAAAGCGGAAAGCTTCTTTCAGCTCTTCTTGCAGGAAATTTCTGTTCAAAGAAAAAGGAAATTTCCTGTCACTTCTCACTCGGCGAAAGCTGTGGCTGTCAGGATGTTGAAGTAAATGATGCCCTCCGCCGTAAGGCAGGCCGTGATGCATTTGCTCTCCGTACACTAAACGATTCCATCGAACGTAAGTTCGGAGGCATCGAGGGTGCTTTCAATGGTGCCCAGGATTACGAACATCTTTTCTCCGATATTCTTAATCTGTACAAAACCAATAGTGAATACGAGGGTAAAAATTTCCATTTCCTTATCGATCCTATGCTTGGCGAATCGGTTAAATCTAATACAAACGAACTTCACTGCGGCTTTTTCAGCAATGAAATGGATGTTGTATGCTCCATAGTTGACGGAGTTATTCTTCCGCAGAGCAAAATGCCCACTTCGCAGCTTATTCCCGCTATTTCACAAACAGACGACACTCACATGTATGTTTTTATCCCTCTTCATGATAATGGATACATGCTCGGTTATCTTATATTCTCAGACGATGTTGACATTATTGACAGCAGGTCCATACAGCGTTATCAATCAAAGGCCTGCAATGCAATGAATGCATTCCGTAAGAATCAGGAAATGGCTCACCTTAATGCCGAGCTCGTTAAGCTTTCACAGCTCGATGCGCTTACCTCAGTAAAGAGCCGTACAGCATTCTTCTCACGAGAAATTGAGCTCGAAGAACGTATTAAAACAGACAAAAATTTTGAATTTGCTTTTGCCATGTTTGACATCAATAACCTCAAGATTGTTAACGATACACTTGGTCATGATGCCGGCGACCAATACATTAAAAACTGCTGTAAACTCATTTGTGATACTTTCAAGTACAGCAGCGTATATCGTATCGGTGGCGACGAATTTGTCGCTGTCCTGACAAGTAAGGATTACCGGGACATGAATCGTCTGTTTGAGCAGTTTGAGAAATCACTTGAGCAGTACAATCGCGAGGACATACCACCTGAAGAACGTATTTCCATAGCGCACGGTGTATGCGTATACAATCCAAAGGAAAGCGATACTATTCAGGATATTCTGAAGACTGCAGATGCAAGAATGTACGAAAATAAGAAGATAATGAAAGGAGGAGACGTCAGATGACGTCCCCTCTTTTTTGAATATCATTATTTTTGAGCGTAAGCGAAAAAATGATGATTTGCGTGCATACGTTCATGCACATACGAATAATTGTTTTTAACAGAATCCTTTACTATCTGTTCCGGGATCTGTTATATCATATTTTTCACGTTTTGAAAGCATTCTGTTGGAAAACCTCGAGTCTGCGGAAACATCCGTTCCAAACCAGTCGGGTGCTGAAAAGCCCTTTGCGTCCTCAATAGACTCAAACTCAACTTCTACCATAAAAAGACCTTCAAGACGCCCTTCAAACACATCAAGTTCAGCTTTATGCTTTTCATCAATCGAAATGATGTAGCGTTTTTTCCTGACAACGTAATCATCGCATTTTGTCAGAAGATGCTCATACGCCTCCTTGGAAAGCGGAAGCTCCACCTCTTCATTTACACGCGCTTTTGCGTCAACACACGCCGCACCGAGGCCTTTTTGCGATTTGTAAGTAAGAATGTAATCATTATTTTTTTTGCGTATGCGTACGGTAGGCTTTCCGCAAAGATATGCCTGCTCAATATCCCACACTTCATTTGCTTTTGAAAGGTCCGGCATCTTCTTAACAATGTACTTTCTTTCTATCTCCATATCTTCTCCTAGTGCTGTTTTTTAAGCTTCTGTTCCCAATATTTTCTGAAGTCCTTTAATTCCGCAAACCCGATTTCCTGCATTTCATCCTTGAAGTATTCCTGAAACTCGGAAAGAGAAATAATTACTCCATCATTTTCGGATATCTCATTATCAGGATGTCCCTTCATAAGTCCGATCCGGTCCGCCTTGAGCATCGCTTTGACCGCCATAGGACTGAAACTGCTAAGGATTTTGTTCATGGATGATATTAAATCCTTTTCTTCGTTTGTCAGAACATCTGTTGCATTTTTACTGCTTTGCGCACCGTTTTTAATCAATGTCGAATGAATTTCCGGATATGGAATAAGACTTTTTCGCATATAGCAGACATCATCATCGAAAAGAGGGCGTCCCTTTAAAAGCAACGATGCCGCCTGCGAATAAAACAGGGCAGCAACAACCTGGTACGGTGCAATGTCATAGTTCACATGCTTCATGAGATACCTTACAAGCAAAGCCGACTTATCCTTCAGCATCCGTTTGTCTACGGCAGCACGTGCCTTTCTGTAGGCAACTTCTGTAAGCTTTCTTTTATTTTGTTCGAGTATCTCGGAGAAAACGTACGGATTTTCATGGATGATGTTAATCTTCTCGGCAAACTCAGTGCTTGCACTCGAAGCCTTCATCTGGTTCATAATGGTGGTATCACCCCATCCGAGAAGCCTTGCGAGCGGCTTTTTCCCGATGTTGTACATCTCCAGTATTTCAGTTAATTGTTCTTTTGTATCTGCCATTAGTTTTTCCTGAAGTTATTAACCAATTCACAAAGCGTTCTTATACTTCTGATAACACGGTCAAATGCACCGATTTTGTAAAGGCTTATCACTATCATTCCAATAGGAATTGAAATGATAAGACCTCCGATTGAGCCCAGGCGATATCCGATGTACATGCAGATGAGCGTAATCAAAGGATTCATTTCAACAGCGTCACTTACAAGTTTGGGCTGCAGAAGCTGTCTGACAACCTGTAAAACAATGTAAAGTACTGCAAGCCAGATAGCCTGTGCAATCGCTGCCTCTCCTCCGATAATCAGATCGATTGCAATCCACGGCCAGTAAACGGCTCCCATACCAAAAACAGGAAGGAAGTCAAGAAACGCAACAAGAAATGCAACAAGAGCGGCATAGGGCACACCCATTATAAGAAATACAACGCACTGTATTGCGAAAACAATAAGCAGGATGATGAATTGCGCTTTGAAATAACCGCCAATCGCCTTCTTAAAGTTATCCACTACGAGCTTGTAGTAATCCTGCGTTGATTGAGGAGTTATTCTCTTAAGTGCGGCATTGATTTCATCATGCTGGGCCGTAAAGAAATATGCTCCGAGGATGCATGCGATAATGGCAAGCAAAATATCGATAAATCCACCAAAAACACCAAAGGCATTACCGATTTTTTCAAGGTCAAAGCCGGAGAAAAGGTCCTGAAGCTTGTTAGGAAGATCCTGAGAGAACTCCGAAACACTCTTCTGCAACTGAGGCGGAAGCCCGTTATATACGGACGAAAGCTTTTCTCCCGCAGCATTCCATGCTTTTTCAACGGTTGCCATCATTGTTTCACGATTTTCATAAAGCTTTCGACACTCATCAACGGCAACGTATCCGATTCCAAATAAAATCCCCGCAACAAGAAGGACAACGAGAACAATTACAATTGCAGAACTAACCTTACGTGCAATCTTAACTTTATTTTTCAGGAATCTGACAAGCGGGTTTGCTATTGCAGATATTATTAACGAAATAACAAGCGGTAAAAACCATATAAGTACTTTTGGAAGCACAAAAATAATGAGAGCAAGTGCAACCAGCGCCAAAATAAGATTTACAAGTGCCTTAACATAAACCTTTGCACCCACGCCCTCAGTAATTATCGGTTCTTTTGAAAGTACAGGACGAACAGGTTCCTCATATTCGGCATGAAGACGCATCTTCTCGCGTGCATCACGTAATTTCTGAAGGCGTTTGTCACGTCTCTTTTTTGCTTTTTTGCTCTCGTACGGCTGTGAGCCTGATGTCTTTTTGTCGTATGATTGTGAAGTTGATGTGTTTGTGTTTTCTTCCATGACTCTCCTTAACTATTACTCCCTTGCAAGACCGCGCAATGCAAAGGTTATAAAGAATATTACAGAAGCGATTATGGCAATCATCGGACCAACGGCTACATCAAGATAGAAGGAAAGCGTAAGGCCGACTATACCTGAAAACAGTGCAATTATTACCGAGTAAAGATTGTACTCTCTCTGATTTCTTGAAATATTTCTTGATGAAGCAGCAGGGAGAATAATCAATGCGTTTATTATGAGAATGCCTACCATACGTACTGTAAGCATTACTACCACAGCCACAAGACAGGCAAAAATATTTTCATAAAGGATAACCGGGACACCTTTACTTTTTGAAATGCTTCTGTTAATGCCGATTCCGGCCAACCCGTTATAACATGTGAGCCAGCAGGCAACAACCGCAAAAAGCGCGAATAAAAGCTTTATATTATCCTTCATATTCACACTTAAAATGTCTCCGACAAGCATTCCGGAGTATTTGGAAAAATCCCCGTTTTTTGAAAGAATTGCAAGACCTATCGCTACTGAAAGCGATGAAAACACGGAAATAACCGTATCTGACGAAACAACATTTTTATATTTGATAAAATTCAAAAGGACCGCAAAAACAACAGCAAAAATAACCATAGCAATATCCGTGTCGGAAATGCCGAGAAGGATACCGATGGCCATGCCTGTAAATGCCGAATGTCCGAGAGCATCGGAAAAGAAAGCCATTCTGTTGGAAACAACCATTGTTCCAAGCAGTCCGAACATAGGCGTAATGAGCAATATGGCGATTAACGCGTTTTTCATGAATTCATACTGAAACATACCCGCCCGCCGTCTTATTTAAAGGTCATAAAGGTTTCTTTGAAAATATCGCTTTCCATAACCTCCTTAGCGGTTCCGCTTGCAAGAACGGTTTTGTCCAAAAGAACAATGTTGTCCGCGTAGCGCGCTGTCAGCTCAAGGTCATGCGAAACAAGAATAATGGAAAGATCATAGCTTTTTTTTAGGTCTGAAAGAATTCTGTAGAAAAGCTCACGCCCGTTTTCATCAATTCCGGACACGGGCTCGTCAAGCAGGAGAAGATTTGGAACAGGTGTGCAGGCTACAGCAAGAAGAACCCTCTGAAGTTCTCCCCCCGAAAGATCGCATACACGTTTATCAATAAGATATCCCGCATCAAACAGATCAAGCCTTGACTTGATTCTGTCGTAAATCTTCCCGCTCTTAAAAAGAAACACCGGAACGCGGCTAATGTAAGACGCAGCCAGGTCGTACACCGAAACCGGTGCATTCTGGTCAATGTCGATGTGCTGAGGCACATATCCTACATTAAGCTTTGATACGGTGTTATTTTTAATGTCACGAAAATTAATTTCGCCATCATATGCACGCTCTCCAAGTATAGACTTGATGAGTGTTGATTTGCCGGCGCCGTTTTTTCCAACAATAACCGTAAGCTTTCCACAATATATGGAAAGATTCAGGTTATCGAGAATAGGTGTATTGCCGGCTTTAACGGTTAAATCCTTAATTTCAATGCGATGAAAACCACACGCCGCATTACTGCTGCCGCGTTTCACCTTGCCGTTCTTAAACATCGCCGCACGTTCGTCGTCGATGATTTCCATAAGCTCGGTATTTCTCTTTATCAAAGAGTTTCGCTTCATCGCATTCCTTTTCTTATTTTAACAGGTTTTCCACAGCTGCCTCGATTTCAACGATGTCTTTCCACAGTCCTGTCGGAAGGTCATCGCCATTTGAAGATGCTGTAAGAGGGTCTATGAAAACACATACTGCGTTTGTTTCTGCCAAAATCTTCTCTGCTTCCTTTTCTTTGTCTTTCTCAATGAGAACGAGAACGTATGTTTCCTTATTTGCGTTTTCTATTGCATCCTTAATCGCATTTGCGGAAGGTGTTTCGTTTTCATCAAGTGAAAAATCGGCAAGACAGTTCATTCCAAGGCTCTCAATAAGTGGTACAAAAGCCTCGTTAAAGGAAATGCAGTTAATTTTTTCCGGAAGACCGTCGGGATTTTTAAGGTCTTGAAGCTTCGTCTTTATTTCAGACGCTTTATCGATGCAGTCGAGCACCGTTCTTTCGTATCTGTTAAGATTGCTCGAAATGGATTCAGCTTCGTCGGGGAACTGCTTGGATAAAGCCTCCTTAAGGTAATTAAGCTCTTCCTTAAGCATTGAAGGGTCCATCCATACGTGAGAATTTTCCTCACAGTCTTCATCTCCATCTGCGGAATGATTGATTATGTCACTGCCGACTAAGCAATCTGTTGCAAAGATTATCGGAAGAGTCTTCTTTGTCCCGGCAATCCTTTCAACAAAATGCTCCATTCCCATACCGTTTGCCACAAACAAATCAGCTGCTTCAACAGCCTTCATGTCCTTAGTGGTAATCTGGTAGTCATGGATACAGCCCGTAAGCCCGCTTGTCATATTGACAATATCATAGTGCGTGCCTTCCATGAGATTTGAAACCATGTCGTACACAGGATAGAACGAGCAGACAACGGTTCCTTTCGCTTTTTTCATGTTTTCTGGCTTGTTTGCAAAAAGAATAATTACAAAAACCGCCAGTATAATCAATAACGATGCAATAAGTGCACCGAGACCGAGTTTGGGTCTTTTTTTACTATTTTTCTCCAAGTTTGTATGCTCCTATAAGTCCGGCTGCAAATGCAACAATACCAAGGACAACCATAAGTGCGGAAACACTTGTGATGCCTGAATTTACGTATACAGGGTAGGGGGCAGCAACGATAAGTCCGAGAATAGCGCAATACGTTTTTGACTCGTGTTTCTCAAGCAACCAGTGAATAAGCTTTGCAACAAGGAACATTCCGATGAGAACTCCTATACCGAAAGGAAGAAGTATACCAACTCCGGCAAGTATTCCTGCCCAGTCAAACTTAACAAGCGCATCGATTAAGTCATTAATTGCACCGATGATTGTGTTGTAGTAGCCGATAATCATCATAACCATCGAGCCGGATACGCCGGGGATGATCATTGTTGCAGAGGCAAGTACTCCGAGGGATGTACCGATAATTACGTGTACAAGAGAGAAATCAAGGCTCTTAGCGGCATCACCCTGCTTGTTTCCGAGAATCTGCAGCCCTATTACAAGTGCGAAGAATGCAAGGAAAAGTAATACACTGAGCCAGTCAATCTTTTCTTTTTTAATTCTTTTCCAAATCATCGGAATTCCGCCAAAAATAAGTCCGATGAAAAGAAGTGCTGTCGGAATCGGTGCCTTTGCAAAAAGGAACTCTATTGCTTTCGCAAAACCGACAATACCTATGCCCATTCCGAGAATGTAAGGAATGAGTGTCAGCACACTCTTCTTGAAATCCTTGAAAAGATTGTTTATAGAACCGATGATGTCCTCGTAAATGCCCATTGTAACCATCATCGTACCGCCGGAAACTCCGGGAATAACGTTTGCAATTCCAATAATGATGCCCTTAAGGACACCCATAATAAACTTTAACACAGCTTAATCTCCTTACTGATATCCGCCTTTACGGTTTCTTCCTGCCAACGGCCGGATGCGCCGCAAGGAAGGACAAGCCCGGTAGCAGTTACAGGCAGACCAATTTCATCTGACATTACCTTTCCGCCAAAGCGAGAGGTCACTTCAGTTCCTAAAAGATATGACAGTACAGCGGGCTGAAGGCCCGTGGTGTATGAATTAATAAGGAAAAACAGTGGCTTTTCCTTAAGAACTCCGGTGCAAAGCTTTACAAACTGGTGAATGGACTCTTCAATTTTCCATATTTCACCTTTTGGACCTCTTCCGTATGAGGGAGGGTCCATAATTACGGCGTCGTAAAAATTCCCACGTCGTATTTCACGCTCAACAAACTTCTGGCAGTCATCAACAATGTAACGGATCGGAGCATTCTCAAGACCAGAGGATGCAGCATTCTCCTTTGCCCAGCCAACCATTCCTTTAGATGCATCAACATGAGTAACCATTGCGCCCGCTTTTGCTGCGGCGAGTGTAGCTCCACCTGTATATGCAAAGAGATTCAGAACCTTTACTTCCGCATCGGGATTTTCAGCCTTCTTTTTACGGATAAGCTCCGAGAACCAATCCCAGTTAACAGCCTGTTCCGGGAAAAGTCCTGTGTGTTTGAATGCAAAGGGCTGAAGATTAAAAGTAAGCTCTTTGTAGTTGATGCACCAGCGTTCAGGCATATCAAACATTTCCCATTCTCCGCCGCCCTTTGTTGAACGGTGATAGTGGCCGTTAAGCTTCTTCCATTCGGGTATTTTTTTGTCTGTGTTCCAGATTACCTGCGGGTCCGGACGAAGGAGAACATACTTTCCCCAGCGCTCGAGCTTTTCACCGCCCGAACAGTCCAAAACCTCATAATCTTTCCAGTTATCGGCAACCCACATGACTACTGCCTTTCATATAAAAATATCAACTATTGATTATATCAACTTCTGCTGTTTTTGGCAAATTTCTTTAAAGTAAAACCGGTTAATATCGCACCTGCAAGGGCGATAACAGAATAACCAAGAAGCACTGCCTTCACGCCGGGGCCGTCAATGAGGCCGCCCGTAAGTGAAGCAATAAGGAATGCAAGGCTGACGGAAACCATAAGCATTGCCTGTCCGCGGACAGCATCCTTTTCGTCCATAATCTGATTTACGAAGGATACACTCGCAGGAATGAACAGTGCAAACGAAAGCATCTGGAAGAATGTTGCAACATAAACCATGAAAACATTCCATGCAATAAACGTAAGAAGCACTTTAATAAAGAAGCAGACCGCTCCCACGAAAATAATCTTGCGTGCTCCGAATTTCTTTTCGAACTTACTGTAAAGGAACATCGGAAGAAGTTCGGTAATTGCGGCAAAGCTGAGCATTCCACCAAGATCCTTCTCATTTCCTCCGACATTTTCTATAATCTGGATGTAGAAATTGTTGATGAAGGAATGGCTCATGTAAAACATGAGAACACCAATAAGGAAAACAAAGAAAAGCTTGTATCTTCCGATAAATGAGAAAATGCTTTCTTTTTCCTTTGCCTGTTCCTCGGTAATGCGACTCTTTGTGTCGGAATTAAGCGAAATAACAAGGAGCACGACAATAAGATATGCGCATGTAAAAAAGCCGAATATCGGTGCTATATTTGCGCTGTGCTTTTCTACAAGGTTTCCAATAATAATTGAAACAACGGCGAAGCCGAGAGAGCCCACCGCACGTGCTGCACCAAAATTGATTTTAACCGTTTCTGTTTCCATTCTGTAGCAAAGCGCATTAACAAAGCCCTGTGTTGATGCCGCAAGGACAGAGAGAATTACAATTGCAACAGAAAAGAGAATGCCGGATTTATCCTGCATAAGAATTATTCCAAAAACAACTGCCTCAAGTATGTAGCAGGCTGTTGTTATTGCAGCAAGGCTGACCTTTTTAGACTTATCCGCAAACTTGGCCACTTCCGTCTGGAACAGCACAGCAAAAGCATTGCCCAAAGCAAGGACAACACCGATTTCAGCATTTGTGTAGCCTCTGTCAAGCATAACAACGCTGGCAAAACTAAGCGCTGCGCAGTACTGCATCCAATATCCGCCCTGAAGAAGGCCGTACAATAAATTCAATTTTCCTGATTTCTTTTTTTCCACTAAATACACCCCTAAAAAATACATTTCTACCATTATAGGCAAAGTGGGATAATATCATATAAACGTGTGATTTTCAAGAAATTTTGTTTGAAATATCTACATGGCAATCCACTTAAACCATCTGCATGACAGTTTATCTGAAGCATCTGCATGACAGTTTATGCATATTTCTATGGTAATCTTATTTTTTTCTTACCATCGATTTACAACAAACCTTCTTTTAAATGGTAAATCTGCTAAAGCCCTATATTCCCATCATCCCGGAGCTTTTATCGAGGTCTCTGAGATGAAGTACATAACTAATATCTTCCTTTCGGATTTGTTTTTCTTCGGCGAGATCCGCGGAGGTGCGGGCCATGCGCAGAAGCTTATGAATGACTCGGGCTGAGTAGCCGAATTTGTCGCAGGCGTTCCGAAGAAGGCTTCGGGACTCTTCGTCAAGGACACAGAACTCGT
Source organism: Lachnospiraceae bacterium (assembly GCA_045629005.1). Taxonomy (GTDB): domain Bacteria; phylum Bacillota; class Clostridia; order Lachnospirales; family Lachnospiraceae; genus RGIG3528. The sequence goes on from JAZQQJ010000074.1 coordinate 23,046, forward strand.
CAATCATAGCTGTGGACATGGCTGCATTGCAGTTAACATTCGGTATTCCCTCAAACCTTTTTTGCTGGATAAGTCTTGCAGCCTCCACTCTTTTCTTTAGTTCTGCGGATGATGGCGCGGGTGCTGCTTTATCTGTTTCAAATAAATCAACAGGGTTTACAAACTTTTGAATATCAATTCGGTCAAGAATTGGCCCTGATAGCTTATTACGATATTTGATTACCTCGTAGTCCGTGCACCTGCATTTTCTGTCGGGATAATAGCCGCAGGGGCATGGGTTCATTGCAGCAATCAACGTGAATGCGGCAGGGTAGCGGTTTGTACTGTTGACGCGGGATATAATGACCTGCTTGTCTTCCAAGGGCTGGCGCAGCGCATCCAACGCGCTTTTTGAAAACTCCGAAAGTTCATCAAGAAAAAGGACACCATTGTGTGAAAGAGAGACCTCGCCGGGCGTAGCATACATGCCACCGCCAATAAGTGCGTTCAGAGAAACGTTATGATGCGGTGCCCTAAAAGGTCTTTCGGTCATGAGCGAAGCGCCTTCTTTAATCATGCCTGATATGCTGTGTATTTTTGTCACCTCAAGCGCTTCACTTTCCGTCATCTGTGGAAGAATTGTCGGGATGCGTCTTGCAATCATTGTTTTTCCGCAGCCGGGCCTGCCTATCATAAGCACATTATGCCCTCCCGCTGCCGCAAGAACTATTGCGTCAACAAGAGAATTCTGGCCTTTAACTTCCGAAAAATCAGGTCCATCAGAAGTGGCTGACTCCGGTGCTCCTTCCTCAGGCGGATTCGGTGACGCCTGTTTTCCCTCAAGGAATAAAATAACATCTTTCAGGCGGTCAAAAGCATATATTGTCATATCCGAAACGAGCTTTGCCTCCGCATAATTTCCTGTCGGGAGAATAATTTTCCTAACACCCGCTGCCTTCGCAGCAAGAATCATCGGGAGAATCCCACTGCAGGAACGAAGCTTTCCGTCTAAAGAAAGTTCTCCGATAAAACCATATTCCGAAATCCTGTCAGCGCGCAAGCTCCCGCTTTGCAAAAGAAGTGCCACAGCAAGAGCCAGGTCGTAATGCGAGCCTCGCTTTCTTCTGTCACAGGGAGCAAGGCTTAGAACAATTTTGCAGTCCGGAAGAGAATATCCGCAATCCCCGAGAGCGGACCGGATTCTCTCCCCAGCCTCCTTTACAGACGTGTCTCCCATACCAATAATTGAAAGACTTTGACGGTCATCCGGCAAAATGCTTGCCTCTATGTCAACTACATAACCATCTATACCTTGAATTGAAAAACTCTTTACTTGTGAAGCCATACCCTGTCACCCTCAACACATATCAAATCATTCATTTCCATTTCGGTAAGCACCCCGTAAAGCGAAGCACTGTCCTTCTGAAGAATCTCCGCCACCTCAGGAATTGTGGTTTTTCCTTCCGAAATTTTCAAAAGGTCCATAATCACACGTGTTTCACTGTTTCCTTGTGCGGAAGAGGTCTTTTCTTGCATTAACCTTCGCCCAACGGCAGCACTTGAAGGTGCGCTTTCCAATGCAGGTGTCACACTCGCAGGCTCTGAAAAAATCCCGGGCAACGTCAGCTGCTCGTTTTCGTCTTCAAGAAGATCTCCGGGCATATAGAGCCTTGCTTTTCCTTCGGCAATAAGCCTGTTGCAGCCTTCGCTTGTCGGGGAATCAATTCTTCCGGGGCAGGCGTACAGCCGTTTCCCATACAGCAGGCTGTCCTCAGCTGTAATCAATGCCCCGCTGATTCGCCCCGCCTCGGTAACGAGAATAGAATCGGAAAATGCGGCAATTATTCTGTTTCGTCTTGGAAATGTTTCGTGTCCGGCAGGATGTCCGGGAGAATATTCAGAGATTACAAGACCTTTTTCAATGATACTTTCGTAAAGAATCTTATGCTCGGAAGGATAACATATATCTATCCCGCAGCCCAGCACGGCTATTGTATACCCTCCAACCGATAGCGCCGCATTATGTGCATAGGAATCAACGCCCTTTGCCATTCCGCTGACAATTGTCACCCCTCTTGCAGCAAGCTGTTTTGAAATCGTTTCGGTAATACTTTTTCCGTATTCGGTACATCTCCTGGACCCGACGATCCCAACGCTTCTCATTCCCGTGCGGAATTCTCCCCTACAATACAGAATAATCGGAAGGTCATTCATGTCCATTATTCCGAAATCCTTATATGGAGTGATGTATATCTTCTTTCTTTCGCAAACGTCAAGAATACGTTTTGCCTTCTCCAAACTCAGCTGTGTTTTGTCAATTTTCCCGGACAAACCTTCACAAGCGACATGTGGTGTATCCATCCTCCCCGACAGGCCCTCATTGCTGACACGCGTTGTATCCATCCTCCCCGACATTACTTCATACACCACCTGCGGTGTACCATATTGTACAATAAGCCTCCTTTTTTCAGCCGGCCCGCACCCCTTCAACTCATTGAGCCATATCCAATAAAGCATAAAAATACCCCCTCTTGATTTGGTCTTTATAAACGTTCGGGCATTATCGCATTTACATAAATAAACGCCGAATCCCTGAATGTCCGTCATTATCGTAACTGACGGTTTTTGACTTCGTCAATGGGGGTATATGTAGAAAAAAGAGGTAATAAATTGTGCAGTCTGCACAAGAAGGCCGGGCTTTATGTTGTCTCCCGAATGCAGATTTCATATGGAAGAAGCGTTATTTCAGACGTCTTCTCGCCTTCAATGATATCTGTTAAAACCCTTGCAGCAACCTCACCCAGTTTTTTGACATCAAAGCTTAAAGTTGTTACTGCGGGAACGTGAGAATCAAGAAGTGCAGAATTGTAAAATGAGGCAACTTTCACATCCTTCGGAACAGAAACACCGTCTCTCTGGAGCTTCTGAAGCACGCGCGCGCAAATCATATCGTCCATGCAGACAATGCACTTCACGTTTTTGGCCATAAGCTCTCCTGTAATATTTTCTATGGAATCATTATCTTCTACGTTTAAATAAACAAGTTCGGGGTCTATACGCTCGCTATGCGCTTCAAAGGCATCCGCAAAGCCATGATACCTGCTTCGTGTTACCATGTGGGTATTATTTCCACCAATAAGTGCAACCTTATCCGCACCGCTCTTCAGAATATGTGAAGTCAGCTCGCGGCAGGCACTTCTGTGATCGTGGTCAACCCTGACAATTCCTTTGTCCTTTGTATCTCCGATAGCTACAAAAGGAATTTCTTTCCCTTTGATCATAGATAAAACACTGTCATCAACGGTTGTACGGCTCATAATGACTCCGTCTATTTTATTGTTAACAAGAATTCTCTCGAGATTCTTTGTATTGCCCTCGGAAACATAAACCGCAAGAACATCGTAATCACGTTCTGCCGCCGCCTCGCACACTCCGTACATACATGTCTGGAAAAACGGAAGCTCAGAAGCATTACAGTCCGCGGGCATGATCATAGCGATATTATATGCTTTCGACTGTGCCAGACTCTTTGCGATAACATTGGGTTTGTAACCGTTTGCTTCGATATATTCCATTACGCGCCGACGGGTTTCTTCGCCAATGCGTCCTTTTCCTGAGATTGCTCTTGAAACGGTTGTGGTAGATACTCCAAGTGCTTCAGCAACGTCTAAGATTGTAATTTTCTTGTCCATAAGCCCCTCTGCTTTGCATTTTTTAATGAATCAATTGCAGTTTTAACCAACTTACGTAAAAGCATTGACATTCCACATTTTCATGATGTATTATTTCTATGCGCAAGCGGTTGCACAATATGATTTTATCAACATTTGCCGAAAACGTCAATATTCCCTTGTCGATTTTATGCAAATTCGTCATATGCATAATTACTGCCACGATTAATTATCATTCTGCGATTGTATTTGCAATGAAGGATTATTTATCGGTTTATTGATTGTAGATACAATGTCTGATAAAATACAAGCTCAGGCAATCACTTACGAAATAAACCTTACAGGAGGATTTCTATGAACATTCTTGTTACAGGCGGTGCCGGATACATTGGAAGCCACACATGTGTCGAGCTTCTTAACAGCGGTCATTCTTGTGTCATCGTTGACAATCTTTGCAATTCAAACGAAAAGGTTGTTGAACGAATCAAAAAACTTTCCGGAAAAGACGTTAAATTCTACCAAAACGATCTTTTGGACAAACCTTCTCTTAATAAGATTTTTGACGAAAACAAAATCGACGCAGTAATTCACTTTGCAGGTCTGAAGGCTGTAGGTGAATCGGTTCAGAAACCTCTTGAGTACTATTACAACAATATCACCGGCACATTAATTCTTTTGGATGTTATGCGTGCCCATAATGTTAAAAACATCATCTTCAGCTCTTCCGCTACTGTTTACGGGAAACCTGCATTTGTTCCCATTACAGAAGAGTGTCCGAAGGGCGAACTTACGAACCCTTACGGCCGCACAAAATCAATGCTCGAGCAGATTCTCACAGATATGAATACAGCAGATCCGGAATGGAACATTGTATTGCTCCGTTATTTCAATCCTATCGGCGCCCACAAGAGCGGCTGCATCGGTGAGGACCCGAAGGGCATTCCGAACAATCTTGTTCCTTACGTTTCTCAGGTTGCTGTCGGAAAACGCGAGTTCATCTCCGTTACAGGTAATGATTATGACACACCCGACGGAACAGGCGTCCGCGACTATATTCACGTTGTAGACCTCGCAAAGGGCCATGTAGCAGCACTTAAAAAGGTCGAAAAAGGCAGCGGTGTTTCTGTTTACAATCTCGGCACCGGCAAGGGTTACAGCGTACTTGATGTAATTAACGCCTTCTCAAAGGCTTGCGGCCATGAGCTTCCTTACAAATTTGCCCCTCGTCGTCCCGGCGACATTGCAGAATGTTATTCGGATTCTGCCAAGGCAGAAAAAGAACTCGGATGGAAGGCAGAAAAGAATATCGACGAAATGTGTGAAGACTCCTGGAGATGGCAGAGTCAGAACCCTGACGGATATAACAGTTAAAATGAAAAGAGCGAACCGGCGGTTCGCTCTTATTTTCTTTACAGCCAAGGGTTATGCTGGCCGTCGTTATTTTCTTTACAGCCAAGGGTTTCACTGGCCGTTGGGATTTTTCGAAGAAAAATGCCGACCGGATTTACCAATTTTTGCGTTTGTAGAATATGTGGTCTTCCAGGAAATAGCACTTTGTGTATTCAAGTACAGGATACTTTCCGTTTTTCAATTTATAGGCGGAATTTATCGTCTGGAAGTAAATGAAATCACCAATGTTGTTGCGGCCGGCAAGGCACTCCTCAACTGCCTTCCAGCAATCTTCGCGGATGCCGTTTTTCTGAGCACGTTGAACAAGGTAATCGGAAGAACCCGCAAACTGTCCTTTGGCATAGATTACCTCTTTCAGAGTGTAACCCCATTCACCGTCTTCCATTCGATTTCGGATGACATTGGCAACCGCAAGCTTTCCTTCATACTTCTGGTTTCCGGCTTCTGTCTGAACTATCGTCGCAAACAAAAGCTTTTCTTCGTCCGTCATTTCAAGAGGCTCCCGCCATGTTTCCGGCACTTCGAAAATCTGTGATTTTGCAAGCGCTGCTTTAATCTGATTCTCGAGTTTTTTGTCCTCGATTTCTTTATTTGTGTAACCTACGTCGTAGTCAAACTCAAGTGTGAAATATTCAGCAAACATGTATCCCTTTTTATCATCACTGAGCTGAACACAGAACCATTCCGGCGTACTTTCTGAAAGAAGAATATGGAAGCGGTCTCCCTTCTTCGCCGGTGTCCCGATTTTAGGATAATCGGTGCCCGGTCCGCTTCGTATGTTGACTTTAGTCTCGGTAACAACACCTGTGCATGCTCCATCATAGTCAACACAGCAGGCCGCCTCATAGCCGATTGTTGTATATTCTTTGAAAACATACGCTTCGGAAATGCTGCCCGTTTTTATTTTAATCCATTCCTCTCCGTCTTCGAGAAGATATGCGTAGCTTCCCTTGTATATTTTTCCGATTATGGTGGAATTGTCATCCGAACTCGGTACGGAACGAATGTTCAATGTAGTCGTAATGTTTGCAAGCACAATTCCCGACTCGTAGTATACCGGCGTAGGCGACGGTGTGGGTGTCGGCGTAAACGTCGGTGTCGGTGTATTCGTCGGTGTCGGTGTATTCGTCGGTGTCGGCGTATTTGTCGGCGTTGGCGTGTTCGTGGGTGTCGGTGTATTCGTCGCCGTGGGTGTGCTTGTTGGCGTGGGCGAGTCAGGAACAGACTTTACTTGCGCATCATTTGCAGGCGTCAGGCTCGAAACTGCATTTGTTTCGTTTCCCGTACTATCGCCATCGACAGACGAAGTCTTTTGCTCGTCCGTAAGATGTGCAGCACTTGTGTATTCCCGTACACCCCCTGCAAGCATCACAACGAAAAAGCATACCATCGTGGTCAACACATATATAATTGTCCGTTTTGCTTTCCCCATATCACTTAAATCTCTGTAATTTCAGTAAGCTCCCAAACTTTTATATTGTACGGCGTAATAGCAGAGCCGCAATACTCACAAAACTTGTTGCCAAGCGACGTTATGGCGCCGCCGCAATTCGGGCAGGTGGCTGCATAAGCCTTCTCAAAACCCATTTTTTCAGCGTCCTGGACATAGGACATAACTACATTGAAACGTGTCTGAACTTTCTTTTCATCAGGCTTTAAATACTCAACGGCATGCTGTACCGTAGCATAACATGTTCCGAGGTTCTTCTTGTACTCATAAAGAGCAGACTTATGAACCTTAATCTTTGCGAAGCCTTTGTCTTCAAGGTATTTTACAAGATGTTCCTTTGTCTCATCCTGGAATTGCATCCAGTTAAGCTCCGGGAAATCCTTTTGAAGCTTCGGAAGGTAAAGAGAAGTCATTCCGGAAACAGATTTCGGCTCTTCGTCAAGCATCTCCTGCTGTTTCAAAATCTCCTGAAGGTTATCCGTTCCAAAACCCATTCTTGCAACATGCTTGGCCTTCGAAACTACGGACGCAATAATGATAATAATTACTATCAGAACAATGGTGAATACTATCAAAGGAACAACAAATCCCATTAAACCGAATACGCTCATTTTATCTCCTGTTTAAGGTAAATCTGTGTTTTTTGGAAATCATTTTTCCACATTAACACAAGAGTTGCGATATTAGTAAAAAAGAAATGCAGGTTACATCACACAGACATAACCTGCAACATTTTATCATCTTTTTTTATTTACTGCAACTGTGCGGTATAAAGGTCGTAATATTCGCCCTTCTTAGCCATAAGCTCATCATGATTTCCGCTCTCAACGATGCGTCCGTCATTAACTACGAATATTCGGTCCGCATTTTTGATTGTAGAAAGACGATGTGCAATAACAAAACTCGTACGTCCCTTAAGAAGTGCCGCAATACCTTCCTGGACAAGCATTTCCGTCTTTGTATCAATAGAGGAAGTTGCCTCATCAAGAATAAGAATCTTCGGCATGGAAACCATTGTTCTTGCAAACGCCAGAAGCTGCTTCTCACCTGCCGAAAGGCCTGCTCCTCTTTCTGAAAGTTCGGTGTCGTAACCCTTTTCCATCTTCATAATGAAGTCATGTGCGTGTACCGACTTGGCCGCTGCCTCAATTTCTTCATCGGTAGCATCAAGCTTACCATATCTTATATTGTCCTTTATTGTACCGGTGAAGAGGAAGTTATCCTGAGTCATTACGCCCATCTGGGCTCTGAGACTTTCAAGCGTAACTTTTTGAAGGTCGTATCCGTCGATAAGAACCTGACCGTCCGTAACATCATAGAAACGGCATATGAGATTGGCTATCGTGGATTTGCCCGCACCCGTAGGTCCGACAAGAGCAATTGTTTCTCCGGCATTAACCTTAAAGGAAACGTCGTTCAAAACGCCCTTTGACTCATCATAAGAGAAATTTACGTTTTTAAACTCAACTTCGCCCTTAATGTCGGGAATATCTTCAGCACCTTCGGAATTGAATACTTCTGGCTTTGTATCGAGAATCTCGAAAATACGTTCTGCGCCCGCAATATTTCTTACAAACTGATTGTAAAGATTTCCGAGCTGGGAAACCGGGTCCCAAACCATACATGCGTATGTAACAAATGCCATAAGTGTGCCGACCGGAGCAGCCTCTGTTCCGACAATCTTAACGCCTGCATAGTAAAGGAATATCGTTGCAAAACCTGCACAGAACTCGATAACGGGACCGAACCAGTCGTTAATGGCAACTGCATCCTTGAAGGTCTGCCAGTTTTCCTGATTCATCTCATCCATTGTCCTGTTTGTCTCTTCTTCTGCAGCAAAGCCCTGAATTACACGGATACCGGCAATATCTTCATGAATAAAGCCGGAAAGGTTTGAATCCTTCTTTCTGTGAAGATGCCAAAGCACGCGGCATTTATTTTGAATGAAGAAAAGTCCGCCTGCAAGAAGAGGGAATGTAATAAGGCTCGCAATTGTAAGAACCCAGTTCTTAACAAGCATAATTACAAGTACTGCAATAAGTGTTGCAATCTGAGGAAAAAGTGTTGTTACAACATCGGAAAGCACACCCTTTAAGGAGTTAACGTCTCCGATTACTCTTGCAATAATTTTTCCCGCAGGTCTCGAGTCAAAAAACTTAAGACCAAGTGTCTGAATGTGCTCGTAAAGCTCAATACGGATTTTAACGAGAACATCGTTTGACATAAGTGCCATAAGATACATTCTGAGCTTAATGAGCAGAATGTAAATTACGTTTAAAATCAAGCCAAGAACAACAAGGCTTATAAGTGACTGATTATTTTTCTCTGCGATATGTACGTCAATCGCACGTTCGATGAGAAGAGGGTTAATAAGTGTAATTGCAATTGTAACCCCCATCGTGAGGAGAACGCCGAGAATCAGTCCCTTGTAGTTAAGCAGATATCTGAGGAGTCTGAACAACGTCTTTGACTTGCTTGTCATTGAGGTGTTCTCGTCCTGTCTGACTGCGTTGACTGCCATGTGTATCCCCCCTTTCTTATTGTGTAACTCCGTACTGCGCGGAATATGTTTCGAAGTAAAGCCCCTTCTGTCCGAGGAGTTCTTCGTGTGTACCACGCTCAGCCACTGCTCCGTCCTTCAGAACGATGATTTCGTCCGCATGACGTACAGCGGAAATACGGTGGGATATAATAATTTTTGTTGTGTCTGTAAGTTTTTCCAGGGTTTTCTGGATGTCGTGTTCTGTCTCGGTATCAAGTGCCGATGTTGAATCGTCAAGTACAAGAACAGGCGCATGCTTTGAAAGAGCTCGTGCTATGGAAAGTCTTTGTTTCTGGCCACCCGAAAGCCCTACGCCACGTTCACCGATGACGGTTTCACCCTTATCCGACAGATCATCCACAAAATCTGCAGAAGCCTTTTTAAGAGCATCTGCTATTTCCTCTGCAGAAGTATCTTCCTTCTTTCCGAAGCGAATGTTCTCATTTACTGTATCCGAGAAAAGGAATACATCCTGTGAGACCTGCGCAATGCTCTTGCGGAGCTGCGACAATGGCAGCTCTTTTACGTCCGTTCCGTCAAGCAGAACCTTGCCGCTCGAAGGATCGTAGAAACGGAAAAGCATTGTAAGTATGGATGTTTTACCTGAGCCCGTAGCTCCCATAATTCCAAGTGTTTTGCCATCGGGAAGCTTAAAGGAAATGTCCTTTAGTATTTCCTTATCGTTAATAGAGAAGGAAACATGATCGAATGTAACTGCACCCTTAACACGGTCAAGAACAACCGGATTCTCCGGATTTGCAATAACAGGCTTTTCATTCGCAATCTTCTTAAGCTTCTTGTAGGAAGCAAAGGTGTTTGCAAGCTCGTTTGATACCCAGCCTATCATTTCCATAGGCCAGCCGATATAGTTGCAGTATGAAATAAATGCAGCAAGTGTACCAAGCGTAATCTCGTCGTCAATTACCATTTTTCCTCCGACGAGAATCGTAACGATGGGAAGAACCTTTGTAATAAGCTGGAACAGAGGGTAATACTTAATCATTACCTTTGACTGCTTCATGTTTAAGTCATAGTACTTCTTATTATGGGAAAGGAACTTGTCAAGCTCAAATTTCTCACGTGCAAAAGCCTTAACCGTACGTGTTCCGGAAATATTTTCCTCGGCAACGGTGTTTAGCTGCGCACTTTCCTCGGAAATGTCTTCATAAACCTTATCAAGGCGCTTTTCGAGGAAAATAGCAAGGAATCCCGCAACGGGAATCATTATGCAGGGGAATATTGAAAGCTTCGGAGAAAGCTTAAACATATTGACAACAACGAGTGTCATGTGAAGAATAACCTCCATCATGAGCATTCCGATGAAGCCGATACCTCCCCAGATGTTTCCGATATCTCCCGTAAGTCTTGACATAATTTCACCTGTGTTGGTGCTGTCAAAGTAACCCATGGAAAGTGTCTGGACATGACGGAAAAGATCGTTTCGTATATCTCTTGCAACACTTGCACCCGCCATATCAAAATTATATTCTTTTGTGAACTGGAAAACCGTTCTTCCAAGTGTAATGATGAGGAAACCGCCAAGACATGTTAAAAGCAAATCAATATTGCCATTGCCGATTACATCATCGATGATTTTTTTAGTAACCTGCGGTGAGCAGTTATCAAGTACGACCGACAGAACAAGGCTGACCGTGCCGATGAGATAACGCCACCAGTATCGTCCCATGTATTTTGTAATTTTCTTCAATTTACCCTCCGATCCCGGCGAAAAAGCATAATTCACCCAAGACGCCGTCGGAAATATTGTTTTCTTTGTTTTGATTAATTTGTCTGAATTGTTTTTGATATACCACCGGAATATGTGGTGCTGACATATACTTTTCGGGTCACAGGTTCTGAAAAGTATAAAAAAAACCGTGGCATACCATTAGAATGCCACGGTAAAGATTCACTCACGCTATAGTGAAAAAGATACCGAGGCAAGCTCTTTCTGTATAGTTTTTATTCATGATAAATGACATTAATGCTTACCTCCTTTTCTTCAAATTTGTCATCGGGTTGAAAATACCACTCTGAAAAATAATTGTCAACCCCGAAAACAAATCTTTTTTTATTTTTTGAAAATTTTATGCTAAAAAAGCAAATTTTTATGTTAAATGTGTCAATTCTGTGTCAAAATCAGGGATGAAACTTTCTTTCGCAACATCACCTTCCTGAATGAACGCATTTTCCACACCAAGATCCAATGCATAATTTACAAGCTTTTCATACTCGCGCTTTGTACATTTGCGATTTATTTCGCTGTATTCTTCGGGAATATCAAGGGGAGTATACTGGCTCATAAGACTTATATAAACATTATCTCCGTATGTATCATAAATATATTTTACACAAGCCTCAGACTCTTTTACATGACCGGGCAACAAAAGCTGGCGGACAATGATGCCCTTTTTCATCATACCACGTTCATCAAACTCCGGATTTCCCGTCTGACGATACATTTCTGCAATTGCCTTTTGGGCAACTTCAGGATAATCCGGTGCCTTTGAATATCTTGCAGCAATCTCGGGTGAATCATATTTGTAGTCGGCAAGCCAAATATCAATAAGGCCTTCCATTTCCTTCAAGGTATCTACACTGTCATAGGATGATGTATTTGAAATAACAGGAATGTGAAGCCTTCCTTTTGCCAGCTCAAGACTTTCTTTTATTTGAAGATAGTAATGCGATGGAGTAACAAGATTAATATTGTTTGCCCCAATGTCCTGCAAACGAAGATATTCCTCGCAAAGCTCCTCGGAAGAAACTACCTTTCCGACCGCTCCCGTGGAAATCTCCCTGTTTTGACAGTAGACACAATGAAGGTTACAGCCAGAAAAAAACACTGTGCCGGAACCTTCTTTGCCTGACAAACACGGCTCTTCCCAAAAGTGAAGAGCCGCGCGTGTAATCAATATTTTATTAGGTGAGCCGCAAACACCGCTGCCGATGCTGCCGCTTCTGTCCGCATTACAATGCCGCGGGCACGCATTACAGAAATTACTGCTCATCTGTTTTTTCTACGTTATCTGTTTCCTCTGTTTCAGCTACTGTCTCTTCTTCAACTTCGGCTTCTGCTGAAGGCTCCTCTGCAGATTCTTCTGCAACTTCTTCTGCAGGTTTCATCTCTGCCTTGGCAGCTTCTTCTCTTGCAAGTGTTTCTGCAACAGGGTCTCTTTGCGGCTTTCTTACAAAGATGATGAAAAGAACAACACCAATAGTAAAGATAAAGAACGAAATGAACTGTGACGTGGAGAATATGCCAACGCTGCCTCTTTCCTCATCACCTCTGAACAGCTCGATAATATAACGTCCGACACTGTAGAAAATAAGAAAAAACGATGTCGTAACACCGGGCTTATTCTTGAATATTCTGTATATAATGAATACAAGAACAAGGAAGTTCAAAAGATTTCCAACCGCAGACATAATCTGTGTCGGATAGAGCCAGATGTGATTCGGGGCAAAACGTGAGTTTTCAAACACAATATGAAAAGCAGAATCTGTTTCAGCACCATAGCAACAGCCGGACATAAGACATCCAACACGACCAAAGGCCTGGGCTATTGCTATCTGAGGAATTATGAGGTCAAACCACATCAAAGTGTCCTGCTTTTTCACTTTACAGTAGATAAGGCATGCGATGCTTCCGCCTATAATGCCACCGTATACGACAAAACCGTTTGTGATATCAAGGAGAAGCGACGGGTCTTTGATTATGGACTTGATTTCTACGATGTAGTACATAATCTTTGCACCGAGTATGCCGCCGATTGCTGCCCACATTGCAAGATCAAAACATGTGTCGACATTAAGCTTGTGCTTCTTTGTGCGGAGTTCCGCAATAACGTAAGCAACGATAATGCCAAGTGCAATGCAAAGGCCATAACTGTGAATGGTAAATTTACCGATACTGAACAAATCTTCCTTCATGTTAACCCCTATAATCTTATTGTCATTTTCGCCTTGCGGTAAAATGACTTTTTTAAAATGAACCCACCACCAAAATGGGTGGTGGGTTATCATTGAAGTTTATTAGTGCGATTGTTTGTTTAGTCTACTATTTAACAACTTTCTTAACTGCAGCTACAACGTTCTCTGTTGTGAAGCCGTACTTAGGGAAGAGTGTTGAATAAGGAGCTGATGCACCGAAGCCCTTCATGGAGATAATTTCTCCGTCAAGACCTGTGTACTTGCCCCAGCCGAAGTCGATGAGAGCTTCTACTGCAACTCTTGCACGAACGTTCTTAGGAAGAACGCTTGCCTTGTACTCTTCGGACTGCTCCTCGAATACGTCTGTTGAAGGCATGGAAACGACTCTTACGTCGATGCCGTCCTTAATGAGCTCTGCCTTTGCATTAACTGCAAGCTGAACTTCTGAACCTGTAGCGATGATGATTGCATCAGGTGTAGCCTTTGCAGAATCCTCAAGGATGTAACCACCCTTAAGAGCTTCCTTGGAAGAACCTGCAAGCTGAGGAAGATTCTGACGTGTAAGAACAAGAGCTGTAGGTGTTTCCTTTGATGTAACTGCTGCGTACCAAGCTGCAAGTGTCTCTGTAGCATCTGCAGGACGGAATACGTGGAAGTTAGGAAGTGCACGGTGCATAGCAAGCTGCTCGATAGGCTCATGTGTAGGACCATCTTCACCAACACCGATGGAGTCATGTGTAAATACGTAAGCTGTAGGTATTCTCATGATGGAAGAAAGTCTAGCCATAGGCTTTGTATAATCTGAGAATACGAAGAATGTGGAAACGAAACCTCTGAGGCCGTGAAGAGTGATGCCGTTGCCGATAGCTGTCATGGCAAGCTCACGTACACCATAGTGCATGTTGCGGCCAAGTCTGTCGTCCTTGGAGAAGTCTCCCATTTCTTTCATGTATGTCTTTGTGGAAGGAGAAAGGTCTGCTGCACCACCGAAGAGTGAAGGAACCTTATCCTTAAGTCTGTTAATAACCATACCGGAAAGGTTTCTTGTAGCTTCCGGCTTGTCTTCATATGCCCAGTACTCAGCATCATCGATGAGAGGCTTAGCAATGTCAAGATTGAACTCGTCGTCCCAAGCTTTCTTCATCTCAGGGAACTTCTCGCAGTATTCCTTGAACATCTTGTTCCAAGCATCCTCAGCGGGAGCGAAGGACTTTGTGATTTCTGCGTAGTTGTCATAAACTTCCTGAGGTACAAAGAAAGGCTCTGTTGAAGGCCAGCCAAGGTTCTCCTTGAGTGCGAGAATGTTCTCGTCACCAAGAGGCTCACCGTGTGCACTTGCCTTACCCTGCTTTGCGGGACAGCCGAAACCAATCTGTGTATGGCAGATGATGCATGAAGGACGATTTGTATCATCCTTAGCTTCGTCAATTGCCTTACCTACAGCATCCATATCGTTGCCGTTTGCAACATCGATTACCTGGAAACCATAAGCTTCCATTCTCTTTGCTGTATCATCACAGAAAGCGATATCTGTGCTTCCTTCGATGGAAATCTTGTTTGAATCGTAGATGATAATGAGCTTGCCAAGGCCAAGTGTGCCTGCAAGTGAGAAAGCTTCGTGAGAAATACCTTCCATCATACATCCGTCGCCGCCAAGAGCGTATGTATAGTGGTCAACTACAGGATAGCCGGGCTTGTTGAACTTTGCAGCAAGGTGTGCTTCTGCAATTGCCATACCAACTGCCATACCCATACCTGCACCGAGAGGGCCTGTTGTAGCTTCAACGCCTCTTGTGTGGCGGTACTCGGGATGACCGGGTGTGAGTGAATCAAGCTGTCTGAACTGCATAAGGTCTTCCTTCTTAAGACCATATCCAAACAGATGAAGAAGTGAATAAAGAAGCATGGAACCGTGTCCGCCTGAAAGGATGAAGCGGTCTCTGTCTGCCCAGTCGGGGTCAGCAGGATTGTGCTTAAGCTTCTTTGCCCAAAGCTCATACGCGATATCAGCGCAGCCGAGAGGAAGTCCCGGATGACCTGATTTTGCCTTCTGAATACCATCTGCAGCGAGAACGCGGATTGCGTTTGCAGACATCTGATCGATTTTTGTTGCCATGATTTATCCTCCTGTTTTTGCGAAGCGGAAATGCCTCGTATCTTACTTAAAAATTTCGGGTTAGTTATAACGTAGATATTTATAACCGTCAACGCAGTCTGTGTCAATATATTATCAATTTTCGTCACTCATAAATTCATAAAGAGTACCAAACCGGTAACCCTCTGCCCGAAGCAGGTCGATTACATCAGCCATAGCCTCAAGATTTGAAATTGAATCGTTATGCATAAGAATGACTGCGCCGTTATGGTGATATTCATTGATATGGTCGATAACATAGTCCTTTCCGGGCTGATTATCCTTATCATAATCACCATAAGCTATGCTCCAGTGATATGTGGAATAGCCAAGGTCACTAATTATCTGAAGCACCTGTGCACTGTAAGTACCGCTGGGACAACGGAAGAACGGATCGGGCGTATATCCGGTAAGCTCATACATACGCTCTTCGAAACCCGCAAGCTCCTCAACAACATTCTCATTTGACATTTCGGTAAGCTTTGTGTGAGTGGATGTATGGTTTCCTATACAATGCCCCTCTTCACGCATTCTCTTTACTTCATCAACCGATTTTTCAAGGAACATCTTTGTGCAGAAAAATGTAACTTTAACATCCTTTTCCTTGAAAATATCAAGCATCTGGTTGGTATTCTTTGTTGCATAACCGCAATCCAACGTAATGTATACTACTTTATCATCATCCGTAACGTCCGGATTCAGGTAAAAACAGTCATACTCCGTTATGTCGAACTGTGCCCAGTTTCCTGAAGGCAGATGGTCCTTTGCACGCTTGAAGCTCCAGTTGTAGGACTTTGTATCGTACTCTTTGTACACACCGTCCGCAATGTTTGCAAGAACCGTTGTCTTCCTTGTGTCGTAATAATCCTGCTCACGTGAAAGCTCTTTGAGCCCGGGTGTTGGAGTAGGCGTCGGTGTAAACGTTGGTGTAGGAGTATTGGTCGGTATGGGAGTAGGTGTATCCGGAACTGCGGTAGGCTCGGTAATATTCGATGCATTACTTCCCGGATTGTCCCCGGATTTATTGTCGTCGTCCGACTGATTGGAACCGTTCGCAATGCCCGATGTGGCAGGAGCCGGCGTCAACGTGAGTGCTGCAACTGCTTCCTCTCCACCCTTTCGAGATACATTTACATAGTATAAGACGCCAAAAACGACAAGAGCGAGAACGCAAATGCCATTCAGAATATAGGGTGCCAAAGCCCTTGCTCTTGTCTTTTTTGTATTGCTGCCCTCTTCCTCGGAATTCGGGCTATGTTGTGTTTCTATATTAATCATTACTTAATTTCCTGCTGCTGCGAAAAGTTTAGCTATATCATCCGGTGAGAGCGCTGCGTTAGGATCCGAAAGATCTACGCCTGTTGCTGCCGCAAGGTCTGCTTCCGATGCGGGTGCATCCTCGGGTTCAGGCTCTGCTGCAGGTGCGTCTCCGCCGTTTGCTGCTGCAAAAAGCTTTGCAATATCATCTGCAGAAAGTGCTGCGTTGGGATCTGAAAGGTCTACGCCTGTTGCTGCCGCAAGGTCTGCTTCCGATGCGGGTGCATCCTCGGGTTCAGACTCTGCTGCGGGCTCTTCTGCCGCAGGTGCGTCTCCGCCGTTTGCTGCTGCAAAGAGCTTTGCAATATCATCTGCAGAAAGTGCTGCGTTGGGATCTGAAAGGTCTACGCCTGTTGCTGCCGCAAGGTCTGCCTCTGATGCAGGTTCTTCTGCCACGGGCTCCTCGGGGATTTCGATGTCGGGAATCTCAAGTGCGGGCTCTTCAACTGTTTCCTCTGCTGCGGGCTCCTCAGGAATTTCAATATCGGGAATCTCAAGTGCAGGCTCTTCAACTGCTTCTTCTGCTGCGGGCTCCTCGGGGATTTCGATATCGGGAATCTCAAGTGCGGGCTCTTCAACTACAGTTTCTTCAACAGGCATCGGAGCAGGCTCTGCAACAGGTGCCGCTGCCGGAGCAGGTGCTGCTGCATACATCGGCATAGGTGCTGCCATCATAACAGGTGTTGCACTTCCTGCCTTTTCAGCAACCTTATCCGCTGCCGACTCAATTGTCTGCTGAAGCTTTGGGAAAGACCCGTTTATGTCATCAATGCCGCCTCTAAGGTCGTTGATTCCACTTTCAACGTCCTTCACGCTGTTGAGCACATCACCAAGTACTTCCTTTTCGCTCTCTGCAATCTGTCTTGCGTTTTCTTTATTATATTTGACAATGGTTTTTATTCCGGCATTCTGCTCGTCAATAACCTTGTCAATCTTTTCCTGCATAACGGCAAGATGCTCTTCCTGGGCATCCGCACTCTTTTTCATTGCAGCAAACATTGCGCGACTTGTACGGTCAAGGGACTGTACCTGCTCGGCAATCTGCTTTTTAAATTCTTCCTCGGCACGCTGTCTGTCTTCTTCTTTTACTTCCTCAAGGGCTTCCTGCGCCTGAGCAAGGTCGTCGAAAATGTCCTCCTTGGAAGCAAATATTTCATTAAGGAAGAAGTAAGCTGCTGCCATAAGAAGCAGGCAGGCAATACCTACAACCCAGTAAACATCGTGAAATTCAAGAAGTACAAACACTGCTATAAAGCATGCTGCTGCAAAGAGCACTCCGGAAACTATTTTTTTCAATCCGTTTCCCTTTTTCTTTTTGCTGTCATATCCGCCGTATACTTTCTTTTTGTAGCTTCCGGTCTTTTTTCCCATAACCTTCTCCTTAGAAGTTTTTTCATACGCAAACTAAAGGACATATGCGTCCTAGTACGATTATAACAATTCCTCAAAAAAAGTAAACTTAAAAGAATGTGAAATATTCAGTGTTTTCCTTGAAAAATAAGGGGATGTAACGTATTCTCTTTATGCAAATCCACTTTTTTCGTTGCGAGGGTACAAAATGAAGTTCCTTTTGGTCGGAATCAACTCCAAATTCATACATACAAATCAGGCAATACGCTCACTTTACGCCTATGCTGAAGGAGCGACCGTTACAAGCGACGAGCACATTTCGGACTATACCGGGGGCATCACAGTTGCAGACAACGAGCCGCTTTCACGCCATGTCGAATACGTAGAGTATACGATAAATCAACAGCTCGAACAGATTTTCTCTGATATATATGAAAAAAAGCCTGATGTTATAGGCTTTTCGTGCTACATCTGGAATATAACAACGGTTCGTGCACTTATCACTGTTTTAAAAAAGCTTCTTCCAAAAGTTGATATCTGGCTCGGCGGGCCTGAGGTCAACGGAATGGCAAACAAAATCCCTGCAGGCGTGCGTGGAATTATGCAGGGGGAAGGCGAAAGAATCTTCCTGAGGGTGCTGAAGGCATATGTCAGCGGCACGCAATCCGAACTTCCGCATATAGTACGTGAAAGCGAATGTCTGAACATGGATGAGCTGCCGTTCCCCTACTACAACATGCCCCTTCCCGAGAACCGCATTGTATATTATGAAAGCAGCAGGGGATGCCCCTTCCGCTGCAGCTACTGTCTTTCCTCCATTGAGAAGGCGGTCCGTTTCAGAAGCATCGAGCTCGTAAAGAAGGAACTAAAGTTCTTTCTGGATAAAAAAGTCCGTCAGGTTAAATTCGTTGACAGGACCTTCAACATAGATCACGCCAGAACGCTTGAAATATGGCGTTTTCTTAAAGAAAACGATAATGGCATCACCAATTTTCATTTCGAAATATCCGCGGACCTTCTGAACGAAGAGGAACTCACACTTCTTGAAAAGGTTCGTCCCGGAGCGTTTCAGCTTGAAACAGGTGTACAGACGACAAATCCCGACACGCTTGATGCCATTCACCGTCACACGTCCTTCGACAAAATCGAAGAAAACACTCTGAAAATTAATGGTTTTCACAATATTCACCAGCATCTCGACCTGATTGCGGGACTCCCTTTCGAAAATTACGAGAGCTTCGGGCATTCCTTTGACAATGTTTATGCGCTTCGGCCGGATCAGCTGCAACTTGGCTTTCTTAAGCTTCTTTCAGGTTCTGAGATGACAGAAAGAGCCGAAGAATTCGGAATTGTCTGCTCCGATAACCCGCCCTATGAAGTTCTATACACAAATTGGCTCAGCTTTGACGACGTTCTGAAGCTTAAAGGTATTGAACAGGTTTTGGAGATTTATTACAACAGCAGTCAGTACAGACACACCCTCGAACAGCTTCAAAGGGCATTCTCGCGTCCTTTTGTTATGTACGAAATGCTCGCTGCATTTTTCAAGGAGCACGGCTACAATGACACAAGCAAACGAAGACTCGATTATTACGATATCCTTCTCGAGTTTGCCTGTGAAAACGACGCAGGAAACACGGCATTATATAAGGAATTGCTCACGTTTGACTGTTATCTTCGTGAAAACATAAAATCCCGCCCTTCCTTTGCAGGAAAAGACGAGATTTTGCGTGAGGAGTTTGACCGCATTTACCGTGAGGCCGAGGCCCGAGGCGATTTTTCAGCATACGGAAATCTGCCTTTACGAACGCTTGAGCACATGACGCATCTTGAATTTTTCGCGCTTCCAAAGCCTCATTACATCCTCTTTGATTACAAAGAAAAGGACCCGATTTCCTTCGAATGCAGGACAATAAGTTTTGATTTAGTAGACAACTTGAATAAAACTTAACAATAATTGAATACTCAAACCGGAATTTTCGTGATATACTTACCGCAAATTGCAATTCAATTTATATCTATATCAACCAAACAAAAAGGAGAACAATTATGAACATTGTAGTAGGACAGTCAGGCGGCCCCACAGTTGCTATCAACGCTTCCCTTCTCGGCGTATACAAGCAGGCTATGAAGAGCGATGCTGTTGACACAGTTTTCGGCACAGTTAACGGAATCGAAGGTATCATCAACGATCACCTCGTAAATCTTAACGAGCAGCTCAATACAAATGCTAACATGGAGCTTTTAAAGGTTACACCCTCCACAGCTCTTGGCTCATGCCGTTATAAGCTTCCGGACGTTTCCAAGGATCCCGAAGTTTTCGAAAAGATTTTCAAGACATTAAAGAAGCATGACATCGGTGCATTCTTCTATATCGGCGGAAATGATTCCATGGATACAGTTGACAAGCTCTCCAAATATGCAGCAGCACACGGCGAGAACATCAAGTTCATGGGCGTTCCCAAGACAGTAGATAATGACCTTTGGACAACAGACCATACACCCGGTTTCGGCAGCGCAGCAAAGTATGTTGCCACAACACTTTCTGAAATCGTTTCCGACAGTTCCGTTTATGATGTTAAGTCTGTTACTATCGTAGAAATCATGGGCAGAAGCGCAGGCTGGCTCACAGCATCATCCTGTGTTCTTCGTGCAAACGGCATCCAGGCTCCTCAGCTCATCTACCTTCCCGAAGCAGAGAATTTCTCAGAAGATAAGTTCGTTGCAGACGTTAAGGCTCAGCTTGAGAAGACAAACACAGTTATCGTAGCTGTTTCCGAAGGTATCGAGCTCGGCAACGACGAGTTCCGTTCCGGTGCTGTTGATAACTTCGGTCACAAGTACCTTTCCGGTATCGGCAAACTCCTTGAGAACGTTGTTAAGGAAAAGGTTGGCTGCAAAGTTAGAAGCATCGAGCTTAACGTTATGCAGCGTTCCGCTTCCCACATCACATCCAAGACAGACGTTGATGAAGCTGAGCTCATCGGCTCAAAGGCAGTTGAAGCAGCTCTCAACGGCGAAACAGGCAAGATGATGTGCTTCAAGCGTGTTTCCGACAAGCCTTACTTCGTTGATTGCTTCGCAGCTCCCGTTTGCGAAATCGCAAACAAGGAAAAGAAGTTCCCGAAGGAATGGATCATCAACGACGGTTCAAACGTTGCAGATGCAGCTCTCGATTACTTCCTTCCTCTTATCGAAGGCGAGTGCATAATTCCTTACAAGAACGGCATGCCTATGCAGTTTAAGATTAAGAAATAATTCCTTTACAAAAAAACAAGCGTGCAATGCACGCTTGTTTTTTAAAACAGAATAAAAATCCCCTTTATTGTTTCATTCGGTGTATGGTGTCTGTGACTGCTTCCATCAGGGACGTATTCATGGCTTTGAACGATTTGAAATAATCAGTGCCTGAATCCTTGGGGTCATCGGTACTTCCGAGATTATATGTGCTTTTTGCCGATAAAACCGCACTGTCGTATTTCATGATCCAATAAGGACTTTCATCGGAACCGGACTTGAATTTTTGGTATATTTCAAGCGGCATCTTAAATGCTTCCTGCAGTTTCATATACAAATTGCCGAAACCTATAAGAACCTTGTCACTTGCGGGGTCCTGTGTCAGATCAAATGAATCGGTTATTTTCAAAAGACTGTCACAAAGTTTTGAAGCCTCTTCTATTAATTCTTCCTTATCCCTGACTTCCTTATACGAACGGCTCCAGCTATCAAGCGTCCTGACTTCCGCAAGGTTGCCGAAAATACAATGGGTCCTGAACGGATCGGCATATTCGCAAAGCAAGGGGAATTTCTTCATCATTCTGTCATCAAAAATGGAATAAATGATTTTCAGCTTTTCTTCCTCTGTTGAATCCGCATAGCCGATACTTCTATAGTTAAACGATAGACTAAGGAAGTATTTCCGACACTCCACAAATTCCGAAAAGATTTTCGAAATCTGGTTTCTGAGCGAATCATCACATCCGCTGAACTCAAACAGGAGCTTTGTCAGGCTCATCGTGTAGCATGCATCCATTCCTTTGTTAAGAAGCATCAGCATAAGTTTGCGTGTGCCTTCAAAAAGAGGCAGAAATGAAGCTATATTATTGCAATATGTATTAAATGACTTTATCTTTTCAATAAATTCCGGATCGGTTCCGGGAGCGAATCCGCCCGAAGCAATTGATGCAAGTACCTTATGATTCGTCCCATAAAAGTTAATAATCTTACCGGCGTACATTATGGAATTGAGTTCTTTTGCGGCCTTTATACCTTTATCAAAGTTTCCGCCTTCAAGAGCATCCCAAATATCCGTTGCCATGGAACAGCAGTTATTATTAAACTCAATTCCCATGTTAACAAGATCTTCCATAGTTATATCTTGAAAGGAACAGCGGCTCTTGGCCGTTATTTTTATATCGCCCATTTTCCCCTCCGTCAGAATCTCACTTCATATGTGGTGATGTACCATCTTCCGTCACCATTCTTAATCATGGTGTGTCCGGCCGGTGTACCGAGCTGCTTGCCGTTTTTATCAAATGCAGCCGTGTAAACGATGGCCTCCGTAACCTTCTCACCCATGGTTTCCTTCATCTGTGCAATATCTTCATCGCTCAGGAAGAAGTTGTCCCCGCTGTTTTCATCAAAGCCGCCGATAACGGTAATCTTTGTCTTGTCCGAAAGAATGTTGGCGTGAACATATTCGCCATGGAAACGCTCCTGATGGAACTCCCAGTGTCTGTCAAGCATTTCAAGCTGGAGAGCCGTTTCCCGTCTTTCGGGGTCGATACACTCACGATAAAGATTGATATTCTTTTCTTTGATAGCTGCCATAAAGATTTCAACCAGCTGTTCAGGTTCAACATCATCGGGAACAGACTTCACAGTGTACCAGGAATCCTTAACTGCCTCAACGTCTTCCTCCCCGATGAACTTGCCGGTATTTCCGTCATATTCCTCCGGAACGGCCAAAACATGTCCGGGAACATAAAGTGCTACAGGCTCTACAACCCACGCCATTACGACCGAACCAATCTTCTTTTCGCCGGCTTCCGGAATTTCGCCCGTGAAATCAACGATTTTTCCGATAACCGACCAGTTTCTGACTTCGTTCATGGTAGTATCTACCAAATTACGATATCTCTTTACGGCTTCATACGGTCCGAGCCACTGTCTGCCGTCAATTTTCATGAAATACATGCCTGTCGAGCGTTTTCCGGTGTAAATATATTCACCGGTAACACCGTAGAACTGATTGTCCGGATACAGGATTTCATCCAGGATGACATATTTTCCGATCATATCCTCAATATCAACTGCTTTGTAATCAGGTGTGGGGAATGACTTCTCCAATGTATCGGCCGCATATTTTTCGCATATTTCTTTCCAGGCTTTTTCACTTATTGCGGCATAACGTTCGCGAATCTGCTCCTCGTTTACAAGATACTGCGTAAACTTAGTATCAACATCGGTAACATTGCCTGCTCCGCCCTTAACGCACGCTCTTGCTCTGGAAAAAAGATCCTTTACGCGCTCGTCATCAGGTGCAAATTCAACAAGAATCTTGATACGTTCAAGGGCATCTTCCTTGTTGCGGAATGTGTAGTTTGTGGCCCCCATGGCACGTGCAATTTCTTTCTCATACTCTTCAAGATAATGAGTAGCCTGGGAAATTCGAGATGATAAATTAGTTTCGTTTACTTCAAACACTGACCTGTCAAACATTTCTCTTCTCCTTCTGTCTGTCGTTTATTGTACCCCTGATCAACACGACATTGCCATTTTACTATTTTCGAGGATTTATATCAAGTTGGCAGTTTTCACCAATCAGCTTATTAATACAACTGCTCCGTCAAATTCATCAAGTCCGCCAATGCTAAGCTTCGCATTATCCTGGTCCAGAACGATTTCCACACCGGTTCGAGAGAAAATCTTTACTCCAACCTTGCTGAAATCGATATCTTTCGGAAGTTCAACAACAAACTTATCATTCTGCTTCTCAAAGCTGTGCACAACCGCAAGACAGCCTTCTACGTTCTCGCCTCTTCTGACAACGGCCTGCCATCCCTTAAGATGATGATAGCTCTTGTTGAGATTGCCATATCTGCGGTTTCTTCCGTACTTTATTATCGGTGCGGCTTCTTTATAAAGAGCGATTGCCTTGTCAACGAGCTCCCACTGGCTTGTGGACAAATCATATACATCTCCTGACAGACACATACGTCCGAGGAATGTGTTTGAAAGGGAGTAAACAAGACGCTGCTCGCTGTCTTTCGCGCGAAGAACTGCCCAAATCTGGCTCTGAGCCGGGAGTATGGCGCGTGTAACGTTTGCAGCAACTACAGGAATGTTTGTCCATTCATGGGCATCCGAGAAGGAAGCCATACTTGCAAGCTCCATCATCGAAGGCTCAAGTCTGTGACCGCCCGAGGAGCAGTTTTCAATAACAAGCTCAGGAATCTGGTCACGTATGCGCTTAAAGAAGAAGCGTGAAGCCTCCATATTCTGGCGAAGACCTTCACCGAGTGATTCCGCACCTTCGCAGCCTATTCCGATGTTGTCATTATAATCAACCTTAAGATATCCAAAGCCGTTATGTCTTAGGTTTCCGATTACTCTTTCATCAAGGAAACCGATTACTTCATGCTTGCGCATATCAAGGAAACGCCTGCAGCACGCGGTGATGGGATAACCATCACGCTTAAGAAGGCAATCTTCGTTTTGGAACATATCGGAGTCCTTACCGCAGTTCTCAAATTCAAACCAGATGCCGGGAATCATGCCTGCATCACGAATCTTATCAGCAAGATATTTAAGTCCGTTCGGGAAAAGCTCCTTATTTACAATCCAGTCACCAATGTCGGACCAGTCATTGCCCGGCTTAATGTGCCAGCCTGCGTCCATAACACAATAAGTGATGTCATGTCCCTTAAGAGCTTCTGCAAGGCGAATCATGCCTTCTTCATTCGGATTGCCCCAGCTTGTGCAGTATTCGTTAAACACAATCGGAAGAGTCTTTTCTACTTCAGGAACATTTTCAAGATTAACATTCTGCGCAGATGTAAGCCTGTAGCTCATTCCGTCGATGTCCTCGCAGGCAACGGTAACCGTTGCCGTAGGTGTACGGAAGCATTCTCCTGGGCCAAGATGCTTCATCCAATGACCGAATTCCCTGTCGGCAATACCGCCCGAGAAGGATGTGCGGTCATCTTTATTGTAAACTTCCATCTGCCAGGAAGAATTGATGGCAAGCTGAACGCCGATGCTGTAACCGTACTTTGTATCCTCTGCAATCATCCACGGGAAATATCTGCGGACCGGCATAGAACCGACCTCGCCGAAACGAATGCTGTTCGTTCCGATTGGAATCCATGCAGGCTCAAGCTGTAAATCAAGGAAAGGCGTTGACTCAAGCTTTCCTTCCATGCTCCACTTTGACTGAAGTCTGTGAAGAACCATATCCTCCTGACGCAGCCCGGGCTCAAGGCATGAAAAACCACAGATGTTGTAGGAGCTTATCATCTCAACCAAAGCATCTCTCGTTTTCCCGGTTTCTATTTCGGAATACATCTTAAAAAACTTATCGCCCGGAGTGTATTCCAAGGTATGGCGAAGTGTAATATCGCCTTTTTCATTCACACGTTTATGAGAAGTAATGATGCGCGTTGTCCTACCGACGGTTTTAACGTTCTGGCCGATGAACTTGAAATCGTTCACGCCCCAGCTGCCCTTCATTGTATGTCCCTGCGAAAAGCCGTCAGGATACGGGTCGCCTACAAGTTTCGTAGTAACAACGGGCTCTATTCTCCATCTTCCGTCAAAGCACAATTTATCTTCAAGTGAAGTCGGCAATAAAATAAGGCCGACAATATTATCATCGGTTTCGTGTACATAAATGGCACTCATGTCTCCAAATTTATAGGATTTATGAATCTGCTTCATATGCGCGCCTTTCTGAAAAATACGTTTTTGGTAAAAATAATCATATCACGTCACATGACAAAAATCATAGTAAAAAATGCTAAAAAAACAAATAAAAAAGAACGTCCCCTGCGGGAATCGAACCCACAACTGATCCTTAGGAGCAAAAAGCTCACTCAACAAATACAGAAAGGAAGCGGCTTTCCATACCACCTATTTGAAAACTCACTCACTTACTCACTCAGTTACAATGTTCACCAAAGCCACATCCAAGATCAAGAGTTTTCTTTCCTCTCAATTCTGGAAGAAGAGACAATAATGCTGGGATTTCAAAAAGAATATTTGCGTTGTTTCATTTTCACTTATCTTTTTATTACCTTCATAAAATGTTTCGTTATCATATATTCTTAGAACAAAACCTTCTTACACCGGTAAATCTTTTATCCATCTTACTTTCAGGTTTCTTTTCGTCAAAAACTCTGCATTCTTGTCCATACAAGAACGCGGATGTTGATATATATCTACATCAATCTTAACAGGTTCATCAATGACATAAAGATACCCATACTCAGTCCCATTATGTCCAATGTTTCCGTCATCATCATATCTCAGTCCACTCGGTTGATGCGAAAAAGCCTCGGCTAATTCCTGCCATTGCGTTACCGTGCTTCCGGCACGTAATACTTCAAATTTGATATTAGAACCATGAAACCATGTTCCGTCTTCTTTAATCTCGATAGTCATAATATGCTCCTTCAATTGGAAATTCCTTAATTAACATCAGATCGACAAAACTAAATTTTCGAAATAGTCATTCATCTCCCTATAGGGCAAATATAGGTGGAATATGCTTATTCCACTCATTTTCTTGCTAGCTGTAAATCAATAGTGTCACATATGGTAATAGTCCCACCATGTTTATCTATTGCATTTGATATTTTCTCAAAGAATTCTTTTCTCATTGATTCTTCAATTGCAATATGATCAGAATATGTTCCAAGA
>JAZQQJ010000075.1:0-2456 GCA_045629005.1 Lachnospiraceae bacterium
TTCTTTAGGCTTATCTTGGATTATTCCGGAGTGCAGGATGTTCAGTTTGAGGACGACGATTATTATTACTACGTAAAGGCGGTCCCTAAGATTGATACTGAGGTTCCCGACAACTTTAAGGCACTTGTAAAGCACGAAAAAGCTGAGGATACTTCGGAAAAACAGCAAGGTAAATCCAAAGAGTCAGAAGATAATGAGAAGCCTGAAGCTGAGAAGAATGCAAAAGCAGAGGTTTCCTTTGTTGAGAAAGTAAAGGAGTTCTTCAAAAAAGTCGGAGAATTCTTTAGTGCAGCGGTAGCCACCGTACATGAGAACTTCAAAAAAGAAAATAAACCGGCTGAGCCTCCGAAGGTGTCCGCAGAAGCCAAGATACAGGAAAAATCAAAGAAAAATCCTTTTGATCTTTCCGATTGGGCGGACCTTGAGGAAGATGACGACGAGCTCATAAAGAAGAAGGAGGTTAACGAGAAGGAAAATGGATAAACTGGCATCTATTCTAAAGAATATTGTGTCAATGTTTTCGTTCCCCAGAATCGGCGTATTGGACGTCGTTGAAATCCTCCTTATCGCCTTTCTGATTTACTACATCATCAGATGGGTTATGAAGACGAGAGCCTTCGTTATTGTCAAGGGAATCATTGTTATACTTGCATTCTGGGCAGTTGCGGCAATCCTTGAGTTTGATGTTATCATCTGGATTTT
Organism: Lachnospiraceae bacterium; assembly: GCA_045629005.1. GTDB lineage: Bacteria > Bacillota > Clostridia > Lachnospirales > Lachnospiraceae > RGIG3528. The sequence continues at coordinate 703 of JAZQQJ010000075.1, forward strand.
GACAAACACTATCGGCGTCGGAATTACAGCCCTCATCATACTTTTTCAGCCGGAACTTAGAAAAGCCCTTGAGAACCTTGGACAGAAAGGTTTTGCGTTCAACAGGTTTTCACTTACCGATTCCAGGTCATCAAAAAACGATTTTAACGAGAAGACAGTTGAACAGCTTGTAAAAGCCTGTTTTGAGCTCGGAAAGACTAAGACGGGTGCATTAATTGTTATCGAGCAGGAAGTCTCCCTTAAAGATTATGAGGAGACCGGCATTGCGCTTGATGCCATTGTTTCAATGCAGCTTCTTGTGAATATCTTCGAAAAGAACACACCTCTTCATGATGGTGCTGTTACCGTGCGCGGGAACAGAGTTACTGCAGCAACATGCTACCTTCCGCTTTCCGACAATATGAAGCTCAGCAAGGACCTTGGTACACGTCACAGAGCCGGAGTCGGCGTCAGTGAAGTTACCGACAGCTTCACAATCATTGTTTCTGAAGAAACAGGTAAGGTTTCCATAGCTCGTAACGGAAGCCTTGTATATAATGTCGACGGCGATTTCCTGAGAACGAAGCTTAACGAGCTTATTGTCAGGAAGAAAGGAGGGAAGGCATGAAATTTGTTAAAACCCTCTGGGAAAAATTCAAGCACAATATCGGATGGAAGATTGCCTCTATTGTGGCAGCGGTTGTGCTTTGGATGTATATCACCAATACTCAGGACCCGTATGAAACAAAGACCTTCTATGATGTTCCCGTTACAATTCTTAACGAAGCGAACCTTACACAGAAGGATAAAATTGTTGAAGTTATTGACGGTTCCAGCATTATCGTTACTGTAGAAGCAAGACATTCTGTCTGCAATGTACTTACGATAGATCACATTAAAGCGGTTGCGGACCTTGATAAAACATCATCTCTTACAGAGATGGTTCCTATTGATGTTTCCGTAATAGGCTTTACCGACAAGGAAGTAGAGATTACAAGAGGACGCGGAGAGTACATGAAGCTTTCTCTTGAGGACTATGCTACCAAGGAGTTCAAGGTTAAAATAGAAACTGCAGGAAAGCCTGCAGACGGCTATGTAGTGGATAATGCTGTCGCAAGCCCGAACGTTATTACCGTTTCAGGCTCAAAGATGCAGCTCAGCCGAATTCAGGAAGTTGTTGTTACAGTTAATGTTGATTCATTGAGCGGAACAAGCACGATTAACCTTAAGCCCGTTGTTTATGACATGAACGACGATGTTATTACAGGTGACAAGCTTACTCTCAGCGAAACAAGCGTTCAGGTTACAACCTCGATTTATCCTGTCAAGAACATCAGCATTCTTGTAAATGCTGTCGGTGATGTTGACCGTGATTACGAAGTCGGAACAACAACACGTCAGCCCGAATCGGTTATGATTGCAGGAAAGCCTGAGGAGCTTAAAGCACTGTTTGAAGCTGCTTCCAATCTTACTGCAAAAATCGATGTTTCGGACCGTAAGCAGGATGTTGAGGAAACTATAGACATTAATTCACTCATCGATTCGGTGCTCTATCCGAGTGTGCACGTTGTGGACTCCGACACGAGACTTGCTGTCAAGATTACTGTTACACCACTCCAGAATAAAGAGGTTGTTTTGTCTGCAGAAGACATTGAACTGGTGAATACAAAAGAGCATTTTGACTACAAGATTACAGCGCTTAGTTCGAGAAAAGTTAATGTTAAAGCTACAAAGGGCTGGCTTGAGGGACTTACTATCAACAGCCTTAAGCCGCT
>JAZQQJ010000076.1:0-9788 GCA_045629005.1 Lachnospiraceae bacterium
TATACTCCTTTACCTGAGCATATGTAGCTTTCCCCCTAAGTTCAGTCAAATCCATATCCTCTAAAGAAAAATCCACTTTCACTTTTCTGAAATTATCCTTGTCGACCACGCCCTTGGAAAGTAAGACAACCGTCTCCACGTTTAAAGTCCACGGGAACATATCAACCATCGCAAGCTTTGTTACTTTATAACCTGCTTCAAGAAATGCCGGAAGGTCATGCGCAAGTGATGTTGGTTTACATGATATGTAAATCATATTCTGCACACTGTAGGAAATAAGTTTTGGAAGTGCCTTGGGATGTATACCCTCACGAGGCGGGTCAAGTACGATAAAATCAGGTTTTGTCTTTATTTCATCGATAACCTTCAAAACGTCTCCCGCTATAAAATCACAGTTTGATATACCATTTCCGACAGTATTAACCTTGGCAGCCTCAACCGCTTCTTCAACAATTTCAACTCCGATAACCTTTTTGGCAACAGGTGAAAGAAGCTGGGCAATTGTGCCCGTGCCGGAGTAAAGATCGTATATTACAGGGCCATTCTTTTCAATTTCCGAAGCATCTGCATCTTTATTGATGAGTCCTTGATTTTCCATTGCTTCAAGAATAAAGCCTCTGGCAGTATTGTACAGCACCTCTGCGCCAAGAGAATTTGTCTGGAAAAAGCTGAAAAGCGAAACCTTGAATTTAAGCCCCAGAAGTTCCTCGTAAAAGAAATCACGGCCGTAAAGGATGTCTATTCTGTCCGCTTTTACAGCATCTGCAAGCGCGTCGTTCACAATGTGGAGAATGCCTGCATAACTACCCTCAAGCGGAAGTTCCAACAGCCCGTTTTTAAAGGCTTCCATGTCCATTTCCTGCTGAGAGGAGGTAACAAGTCCGAGAAGTATTTCACCCGACTTTTCCGAACGTCTTACAAGAAGATGTCTCAAAAAGCCCTTGTGTGTAACCTTGTGAAAGTAAGGAAGGTTCTGGCGTCTGCATTCTTCAAGAACAAACGCAAGTATCTTTCTTATGTCCTCACATACTATTTTGCATTCCGGAACAGGCACAACGTCGTAAAAAGAATCTCTTTTGTGAAGGCCAAGTGAAAGTTCTCCTCCCTTGCATTCATCTCCGAATGAGAACTCCATTTTGTTCTTATAGCCATACAAAAGCGGGCTGTCAAAAACGCCCTTATAAAGATCATTATTTTCTATAGTCAGCTCGTCTGTGACTTCCGCAGGATTTCCAGGGACATTTTTTAAAAGTCGCAGTACCTGTGTTTCCTTTATTTTCAGCTGGTCTTCATAGGAAATATTATGGTATGCGCATCCTCCGCAAATGCCAAAATGCGGGCATCCGACATTTTCAATTTCATACGGTGCCTTTTTAAGGACACCAAGTCTCATACCTTCGGCTTCACCATGACGAAGCTTTGTTGTCCTGAATTCCACCCTTTGTCCTGGTAAAACGTTCTTTACCATACAAGGCTCACCTTCATCTGTGACTACTGTTCCTTTGTTCGGAAACAGTACTTCTTTGACTGTTCCTTCGTAAATATCACCTTTTCTCATAAATCCACCTATATTCCCTCAAAACCGTTTTTTAAAAGCACTTTTTGTGAAGCAACATTATATGCGTCGGTCCGTCCGTAAACAAGTATTTTGTTTCTTTTCTTTATGGCATATACTCTTTCAATTTCAGAATCAGACTTGATTTCGCGCGTTTTTTCGCCTTTTGCCTCATCTGTCTCCTGATCGTCGATAACCCACATGAAATATTCCTCAGCATATTTTACAAGACTTCTTACTGCTTCAGAAGCGTAGCCCTTTCCTCGCAAGCTTTCTTTTACAGCATAACCTATTTCCAAAGGATAGCTTCCTTCCCGAAAGCCCGCTATGCCAAGAAAAGCGCCGGTGCCTTTGTCATAAAGCCCATAGTAACCGTACCCATAAAAGCCATAGGCTGTATCTATGTATGCCTTGACCATTTCTTCGGTATATTCGGTTGTATTGTTACCTGACTCATCCCATGAACATTTGAAAAGCGAAAGAAGCTCTGCCGCTTCCTTCGCTTCGCTCATTTCAATTTCTTTTATTATGAGTCTGTCGGTTTCATCAATAACCATTAATTCACCTTTATTATTGTTCTTCCGGTCACACCGCTTTGAGAGGATACCGTAATCTCGCATTCACCCTCTGAAAGAGCGGTAATTGTACCGTCTGCAGCTACCTCAGCCACTTTAGGATTGGAGCTCACATATGTTAGCGTATCCGTTGTATCTGCAGGAAGAAGAAATGCTCCGAGGACATAGGTCTCGCCCACGTCCATTCTTCTTTCCGTAGCGCTGAGAATCATTCCTGCAGAATACTTTATTTTTAAATCAACAACAAGAAATGCGGAATTTCCAAACGAATCCTCTGTATAAAAGGATATTGCCTTATTCTTAATGTCAGTTGCTATCTTTATTTCTTCGCCCGATATCGGAATATCGCTTCCCTTTTTCTTCACTTCATCAGCAGCAGCCGCACCGATTAGATATTTAAGAACCGTTACCGTGCTTCGTGAATCCTTGACAAAAAGGTCTATACCAAAGGCCTCATATTGCCCACGTCCGTACACTTTTGCCGAAATATCCGGAGCATCATCATCTTCACCAATTGTAGTACATGAAATGGAATCATTTCCACACTTATCCACAACATAGAAGGAGTACACGCCCTTTTCCACCTGTACCGGAGTGTTGTTGTGAATTACGGTTCCGCCACCTTCTTTGAAAAAGTCAGCATTCTTATAGCCTTCCTCATATTTAACAAGCGCTATACCGGAGCCGTCAGGGTCTGTTGCCTGAACCGTCACATAGAGTTTTGAGCCATTCATTTCTTCAAGCGTCTTTATGTGAGGTTTTTCCCTGTCCTTTCTGAGGTCGGGAAGTTTCTCTATCATTCCTTTAAGATCCGGAATTCCCGGAGATGTCATCTTTTGGTCCATGTCGGCATAATACTTTGCTGTTGAAAGAATAGCATCCTTGACCTGCGTAGCATAAAAATCCGGGTTATATGCAAATGCAATCGCAGCCATGCCCGTAACAAACGGAGCAGCCATAGAAGAACCCGACTTGTACGCATATCCGTTAGGAACCGTCGAAAGAATATCTGTTCCGGGAGCTGCAATATCAACGCTCTTCAAGCCATAATTACTTCCCTTAAGCGTTGCAAAATAGCCGCTTGTAGAACTGACAAGCTTTCCCATTGGATTTATATAAGTAACTGAAATAATGTTGTCACAGTCAAAGCTTGCAGGATACATAGGCTTAACGTCCGTATCAACACCATTGTTTCCCGCTGCGCAAACAAACAGCATTTTAGTCTCTTCAATAGCAATTCTTAAATCTTCATCAGGTGAATAAGAGCCCCAGCTGAGGTTAACAACCTTTGCGCCCATTTCTTCCGCATATTTAATGGCCTTTATGGCATTTTCTGCAGTTCCTTCCGCATTCTTACCACCATTGATTTTAAGGCTCATTATTTTAACGTTGACGTTTGATGCCACACCTGTAACACCAATTCCGTTATCGGCAGTAGCGGCTATGATTCCGGCAATATGCGTACCATGATCGTCTTCTCCGACGGTGCCCGACTGGTCTGTATAAGTTTCTGTATGAAAAACAGTATTGTCGTCGTTATAAAAATCCCAGCCGTAAATATCATCTATATATCCGTTACCGTCGTCATCAATTCCGTTATCGGGAATTTCTCCGGGATTAATCCACATATGCTCGACGAGGTCAGGGTGCTCATAGCAGACGCCTGTATCGATTATTGCCACAATAACCTCTGAATCATTTCGTGCTCTGTATGCATCCCATCCATCAAAAAGATTTATGTCAACACCTTCTTTTGAAGTTTCCTGATAACTTGTGCCTCCAATGTAATATGTATAACTGCCCGTGTTATTTATTCCCCACTGGGCGTCCAGGTACGTATCGTTAACAGGATATGCCAAGACTGAAAGAGGCTCTGTTGACGTAATAAAACTCACCGCAAGTATAAATGCGGTGAGTCCTTTTAAAATCTTAATTAACGTATATCTTTTATTCATTTCAAAACCTTTAGCAATAGTTATTGTACATAAGTCCACTGTAGACAGAGGAAACGTACGGGCTGAAAGGCTGTTTAACTGCTGTGTTCGGATACGTTACAACAGTCTTGTCAATGTAGTCCATAGGATTGATGGTTACCTCGGAAAATCTTCTGATAAGTCCTGCGGCAACATTGCCGTCTTTTCCAAAGAACTGCTCCATTGAGCCGTTTCTTATGGCTGCAAGCATTTTAGCATTATCCATTTCAAGCCTGCCCTCGGAATTGACATTCATTCCGTTTTCGGCAAACTGGCCTTTGTACCTTTCAAGTACACTGTTCATCTCATAGAGAAGCTTCTTCGATGAACGTCTTTCCGTAGCTCCCGTTCTGACATAGTCAATGAACGAGTTTAACTTGTCAACAAAACCTGATACCTTTTCCACAACAGGTGCATCGTCAACAACAAGAGCAACAACCGCCGGCCTGTCGGTAATCTTATGGAAATCAAGTTTAATGCCATTGTTGAGGACGTATTCCCTTTCGGATGTTTCAATCTCTTCACCGTTAACAGTAAACCTTGTGTTTGTTGCAGGTGTCTTAACGTTGTCGAGACCAAAGTGACGGGCAACACCATAAAAGGCATTGTCAGGCTTCTTCGTGTCCTCAAATGTAAATGAAATTCCGTCAGTGTTCTTTGTGCCGGCAGATTTTCCGGTAAGTTCAATGGCTGTAAGTCCGCGCTCCGAGACAACTCTCGCACTGAGACCGACTTTCGTTTTATTGATAAAGTCCGAAAGCTTTGTCTGAAGCTCTTTGTTTGTAGAACCTCCCAAAACATTAAACTGGAAGGAGTAATAGCTGTCTTCTATACTTACCGTGAAGTTGTACTGACCTTCACTTAAGTTAACATCACCGGGCTGGAGAAAATCACCGAGATTGACCTGAGGCTCCGAAAGACTTTTAACTTCGATGTTTAAAGGCTCTGTGCCTGTAACATCCGATCCGTCAAGCATTTCAACAGTAACGCACTCAGGTTCATCCGAAATAAGTGCTTTCTTTTCAAAAATATTTGAGGGTTCTTCCGTTCCGAGCTCTTTCAGAGCAGACGAAAGCTCAAGAGCCATGTCCTTTACGCCAAGGGTATACTCCTGAGTCTTTTCGTCAAAATCAACCTTATAGAACGGCTGATTGACGTTCATCTTCCTGATTCGCTGGTAAATGTCTTTAAGCTCAGAACGTTTGTGCGTATCAAAACGCGTCTGATGCATAATGACATGACCCTGTATCAGATTGTTGTAAACACTTAAGAACGGCATCTTCGGGACCTCCTTTCCCGATTATTTATGACCATCCGTGGTCGTATCATCATTAACAGGCATTAGCGTGAAAATGGTGATATGAAGCATTCCTTAAAGGTTTTCAAGGAATGCTATGAAGGCCTGTGCGGCCTTATCTACGCCGATAAAGCTTGAGTTGATCGACATGTGGTAATTTGATGCCTTGCCCCACTTCTCACCTGAATGGTAATTATAGTAGTTGGCACGGCGTTTATCCTTTTTAAGGACTATTTCTTCTGCATTTTCCGGAGCAACGCCATCGATGCGGATTGCACGCTCTTTTCTGAACTCAAGGTCCGCATGCACAAAGATATGTACAACGTCCTTTCTGTCCTTAAGGATGTAATCTGCGCAACGTCCGACGATAACACACGGTCCTTGTTCCGCAACCTTGCGGATTACATCAGACTGAGCAAGATAAATACGGTCATCCAATGAAAGATGCGCAAAGCCTGCTTCCTGGCTTCCGTAGGTGCTCATGCCCATTGCTATGGAGTACAAAAGACTATTTGTAGCTTTTGTTTCCGCATTGTGGAAAGCAGCTTCTGCATATCCGCTTTCCTTGGCAGCTAAAGTAATGAGCTCGTTGTCATAAAAGGGAATATTGAAGTGTTCGGCAATTTTCTTACCTATCTCACGGCCTCCGCTTCCATATTGTCTGCTGATGGTAATTATTTTATCCATAGCCCCTCCTGTAATTAGTCAGAATTTTTAGCCACACACAGTTATAATATCACACATTTGTCTTTTTTTCAAGTTTAGCGGGCTTTCAGAAGCAGTTTGTTTATTAAAAGGCAATAAAGAAACTGTTATTTTTCCTTTACCGTTATATAAATTACGTCATATACTCCGCTTCCGTCATTAGCCTCAACCCAGATTTCACACTCACCAGGGCCAACACTGTAAACCTTACCGGTATCAGAAACAGTACATACATATTCATCGCTTGACCAGTACGTAACAGTCTTGTCTGCAGCAGACAGCGGCATGACAACAGGCTCAAGCGAAAGGTTTCTGTCAGGTTTCATTGTGTAATAACGTTTTTCGAAGTTAATGGAAGTAACAAGCTTTGACGAGATTTCCTCAAGCATCGCATAAGTTCCGGGCTCATACATGTAAAACGCATACTGGGTTTTCTCATCGTCAAGATACTCACCGTTAAGCTTTGCCATAATGGTTTTACGATTCGGAGTGTAATAAACCGCAAATTTGTCAGGATCGTAATCCTCGGGGCGAATAACCCTCGTAAGAATCGGGAATTCGGTATAAGCCTCAGGGTCCGTGTAAGTGAGCTCATAGCCAATGTACTTTGTAGTTATAACCACTCTGTCAATGGCCTCCTTGATGTCCTCAGGCTCAACCTTGAGGCAATCCACGCTCTTTCCGCTCTCAGCATTGCTGAGATTAAGAATGATGGCCGTACTGTAGCCTTCCATATCGGGCAGATCTCTGAAAGCCTCTGAAAGAGCATTTTTCGGCGTTCCCTGAACAGGAATGTCAAACACATAATCCTGCCATGTTACAGTGATGATATTTTCGCCCTCATCAACAATTTTAGGATTCAGAATCTGAAACTTTTCAATAAGTCCGGTCGTTTTGTCGTTGTATGTAACCTTCAGCTGAAAATCCTTTAATGTAAGCCTGCTGCCTACAATGGCTTCTTTGCCAATGTATTCGCACTCTGCAGATTCAACTTCCTTTGTGACGCCATAAACTTCAATGCTTGTTTTAAGCCCCTCATAAGTAATTGTAATAACATTTCGACCTGCTTTTGTAATGACAGAAGGCGAAATAGAATACGCGGCATCCTTTAAAGTAACCGGGCCTTTTTCGGGCCAGTTGTAGAATGCGGTAACTTCTATGTCTTTCTTGTTTACAGAATTTGAAACGATTACATCCCCGCCCTTGTATTCCGCAACAATTTCCGTAACCGCAAGTTCTTCTTTACCAAAAATGATAAACTCCGCCGTACGGCCGTGATAATATACTCCGAACTTGTTTTCTCCGACCTTTTTAACAACCTTGTTGGAAATACGGTAGTCATATACTCGTTCCTGGCTTCCATCCTCAAACTCAGCGGTAACAATAAGCTTTGCCTCGTTAAATTCATTTCCGATTACAACATCATCACCGGTATATTCCGCATAAATGCCCATTGTTCTTGGCGTTGGAGTCGGCTTTTGAGTCGGTCCCTTTGCGGAGCCTTCCGTCGCCATAGGTTCCCCGGGTATGAAAAGACAAATGACAAAAACTCCCGCCAGGAGAATCATCATCGATATCCACTTGAAAATGCTTTTTTTATTGTTCATGTATCCCCCTTAGGATAACCGGGCAGACTGACATGTCCGCGCGATATTATTCGTAGGCGTCAGCCCGTGAGTAAAGGTTACCAAATGCCTGTTTACTCATATTTACTGAATTATAGCACACACAAGCATACTATAAAATATATATCGGATATCGATGATAAATTCTCAATAGTATTCTTTTTACTTTGTGGAGTACTTTCAGAATATCATTGATTTCATATCAGCGTGATTTTGGGGCTACACCGGTACCTTGTTAGAAATCATTTTCAGAAGATTCACTGATACTAAGCCGGAATTATCTTCGGCGGTTCACTGATACTAAGTCGGAATTATCTTCGGAAGTTCACTAATACTAAGTCGGAATTGTCTTCGGCGGTTCACTGATATTTCGCTAGAATTGCCTTGTATTCAGGGTTCTTCAGAAGTTCTCCTCTTCTGCAGTTCTTCGCCTTGGAACGCGCATTAACGCTGTTTACAAGATAAAACTCTTTGGATCTGTCCCCGTTGCGGTCCAAAGCCTGCTTCAACGGCTCGTTATCCGGAATCTCCTCCTGAAACATCTTTATGGCATAAAGGCACTTATCCATAGCATTTGCGACCTGTTCGGCAGTTCCACCCCGATAGCATAAATCATTTTCTGTTCTTTCAAGCAACGATACCGCAAGTAAAAGGAAAAAGGCTTCTTTTGTCTCCTGATATGCATTTATTAGGATGTCACCGCACTTTAAAGCATGCTCTCCTCCCGGCCCAAAGAAAATACTCCTTCCAAATTTGTCACCGGCAAATTCTGCAAGCTCATACATATTCTTCCGCACATAAAAGTAGTACTCGTCCGTACCCTTGGAGAAAAGCTGCTCAGCCTTTTGGCCTTTGGTTGAAAACCAATCCGCAAATTTTGTGTTATAAACGTCAAGAGCCTCTTTTGTCTTTCCCTCTGCATGAAGAATCTTGGCACGCATGTTCCACGCATTAAGACGAATTTCTTCATCCGTGCACCCTTCCAGAATCTTATCGCAAATCGAAAGAAATTCGTCCCTATGTTCAAGCAAAACCGCACTGTCATTATCAGCCATATCGCCACCGATGTTCCACATATAGTAATGCATTATGCGATAATCATTCGGATAGTCACGGTAAGCCTTGGTAATAATGTTCCTTCCCTCTGTATCCAGCCAATGCTTTTTGTATTCCGTTATAACATTCTCGATTTCGGTTTCAATCTTTTCCCGGTTATATCCCATCAGTTCATCCAGGCTGACATCAAAATAGAACGCCAACGGCTGAAGCATCGTAATGTCCGGATACGTTTCACCACGCTCCCACTTGCTGACAGCTGCACACGTTACATTCATAACCTCAGAAAGCTGTTCCTGAGTAATACCCTTTTTCATTCTTAACTGCTTAATGTTTTCACCCACCGAAATGTTCATAATAAGCCTCCTGTGAAGTATTTACTAAGCCTTTTCATTTTATAAAAATCGCATATTTTCAGTTAATCGAAGTATTCACCTTCAAGAACACCACCAGCGTTCTTACTGCGAAATGCGCGTCAGCTTTGCTGACAATTTCATCTGTGAAATTTTCATATGAAAGGCTTCCTGTTTCACGTAAGCCGGCGCCTGCTTACAAACTAAACTATATATGATGCACCCAAATAATAAAGACATCTACAGTATAACAAAAATCAACCGCAAGTTAAATTAATAAACCGTTGTTATTATCAAAATTGCTTCCTGCCCGCTCGGAGCGATCCGAGGCACACCCCCTCTGCGCTGCACCCCCTCCGCGACGCACCCCTCCGCGGTGCACCCCTCCGCGGCGAAGTTTAGGTACAGATGAACGATTTCGCCGCGTCTTACCTAAAAAATCGCTAGCGTTAGGTACAGATGGGATTTTTCCAACTTCTCTACCTAAAAAATCGCTGGCGTTAGGTATAATCTCTGAATTTCGGTCATTTATACCTAAAGTTTAGGTATAGCAAGCGGGATTCAGCCCTCTTTACCTAATCCGCGGCGAAGTTTAGGTACAGATGAACGATTTCGCCGCGTCTTACCTAAAAAAACGCTGGCGTTAGGT
>JAZQQJ010000077.1:0-9267 GCA_045629005.1 Lachnospiraceae bacterium
CGCGAGGGACGGGGTGTGGTGTCCGCTAGCGGACACCACACACCCACATTACTTTTTTTATGCCTTTTATTTGATTGTAAGTCTCTTTGCTGCTTCGCTGGAGAGTTTGCTTCGTACTGTTTCTGTATCCTTAAATGTTACCTGAGCACAGAGCTCGGAACCTTTCATACGCTCTGAAGCAAATACAAGACCGTTGTTTCGTCTGTCAAGCTTAGGGTTATCAATCTGATCGGGGTCACCGAGAAGAACAATCTTTGAACCTTCACCCGCACGTGTTACGATTTCAAGAATCTGGGCGATTGAACAGTTCTGGGCTTCATCGACGATTACGAAGGAATTCGTAAGAGAACGTCCGCGCATGTAAGCCAGTGAACCAATCTCAATAATTCCTGTTTCTACCATGTCTTCAATCTGGACTTTGACTTCTTCCGCATCGTCATGCATATATTTCCTGTTCTTGTTTTCTGACTCATTCTTAAGCTTTAAAAGAATGTTCAGGTTATCAAAGAAAGGAGCTACAAGAGGCCCCATCTTGTCTTCAAGATCACCGGGAAGGAATCCGAGGTCTGCGTCCGAAAGTGTATTTGAACGTGTGATGATAAGTCTGTCGTATCTGTCTCCGAAATAACCCTGAAGGCCTGCTGCGAGGGAAAGGAATGTCTTTGCACATCCTGCGGGACCTTTAAGAATTACAAGCGGAACTTCCTCAGGAGACTGGAGAAGCGCATGCAGTGCAAAACGCTGTCCGATGTTTCTTGGAGTACAGTAGTCACAGGCATATTCTTCATCAAGGAGCTGTACCCATTCTCCGTTTACAAAATGCTTAATTGCCGTGCCGCCCGAAGGATAGTAGTAAACGCCGTATTCGTTAGGCTCGCCAATGTCACCTTCCTGAATGTCATCATTACGGCCGGTGTACATTTCATCTGTGTCAATGTGCTCGTTGTGATATGACTGAACTTCGAGACCGAGGAACTTGGCGTTAATCATCATTGATACGTCGTTTGTAACAAGGATGACAGGCATCGAACTGATACCACGCTGCTCAAAGACAGTGTTGATTATCCGGTTGTCAGGAGAATCGGGATAGCCTTTAAGATGATTCTCTTCTGCAACTTTTATTATCTTGAAAGTTCCGCCGTTCTCGAGTCGAATTCCTGTGTCGTATGAACCGTTCAGAGCAGAGATTTCACGGATTGCTTCTCGTGCCATGAAACCGAGCTCGCCGCCCGCAGTCTTCTTCTGGTCAAGTTCCTGAAGAGTGACGGAAGTAATTGCAACAATGTTGTCATCAAAGCCAAACAGTGCACGTGGCTGATGAAGAAGGATGTTGGTGTCGAGAATATAGAGTTTAATCATATTACCCACCTCGTTTTCCATTAAAATAGTCAGGATGGAATTTGCCATCTAACATAATTTTACCATATAGGCATACGCTGTTCGATTAAATAAAAATAACATCTTTATGAAAACGAGATAGTTGAAAAAAAGGACAAAGATTGGTATGATTAAAAGTCGATAGTGTATGTAGGCACTTATCCGGGGGAAAGGAATTTTGTGTATGGATAAAAAAGTTAAAATAATGGCGGACAGCACATGTGACTTATCAAAGGATCTTCTTCAGGAATATAATGTCACAATTATTCCGCTTCACATTATTCTTGGTAATAATGAGTATGAGGACGGCAGAGGAGTTACACCTGACGAAATTTTGAAATGGTCGGATGAAAACAAGCTCACTCCCAAAACTTCAGCACCGGGAGCAGAAGCAATAGAAGCTGCTTTTGAGCCATATAAAGATGATGATACTGAGATAGTTGTTTTCACTATTTCAGAGGAAATGTCCACAACTGCAAATGTTGTCAGGCTTATTGCACAGTCAATGGACATGGAAGAGCGGGTTTTTGTCTTCGATTCCGCAAACCTTTCCACAGGTATCGGGCTTCAGGTGCTTGAAGCGTGTGATATGGCAAGGCTTGGAATGGGTGCGGCAGAAATTGTTGCGCAGCTTGCCGAAATTAGAGACAAAGTACGCGCAAGCTTTGTAATAGACACACTTACATATCTCCACAGGGGCGGCCGTTGCAGTGGTGTTGCAGCTCTTGCAGGCGCTGTACTTGGTATTCATCCTGAAATCGTTGTCAGAAACGGCAAGATGGAAGTCGGTGCGAAGTACAGAGGCAAGATGTCTCAAGTTACCGTGAAATACGCACAGAGCCTTGAGGAGGATCTTCTTGAAGCAAGGCCGGGTAGAGTGTTTATCACTCATTCGCCGACGGATGTTGCCATTGTGCGGGACGTAAGAAGATATCTTGAATCCTTGAACTACTTTGACCGTATTCTGGAAACCGATGCGGGCGGTGTTATAACAAGTCACTGCGGTCCCGGAACACTGGGCGTGCTGTTTATCGAAAAATAATCTGATGAGAATAATCTTATGGCTTTCTACTTTATTGACTACGAAAATTTAAACAAAAAGGGCCTGGAAAGTGTAGAAACACTCACTCCTAAAGACAGTGTTTATATCTTTTACAGCGCAAATGCAAACACACTTACTTTCGAGCTTCATGAAAAGCTCATGAAAGCTAAATGCAAGGTGGAATATATTAAAGTTGAAACGGGAAGCAAAAATGCTCTTGATTTTCAACTTACAAGCCTGCTCGGCTATATGATAGCTGTTAATGGCAAGAGAGAACTTTACTGCATTGTATCAAATGACAGCGGTTACAACTGTCTGAAAGGCTTTTGGGAAAACCTTGGGGCAAATGTCTCGATAGTTTCCGATCTCCTCGGAAGTCTTCAGAAGGACAAGGAAACAGATCTTAAAGAAAAGGTTGAGCCGATACTTAAGAACTTTGAAGGAATCGACCCGGATAAGGTTATCAAGTTTATTATGCAGTATAAAACAAAGCAGGGGCTCAATAACGCCCTTATGAAGGAATACAAGGACAGCAAAAAGATTGGTGAGGTTTACAATGCAATCAAGCCTTTTATTGCTGACAAGAAAGGCAATTAATGTTTACAAAGCGGACCGTAAGGCCCGCTTTTAGTGTAAACAGGCGGTAAAAAAGGAGAAGAATATGATTGAAAATGTATTTTTAAAGGGCGTTGATATTTCTTCACTTCCTGAGCACGAAGATGGCGGGGAGACCTTTTATACACTTGACGGGAGGAAGGTTGACGCATTCACTCTGCTTAAAGAAAATAACATCAATTCCGTAAGGCTTCGTATTTGGAACGACCCGCAGAGTGTTCCGGAAGCAAAGGGATACTGTGACCTTGAGCATACAGTAGAAATGGCAAAACGTATTAAAGAAAACGGTATGCACTTTTATCTTGATTTTCATTATTCGGATTATTGGGCAGACCCCGGACAGCAAAGAAAGCCTCACGCATGGAAGGACTTAAGTTTTGATGAGCTTGTTAAAGCGGTACATGATTTTACGTTCGATGTTCTGGCAACGCTCCGTGACGAGGACTGTCTGCCTGATATGGTACAGGTCGGAAATGAAATCAGAAGCGGAATGCTTTTCCCGGATGGAGCTGTTCCGAACTATTCAAATCTCGCCGGCCTTGTTAACGCAGGTATCCGAGCATGTCGTGAAATAAGCAATGATATTACCGTTATGATTCATCTGGATCAGGGCGGGCGTTTTTATTACTTTAAAGAATGGTTTGACAGAATGTTTGAGGCCGGCATGGACAGGATTGACTGCATCGGCCTTTCGTTCTACTCGTTCTGGCATGGAACATTTATGGATCTGAAGGATACAATGAAAGGCCTTATTGAAAGATATAAGCTGCCTGTGATTTGTGTTGAGACGGCACATCCCTGGCGGCATTGCGACAAAGAACACGTTTCCAAAGGGCTAATGAAGAATGCCGGTTTTCAGGCAGGACCGGAAAATCAGAAAAAATCACTCGAACTTATTATGCAGATTGCGGCCTCTGTTTCCGAGGGCAAAATGACAGGCGTATATTACTGGGAGCCATTATGCATTCCGGGAAAAACGTACGGGAGCTGGGATGAAAATATGGGTATGCTTGATGAGACCGGAAGGGCTTTATGCGGATTCGAGGCATATCGTGATTTCAACACGCAGAATGTGGCGATAAGTGATATCGATTCATATATGCAAAGGCTGTATGAAGTTCCTGACGAACAGAAAGCCCCTGCCGGAGCAAATCTTATTCCGAACGGTGATTTTTCGGAAGGTACAAAGGGCTGGTGGATTTCAAAACTTAAGGGCGATATTGAACTTCATGAAAAAGATAATGAGCTTTACATCAGTTCAAAAGAGAACTTTATTCTCGATATTAACAGAGATATTCTGATTAATGAAGCCGGAAAATACAGGCTTTCCGTTGAATACAGAGGAACAAATACAACAGGTGTTGATATTACTCTTTATATGAAGGCTGTCAGATTTGATGGGGAGAAAAATTACACCGAAAAGGTATATCCTTCAGATGTAAGATTTGATACGGTTTCTCTTCGGGATATTGAGCTTTTGCAAGGCTCCGTCAAGGTGGGAATTCATTTTGACACACCGCCGGTATTCGGCAGAATACGAAGAATTTCGCTTGTGAAAACAGACGAATAAATACCATAAAAAACATGAATAAATGATGATTGCTTAAGGTATTGTCTTTTTTTAAAAATGGTGTTATCTTCATGCGTATCAATTTCCGTATAATGGAAGAAACACAGAACTACTGAAGAAGGAAATGCAGAATGTACAGAAAGGGAGGTGAGAGTTGTGTTCAAGTTGCATTCGGAGTTTAAGCCCACAGGTGACCAGCCGGAAGCCATTAAACAGCTTGTTGAGGGTTTTAAAGATGGCAATATGTTCCAGACGCTTCTTGGTGTAACAGGTTCCGGTAAAACGTTCACAATGGCGAACGTCATTGAACAGCTTCAGAAGCCCACTCTCATCCTCAGCCACAACAAAACTCTTGCAGCTCAGACATATTCCGAGATGAAGGAGTTCTTTCCGGAAAATTCTGTTGAATTCTTCACGTCGTACTATGACTATTACCAGCCTGAGGCATACATCCCTTCCTCTGACACATATATCGAAAAGGATTCTGCCATAAACGATGAGATAGATAAGCTTCGTCATTCGGCCACATCGGCACTTTCCGAAAGGAAGGATGTTATTGTTGTTGCCTCGGTTTCTTGTATTTACGGCCTCGGCAGTCCTGACGAATACCAGCAGATGAGCATTTCACTGCGTCCGGGAATGCAAAAAGAAAGAGACGATGTTCTCAGAAAGCTGGCTGAAATCCAGTACTCCAGAAATGACATCGATTTTAAACGAGGTACTTTCAGAGTGCGCGGTGATACGGTGGAAGTTTATCCTGCGTCTTACAGTGATACCGCACTCCGCATTGAGTTCTTCGGAGACGAGATTGACCGCATTACAGAGTTTGAAGTAGTAAACGGACACCCGAAGTGCACGCTCAGCCATGTTGAAATATTCCCTGCATCACATTATGTTGTTGAGCAGGACAGAATGAACAAGGCTCTTCAGGACATTGAGGATGAAATGAACGAGCGTGTTAAGTGGTTCAAAGAAAGGGGCAAACTTCTTGAAGCACAAAGAATATACGAACGCACCTGCTATGACATGGAGATGCTCCATGAAACGGGTATGTGCTCAGGCATTGAGAACTATACAATGCATCTTGAGGGTATGAAGCCGGGGGAGCCTCCGTATACACTTCTCGACTTCTTTCCGGATGATTTCCTCATTATTGTCGATGAGTCACACATTACCATTCCTCAGGTCGGTGGTATGTACAATGGTAACAGATCCCGTAAGCAGACACTCATTGATTATGGTTTCAGGCTTCCGAGTGCAATGGACAACAGGCCGTTAAGCTTTGAGGAGTTTGAGGGCCATATCAGTCAGATGCTCTTTGTATCCGCAACACCTTCCGTATATGAAGAGGAGCACGAACTCCTTCGTGTTGAGCAGGTTATAAGACCTACAGGACTTCTTGATCCGGAGGTCTCAATACGTCCGACAAAAGGACAGGTTGACGACCTTGTTGCGGAGATACACAGGACCACCGAAGCCGGTGCGAAGGTGCTTGTTACAACGCTTACTAAAAAGATGGCGGAGGATTTAACAGCGTACCTGAAAGAGATAGGCATTCGTGTCCGTTATCTTCATTCTGACATTGATACGCTTGAACGTGCGGAAATTATAAGAGATTTACGCCTTGATGCGTTTGATGTGCTTGTCGGAATCAATCTTCTGAGAGAAGGGCTTGATATTCCCGAGGTTTCGCTCATAGCCATCCTCGATGCCGACAAGGAAGGTTTCCTTCGCTCAGAAACATCACTTATTCAGACTATCGGACGTGCCGCAAGAAACGTCGACGGACATGTAATCATGTATGCCGATAAGATTACGGACTCAATGGACCGAGCTATTTCTGAGACAAACCGAAGACGTAAAATCCAGGATGAATACAATAAGGCACATGGCATTACGCCGAAGACTATCAAAAAGGCTGTACGCGAGCTTATCAGTATCTCTAAGAAGATTGAAACTCCTAAGGGACAGCTTGAGAAGGACTTTGAGTCTATGTCCACGAATGAGCTTCGTATGCTTGAGGACAAGCTTACACGAAAGATGCATGCCGCGGCAGCGGAACTGAACTTCGAACTGGCTGCGGAACTCAGAGACAAGCTTATTGATCTTAAAAAGCATCTGACAGGTAAATAGGATTTATAGGGTTTAGGAAAAGAAAATGTTTAATGAAGCAAAGAAATTTATAAAAATACGAGGAGCGTCAGAGAACAATCTCAAAAATATGGATATTGACATTCCGAGAGATGAGTTTGTTGTGCTTACCGGCCTTTCCGGCTCGGGAAAAAGTTCTCTGGCGTTTGACACAATCTACGCCGAAGGGCAGAGACGTTATATGGAGTCGCTCTCTTCATATGCGCGTCAGTTCCTCGGACAGATGGAAAAGCCTGATGTAGAGAGCATTGAAGGGCTTTCCCCGGCAATATCCATCGATCAGAAATCCACAAACAGGAACCCGCGTTCCACTGTTGGTACTGTTACCGAAATATACGATTATTTCCGACTTTTATATGCCCGTATCGGCATACCGCATTGTCCGAATTGCGGAAGAGAGATTAAGCGACAGACCGTCGACCAGATGACGGACGAAATCATGAAACTTCCGGAGGGTACGCGTTTCCAGCTCCTTGCACCTGTTGTAAGAGGACGTAAGGGCGAGCATGTTAAGGTGCTCGAACAGGCCAAAAAGACCGGCTTTGCAAGAGCTCGTATTGATGGTAACATTTATGACCTTTCCGAAGAGATTGCTCTCGAAAAAAACAATAAGCATACAATTGAACTTGTTGTTGACCGACTTATCGCAAAGCCGGGCATTGAGCAACGTGTGAGTGATTCCGTGGAGACCGCACTTAAACTTTCTGAGGGCTTGCTTATATGTGACCTTTTGAATGGTGAAGAGAGAATGTTTTCGCAGAGCTTTGCCTGCCCTGATTGCGGCATAAGCATTCAGGAGGTTGAGCCACGTTCGTTCTCCTTTAACAATCCTTTTGGCGCCTGTCCGACCTGTAACGGCCTTGGAGTTAAAATGGAGTTTTCTTCGGAGCTTATGGTGCCTGACAGAAACTTAAGTATTTCTCAGGGGGCCATACAGGCAATGGGCTGGCTTTCAAGCGGTGATACGAAGTCCTTTGCGGGAAGCCTTTTACTTGCCCTTTCAAAACATTATAAGTTTTCTCTGGACACTCCATTTAATGAGCTCCCCGAAAAAGTACAGAATATGATTTTTTACGGTGCGGATGACAGCGTAGATGTCTATTATGAAGGACAGCGTGGGTCGGGTGTATATCCGATTAAATTTGAGGGCCTCGTTAAGAGCGAGGAAAGAAAATATCGTGAGACTTCTTCCGAATACACAAAGGCAGAATATGAAAGCTATATGGTTCAGACTCCTTGCGAGACATGTAAAGGAAAACGTCTGAAGCCTGAAATACTTGCCGTAACCGTCGGCAATAAAAACATTTCAGAAATAACGGATTATCCGATAAGAGACCTTCCCGGATTCTTCGAGAATCTTGAGCTTACTGAAATGCAGAAGACAATAGGAGCAGCCGTTCTTAAGGAGATTAAAGGACGTGTTAAGTTTCTTATAGACGTAGGACTTGATTATCTTACTCTTTCCCGACCCGCAGGCTCGCTTTCGGGCGGTGAGGCTCAGAGAATAAGGCTTGCCACACAGATAGGCTCCGGTCTTGTCGGAGTCGCTTACATACTTGATGAGCCGAGTATTGGTCTTCACCAGCGTGACAACGGTAAACTTCTTGAATCCTTAAAACGTCTTCGTGACCTTGGCAATACACTTATTGTCGTTGAACATGATGAGGAGACGATGCTTGCAGCCGATTACCTTGTCGATATAGGACCGGGTGCGGGAGTTCACGGAGGGCAGGTTGTCTGCGCGGGTACTCCCGAAGAAGTAATGAAGTGCGAGAACTCCATTACCGCCGCATATCTTTCCGGAAGAAAGAAGATTGAAGTTCCGTCAAAGAGACGTGTTCCTACAGGGTGGCTTAAGGTTAAGGGTGCTCAGGAACATAACCTGAAGAACATCGATGTTGACGTGCCGCTTGGCGTTTTTACATGTGTTACAGGTGTATCCGGCTCGGGCAAGAGCTCGCTTGTAAACGAGATTATCTATAAAACACTTGCCAAGGAGCTTAACAGAGCAAAGACCGTACCGGGAAGGTGCGAAAGAATAGAAGGCATAGAGCAGCTGGATAAGGTCGTTGATATCGATCAATCGCCTATAGGAAGGACTCCTCGTTCCAATCCTGCAACCTATACCGGCATATTCGATCCCGTGCGTGATCTTTTTGCGTCCACAACCGATGCAAGGCAGCGCGGTTATGCAAAGGGCCGTTTTTCCTTTAATATTAAGGGCGGACGATGCGAAGCGTGCAACGGCGACGGAATAATAAAAATCGAAATGAACTTCCTTCCGGACGTTTACGTTCCGTGTGAAGTGTGCAAGGGCAAACGTTATAACAGAGAAACACTTGAAGTAAAATATAAGGGAAAATCAATATATGATGTTCTTGACATGACCGTGGAAGAGGCTGTAAAATTCTTCGGTAATGTTCCATCATTAAAACGTAAAGTTGAGACATTGAATGAAGTAGGGCTTTCATATCTCGAACTTGGGCACCCGTCAACGGATTTGTCGGGCGGT